>JAGTRW010000021.1 GCA_018262095.1 Pseudomonadota bacterium
GTCGCGATCGACGGTGGTGCTCGCGACGGTCAGATCGTTGCCGGCGCTGGCGAGCAGCGTACGCTCGGCTTCGATGCTGCCGCCGAGGACGGTAAGGTCATGCGCCGCCTGCACCGCGACGTCGCGGCCGGCGATTCGTCCGCGCAGGTCGGCGATGTTTTCTGCGCTGAGCGCGACGACCTGCCGCCCGGCGATCGTGCCGCTGGTGACGAGATCGCCCGCGGTCTCGAGCCGCACGTCGTTACCGGCGATCAGCGCACCGCTCGGGGCGAGGTCGCCGTCGCGGACGCGGGCATAGACCTGCGGCACCAGCACCTTGCTGGTCGTTCCATCGGCCAGCGTCACCTCGCGCTCGACGAGCCAGACGATGTCGGTGGTGAGCCGCGCCATCTGCGCTTCGGAGAGCGCCACGCCTGGAATGAGCAGCCATTCGCGCGCCACCGTCGCCCCGGCGGCCATCAGCGCGCGGTACTGCGCTTCATCGGAGGCGTAGCCGGAAAGGAAACGACGGCCAGTGAGTTCAGCGACCTGTTCAAGGATCAGGCGCTGTTCGTAGAAGCCGTCGCCCAGGCGTTTTTGCGTCGTCGCGGGGTCGAGCGCGAGGGCGCCGAGCAGGTAGTCGCTGGAAAGCCAGGTACGGTAGCTGGCGAACGCCGGGTCGGTCTCGACGAGGTAGCGCCCGGCCGGGTCGGGATTGACGTACATCAGGCGGCTGGCTGGCAGCGCGAGCGCCAGCGCGGCGGTGGCGACGACGCCGTCCGGTCCGCTGGCGGCGCCGGTTGCGGCGACGCGCGTGATGCGCGCCGGGGCTGTGCCGAAGGTGCTGGCAGTGTTGGCCGACGAGGTGCCGGCGGTCGAAGAAACGGCCTCGCCGGTGCCGGAAACGGTTTGGGCGGACGCGGTGTGGACGGTCGAAGAAACGGCCTCGCCGGTGCCGGAAACGGTCTGGGCGGCCGCGGCGCCGCCGGTGCTCAGACCAACGCCGGTGACGCCGGACGTCCCGGGCGTGCTGCCGGTCTGTCCGACGACGCGTGCCGCATTTTGCCGGATGACGACATTGTCGATGCGGTTGCTGAAGCTGCCGGTGAGCGCGCCGCCGGCGCTGATGATGGCGGGCGCGCTGCCGATCAGCGTCTGCGTGCTCGAAGCGCTGGTCGTTGAACCTTGATCCCTGCTCATCCAGTGCCAGAGCCGGCTGGTGCTGGTCGTGTCGGTGAGCAGATAAAACTCTGCGCCGACGTTGGTCAGCGTCGCGCCGGTCAGCGTCATGTCGCTGCCCGACTGAATGACGCTGTAGCGGTTTTCGAGCGCTGTCGCATTGATCGCCGCGTTGCCGCCGGCGCGGATGACGGCGGCCGGCGAATCGGCGCTGACGACGTCGCGCTGGCTGACGCTGGTGGAAACGACGTTGGTGACGTAGTCGCAGTCGTCGGTATCGACGCAGATCTGGCGGTAGCTATACTGCAGCGGACCACGCGCGGCGAGGTTTCTAGCCATCCGGTCGATGTACTCGGGATGCTCGGCGGCGATCGTTTCGATGAGCAGTTGCCAGATCTTGTGCGAGTCGTCGAGTGCCGACAGCGGCTGCCCGTTGACGGCGGCGGCAAGCCGACTGCGATATGTTGCATCGAGCCCGCCGCCGACCGGGCCGGTGTAGCCGGTCAGATCGCCCCAGATAGTGTCGGGCACATAACCTTCGTAAGGCAGAGGTGGGGGCCGGCTATACGGGCCGACCGGCTGATCCGGGTCATACGGCGGCAGGTTGTCGGGACCGACCGGCTTGTCCGGGTCGAAGGGCGGTGGCGGGTTGAGGAAGGCCACCAGCGCTGCGTCGGGGCCGCCGCCCAGGAGCCTGGTGATGGCGTCGAGGTATCGCTCGCGAATGTAACTCACCCAGGGCCCCATCCCGGTCTTCATGGCCCCCCAATTAAATCGCAGGTCGGGATCGTAGTCGAGCAGCGCGATTCCGCTCGTCGGCGTGCCTGAGGTGATGCGCGTCGTGGCGAAGGTGGTCTTTTGGTTAATGAGGCTGGCCGTGTTGATCGTCAAGTTGCCGAGCGCTTCGATCGTGGCGCTGGCGTTGGTGATCGCCCCAGCTTGGCCAATGGCCCGGTGGTTGGCGTCAAGCGCGCCGCCGATGGCCAGGTCGCCGGCCGAAAAGATCAGCGCGCCGTCGCGGTTGTCGATCGCCCAGGCGCCGATGTCGAGGCGATCGCGCGCCGCGATGACCGGTGCGACGCCGCTTTCGGGGTGGTTGTTCACCGCCGACGCGGCGATGGCGAGGTGGTTGCCGTAGATGCGTCCGGTGCCGAGGTTGTCGACGCTGGCGGCGTTGATGAAGGCGTCGCCGCCGTCGATCAGCCCGCGGTTGGTCAGCGTTCCCGCACTCCAGATCTGCAGCGTTCCGGCGGCGATCTTGCCGGCGGCCGTGTTGTCGAGCGTGGCGGCCTGGACGGCGAGCGTGTTGCCGGCCTGCAGCGTGCCGCTGTTGCTCAGGTTACCCGCGGTGACGATGCTGGCGTTGCGGTCGGCGGTGATTTCCGACGTATTGACGAAGTCAGTAGCGAGATCGACCGCCAGATCGCCGTGCGAAAGGATTCGTCCGTCGCCAGTCAAGCGGCCGGAACGGATCGCGAGGTCGGTTCCGGCGATGATCGTACCGCCGGTGTTGGTTACGGCCAAGGTGCGCACCGGACTCTCGTCGCGAATGGCGAGCGTCCGCGTCGATGAAATTAGCCCGCTGGTATTTTCGAGCGCGCCGGCGCTGCGAACAGCCAGCGCGTCGACCGCGCGCAATGCGCCGCTGCGGTTGTCGATCGCGTTCGCCGCAACAATGAGCGAACGGCCTTCGAGGCCCTTGTCGTCGGCGTTGGTCCACGCATTGACCAGGCGATCGGCGCCGAGCGACTGCGTACCGGTGGCGCGCATCAGTCCGCCGCTGTTGTCGATCACGGTCGCGGTGGTGGAAAGGTCGCCGCCGGACTGAATGTCGCCGCTGCGGTTGTCGAGCGCCGTGCCAGTGCCGAGCGTCATGCCGGCCTGGGCCGACAGACGGCCGCCGACGTTGGTCAGATGGCTGGCGGTCACGGCCAGCGTGTCGGCCGAGGCGATCAGTCCCGATGAATTGTCGAGCGCACCGGCGGTCAGGGTGACGCTCGACTGGCCGAGGATGTTGCCGCCGGTGTTGGCGATGGTCTGCCCGTGGCTGTCGATGGTGAGCAGCCCGGCGGCCTGCAGGTGGCCGGCGACGTTGGTCAGCGTGCCGCTGGCAACATTCAGCACGCCGCCCGCGGCCACCGTGCCGCGGCTGTTGTCGAAGACTTGTTGCCGGGTGTCGATGGCGACCGATTGGCCAAGGAGCGTGCCGTTGGTGTTGGTCAGTCCGTTGCTTGAGAGGACCAGTGCGCTGGCCGCCTCGACGCGCCCGCCGCTATTGTCGAGCGCGCCGCCGAGCGTGGTGTCGAGCCGTCCGGCGACGGCACCCAGCGTGCCGCCATCGTTATCGACCCGGCCGCCCGTGGTCAATCCCAGGTCGGTTCCGGCGACGAGTTGGCCGCCGGCGTTGCTCATTTCCCCGGCGATGCGGGCATCAAGCCGCCCCTGGCTGTTGATTGTGCCGCCGTCGTTGGCCAGCGCGCCAGTCGTCGTGGTCAGCGCCAGGTCGCCGTTCGAAGCGATCTTTCCGCCGCCGCGGTTGTCGATCTCGCCGGCAGTCAGATTGAGCGCTGCGGCGCTGGCGAGCATGCCGCCCGTGTTGTCCAAACGTCCGGCGACGCTGATCGGGCCGGAAACGATCCCGTTCTGGGTGATGCGCCCGACGCGGTTGATCAGCGAATCGGCGTTGAGTGTCAGCGAGTCGGCGGCGCCGATGACGCCCGATGAATTGTCGAGCGCACCGGCGGCGGTCAGGGCGACGCTCGCTTGGCCGATAATGTTGCCGCCGCCGGTGTTGGCGAGCGCTTGCCCGTGGCTGTCGATGGTGAGCAGCCCGGCGGCCTGCAGGCGGCCAGCGACGTTGGTCAGCGTGCCGCTGGCGACGCTCAGCGCGCCGCCCGCGGCGACGGTGCCGCGGCTGTTGTCGAAGGTCTGTTGCCGGGTATCGATGGCAACCGATTGGCCGAGCACAGTACCGCCGACGTTGGTTAGGCCGTTGCTGGTCAGCGTCAGAGCAGTGGCCGCTTCGACGCGCCCGCCGCTGTTGTCGAGCGCGCCGCCGAGCGTGGCGTCGAGCCGTCCGGCGACGGCGCCCAGCGTGCCGCCGACGTTATTGACCCGGCCGCCCGTGGTCAGACCAAGATCGGTGCCGGCGACGAGCTGGCCACCGGCGTTGCCGATTTCCCCAGCGATGCGGGCGTCAAGCCGCCCTTGGCTGTTCACCGTGCCGCCGTCGTTGGTCAGCGCGCCAGTCGTCGTGGCGAGTGCCAGGTCGCCGTTTGTAGCGATCTTGCCGCTGCCGCGGTTGTCGACCTCGCCGGCGGTCAGATTGAGCGCGGCGGCGCTGGCGAGCATGCCGCCCGTGTTGTCGAAACGTCCGGCGACGGTGATTGGCCCGGAAACGACGCCGTTCTGGGTGATGCGCCCGACGCGGTTGATCAGCGAATCGGCGGTGAGCGTCAGCGAGTCGGCGGCGCCGATGGTGCCCGATGAATTGTCGAGCGCACCGGCGGTCAGGGCGACGCTCGCCTGGCCGAGGATGTTGCCGCCGCCGGTATTGGCGATGGCCTGTCCGTGGCTGTCGATGGTGAGCAGCCCGGCGGCCTGCAGGCGGCCGGCGACGTTGGTCAGCGTGCCGCTGGCGACATTCAGCGCGCCGCCAGCGGACACGGTGCCGCGGCTGTTGTCGAACGATTGTTGCCGGGTGTCGATGGCGACCGATTGGCCGAGGAGCGTGCCGTTGGTGTTGGTCAGTCCGTTGCTCGAAAGCGCCATCGCAGTGGCTGCTTCGACGCGGCCACCGCTGTTGTCGAGCGCGCCACCCAGGGTGGCGTCCAGCCGTCCGGCGACGGCGCCCAGCGTGCCGCCGGCGTTATTGACCCAGCCGCCTGTGCTCAAGCCAAGGTCGGTGCCGGCGACGAGTTGGCCGCTGGCGTTGGTTAACTCGCCGGCGATGCGGGCGTCAAGCCGCCCCTGGCTGCTCACCGTGCCGCCGTCGTTGGCCAGCGCGCCAGTCGTCGAGATCACTGCCAGGTCGCCGTTCGCAGCGATCTTCCCGCCGCCGCGGTTGTCGATCTCGCCGGCGGAGAGATTGAGCGCAGCGGCGCTGGCGACCGAGCCGGCGGTGTTGTCGAAGCGGCTGGTGACGGCAACGTTGCCGCTGCCCTGGCCAGTCTGCGTGATGGACCCGCCTTGGTTCGACAGCGTTCCGGCGGCAATGGCGAACGTCGCGCCGAGTGTCGAAGCGCCGTCGAGGAGGGCGTTTCCGGCGGCGATGACCAGTGCGCCGCGGCTTTCGATGCGCCCGCCGTTGCCGTCGAGTCGGTTCGTCGCGAGAGTGAGCTTGCCGTCGCCTGCGTGTTCGATGTGCCCGCCGGTGTTGTCGACGGCGGCAGCCGAGACCTTGAGATCAATGCCGTTGCTGGCGATCTGGCCGCTACGGTTGTCGAGGTTGCCTGCCAGCGCCACGCTGAGCGCATTGGCGCCGGAATGGCGAATCGTGCCTTGCGCGTTGACGACGTCATGGGCGGCAAGGTCGAGCCTGTCGGCGACGAGCAGCGTACCGCCACGATTGTCGAGCAGCGCTCCAGCAAGGCGCGCACTGGTCACCGCAATGGAACCGCTGTTGCGGACGGATTGTACGGATTCGCCGCTGACGTCGAGTCGGCTGAGCGCCAGCGTCCCGGCATTGGCGAGCCCCGCGCTGGCGCTCAGCGACACCGCGCCGCTGGCGGCGATCGTTCCGCTGTTGTCGATGGCGCCGTGCATGGCGATGAGCCCGTCGGCGAGCCCTGCCGTCGTGGTGGGAGCGACTGCGACAGCCGAGGCATTGGTGCCGCCGGTCGAGGCTACATTGCCGATCAGCGCGCCGGCCGCGTTGGCGACGCGACCGGCGCTTACGACCAGCGCCTGTGTGCCGTTCTGGCGCAGCGTTCCGCCGTCGTTGACCAGGCTGTCGGCGTGGATGGCCAGGCGCTGCCCTTCGATCGTTCCCTGCCTATTGGCCAGTTGCCCCGTGGTGTCCAGGCTGAGTTCTCGGCCGGCGTGCAGCAGGCCGCTATTGACGACGTCGCCGACGCTCGCCAGCGTCAGATTGTTTTCGCTGGAAAGCGTGCCGGCGTTGTCTATCCCGCGCGTGCTGATGATCAGCGGGAGGTCGCCGCTGATCAGCGTACCCGGGTTGACGAGCTTGCCGTCGGCGGTGACGACGACTTCGCCGGCAGCGGCGCCGATCGTTCCGGCGTTGCGCACCCCGACGCCGGCCTCGGTACCGACCAGGACGATCTTGTTGGCATACATGCCGCCGAGATGCGCGACGTCGATGGCGAAGGCCGGGGCGGCAGCGCTGCCGGCGATCGGCGTCGCCAGGACGTTGGCGGCGTCGACCTGGTTGGCGCCGGCAGTGACTTTGAGGTCTTTGGCCCACACCCCGGCGTTGATTTCGACCGCGCGGGCGATGAGGTCGGCGTAGTCGACGTGGGAAGCGTCCATCCCGGCGCCTTCGACGCGGATCGTTCCGCCTTCGACGCGGTAGCCGTCTAGACTGCCGCCGTTGACGATCGGCGTGCCGGTGGTGAGGGTGGCGCGGTTGGCGTTGATGAAGCCGCAGCCCGCGCAGGTGACGCCGGCCGGGTTGGCGATGACGACCTGGGCGTTGCTGCCGGCGACTTCGACGTAGCCGCGCAGCAGGCTGGGGTTGGCCGAGGTCACCTGGTTGAGGACCACCCGCGCGCTACCGGTGGCGAGCCAGGGATTGCCCGATACCCAGCCGCCGAGCTGGGTCTGGGTGTTGCTGCGCGAGTTGTTGAGAATGGCGCCCGCCGATTGCACGTCGAACTGGCTGTAGCTGTTGCGTGAGACGCCGGCGGCGCTCGGCGTCTGGATGTTGATCAGCGGCACGCCGTTGCCGGCGCTGAGGACGGTCGGCTGCTGGTTACCCGGCGCGTTGCGGTAAGCGACGATCTGCGCGTGGGCTGCGCTGAAAGCCAAGCCCAGCGCGGCGAGCAATGCGAAGCTCAGCGCCCGCAGGGTTGCCCAGTACGGCGCCGCTGGCCGCTGGTCGGGCTGCCGGGCTGATTTGCCATCGCCGCTCGCCGTTTCGGCGACCACCATCAGCTGTCCGCGCGTGTCGTTGAAGACGATTCGGTAGAGGTGCTTGTTCATGGCTGACTCCTCCGGTCAAATTCGCAGCGTTACTGTTCGTTCTTGGCTCAAAAGCTGAGCGTCAGGTTGAAACCGGCGGTGACGTCCGCGGTCTCGAAGCCTTGCGGTTTATTAAGCGGCCGGCCGGCGAAGACGTCGTAGTAAAGCCCCCGGTAACTGCCGCGGGCGCCGATCACGGCACCGGTCAGACGCGTGCCGATGAGCAGCGCGGCCGACTGGCCGCCGACCTCGCCATAATCGACGGCGGCGTAGATTTCATGACCGCTCTCGCCGAGCGCGATGCCGACGTCGTTGCGGATCAGCCAGCCGCGTTCGGCCATCAGTACGCTCTCGCCGTCGAAACCGCGTACCGTGTAGCGTCCGCCGATGGCGAAGCGATCCTGCGGCACCAGCGGGGTCCGGTTCCACTGGGCGCGCCAATCGCTGGTCAAACGCAGGCGCTGCTCGCCAAGCATGAACGGCGCCGTGAGTTGCGCCTCGGCGGAAACGATGATCGGGCGTGCAGTGCCTTCGCCGAAGGCCTCTTCGGGAGCGGGCAGGGCGGCGAAGGCGCCGGTGCCATGGCGATAGGCGAGCTTGACGTTCAGGGTGGACTTGGCGATGAAAGTGCGCTGTCCCAACGCTGCTTCCCAGCCGGCCATACGGCGGTGCTGGACTTCGATTTCAGTGTCGTCGATGAAGTTGCTCGACTCGGTGAAGTAGGCGCGCAGCGAAGCCCAGGTTCGGCTTGCCGCATCGCGCCGAAGCGTACGCGTCAGCCGGATCTCGTAGTTGTCGCTGGTGCCGCTGTAGTCGTAGTTCTGGCGATCGCCGGCGACTGTCTGGTGATAACGGTTGGCGCTAGCGGTGGCGCCGAGCAGCCAGTAACCCCAGGGCAGCGAGTAGTGCGCGGTGTAGCCGCGGGTGCCGTGCTCGCCGCGGCCGTCAAGATTGTGGTTGAGGCTGGCGTAAAAAAGATCGTTGAGTCCCAGCGGGTTGTCGGCGGCGACGGTGATGCTACCCAGATACTTGCCGGTCGATTGCAGACCGCCATCGTCGGCCGACAGCGTTAGGCGCAGCGGAAAGGACTGCTTCCAGGTGACGACGAGGTCGCTGTCGCCGGCCTGTTCGCCCGGAACAATCTTGATGTCGGCTTCGGCGGTCGGTACCCGCTTGAAGTTCTCGAGCGCCTGCTCGATGTCGCGCAAATTGAGCAGGTCGCCCGGTCGCGCCGGGAGCGCGTTGGCTGCATTGGCGCGGTCGTCGCTGTCGTCGGAGAAGCGGATCGCGCGAATGCGGCCGGCGATGACCGTCAAGCTCAGGATTCCCGTTTGCAGATCCTGCGCTTCGGCGAGCACGCGGGTGGTGACGAAACCGCGCGCGACGATGGCGTTCTGGATGCGTTTCATCACTAGGTTGATTCCCGTGCTGCCAAGACAGCGTCCGCTGGCCGGGTCATCGGCCGGGTCGGCGGCCGCCAATGCCCAGTCGAATTGCGGCGCATCGCTCTTGAGAGTGATCGAGTGGATCGTGAAACAAGGCGTCTCGGATTGCGGCAGACGCTCGATTGCTTCGGGTGCGGCCGGCGGCAGGCGCACATCGGGGGTGCGTTCCTGTTGCTCGCGCAACGCTCGTTCGCGTTCCTGCTGGCGTTGCAATTCCTGGGCGGCGAAATCGCCGGTCTGTGCCGTGGCCTCAAGGTCCAACATCGAGCAGAGCAGGATTGCCGGCAGGCAAAGCCAGTGCCGGGCCGAGGCGGAGCGGTTCATGATTGTCGGAGACACCAGACGGTCAAAGACTTGGTGCGAAATTGCTGGATCGAGCCGAATTGGATTCGAACAACTCGCCTCGGAGGGCACTTCAAATGGCGCGCAGACAGGTGATGCTAGTTTCGCACTGTGCCTGCCTCAATACCTATTCGGCATTATCTGCGTGACCAGAAACCCGTAGCTCACGCAGCATGCACCCGAAAATTGGCGGCTGGCGGCGCGCAAGGGGGGAGATTGCCGTTTCCTCAAGACCGCAGCACGCCAAATCGACGCCGTTGGCACCTGTCGTTATCGCCCGGCGCCGAGGAAATCGGCGTAAATGAACCGAAGTCTGCTGCTGTACCATATCCATAAAAAGAGGGAGGGGTAGCATGGGAAAAACAGAGAACATCAAGCATCAGCGTCAAGTCGGACCGCTTTCGGGATATGGCATATGAGCAATGCTGTCCGAGCGGCGAGCCTCGTGTTGTTGGCTAGCGGTGCCGCCAACGCATATGCCCTGGGTACGGCAACGCCAACCGATATTCCCGGAGTGCTCGTTGTCGATGCGCATGTCGCCGCCAGTTACGTCAACAACATCACCGTCGGCCCGGCCGGGAATCCGCCCTTTACGCCGGGTACCGACGTCTTCAAACTCCTGACGACCCAAGCGTTTATTGCCATCCGTTCCTACTACACCCCCAAAGACCCCAACAAAGCAGGGCAAGCCGGAGGCTGGATATCGCCGATTGCCGAAACGCGGGGGCTCTCTCGGGCTCAGCTCATCGATCGACTGGCACTGCCCGTCAATCCGGATGGCACTCGCAACAACACCTTCGCGCTGGTTCTGGTGCCGGCCGGCGTGAGTTTCTGGAGTGGGCCGGCGGCGGCGATCAGCAGTTCCAAGGTGGCGCCAATCGGTTCCTATTGGGGGGCTGGCGGTGGCATTCAGTACTACGTCGGGCGAAACGCCGGTGACGTTTCCGGTTTTCAAGTGCCGGTCACGAATTACGTGTTGGCGGCACCGATGGGCGAGGCCAATCTGTTGGCCTATAGTCCGCGGCTGACCGGCAACGCGCTTGGCGTCGGGAAGTATCTCGACGCGCTCAGCGTTCAAGCCTACAGCGATCTGGATCAGCTCCTCACGACGCTCGACCTCATCAATCTCTCGGCGCCTGCCGGCGATCAGAAGCTACAACAAGCGATCGGCCAGCTTGGAGCTGAACGTCACGGGGCGCAGGGTCTGGCTGGAATGCATCAGTCGGGGCTGTTCATGGATCAGTTGAGCGCAGCGTCCGCGGCTTTGACTTCGCAAAGCCGGCGTGCCTGCGAAATCGACGGCAGCGGAAATCGGACCTGGCTACGCGTCGAAGGGGCGAGGGCCAGGCAGTCATCTGATGCGGACCGTACCGGGTTTTCGCAAAACACCACGATGCTGGCCGTTGGCGTCGAGACCGCCCGCCGCGACGACTGGAATTTCGGCGCGGCGGCGGCTTACTTGTCTTCCGACCTTGAATGGGCGAGCGCTGCGTCCGGCAACGGGACCTTGGAGAGCGGCTATTTTGGCGGCTACGCGAGCTACCGTAACGATGCCTTGCTGGCGACCGGGCAGCTTTTTCTCGGTTACAGCCACATTGAAACACGGCGAAACATCAGTATTCCCGACGCGGGTTTGTGGCCAGGATACTCGTTCGCGGTCAATCGAAGTGCGCGCGGATCGACAGCCGCCCTGGCCAGCGGCATCCGCCTCGACGTCGCGCACCTGACTTCGGCGTGGCAGACCAAGCTTGCGCCTTTCGTCGGCTTCGAGTATCAGCGTTTCGATCGCGCTCAATTCGACGAAACGGGCGCGGGGAGCGCCAACTTGGCGGTGCGCTCAAAAGCAATGGATGATTTTCGCTTGCGTCTGGGCGTATCGCTTGAACTGGCGCTTGGCGAAGCCAAGCGCATCGATTGGTCGCTCAATGGCCTGCTCTTGAGCTCCCCTCGGCTGGGCGGACAGTCGGGCGCTATCGACGCGAGCTTCGTGGGGCAAGGCGGGAGCTTTTTGTCGGATGGCTGGCGCTCAGCGAGCGTGCTTAACCAAATGGCTATCGGTTTGAGCGGACGAGGAAAAGATGCCGACCTTTCGCTGGCCTACCAGTACGAGCGTGGCTCGGGCTTTGCAATGAACGCCTTGACGTTCAACGCCGACTGGAAATTCTGACGCGAACTCCTTTTTCGATCGAGCCGCCCGCTGGAACGTCCCTGCGCTACGGGTCAGGGCTTGAGCAGTTCGATCAGTTCGCTTTGCGCGCAGCGCGGTTTGCTGCGCGAGTTGCGGCGCGCGTGGTAGCTGCCGTTGGCGTCCATCTCCCATGACTGCTGGTTGTCGGTCAGATAGATCTGCAAGCCTTCGGCGATCACCCGACGCTTGTGTTTCTTGTCGAGCACCGGGAAGGCGAGCTCGATGCGGCGGAAGAAATTGCGCTCCATCCAGTCGGCGCTCGACAGATAGACTTTTTCCTCGCCGCCCGCGTAGAAATAGAAGACGCGGTGGTGTTCGAGCAGCCGGCCGATGATCGAACGCACGCGGATGTGTTCGGATAGCCCCTTGATTCCGGGGCGTAGCGCGCAGACGCCGCGAACGATCAGGTCGATCTTGACGCCGGCTTGAGAGGCTTCGTAGAGCGCGCTGATGACTTCGGGCTCGAGCAGCGAGTTCATCTTGGCGATGATTCGCGAGCGCTTGCCGGCGCGCGCGGCGCGCGTTTCTTCATGGATCGCCGCCAGCAGGTTCTGCTGCAACGAGAACGGTGCCTGCCACAGATGCTTGAGCGACTGCGCGCGACCGAGTCCGGTGAGCTGCTTGAAGACCTCGTTGACGTCGGCGCCGATCTCTTCGTTGCAGCTCAGCAGCCCGAAATCGGAATAGAGGCGTGCGGTCTTCGGGTGGTAGTTGCCGGTCCCCAGGTGCACGTAGCGGCGCAGCAGGCTGCCGCTCTTGCCTTCTTCACGACGAACGATCATCAGCATCTTGGCGTGCGTCTTGTAGCCGACGACACCATAGACGACGTGGGCGCCGACCTCTTCGAGCTTGGTCGCCCAGCCGATGTTGGCCTCTTCGTCAAAGCGCGCCATCAGTTCGACGACTACCGTGACTTCCTTGCCGTTCTGCGCCGCGCGCAGCAGCGACTGCATCAGCACCGAATCGGTGCCGGTGCGGTAGACGGTCATCTTGATCGCCACCACCAGCGCGTCGGTCGCCGCCTGCTCGAGCAGTTCGATGACCGGCGTGAAGCTCTGGTAGGGGTGGTGCAACAGGATGTCGCCGGCGCGGATGGCGTCGAACATGTGGTGGCACTTCTGCAGCGCCTTCGGGATACCGGGCTGGAACGGCTGGAACTTGAGGTCGTTGCGCAGCACCCAGTCGGGAACCTGCATCAGCCGCACCAGGTTGACCGGCCCGGCGACGCGATAAAGGTCGGTGTCGTGCAGGTTGAATTGCGACAGCAGGAAGTCGGCCATTACCTCCGAACAGTTGTCGGCGACCTCGAGGCGAACGCCGTCGCCGAAGTGCCGCTGCGGCAGTTCGCCCTGGATCTTGGTGCGCAGGTTCTTGACTTCTTCCTCGTCGACGAAGAGATCGCTATTGCGCGTGACGCGGAATTGGTAGCAGCCGAGCACGTTCATTCCCGAGAACAGTTCGCCGACAAAGGCGTGCAGCACCGACGACAGGAACACGAAGCCGTACTCTCCGTCGCACAGCTCGCGCGGCAGGCGGATGACGCGTGGCAGCACGCGCGGCGCCTGGACGATGGCGGCCCCGGAACTGCGGCCGAAGGCGTCCTTGCCCTCGAGTTCGATGGCGAAATTGAGGCTCTTGTTGAGCACGCGTGGGAAAGGGTGCGACGGATCGAGTCCGATCGGCGTCAGTACCGGCATGACCTCACGGAAAAAATAGCTTCTGATCCATTCGGCCTGGGATTCGCTCCATTCGCTACGCCGGATGAAGTGGATTCCCTCGGCGGCGAGCTTGGGCAGGATTTCATCGTTGAACAGCGCGTACTGCTCCTCGACCAGCGCGTGCGCCTCGTCGCTGACCAGCTGATAGGCGGCGCGCGCGGTCAGCCCGTCGGCGGTGACGGCGACCGAGTTGAGCTTGACTTGCTCCTTGAGTCCGGCGACGCGGATCTCAAAAAACTCGTCGAGATTGCTGCTCACGATGCATAGGAAGCGAAGCCGTTCGAGCAGCGGCGTCTGCGGGTTTTTTGCCTGCGACAGCACGCGGCGGTTGAAGGCCAGGATGCCCAGTTCGCGGTTCAGAAAATTCTCGGCGGGGAAATGCGTCGCGCCGACATCAAGGGTTTCGATGCGAGTAGTCATGCGGCCATTGGATCAGGAATGGCGGGGCGATGCAAGTGCGCGGCTATGCCAAGGATATATTCGCGAAGGGCATTAACTTGCTCACCGATGAACCGGCCTTTGTCATGGTCGACGAATTGTCGCAGTCCCGGCCAGTTTGATTGAGCGATCAGTTTTGTAAAAACGGCTTTGAATCGGCAACTCTCCATTATATTCACCGAATACTTTTATGCCGAACACATATTATGTCCATGGGCTTTATAAAAATTCACTAGAATTATTATGTCTCGCTAAATGTAAATATAAGTATTTGTTAAATATGGTGTAAATATTTACGATTTTCGTTGTGGTAGCATAATAAAAGACATTATCTTGAGATGAGCAATGCCAAAAAAAATCCTTACGGTGGATGATTCGCCATCGATTCGGCAAATGGTTGTTTTTACACTGAAGAGCGCGGGTTACGGTGTCGCCGAGGCAGGCGACGGCGAGGCGGGGGTGGCCAAGGCGATGGCGGAAAAGTTCGATTTGATCTTGACCGACCAGAACATGCCTAAAATGGATGGTCTGACACTGATCCGCACTTTGCGCGCGTCGCAGCAGTGCCAGAACATCCCCATTCTCATCTTGACCACCGAAGCCGGCGAAACGATGAAAGCGCAAGGCCGTGAAGCCGGCGCGACGGGCTGGCTGGTCAAGCCGTTCGATCCAGCCAAGCTGCTCATGGTCGTGAAAAAAGTCATTGGATGAGCAGTGACCTAAGTCGGTTTCATCAGGTGTTTTTCGACGAAGCAAAAGAACATCTGGCAGAAATGGAACGCTTGTTGTTGGCGCTGGATGTCGCCGCCCCTGCTGCCGAGGATCTGGACGCGGTTTTCCGTGCGGCGCATTCGATCAAGGGCGGCAGCGGCACCTTTGGTTTCAACGACATGTGTGACGTCACCCATGTGCTGGAAACCTTGCTCGATCGCGTTCGTAAAGGTGAGCAGCCCTTGACTGAAGCGATGGTCGACGCGTTGTTGCAGGTCGGCGATGTGCTGCGCGAGCAACTGGCGAGTCATCAAGTCGGAAGCGCGTTCGATGCGCAGTCCGCGGAACCGGCGATGCAATTGCTGCGCGGATTGATCGATGCGCCTGGTGGTGTGGCGCATCGCGAGCCGGATCGAAACGATGCCGATCGTGCTGTGCCGCAGTCTTGCCGCCTTTATTCGATCTCCTATACCCCCGATGCGGACGCTGCCGTATCGATGGAACTGCTGGTCGCCGAACTCGCGCGACTGGGAACGGTTGAGGTCGATGCGGTCGGCGAAAATCGATGGGCGATCAAATTGCGCGGCGCGATCGGTGAAGAAGAGATAGAGGACGTTTTTTCTTTCATCGCCGATCGTTCGCATTACTCGATAGAACTCGCGGACGGATCGCCGCAGCCGGTCGCGGCCGAGGAGGAAGGCGATGGCTTCGGCTTTTTCTTGCCGCTGGTCGCTCAAGCTGAGGCCACGGCAGCGCCCGAGGACGACGGCTTCGGTTTTTTTGTCGATGCCGAGTCGATAGCTCAGTCATCGTCCGGCGATAAAGATGATCCGGGTTACGGGTTTTTTACCGAGCTGTCGCCTGTTGCGTCGGCGGGTATTGCCAAGGCGTCGGCGGCGGTTCGCTCGGGACAGTCCAGCGACGTTCCCAAGCGGCGTGCCAGCGACGCCGAAGCGGAAACTTCGATCCGGGTCGGCGTCGACAAGGTCGATCAACTGATCAATCTGGTCGGCGAACTGGTCATTACGCATGCCATGCTGGCGCAGACCATCGCCGGACTCGACCCACAACTGCATCAAAAATTGCTCGGCGGCATCGCCCAGCTGGAGCGCAACAGCCATGATCTGCAGGAGTCGGTGATGTCGATTCGCATGCTGCCGATCGGTTCGGTGTTCAGCCGCTTTCCGCGACTGGTTCGCGATCTTTCGCAGAAATTGGGCAAGCAAGTCGAGCTGAAACTGGTCGGCGAAACGACCGAACTCGACAAGGGCTTGATCGAACATCTGGCCGATCCGTTGACCCATCTGGTTCGCAACAGTCTGGACCACGGTCTTGAAGCGCCCGAACTTCGCCTCGCCGCAGGCAAGCCGGCCAAGGGCACGCTCACGCTCCAGGCGGCACATCAGGGTGGCGCCATCGTCGTCGAGGTGATCGACGACGGCGCCGGGCTCAATCGCCAGCGGATCGTGGCCAAGGCGCGCGAGCGCGGCTTGCCGGTCGATGAGGCGGCGTCCGATGAGCAGATCTGGCCACTGATTTTCGCTCCGGGATTTTCGACCGCCGCGCAGGTGACCGACGTTTCGGGTCGCGGCGTCGGCATGGACGTCGTCAAACGCAATATCGAAAGCCTCGGCGGGCGGGTCGAAATCAGTTCGCAGCAGGGCTTGGGTACGCGCATCACGATTCGCTTGCCATTGACGCTGGCAATTCTCGATGGGCTGTCGATCGGCGTCGGCGAACAGACTTTTATCCTGCCGCTCAACACCATCATCGAATCGTTTCAGCCGCAGCCGGAACAGATTTCCACCATCTCCGAAAGCGGGCGCGTCGTGCATGTGCGCGGCGACTATCTGCCGCTGCTGGCGCTCCATCAGCTGTTTCATATCGAGCCGCGGACTGTCGATCCAAGCCAGGGAATCGTCGTGACCCTCGACGTCGATGGCGGCAAGGTGGCGCTGTGGGTCGACGCGCTGCTTGGGCAGCACCAGGTCGTCGTCAAGAGCCTTGAGCGGAATTATCGCAAGGTGCGTGGCGTTTCGGGGGCGACGATCATGGGCGACGGCACGGTGGCGCTGATTCTGGATGCGGCGGCGCTGGTTTCGTTGAGTCGCAGCTGATTTTGTTTGAAAAGGGATCGATCGATGTCTGCACCACAAGTCGCGGGGCAAGCCGCAGCGGCAATCATGACGGGAACGGCGGCCCAGTATCTGACCTTCACGCTGGGCCAAGAGGAGTATGCGGTCGATATTCTCAAGGTCCAGGAAATCCGCGGCTACGACGCGGTCACCGCAATCGCCAACACGCCTGCTTTCATCAAGGGCGTGATCAATCTGCGCGGCGTCATCGTTCCGATCGTCGATTTGCGCCTGAAGTTCCAGATGGGCGAGACCTCGTACGATGCGTTCACCGTGGTCATCATCCTCAATGTGCTCGATCGGGTGATGGGGATCGTCGTCGATGGCGTCACTGATGTCCTGGCTTGTCCTGCCGAGCAGATCAAACCCGCGCCGCAATTCGGTGCGGCGCTCGATACCCGCTATATCGATGGTTTGGCGACCGTCGACGGCCGGATGATCATTTTGGTCGATATCGAAAAGCTGATGAGCAGTCCGGAGATGGCGCTGATGGACGAAGCGCTGGACGGCGTTTAATTTTGAGGAATAGCAAAAAATGAATGCATCAAAGATGAAACTCGCGACCCGTCTGGGGCTGGGATTCGGCACCGTTCTGCTGCTGCTGATCGCAGTTTCCGGAATGGGCATCTTGAAGCTCAATACGGTCAAGGACGGGCTCGACCTGATCGTCGACCATCGGATTCCAAATGTTCGCGCGGCGACGGAAATCATCGATGCCAACTACCAGCTCGCGGTGCTGGCGCGCGATGCGCTGTTGAGCAAAGACCCGCAACAGGTGAAGAAGGATATCGAGCTGATCCCCGTGCAGCGCGAGCAGATCAAGAAGAGTACGGCACTGCTTGAGTCCGGGCTGACCACCGATGAAGGCAAGCGCCTCTTCCTCGTATTGGTGGCGGCGCGCGACAAATATGCCCCGCTGCTCGACGAATTCGCCAAGCTGATCACCGCCAATGAAAATGAGCAGGCGTATCAATTACAGGAAACGCAGATCAACGCTGCGCACGCTGACTATATCGCCGCAGCGCATACGTTGATCAGTTTTCTCAACGACCGGGCGAAGAACGACGGCGCGGAGGCCGCCAGCCAGGTCAGCACGGCGACGTGGACGATCATCGGCGTCAGTGCCGCGGCGATCTTGCTGGCGCTGGTGATCGCGCTGCTGATCATCCGCAAACTGGCATCACAACTGGGCGGCGAGCCCGACTATGCCGCCGATGTCGTCAAATCGATTGCCGGCGGCGATCTGTCCAGGTCGGTCGCGATCAAGCCCGGCGATGAAACCAGCCTGCTCGCTGCGATGAAGGATATGCAGCAACACCTCAAGTCAACGATTGCGAAAATCAGCGAGTCGGTTGAAACCATCAACAATGCGTCGCAGGAAATTGCCGCCGGCAATTCCGATCTTTCGCAGCGCACCGAGGAGCAGGCTTCCAGTCTCGAGGAAACGGCGTCGAGCATCGAGCAACTGACGGCGACCGTCAAACAGAACGCAGACAATGCGGCGCAGGCCAGTCATCTGGCGCACGGCGCTTCGCAGATCGCCGTCAAGGGCGGCGATTCGGTGAGCCACGTGGTGCACACCATGAACGGAATCAACGAGGCGTCGCACAAGATCGTCGACATCATTTCGGTGATCGACGGCATCGCTTTTCAGACCAATATTCTCGCGCTCAACGCGGCCGTCGAAGCGGCGCGCGCCGGCGAACAAGGCCGGGGTTTCGCCGTTGTCGCCGGCGAAGTGCGTAGCCTGGCGCAACGTTCGGCCGCCGCAGCCAAGGAAATCAAGTCGTTGATCAACGATTCGGTCGGTCGGGTCGAAGAGGGCTCGCGTCAGGTCGAGGATGCCGGACAGACGATGGCGCAACTCGTCGCATCGGTAAAGCAGGTTTCCGAGATCATCGCCGACATCTCGAATGCCTCGATGGAGCAGAGCGCCGGAATTGAACAGGTCAATCAGGCGATCGCCCAGATGGATCAAGTGACGCAGCAGAATGCGGCGCTGGTCGAAGAATCGGCGGCTGCCGCGGAATCGCTCGAAGATCAGGCACGCAGCCTGGCGCAGGCGATTGCGGTGTTCCAGGTCGATTCGCTGGCAATTCCCGCCGCTGACAGAGCTCGCGCTGCAGCGGGTAAACCGGTCGGCGCCAAGCGCGTCGCTGCGCTGAACGCGACGCCACGGACTATGCCGCAGTCTGCCGACGAACAGGAATGGCAGGAATTCTGATCGCTTGCTGTGCGGCTTCCGCCACGATTGGTGATCGAGTCGAGCGCGCCGCGGCGCACTCCTCGGCAAAGACGCTTGGCGGTTGCCTGCGAGATCGACGCAGCGACGGGGTGGCCGGTTGATGATCGATCGTGACGAGGCCGACGGTCCAGCGCCGACGACCTATTACGACCGCATCTTTGAAATCGATGCGGCCAAGATCTTGCCCGGCGAGTATTTCGTGACGCAGCGCGACATGGTCGTTGTGACGGTGCTCGGATCGTGCGTTTCGGCGTGCCTGCGCGACCGAATTTCGGGTTTTGGCGGAATGAATCATTTCATGCTGCCCGGAATCGATGGCGGCGGTCCCGTCTGCGTTTCGGCGCGCTATGGCGTGCATGCCATGGAGATTCTGGTCAATCGCCTGCTCAAGCTCGGCGCGCAACGCAGCAACCTGGAAGCCAAGGTGTTTGGCGGCGGCAATGTGCTGCGCGGCTTCGTCACGACGACCGTCGGTGAGCGCAATGCCGAATTCGTTCTCGACTACCTCGAGACCGAAGGCATCCGTCTTGTTTCGAGAGACCTGCTCGGCGTTTATCCGCGCAAGGTCTATTTCTTTCCGAAAACCGGCCGGGTGCTGGTTCGGAAACTGAAATCGACCCACAACAACACGATTGCCCTGCGTGAACGCGATTATGCAAGCCGACTGAAGCTCGCTGCGGTCGATGGCGGGGTGGAGCTGTTCTGATGAACGATAAAGTAAAGGTTCTGATCGTCGATGATTCCGCGCTGATCCGCCAGATGCTGAGCGAGATCATCGACCGCTTCGACGATTTGGAAGTGGTCGGCAGCGCGCCCGACCCCTTGGTCGCGCGCGCGATGATCAGGCAGCTCAATCCCGACGTGCTGACGCTGGACGTCGAAATGCCGCGCATGGACGGCCTCGATTTTCTCGAACGATTGATGCGTTTGCGGCCGATGCCGGTCGTGATGATTTCCTCATTGACCGAGCGAGGGTCCGAGATATCGCTGCGCGCGCTTGAACTGGGCGCCGTCGATTTCATTGCCAAGCCGCGTTTCGATGCGCAACACGGCTTGGTCGATTACGCCGATCAGGTGGCGGAAAAAATTCGTATCGCCGCCACTGCGCGAATCAGACGGCCTGAGCCCGCGTCGCCCAACCTGCGGCTGCCGCGGGTCGCTCCCGCGCGTAGCAGCGCGGCTGCCGACGGGTTGATCGCAATCGGCGCATCGACCGGCGGGACCGAGGCGATTCGCCAGATTCTCGTTTCACTTCCCGCATCTTGCCCGCCGATCCTGATCACCCAGCATATGCCGAGCGGGTTCACGCTCTCCTTCGCGCGGCGGCTCGATTCCTTGTGCGCGATCACGGTCAAGGAAGCCGAGCACGGCGAGCCGTTGCTACCGGGATGCGCCTACGTCGCGCCGGGCGGCGCGACGCACATGCGCGTGCAGCGCGGGCGCAGCGGCTACCAAATCGCTCTGGACGACAGCCCACCGGTCAATCGGCACCGACCTTCGGTCGACGTGCTGTTTCGCTCGCTGGCTCAATGCGGAATCGGCAAACGTTTGCTCGGCGTGATCCTGACCGGGATGGGCAAGGACGGCGCGCTCGGGATGCTCCAAATGCACGATCAAGGCGTCCATACCATCGCCCAGGATGAAACGACTTGCGTGGTATACGGCATGCCCAGGGAGGCCGTTGCCGCCGGCGGCGTCGATGAGGTCTTGCCGCTGGCGGCGATTGCCGCGCGGATGGTGAGCTTCGTCAATGCAAAATGAAGGCAGTCGACGATGAGTATGCGTACGCTATCGATAAGAAAATATCTCGGTTTCATCATTTTCCTGATTGCGCTGGTGTTGGCCGTCGGATTTTTTCTGTTCAAGGTATTTTGGTTCGACGCCCACGTCAAAATCGAAACCGAGCAGCGCCAACTGCAGGTGGCGACGGTCCTGTCGAAGCAGGTCAAGATCTATCTCGATACGCCGGTGATGCAGTTGAAGAGCGTCGCGCTGCAAAGGAAGAAAGCGGGAGCTAACGGTGCCGTTCTCGATCAGGCGCTCGATGCGCAGGTGCTTGTCTCGGACGTGCTGGAAGTCGCCTATGTGCTCGACCAGAGCGGCCATGTGCGTGCGCACGGTTTCCCGCAGCGCCGTGGGCAAATGCGAACGAACCTCTATGATGCCAATTTTTCTGCCGATTCGATGTTCGTTGACGCTCGCACGACAGGGAAATTGGTTTGGTCAAACGTTTTCTTTTCGGAGCTCAACCAGCAACTGACCATCGCCTTTTCGTTTCCGGATAAGGAATGGACCTTCATCGGCGAGGTTGGCATCGAAAATCTGATCGCCAATCTCAAGAAAATCGCCGGAAATTCAAATTGCCTCGTTTTGGTCGTCGATATCAACGGACAGGTCATCCTCGATCAGGAGGGGAAGTATTTCGACCGAAAAATCGATCCTTCCAGGATTCCAGAGATGAGTCAGTTTGTCCGCACCAGGCAGCCTGTTTTCAGTCAATTCGATTTTGACGACGAGGCAATGCAGGGCGTGATGTCGCCGATCGAGGGGACCAACTGGGCGCTGGTCTATGCCGAACCCGTCAGTGTGGCCAACGCCACTTCACGCTTGATCAGCCGGGCGACGATCGCTTTCTTTCTGGCCTCTTTGCTGGGTGGGGTCGTTCTGGTCGTGGTTCTCTCGAAGAAGGTCGCCGGCCAGTTCGCGACGCTGGCCGAGCGCGCCGCACGCGTTGCTGCTGGCGAGGACAACGTGATCTGGCCGGACTTTCTGGTGTCGGAGTTCTCGCTGCTATCGGTCGGTATCCAGCATACCGCCAGCTTGCTCCTTGAGCGAGAGCGGCGCTTGAAGATGATGATCGAGAATCTTCCCGGAGTGATCTATCGGGCCAGGAATGACGAGGTGCCCGAGCGCGCGGTCCTGAGCCAGAGTGTCGAGCGGCTGACCGGATACGGCCACGATGAACTGCAGAGCGGAAACATGATTGCCTATCAAGCGTTGATCCATCGCGATGATCGCGCCTATGTCGATAGATCCATTCGGCAGTGCATTGAAGAAAAAAAATCATGGCAGTTGACCTATCGAATTGTCACCAGAGAAGGGGCTGTCAAATGGGTTTGCGACTACGGGTGGATTTATTCTGACCAGTCGAACGGGGTGATCTATCGCGAAGGATTCATTGCCGACATTACCGAAACGAAGTGCTCAGCAGACGAACTCTCCGAGTATGAAGCGCGTTTGCATACCGTCCTTGGCAACCTGCCGGTGGTCCTCGAAGTCGTCGACAAAAACGGAATTTATACCTTGTCCGACGGCAAGGGACTTGCCAAGATCGGCCTGGTGCCGGGGCAACTGGTCGGACAATCGCTGCATGAGCGTTTTTCCAAGGTGCCCGAGATCCGTGCCGACGTTTTGCGCTGCCTGGCTGGAGAAAGCATTCATAACCAGATGCGCGTCTTCGACAACTGGTACGAAATGATCTGCGAGCCTGTCATCGAAGCCGATGGTCAGATATCCGGCGCGATGATCTTCAGTATCGATGTCTCGCTGCGCAAAAATGCCGAGGACAAATTGCTGCGCATGTCATCGCTGCTCAAGGGAACACAGTCGCTGGCCAAGGTCGGCGGCTGGGAGCTGGATGTGTTGAATAGCGAAATGTACTG
This sequence comes from Pseudomonadota bacterium, assembly GCA_018262095.1. GTDB lineage: Bacteria > Pseudomonadota > Gammaproteobacteria > Burkholderiales > Rhodocyclaceae > Propionivibrio. Next base: position 22,181 of record JAGTRW010000021.1, read on the forward strand.
GTCTGACGAGATGTTCAGCATTTATGAAGTCTCGCCAGAAGACTATGTCCCTTCGATCGAAAACAATCTGCTGTTTTTCGTTCCGGAATCGCGTGACAGATTTGCCTCGGCGATTCAGAAAGCAATTGATACCGGTCAGAACTACGATTTGTCGCTTGCCATGATGACCGGCAAAGGGAATACGCGCATGGTGCGCGCGACCTGTGAGACGATCAAGACAGACGGCAAGACCGTCAGGATTTTCGGTGCGTTGCAGGATATTTCGGCATACAAGCGGATCGAAAACGAATTGCTCGCGCACAAGCTGCATCTTGAAGAAACGGTCGATCAGCGCACACATGAACTGGTGCAGGCGCGTGACGTGGCAGAACACGCGACACAGGCCAAGAGTGTGTTTCTGGCCAATACCAGCCATGAAATTCGTACCCCGATCAATGCCGTCATCGGCCTGACACGACTCGCGCTGAAAGCGGAGTCATCGCCCAAGCTCAGGAGCTATCTCGAAAAGATCCATGTTTCGGCAGGCCTGCTGCTCGATCTGATCAACGATATTCTCGATTTTTCAAAGATCGAAGCGGGGCGGCTGGATCTGGTCCAGGTCGAGTTCAATCTGGCCGACGTGCTCGAGAAGATCTCTACCGTCATCGCGCAGCGTGCCGGTGAAAAGAACATCGACTTCTTGCTCGACATCGCGCCGCAAGTCAATCAGGTTCTGGTCGGTGACCCGATGCGACTCAGTCAGGTGCTGATCAATCTGTGCGGCAATGCCGTCAAGTTTACCGAGCGTGGCGAAATCGTGCTCTCGGTGGCGCAGCAGTCCGGCGAGGTCGCCGGACAGATCAGCCTTCAATTTACGGTAAAGGACAGTGGGATCGGCCTGTCGCCCGAAGATATCGAACGCTTGTTCCAGCCGTTCAACCAAGTCGATAGCTCAAATACCCGGCGCTATGGCGGGACTGGGCTCGGGCTGGCGATTAGCCGTCTGTTGGTTGAAATGATGGGCGGCAAGGTGTGGGCCGAAAGTGAGCCGGGTCGCGGCAGTACGTTCAAGTTTACGGCGAGTTTTGGCGTGGCGGCTGTTCAGCGGCCAGCGCCGGACTACGCGTCGTCCATGCCGCCGGGTTTGAAGGCGCTGGTGGTCGAGCAAAGCGCTTGTGCACGCGCCATCCATGCGACGCTGCTCGCTTCGCTGGGCTGCGAGACACTGACCGTGGCCAGTCTGGACGAGGCGCAAGCCAGTTTGCAGCAGGGCGCTTTTGATCTCGTTCTGCTCGACGCGAGACTGTTCGACGCCGACCAGCAAACGGTTCTCGCCTTCAGGACGGCGGCGCATCCGCTACGGGTCGTCGTCATGGTTGCCGATGTGTCTGATGAGCAGTCGCAAAAGGCGCTGGCTTCGGTCGACGCCTGGGTCAGCAAGCCGGTGATGGTGGCGCCGCTCTATCTGGCGATCATGACCGCTTTTGGCCAGGTTCTGCGCGTCGCACTGCCGCCGTCCGGCGCAGCGGTGCGGGTTGAGCAGGCGCGCGCCAAGCTGTCGGGCAGCCAGGTGCTGCTCGCTGAAGACAACGAGTTCAATCAGCTCGTCGCCTGCGAGCTGCTGGCCGACGTAGGCATCAAGACAACGCTTGCCGGCAACGGCCAGCAGGCTGTTGAGTTGGCGCTGGCCGGGGATTTTGATCTGGTGCTGATGGACATTCAGATGCCGCTCATGGATGGTTTCGGTGCTACTCGACGCTTGCGCGATGAAGCCCGTTTGGCGGATTTGCCAATCATCGCCATGACGGCGCATGCGATGGTTGCCGAGCACGACAAGTGCCTGAGCGCCGGCATGAATGACTTCCTGAGCAAGCCGGTCGACCCGGACCAGTTGTACGCGGCCTTGATGCGCTGGATCAAACATTCTGATCGCTCGCCCGCGACGCTTGCCGTAGCCGATTCGTCGGCGCCCGCGAGCGACGCGCTGCCGGCCGAGATCGCCGGAATCTCGCTGCGCGACGGCTTGCGCTTTTGCGGTGGCAAGACCGGTTTTTACCTCAAGATGCTGCAGCAGTTTCGGCAGAGCAAAGCGGATTTGGCCGAAGAAATCCGGGCGTGCATCAACGCTGGCGATCTGGACGCGGCGCGTCGCATCACCCACACCAACAAGTCGATTGCCGCGCACATCGGTGCGGGGCAACTGGCCGATGCGGCCAGGGCTCTGGAGAAGTCGCTGCAAGACACCGACGGCGCTGCGATCGCCAGCGCGCTGGCCGAGTTCACGCGCTGCCTGAGTATCGTGATCGAGGGCTTGCAGCAGGCGCTTGCGGCGCTCCCGGCGCGCGCGCCAGCGGCGGCTGGCGAGGCGATCGGTGACCTGTCGCCGCTGCTGCAGCAGTTGTCCGGCTTGCTGCAGCGCGACCTTGGCAAGGCTCTGCGGCTGGAAAGAAAAATCCGGCCAGCGCTCGAGTCCGGCCCGCTGGCAAACGATTACGCCGCGTTCAGGCACCATCTCGAGGTGTTTGATACCCATGCTGCAGCCGAGTCGCTGAGCCGGTTGATCGACGCGTATCGTGAAAAACAAGGAGTTTAATGAATAGCGAGCAGCAACGACCGACGATCCTGATCGTGGATGACTCTCCCGAGTACGCGATGATCCTGATCGAAACCCTGTGCGACGAATTCGCCACCTTGATTGCCACCGGCGGCGAGCGTGCGCTGGCGCTGGCCGGCGCCGAGCCAGCGCCCGATCTCATCCTGCTCGACGTCATGATGCCCGGCATGAGCGGCTACGAGGTCTGCGCCAGGCTCAAGGACGACGCGCGTACCGTGCATATTCCGGTGATCTTCATGAGCGCGCTCGATGCCGAGGAGGACGAGCAGCGCGGCCTCGATCTGGGGGCCGTCGATTACATCACCAAGCCGTTTCGTCCGGCGCTGGTCAAGACCCGCATCAGCAACCAGCTCGATCTGAAACGTCACCGCGATCAACTCGAGGAGATGGTGCAGGAGCGAACGCGCGAGGTGATGCTGACCCAGGATGCAGCGATTTACGGTCTCGGCATGCTGGCCGAGTTCCGCGACACCGAAACCGGTGCGCATATCCGCCGCACGCAGTCGTATGTCGGTCTGCTGGCGCGCCACTTGAAGGGGAAACCGCGCTTTGCCGGATTCTTTGACGAAAACACCATCAATATGTTGAAAAAATCAGCGCCGCTTCACGATATCGGCAAAGTGGGGATCGTCGATCGCATTCTGCACAAGCCAGGCCCGCTGACGGCTAGCGAGTTCAATGAAATCAAACAGCATACGCAGTTTGGTCGCAGCGTCGTCGATCGCATCGAAGCGGCGATGCACGACCGCTCGGCATCAGCCTTCCTGCGTTTTGCCAAGGAAGTGACCTATACGCACCACGAACGCTGGGATGGCACCGGCTATCACGGCCTGGCGCGCGAACAAATCCCGGTTTCCGGCCGGCTGATGGCGTTGGCCGACATCTACGACGCGTTGACCAGTCGGCGCGCCTACAAGCCGGCGTTTGCGCATGAAGAGGCCCTGCGGATCATCAGCGAGGGGGATGGCCGGACCCGGCCGGAACATTTCGATCCGGACGTGCTGCAGGCGTTTCTGGAGATCAACGAGCAATTCAAATCGATATCGATCCAGTTAAGGGATTGAGCATGCATAGAGAGGGGTATATGGATTTCGAGCTAGAGGCTGATACGGTTGAAGACCAACCCAGGGTTTTGCTGATTGACGACGATCAGTTTATCCACGAGCTGGTCGGCGAGGCGCTCGACGAATGCTGCAGCGTGATTTCGGTCGAGACTGGCGAGGATGCCTTGATGGCGAGCCGCGTGTGGAAGCCCGACTTGATCATCGTCGATGTCGAGATGCCCGGTGTGGGGGGCTACGAAACCTGCCGTCGATTCAAGTCGATCGATGAGACCGCGGGAACGCCGGTCATCTTCCTGTCCGGTCACGACCAGATCGAGGACCGTCTCAAGGGCTATGAAGCGGGCGGCGACGATTACCTGACCAAGCCGTTCGATCCCCAGGAACTCAAGGCCAAGGTACTGCATTTGCTGGCCCGGTCCGCCCAGCGCGGCGAGCTCAAATCGATGGCGGATTTTGCCACCAGTACCGCCATGACCGCGATGACCAGCATGGGTGAGATGGGCGTGCTGCTCGAAGCGCTCAAGAATTTCAATGCCAGCACCGACTATCAGAGCCTCGCCGAAGCCGTCGTCGCCGGCTTGTCGATGTACGACCTGCAAGGCGTGGCACAGATCCGCACCCCCGAGGGAAAGCTGAGCAAGACAGCGACAGGCGAGGCGTCGCCGCTCGAAGAGTCGGTGATCGATCACCTGGCGACGATGGAGCGCATCATGCAGTTCCAGAACCGCATGTCGATCAGTTATGAACACGTCAGCTTGCTGATCAAGAACATGCCCGTCGACGATGAAGACCGTTGCGGCAGGCTTCGCGATCATCTGGCGATGCTCGCCGAGGGCGCCGACGTCCGTTTGCGCGGGCTGATGTCGACGCGCGAGTCAAGCCGGCGAGGCGAGGTGATCGAACATGTTCTGGCGCGGATCAGCGACGCGTTGCGCGCGATTGACCACGATCAACGTCAATGCCGAATCAAGACCAGCCTGGCGCTGGACGAGGCGTTGCGCAGCTTCGACCGCGCGTTGCTCGGCGTGGCGCTGTCCGACGAGCAGGACGCCTATCTCTCGGCGACGATCAAACGGGGAATGGACAGCATCATCGACAGCCAGTCGAATGAAATCGATATCCAGGATCGACTGACGGGCATGGTCACTGAGCTGCAATCGGCGATGGAAATATGAGCCGAGCCTGATCGCCGTTTTCGGCTTTTTTCCGTCGAGGGTTGCGCAACTGGCGGTGCTAGAATGGGCGTCGGGCGCGCTAACTAACGGTAGAGACGGCTTATGGTTTATGAACAGATCGCGGCGGTTGATCTTGGCTCGAACAGTTTCCGTCTGCAGGTCGGGCGCGTCGTCGATGACCAGATCTATCCGCTCGATACGCTCAAGGAATCGGTGCGTCTGGCATCCGGGCTGACGCCGGAGAAAATTCTCGATGAGCCCGCGCAGCAACGCGCGCTTGAGGCTTTGCGCCGCTTCGGCGAGCGGCTGCGCGGTTTCCAGCCGGACGCGGTGCGCGTGGTGGCGACCAATACGCTGCGCGTTGCCAAGAATGCGCAGCAGTTCATCCGGCTCGCCGAAGCGGCGCTCGGCTTCCCGATCGAAGTGATCGGTGGTCGCGAAGAGGCGCGCCTGATCTATATCGGCGTGGTGCACGCGCTACCGTCGGTAAACCACCAGCGGCTGGTCGTCGATATCGGCGGCGGCTCGACCGAGTTCATCATCGGCACCAGGCTCGATCCGATGGTCCTCGAATCGCTGTTCATGGGCTGCGTGAGCTATACGCTGCGCTTCTTTCCCGGCGGCAAAGTCGACCGCAAGCGTTTCGCCGACGCGCAACTGTCGGCGGCGCGCGAGATTCAGACGATCGCCCAGGATTACCGGCGCGCCGGCTGGAGCGAGGCCGTCGCCTCATCGGGGACGGCACGCGCGATTGCCGACGTGCTCGAAAGCAACGGCCTGAATCCCGACGCCCAGATCGGCATTACCCGCGCCGGGCTGGACCGGTTGCGGACGCTGTTGATTCGCGCCGGATCGGCCGAGGATCTCAAGCTCTCGAATCTGCCGACCGATCGTCTGCCGGTGTTCGCCGGCGGCATCGCGATCATGTCGGCGGTCTTCGAAGAGCTGGGAATCGAGCGCATGACCTACGCCGAAGGCGCCTTGCGCCTCGGTGTGCTCTACGACCTGCTCGGACGCTTTCATCATCAGGACATGCGCGACGCCACCGTGGCGCAGTTTCGGCGGCGCTATCAGGTCGATCGGCGTCAGGCCGAGCGCGTCGAGCAAACGGCGCTGGCGCTGCTCGGCCAGTTGATCCGCATCGATTCGCCCGAACACGAAGGCGAGGTACGCTATCTGCGCTGGGCCGCGGCCTTGCACGAAATCGGCATATCGATCGCGCACGGCGGCTTTCACAAGCACGGCGCCTACATCGTGAGCTACGCCGACATGCCGGGATTTTCGAAACAGGATCAGGAGCGGCTGGCGCTGTTGATCCTCGGACAACGCGGCAAGCTCGAAAAGCTGCCGCCGACGCCGGCGGCAGACGCCCGCTGGCGGCTCATCTTCTGCCTGCGCACGGCGGTGCTGCTGCATCGTTCGCGCGACGACGAGCCCCTGCCGCGGGTCTTGGTCAAACCCACGAGCAGCGGTTTTGCGCTCGAGCTTCCCGCCGACTGGCTGCTCGCCAACCCGCTCTCCGCCGCCACGCTGGCTGCTGAAGCCCAGCTCTGGCAGCGCGTCGGCGCCTCCTTGCGGGTCAAGCGCCGGACCGCGCTGGGCTAGCCGCATGACCGACGCAGCGATCGACACCGCCGAGCTGCAGGGAGAGCTGCAGGTCAGCCTCTCCGGCGACTGGACGCTCGCCACGCTGCCCTTGCCGTTCTCTTCGCTCGAAGCGCGTCTGCAGGCGCTGGCGGCCAAACCGGCGCGCTGGGACTTGCAGGCCATCACGCGCATCGACAGCGTCGGCGCCATTTTGCTGTGGCGCGCCTGGGGGCGGCGCTGGCCGGCTGCGCTCGAAGCCTCGGGGCCGCAGCGCTCGGCGCTCGAACGCGCGGCGACGATCGTCCTGGATCGCCGCGCCAGGTTCCGCGCGCCGCGCCTGGTCTGGCTGGTCGCGCTCGGGCGGCTGGTCATTGCGACGGGGAAAAACCTGCGCGACATCGTCGCGCTGATCGGCCAGTTGCTGCTCGATCTGGCCTATCTCTGCGCCCATCCGCGCGATATCCCATGGCGCGAGTTTTCGGCCAACCTCTACAAGAGCGGCGCGCAGGCGCTGCCGGTCACCGCGCTGGTCGGCTTTCTGATCGGCGTCGTGCTCTCGTATCTGTCGTCGCTGCAGCTCAAGACCTTCGGTGCCGACATCTATATCGTCAACCTGCTCGGCATCAGCATCATCCGCGAACTCGGGCCGGTGATCGTCGCGGTGCTGGTCGCCGGCCGTTCGGGTTCGGCGATGACGGCGCAGATCGGCGTGATGCGCGTCACCGAGGAGATCGACGCGCTGGCGACGATGGGCATCTCGCGCAGCCTGCGCCTAGTGCTGCCCAAGATCGCCGCGCTGGCTATCGCCATGCCCTTGCTGGTGGTCTGGTGCGCTGCCGCCGGAATCATCGGCGGAATGGTTTCGGCCAACCTCGAGATGGGGCTGGCCTACGGCTACTTCATCGAGGCGCTGCCCAAGGTGGTGCCGGTCGCCAACGTCTGGATCGGCATCGGCAAGGGCTTCTTCTTCGGCATGCTGATCGCGCTGATCGCCTGTCACTTCGGCCTCAAGGTGCGGCCCAATACCGAGAGTCTGTCGACCAAGACGACGACCGCGGTGGTCACCGCGATTACCGTGGTAATCGTCGTCGACGCGGTTTTTGCGATCTTGACTCGCAACCTCGGCATGCCGGGGGGAGGGTGAGCCGATGATCGATTCCAGCGCCGCGCCGAGTTCGCCAGCGCGCAGCCCGGTCATCGTGCTGCGCGGGGTATGCACGCGCTTTGGCGAAACGGTCGTTCACCGCGACATCGATCTTGACGTCGAGGTCGGGCAGATTCTCGGGCTGGTCGGCGGTTCGGGCAGCGGCAAGACGACGCTGCTGCGCGAGATTGTCGGCTTGCTGGTGCCCTCCAGCGGCTCGGTCAGGCTCTTCGGCCAGTCGGTCTTCGACGCCGATCCGCTGGTTCGGCGCAACGTGCGTCGCCGCTTCGGCATGCTCTTTCAACAGGGCGCGTTGTTTTCGGCACTGTCCGTCTATGACAATATCGCGTTTCCGTTACGCGAACTGCGCGCGCTCGACGAATCGATGATCCGCGATCTCGTCTACCTCAAACTGTCGATGGTCGAGCTCGAACCGCGCCATGCGCAGTTGATGCCGTCCGAGCTCTCCGGCGGGATGATCAAGCGCGTCGCGCTGGCGCGGGCGCTGTCGCTCGAGCCTGAGCTCTTGGTGCTCGACGAGCCGACCGCGGGTCTCGATCCCGACCTCGCCGACAATTTCGTCAAGCTGATCAGGATGCTGCAAAGGGAGCTGGGCTTTACGGTCGTCATGGTGACCCACGATCTCGAAACGCTGGCCGGGCTGGCGAGCCATGTCGCGGTGCTCGCCGAGCAGCGTATCATCGCCTGTGGCACGCCGGCGACCGTGCTCGCTGTCGATCATCCGTTCATTCACCGCTTTTTCTGTTCCGAACACGCGCTGGCGCTCATGCAAAAAGGATTGGCTTAAGTCATGGAAAATCGTTCGCACGCGCTGCTCGCCGGGCTGTTCGCGCTGCTGCTGGGGCTTTCGTCAGTGGCCGCGCTGTGGTGGTTCGGCGGCCAGCAGGAGGCGACCAACGCGTACCTGGTGGTCACCACCAAGACGATCAGCGGGCTCAGTCAGCAGGCGCAGGTTCGCTATCGCGGCGTGCGGGTCGGCAAGGTCGAGTCGATCGAACTCGACCCCGACGATGTCGGCAATACGCTGATCCGCATCAGCGTCCGCAAGGACATCCCGATCACGCACGGAACGACCGCCAAGCTTGGCTTTCAGGGGGTGACCGGAATCGCTTTCGTGTTGCTCGAGGAGAGCGGCAAGGACGCTACGCGGCTCACCGCCCCGGCCGGCGAGCTGGCCAGGATTCCGATGCAGGATTCGCTGTTCCAGGAACTCACAAGCGTTGCCGGCGAAACGCTGCGCAACGCGCGCGATCTGCTGGCCAGCGCCAACCAGACGCTCAGTCCCGAAAATCGCCAGCGCATCGAGAAGACGCTGGCCAATCTCGAGGCGACGACCGGCAATGCCAGAGACGCCACCGCGTCGCTGCGCCAAGTGCTGACACCGGAAAATATTCGTTTGCTCAACTCGACGCTGACGCGCGCCGAACAGACGGCCGGGCAGGCGGCGCCGTTCTTTGCCGAAGCGCGCGGCCTGGTGGCGCGGCTGCAATCGGTGAGCGACAAACTCGAGACGACGCTCGGCGATCCGGTCAGCAACGGCGCGCTGATCCCGCGGCTGGTCGACTTGAGTGCCGATCTGTCGGGCAGTTCGCATCAGCTCAATCGCGTTCTGCAGATGCTCGAAGACTCGCCGCAGAGCCTTATTTTCGGTCGCCACGAGGCGTTGCCCGGACCCGGTGAGGCCGGCTTCGTTGCGCCAGAGACACCCAAGGGACAACCATGAACCGAATCTTGATCCTGCTGCTTCTGCTCGGCGGCTGCGCGACCGGCGCGAGAAACAAGCCGCCGCTAACCGTCTATGATTTCGGGCTGCCGGCGGCCCGGCTGCCGGCGGGGGAAAACTGGCCTCGTCTGGCGCTCGACGTCAAGTCGCCGTCGTGGTTCGATTCGCTCAACATCGACTATCGGCTGGCCTACGACGATCCGCTCAAGCAGCGCGAATACGCCGACAGCCGCTGGGCGGGCGCGCCCGGCGTACTGCTCGCGCAGCGGCTACGGCAGCAACTGGGGACGGTCAATGACAGCGGCAGTACGGCGTGTCTGCTGCGCGTCGAGCTGCAGGAGTTCTCGCAGATCTTCGCTTCGCCGCAGCAAAGCCATGCACTGGTGCAGGGCAGTGTCCAGCTGTTCGACGCCAAGCGACGACTGCTTGCCGAGCGGCAACTGGTGATCGAGAAGCCGGCGCCCGGCGCTGACGCGGCGAGCGGCGTCAAGGCGCTGGTCGCGGCCAGCGACGACTTCGGCGTTGAACTCGCCACCTGGCTGGCCGGTGTCGACAAAGGACTTAAGACTTGTCGCTGAGCGCAAGCTGCCGCACAATGACCCGCGTATTATTTTTACCTGACCGGCAAAGGCACGCTCGACATTCATAAGAAATAGCGGCCGAAAACGTCACCTATCTCGTGCGACGCGGCGCTGACCACTGAAAAGCGGTTGGCAGTCGACGGGCAGGGCATCGATCTGGCAATTCCGTTTTCAAACAGCGACCATGAGGAAAGTTCAATGAAGCTCCCTAGTTCGTCACCCGCGTCCGTGTCCTGTCTATTTCAAACGCTGCGCTGCGTCCTGGCCGTCCTGCTGCTCGCTGCAGCGTCCACGGCCTTCGCCAGTTCCGAAGCCAATCTGGTCCTGCCCAATCTCAAGGATGCCGCGCTGGCGAGCTTCCTGGGCGGCATCAGTGGCTGGCATCTGCTCGGCTACGGCCTGTTCGTCTGCGTCGCCGGGCTGGTCTTCGGCGCAGTCATCTACGGCCAGGTCAAGGCGATGCCGGTGCACCGCTCGATGGCCGAGGTCAGCGAGCTGATCTACGAGACCTGCAAGACCTATATGATCACCCAGGGCAAGTTCATCCTGCTGCTCGAATGCTTCATCGGCGTCATCATCGTCGCCTACTTCGGCTGGGTGCAGCACATGGCGGCGATGGAAGTGCTGCTGATCCTTGCCTTCTCGCTGGTCGGCATCGCCGGATCGTTCGGCGTCGCCTGGTTCGGCATCCGCATCAACACGCTGGCCAACAGCCGCACCGCCTTCGCCTCGCTCGAAGGCAAGCCGTTCCCGGTCTACTCGATCCCGATGAAGTCGGGTATCTCGGTCGGCATGATGCTGATCTCGACCGAACTGTTGATCATGCTCTGCATCCTGCTCTTCGTTTCGCCCGAGCTCGCCGGCAAGTGCTTCATCGGCTTTGCCATCGGCGAATCGCTGGGCGCCGCGGCGCTGCGCATCGCCGGCGGCATCTTCACCAAGATCGCCGACATCGGCTCCGACCTGATGAAGATCGTCTTCAAGGTCAAGGAGGACGACCCGCGCAATCCCGGCGTGATCGCCGATTGCACGGGCGACAACGCCGGCGACTCGGTCGGCCCGACCGCCGACGGTTTTGAGACCTACGGCGTCACCGGCGTCGCGCTGATCAGCTTCATCCTGCTGGCAGTGCCCGAAGCTGCGGTCCAGATCCAGCTGCTGGTCTGGATCTTCGTGATGCGCGTGATGATGATCATCGCCTCGGGAATCTCGTACATCGGCAACGAAATCGTCATGAAGGCCAAGTACGGCGAATCGGCGAAATTCGACTTTGAAACGCCGCTGACCTCGCTGGTCTGGGTCACCTCGATCGTTTCATTGGTCATCACCTTCATCGTCTCCAAGGCGCTGATCGGTACGATCGCCATCAACGGCCAGGTTTATGCCAACCTGTGGTGGCAGCTCTCGCTGATCATCACCTTCGGCACGCTGGCCGGCGCGATCATTCCTGAAGTCGTCAAGGTATTCACCTCGACCAAGTCACGGCACGTTCAGGAGGTCGTCACCGCCTCGCGTGAAGGCGGCGCCAGCCTCAACATCCTGGCCGGACTGACCGCCGGCAACTTCTCGGCGTTCTGGATGGGCGTGATCATCGTCGCGCTGATGACCGGCGCCTATCTCGTCTCGCAAGGCGATCTCGCGCTGGTGATCAACCCCGATCCGGTCAAGGCCGGCATCATGGCGTCGGTCTTCTCGTTCGGCCTGGTCGCCTTCGGCTTCCTGGGAATGGGGCCGGTGACCATCGCCGTCGATAGCTATGGTCCGGTCACCGACAACGCGCAGTCGGTCTATGAGCTGTCGACGATCGAACAAATTCCCGGAATCGAGTCCGAAATCAAGGACGTCTTCGGCATCACGCTCAACTTCGAGAAAGCCAAGGAACTGCTCGAGGAGAACGACGGTTGCGGCAACACCTTCAAGGCGACCGCCAAGCCGGTGCTGATCGGTACCGCGGTGGTCGGCGCGACGACCATGGTGTTCTCGATCATCATGCTGCTGACCAACGGTTTGACCGACCATGTCAGCAATCTGTCGATGCTCTATCCGCCTTTCCTGCTCGGCCTGATCTCGGGCGGCGCGACGATTTTCTGGTTCTCGGGCGCGTCGACGCAGGCGGTATCGACCGGCGCCTACCGCGCCGTCGAATTCATCAAGCAGAACATGAAGCTCGATGAAGGCTCGACCAAGGCCAACGTCGAAGACAGCAAGCGGGTCGTCGCGATCTGTACCAAGTACGCGCAGAAGGGCATGTTCAACATCTTCATGGCGGTCTTTTTCGGCACTCTGGCGTGCGCCTTCATCGAGCCCTTCTTCTTCATCGGTTACCTGATTTCGCTGGCCATCATCGGCCTCTATCAGGCGGTATTCATGGCCAACGCCGGCGGCGCCTGGGATAACGCCAAGAAGATCGTCGAAACCGAGCTGCGCGCCAAGGGAACGCCCTTGCACGACGCCGCGGTGATCGGCGACACCGTCGGTGATCCGTTCAAGGACACATCCTCGGTGGCGATGAATCCGATCATCAAGTTCACCACCTTGTTCGGTCTGCTGGCCGTCGAAATGGCCGTCGGCCTGACCGCGCAAGGGCAGCAGAATCTGGCCTGGGGGTTGGCCGCCGTCTTCCTGGCGCTCAACCTGGTCTTCGTCTATCGCAGTTTCTACGGCATGCGCATCGAGGATTAGGTCAGTCAAGCCGCTGCGGCGTCGAACGGGTACAATCAGGGCAGCTCAATTTGAGCTGCCCTGATTCAATCAACGATGGCTACAGTCAAGAAAACGCGCGCTGCTCACAAAAATGCGTCGAGCAAGCTGGTGCCGGCGGTGCCGGAGTCGTCTGGCGTGAGCGTGGTGAAGAAGCGCAAGCGGCTGGCCAAGGTTTTTTCGCGCCCGCTCGACAAAAAACTCAGGGAAATCGAAATAGTTCGCGTAAAATTTTCGCTGCTCGCCGACGAGTACGTCCAACTGGCCGAGCTCAAGCAGCGGCTGGTCGCACAGGGTTCTCCCGTCAAGAAGGGCGAATTGCTGCGCGCCGGACTGTCGCTGCTCGCCACGCTCGATGACGGCCAATTCAAGGCGGCGCTGGCGAGACTACAGGTTATCGCTTGAGATCTAGCGACCCGGAGCCGCCTTGGCCGGCTTGTAGCGCTTGAAGACGGCGCGCGCGTCGTGTTCGGCGCGCTCCTGGTTGCATAGCGATTGGTCGTCGTCGTGGGCGCTGAAGTAATCGTCGTCCTGTGCGCGCATGACGATCTCGATCGCCGTCTCGTCGCTCAAGGTGTAGATCTCGGTCAGCAGCGTGGCGACTTCATCAAGGTGTTGTTCGTAAGTGGTCATTGCCTGGTCGTTCGCTAGTGGGTTGCGCTGGAAGCATTGCCGTTCGTTTCGCGAGCGGCCCGGTTGGCAAGTTTATAGGTGTTTTGCTAGAGGTGTCACAGATGTCAACAGTGCAGGACCATTATGCGCGGCTCGGCGTGCCGTCGAGCGCCAGCGCCGAGGCGATCAAGGCCGCTTACCGCAAGAAAGCTGCGCAGTTCCACCCCGACAAGAATCCTTCGCTCGATGCGGCAGCGCGCTTCAGGGAGGTTCAGGAAGCGTACGAAGTGCTTGGCGACGCGCAGCGGCGCAAGGATTTCGACGAGTACCGGCAGCGCAGCCTGATCGAAGATCCGCTGCCGGTGGCACGCGAGATTTCGGAAAAATACATCCAGGGAATACTTAATTGAAAAAATCGAATTACTTTTCCGAACTCATCAAAAGCTATATCGACGAGATCGATGATCTGGTCAGCGATTCTGCCGGCAAGTCGGTGCTGCAAAAGCGCCTCGACGACAAGCGCGGCGAATTCGATTCGATCCTGCCGATGATCGAGTTTTCGACCGAAATGGTCGCCGTCGTTTTCTACGACGCTTTTGACTTCAAGTCGCCCGAAATCATGCAGCAGATCGTGCAGAGCGAACCCGACGATTCGGATTTCATCGGCTGGGACGAGCTCAAGGCGCAACTTGCGGTGTCAGCGTGGGCGCAGCCACTGATCGCTTCGTCGCTCAAGGTCCGCGGCGGCGACGCCTTCCTGGTGACCGCTGCGGCGCTCGAGTTCCTGCGCAGCAAGCCTTCGTCGTATGAGTCGCCGGCGGTCGAGGTGGACGACGAGGGTGACGAGCGCGCAGACGACGGCGAAGACGACTTGAGCGAGGCCGGCGCCGATTGGCTCGCCGAGCAGGGCTTTGAAACACTCGACCGCTGAACACCATTATTCGTAAAGAAGGAAACGACATGCATCAGATCGTTTTGAGATCATCCGAGTTGATTCTTGCCGGCGACATCGCCGGTGCCGAAAGAACCCTGGTCGCCGTCGCCGATCAGCAGGGCGATCACGCGCTGGTCAGCGTGCTCGACGAGATGCCGGCCAGTGATCTGCTGGCGGTCATGCGCGAGTTCGACTCGTCGCGCGAGTCGGTGGTCAACATGCTGGTGACGCCCGAGCAGTTCGCACGCGCGATCGTGCTCGAGAAGAAATACGGCGATCGCACCGGCGAGCGCTTGCGCGCGATGGTCAATGCCGTCATTCACCGCGATGGGCAGACCGCCTGCGAGTACCTTGAAACGATCGCCGACATCGAGGGCGGACCGTCGACGCTCGCTGATTATTTCGAGGACCGTTACGACGAGATCTTCAGCTTCGTGACCAGCGGCAGTTTCTCGCCGCAGTTCAACACCGATACCGGAGTCCAGACGCACAACACCTGGCTGATGGAAAAAATCGAGGAAATCGACCACGGCCTGTGTTTCGGCAACTCGATGGAAAGCTCGCGGCCGCAGGTCTCGCGCTTTGAAATCGCCGACGGCGACTGGATGGAAACCGCCTGGCTGCTGCGCTATGAGCTTCCCGACGCGTTCGAGGAAGTGATGATGATCCTGCGCGATCGCGCACAGAAACGCGTCGAGCAGGCCAATGAGCTGGCGCTCGCCGGGCCAGCCGAGTCGGCGCCGGGCTCGGGCGACGAGGAAGAGTCGGCGATTTAGGGAATTCTGCGCATGGCAAGCACATCAACATCGCTGGCGGCTTTTGACGATCGCCCGTTCTTCGACAAGGCGCTGCGCTACGGCGTTGCCGAGCGAATCATTGCGAGCGACCGCTTGCCGTGCATCGAGCAGGATCTGGCCAAGGGCCTGGTCCAGATCGCCAATTATTTCGGCACTGCGCATCTGCGCCCCGAACTCGACCTCGCGCTACGGCGCATGGTCAAGTTGATCAGCCTCTATCTCGAGGAGATCTCGGCCGGCGACCTCGGCGTCGCCGCGGCGTCCCTGCGCGACAAGACGCTGCTGTCGCACTCCAAGGGCGGGTCGGAGATGATCAAGCGCCTGCATGCCTTGCCCGAGAGCGCGGTGATCGGCGGCGAGTGCGTCTCGGTCGAGAGCCAGCGCGCCTATCTCGACGAGGTCACGAGGTCAGCGACCTTCAGTCTTGAAAGCTACCGCGCCGAACTCGGCCTGCGCCTGAAAAATCAGATGGCGATCGATTTTTCCTTGTGGCTCGCGAAAAAAATGGGCGTCTCGCGCCACGACGTCGACGACGCCGATGCGCTGATTCGCAGCGCGATGCTGGTCCTCTTTGTCGACATGGCGGCGCTCTCGCTGCCCTCGCGGACGGCCTTCGTTCGCCTGATCAAGGCGGCGCGAGCGGCCAAGGCGAAGCTTGACGAGCGACGGCTCGATGTTTTCCTTAAGAACGAACCCGAAGAATTCCAGCGGCTGACGCGCGCGGCGATGGCTTCTTTCATCGCCAGCGACCTGCCGCGGATACGCGCGAGCGGCGCCAGCGCCGACAACTTACTGTACGGCGACCAGGGCCAAAGCTATTTCGTCAAGGCCAGCGTCGACGACGACGTTCGCGAATACGACCGGCTGGTGGCCAAGCACTGGGATCGCGTGACGCGCGGCGAGGCCGACGATCCGGCGGTGCTGGCGACCGTCTTCCTGCTGCTGGCGACCGGTCTTGCGCCCAAGGCGTCGATGCTGCTCAAGGACGCCAAGGCGCTGACCGGAAAATTCCGCGAGTCAGGTTTTGACTCGTCGGCGGTGATCGATTTCATCGCCAGCAATGCGCCGCAAGCGATGCACGACGATCTGCTGAAATTCTGGAAAGAGGATCTTAAGCGCGAAGCCGAGCAGCAACTCGCCGACAGCGATCCCAATTGGCCCGACAGCCACATGGAGCGCGCCGTCGAGTATCTGCGAACGACCTGCCGTGCCACGTGGAAAGGGAAAAAGTGGTGAGCCCTGGCGTCGCGAGCGCCGACTGATGGTATTATTCGCCTCGGCGGGTCTCCCCGCATTGCAGCGTGGTGAACCTGGTCAGGTCCGGAAGGAAGCAGCCACAGCCATTTACTGCGAGTGCCGGGGGTAAGGCTCGCCACCTTCTTTTCTGGCGATGCGTTCGCGTCGCGTCAAGCAATCTATCTGCTGTAAAAATGCACGTCGCCGAAACGCGTTTCGACGCGCTCTGCGGTATTGTCGGTATCGGCGCCGAGCGCGACCGCGGTAATTTGCGGCACCGGGTCGCCAAAAGCGGCTCTGAAGTCGGCGGCGACATCGCGTACGACTTCGCGCCACTGCCCGGCATGCGCGTTGCCCGAATCGACGACGATCATTCGAACGCGGTCGCTATAAGGGTTCCAGCCCGTTTCGCCGGCCGCCTGCTTGCTTCCCCAGACGTAACAGAGTGCCGCCGCCGGGATGTTGGCGCCATGCAGCAATCGCGCCGCGGAAATCTTGAGGCGGTCGCCGATCGAGAGTCGCTCGACCGGCAGGTCGAAAAGCACATAGACGCGTGCGGCGTAGTCGTCGCCTGCCTTCTCGCGCAGGTCCGAGCCGGCGAGCGCGCCGGAAATACGCCAGCGCCACTTGAGTAGCGGCGTCGCCGCCGGGTCGACGCGCAGCGCGTAGGCCAGGCTCGACGACGATCGATCGGAAACGACGCGCAGCACGGTGCTGCCTTGTTCGCTGATCAGATCGAAGCGGTTTTCGCGGTCGACGCCGGGCAGGCTCTGCGTCACCCATCCGGCGGGGAATGTCGTCCCGGCGCTGGCGCCCGAAAACGTCGTCGGCTCGATCGGGTGGCGTGCTGCGTCTTCGGCGTGCGCGCCAAGCGACCAGAGCGCGGCGATGGCGAGCAGGGCACGGAGGTGAGGCGTCATGGCGTCAATCCAGCGAGGTCTTCGAGTTCGGCCAGGCGCGGCAAATCCTGCGGGCGGTCGACGTCCCACAGCGTTATCGGTTCGGCCCAGCGCAGCCCCAGTTCGTGCAGCCGCTCGCGGGTCTGCGCCATGACGCGTTCGCTGCCCCAGTCGATGTTCTCGAAAATACGCGGGTACGGGCGTTTGAGACCGACCAGCACGTAGCCGCCGTCTTCGGCGGGCAGAAAAACCGCGTCGTGATCGCTCAGCGCGCTCGCCGCCAGCGCCAGATGCGCACGATTGAGCGCCGGACAGTCGGTGCCGATCAGCAGCAGCGGGCCGCCGTGCGCGGCGAAGGCGTTGGCCATTCGCGCGCCCAGGTCGTCACCCGATTGCGCGCAGAGTGCGACGCCGCGGCGGTCGCGCAAGGCGCGGAAGAAACGCCCAGACGTATCGGGCGCGCAGTGCAGCGTGACGCGTCGCGGCGCGAAACTTTCCGCCAGTTGCAGCGTTCTCAGCGTCAGCCGGCGCTGCAGTCGCGCCGCTGCGGCGGCGCCCAGCGCGGCAATCAGCCGCGTCTTGGCGACCCCCGGCTGCGGCGCCTTGGCGAAGATTGCGAGATCGAGCGCAGTCATCGAGTTCGTCTCGCTCGTCGAACTCATCGAGTCAGCGCTGCCGTGGTGCATAGCCGTAACGAACGGCGAGTTGGTCGGGGTCGGCGCCGAAAAAGTAGGCGGCGCGCAGGCGCCACATCAGCACGATGGTTGGCAGCACCCCGTGCTTCTCCCAGCGCCGTCCCGAGGTGACGGCGCACGCGCGCAGGCAGGCTGGCGCGGCAAAGCGCTTGAGTCGGCGGCAGAGCGCGATGTCCTCCATCAAGGCCTGTTCGGGATAACCGCCGACGCGTTCAAATAGATCGCGGCGAACGAAAATCGCCTGGTCGCCGGTGGCGATTTGCGAGCGGCGCGAGCGCCAGTTCATCAGGCGCGCGACGAGCAGCAGCAAGCGGTGTGTTCCCTCAATGCGAACGTCGAAGCGGCCCCATTGCGCGCCGGCATCAATCGCCGCCTCGATGTCGCCTGCGGCCGACGCCGGAAGGCTGGTGTCGGCGTGCAGGAAAAGAAGCACTTCGCCGCGGCTGGCGGCGGCGCCCGCATTCATCTGCAGCGCCCGGCCGCGCGGCGCGTCGATCAGCTGATCGACGAGCGGCAGCGCTTGCTCGACGGTGTCGTCGTCGCTGCCGCCATCGACCAGCAGCAGCGTCGCACGGCCGCGCAGCGCTTGCAGCGCGTTGAGCCGAGATCGGATCTGCGCGCCTTCGTTAAGCGTCGGGATGATCACCGAGAGGAAGGGGGCTGGCATCTGGAATGCTTGAGTGTTTTCCGGAACGTCGATTGAACAACGCCAGCGACGAGTCCCTGGCGTTGTCCTGGCTGCATTCTAGCGGGTCTTGGCTAGTGGTGGCGCGTCCCGCTGCGGTGCGAGCCGCCGGCCGGCGGCTTGCCGCTGCCCGAACGGCTCGGCGAGCCGGAGCGACCGCCGCCGGGACGGCCGCTTCCCGAACGCCCGCCGCCGCTGCGCGCGCCGGCCGAGCGCATCAGGATCGGCTCGGCGCGGATGCTCGGATCGGGCGCGTATTCGGGATAGTCGATGACGTCGATCTGCTTCTTGAGCAAGCGCTCGATGTCGTGCAGGAGCTTGAGCTCGTCGACGCAGACCAAGGAGACGGCAGCGCCTTCGACGCCGGCGCGGCCGGTACGGCCGATGCGATGGACGTAGTCTTCGGCGACGTTGGGCAGCTCGAAATTGACGACGTGCGGCAACTCGTTGATGTCGATTCCGCGTGCCGCGATGTCGGTGGCGACCAGCACGTGCAGCTTGCCGCTCTTGAAGTTGGCGAGCGCCCGGGTGCGCGCGTTCTGGCTCTTGTTGCCGTGGATCGCGTCGGCCTCGATGCCGGCCTTGAGCAGCTTGTCGGCCAGGCCGTTGGCGCCCCACTTGGTACGCGTGAACACCAGCACCTGGTACCAGCCCTTGTCCTTGATCAGGTCGATCAGCAGGTCTTTCTTGCGCTCGCGGTCGACACGGTAGACGTACTGCTTGACGAGTTCGGACGCGGTGTTGCGTTTCTCGGATTCGACGTAGCCCGGATCGGTCAGGAACGTTGCGGCCAAGGTTTTGATTTCGTCGGAGAAGGTCGCCGAGAAGAGCAGCGTCTGGCGCTTCTTGGGAACCAGCGCGATGACGCGCTTGATGTCGTGGATGAAGCCCATGTCGAGCATGCGGTCGGCTTCGTCGAGCACCAGCGTTTCGACGCCCGAAAGATCGACGTTGCGTTGCTGCGCGTGGTCGAGCAGGCGGCCGGGGGTGGCCACCAGGATGTCGACGCCGCTCCTGAGCGCCGAAATCTGCGGGTTCATGCTGACGCCGCCGAAGATCACCAGCGACTTGAACGGCAGGTGCGCGCCGTAGGTGCGAACGCTTTCTTCGACCTGCGCGGCGAGTTCGCGCGTCGGCGTCAGGATCAGCACGCGGATCTTGCGCGGCCCGGCGACGCGCGGCGCGCCGGCCAGGCGGTTGAGGATCGGCAGCGTGAAGCCGGCGGTCTTGCCGGTGCCGGTCTGCGCGCAGGCCATCAGGTCGCGGCCGGAAAGCACCACGGGAATGGCCTGGGCCTGAATCGGGGTGGGGGTTTCATAGCCTTGGTCGGCAACGGAACGAAGGATCTCGGGTGCGAGACCCAGTTCGGTAAATTTCATGCGAAAGAACTCCTGGCGTTTGCCATGCGTGCGCGGAAGAACCGCCAATGCACGAACCAGTCTGGGCAAACGCGACGGGATTTGTGAGTCGGACGAGGCGAGACTGCCTGGCCCGATCGGACGCGCGCCAAGACTGTTGAATGGCGCTGCGAGGAAGGCGGATAGTATCACGCCGCAGCCGAATTCCGGCCACTTCTGTGCCGCGCTGCTGGTCCGGGGGGCGACATTAGGGTAAAAAGCGGGTTGATTGCCAAGAACAAAGTTGGTTATTATTGTTTGTCATAAAAGGGAGCAGAAATCCAAAGAGCTTCACTCGCTATATCCCTGTCAGTCTGCCGGTCATGATCGACAGGGCTTCGTTCCCGCAATCCCAAGGTTCGTCAACGAAAGGAAATAACATGACACAACGTGTTGCTCTGGTTACCGGTGCGATGGGCGGTCTCGGCACCGCCATCTGTCAGGAACTCTGCAAGGCCGGACACAAGGTGGTCGCTGCCTATCATCCCGAGTTCGACAAGCCCGACGAGTGGACCCGCGAAATGGCCGACGCCGGTTTCAAGGATTTCATCTGCGTCGCGGGCGACGTCTCGCTGCTCGACTCGTGCGCGGCGATGGTCGCCGAGGCCGAAGCCAAGGCCGGCCCGATCGACATCCTGGTCAACAACGCCGGGATCACGCGCGACCGCCTGTTCGCCAAATTGGAGCCGGGCCAGTGGGACGCCGTGATCGCCACCAACCTCTCCAGTCTCTTCAATATGTGCAAGCAGGTCTCAAGCAAGATGGCGTCGCGCGGCTGGGGCCGCATCATCAATATTTCTTCGGTCAATGGCGTCAAGGGGCAGGCGGGTCAAACCAACTATTCGGCGGCCAAGGCCGGCGTGATCGGTTTTACCAAGGCGCTGGCCGCCGAGCTGGCGGCCAAGGGCGTGACCGTCAACGCCATCGCTCCCGGTTACGTGGCGACCAAGATGGTGATGGCGATCAAGCCTGACGTGCTGCAAAGCATCATCGACACGGTGCCGATGAAACGTCTGGCCAAGCCCGAAGAAATCGGCGGCGCCTGCGCTTATCTGGCGTCCGATCTCGCTGCTTTCATGACCGGTGCGACGATGAACATCAACGGCGGTTTGTACTACCAGTAAGCGACCGGTAGCGCCGGATCGCACGACAGGCTCCGCAACGGAGCCTGTTTTTTTGCCGGTCAGACGTGCTCAAGTCCGACCGCTGGCTAGGGTATAATGCTGCCCTGCACCATCAATGCGCCAAGAAGAGCGTACTTTGCACGATTTACCTTTGGAGAGGTCTTCATGCCTGAGTCGTTTCGACTGGTCAAAAAATACCCGAATCGCCGTCTCTACGACACCAAGACGAGCGCCTACATTACGCTTGCCGATGTCAAGAGCCTCGTTCTTTCGCTCGAGAATTTCAAGGTGGTCGATGCCAAGACCGGCGAGGATCTGACGCGCAGCATCCTGTTGCAGATCATCATCGAGGAGGAAACGGCGGGCGTTCCGCTATTTACCACCGAGTTGCTCGCGCAAATGATCCGTTTCTATGGCCATGCCATGGAGGGAATGCTGGGAAAATACCTGGAGACGAACATCAAGTCGTTCACCGAATTCCAGAAGAAACTCGCCGAGCAGTCGCATTCGCTCTACGGCGAGAACAGCAACCAGGGGCAAAGCGATATGTGGTCGCAGTTCATGAGCTTCCAGGGGCCGGCGATGCAGACGATGATGGCGACCTATATGGACCAGAGCAAGAAGATGGTCCATCAGATGCAGGATCAGCTCAAGACGCAGACGTTCAATATGTTTTCGGCGATTCCGGTTCCCGGCTTTGGCAACAACGATCAAAAGAAGCCGAAACAATAGTCGGCACGCCGCGACGACTGGCGCCAAGCCATCACTCTGTTTTTATTGAGATCCAGACGTCTTTTGCCCTAAGCGGCGCTGCAAATCGGCGAGTTGCCGCGGCGCCAGCGGGTCGCCGCGCTCGACGGCGAGCCGGTACCAGCGTTCAGCTTCGTTCCAGTCCTGCTTGACGCCCCAGCCCTCGTCGTACAGGCGGCCAATGTTGTACGGCGCGCCGGCGTTGCCCCGGTCTGCGGCGAGCCGGTACCAGTGCATCGCCTTGGCGTAATCCTGCGCCGTGCCGCGGCCAAACTGCTGGAGGCTGCCGATGTTGTTGGCCGCGGTATGACTACCGTTGTTAAAGGCCTTGAGATACCAGCGCATGGCTTGCGAAAAATCCTGTTTGACGCCAAGGCCGTGGTCGTAGAGGTTGCCGATGTTGTTGGCCGCTTCGACATTGCCGCGTTCGTCGCCGATGCGATACCAGCGCATCGCCTGGCGATGGTTGGTCGCGACGCCATGTCCGTGCTGGTAGAGCATGCCGATATTGTTGGCCGCGACGGCGCTGCCACGCTGGTATCCGACTTTGTACCAGCGCAGCGCCTCGCGGTAGTCGCGGTCGACACCGAGTCCGTCGTCGTAGATGACGCCGATGATCGTCGGCGACGCCTTGTTTTTCGGGTCTTTGGCGGCGAGGCGGTAAAGCCGCAGCGCTTCCTGATAATCCCGCGCGACGCCGTCGCCAAGCTGGTAGCGAATGCCGAGATTATTCAGCGCGCCGGAGTCGCCGCGTTCGGCGCCACGGCGCAGCTCGTCAAGGCTGTGGCGCTGAGCTGGCCCGGCCACCGTGAGCGGTACCGAAAAGACCGCGTCGTCGGCGCGCAGCGGCGGCGCGACCAACGCCAGCAGGGCGGCCAGTAGCGGCCAGCAAGCCAGTGCGGCAGGGCCGGGGCGCACGGCGTTTGGGCTAAACCGATCCGGCCAAAGCACCGAGGATCACCAGCGGAATTGCCCACCACTTGAAGGGAATCCAGAACAGGTCGTTCTTCGACTTGAGCTCGAATTCCTGACCACTTTCCTTGTCGATCACGATCTGCCCCGGTTTCCTTTCCATCCGGCTGCCGATCATCCACACGGCGGTTGCGGCGAGCGCCATGCTGACCATCAGGACCCAACCGTGGGTGCCCGCATAGCCCGGGTCACCGGAGATGCCTTCGACCGCGAAGAGCACGGCAATGTGAATAAACGCTGCAATAAAGGGAACCGCGACGCCCCAACCGCGCCAGACCATGATCATGATTTCTCCTCTGAGTGAATGACTTGTTTTCAGTACAGGTGATCCGGCGGTGCTCATTTACCGCTGATCATTTTCAATAGCGATTCGACGCGTTCGACCTCAGCAGACTTCTTCCAGCCGCTCGCCGAGCGCTGCGCGCCTTCGATCAGCCGCAGGATTTTTGCAGCGTCGGGATTGTCCATGGATTGATTGGCCCGCGCAATCTCGAAGATGCTGCGTCCGCGATAGCGGTGGTCGTCGACGGTCGCGCCATGCTTGAGCAGCAGCTCAACGCGTTCAAGATTGGCGTCGTCGACCGCGCTGATCAGCGCCGAGTTGCCCTGCGGTGCGATGTAGTCGGGCGGCACGCCGGCTTCGAGTAGCGCGCGCAGCGTCGCGCTGTCGGCCGAATACGCGGCGATCCAGACTTGCTCGGCGACGGCAAGCTGAGCGTAGCGTTCGCGCGGGATCGCGGCGACCAGCAGGCCGACGACCTTGGCCTCCTTTCTTCTGACTGCCAGCGATAGCGGTGTGTAACCGTCGTCGTCGCGGCGTAGCGGGTCGAGGCCGGTGGCGAGCAGGATCCGGGTGACCTCGAGGTGGCCTGAGCGCGCCGCCCAGGCCAGCGCGGTATTGCCTCGCGGGTCGGTCGCCGCGAACCGCTCAGGCGAACGCTGGCCGATCGCGGCGACGACGCGCGGCAGGTTGGCGACGGCGGCCAGAACGACCAGCGGATAGTCGGCTGGCGGTTCGCCGCCGACGTAGGCGATCTTGACGCGCGGCGCGGCCAGGCGGCGGATTTCGTGCTCGCTGACCATCTCGTCGAGGCGGGCGTCGGCCTCGATCAGGCGAATCGCTTCGTCCTCGTCACGCGCCAGAACGCTTCGGACCAGCGGCGAGAAGGCGGCGAAACGCGCCTGCTCCCACTCGCCATAGCCCGGCCATCTTTCGCCCTGCTGAGCTTGAGCCGTGAGCGCGACTCCCAGCAGCGCGAGGACCGCCAGGCGGCGGATGTTTCGCGCGAGTCGATCATTCGCCATCTTTTTTTTCCTGGTCGTCGATTTTCGCGAGCAGCGCTTTCATTTCGTTTTCCCATTCGTCGAGCTCGTCGTCGCCGAGGGCATCGTCCGCCTCGGCGAACGGCCACGGCTGTCCGGCAAGCAGCGCCGGCAGGCCGCTCAGCGCCTGCTCGGCAAGCTCCCTGGGAAATGGCTCGTCGGCGCAATCCGGATAGTCTTCGACGAAGAACTCCCAGCGGCTCGCCAGCGCCTTGATGCGTTGCCCGAGCGCGCCGTCGAGTCCGCCGGTCAGCGTCATCAGCGGGTAGAGCGCAGCGCTCGGCAGCCACGCTTCGCGATACCAGAGATCGCCGGAATACGCGGCGAGTTGTCGGGCGAGCGGCAACAAACGAGCGAGTTGATCGGGCGTCGCGCGACGCGCTTCGACCGAGGTCAGCGCCGCGTTGCTGCGCGCTTGGGTGCCACACGCGAGGTCGGCGTCGAGCAAATTTTCGCCGTGTTGTGCACAATCTTCGGCGAGCATTTCGCCGACGACTGCCGACAGTCCTTGCTGAAATTTACCGAGCAGTTCGGCGTCGTACGGCGCGCTGATCACCAGACCGGTCAGATCGCCAAGCTCCATCTCGCGCAACAGAGCGCACAGTTCGCCGTAGCCGAGCGCCATGCAGCGCGGACGCAGATCGGCGATGGCCGCCGCCCATTCCCGTTCGGAGCGATGCGTGCCGCAACCGGGAACGACGGGGGAGTTGCAAAGCTTGGGAACCGCACTCAGGTCGATGCGCATAGGTCTTCCTTTGGTCGTGTGGGCGGAATATGCCGCCTTCAGTCGAACGCGTAATGCGGATACGCCGATCTCACCAGCGTCGTCAGCACCCAGGGGTTGAGAAAGGCGAACTGCCCGCGAAGTGCCACTCGACATTCGCTGGCGGCAAAGACGGCGACCGCCGCCGAGCGTGAAATGCCGGCTTCGCAGTGGATCAGCAGGTGCTGCGCCGGCGCCCGGGTGTGGTGACGGCGCAGGAAATCGACGACCGATTGCGCCTGCTCGGCGCAAAACAACACGGTTCCGGGATGGCGGTCGGCGCGAGCGACGCCGTCGTGGAAATAAAGGCGCAGGATGTCGTCGATGGCAGGGTGCAAGGCCGCCGCGCAACGTCCGGGCGAGAGGATGGAGATCGCCACGGTGGGGCGGCACGGAACAAACTCGAGCGCCTCGTCGAGCGAAAGAAATTCAAGGGATTCGATCATTGCGCTTTCCGCTGTCCTTTTGTCGTGGCGTTAATTGATTGGGCAGGTCACGGTTGTTTCCTGTCTCAATCGGTAGACGGCAGCGAGACGATTTTGTCAGGCGCTGGTGTCATGCCTGCGCCATGGGGATGACGTCCAGCACCAGCGGCGCGTGAGCGACGACCATTGCCCAGGAGTGGTCATCACGGCGTGAGCAGCAGCGTGGTGATGATCAAGCCCAGCAGCCAGAGCGGCAGCGGCAGCGCAAGAAGCGGCAGATACCAGCCGCACTCCCTGAAAGTCAGGCGGTCGATCAGGCTGGCCGGCCGCGTGACTTCTTGTCCATTGAGCAGCAAGGCCACATAGTCGGTGGCGCGCAATCGTTGCACCAGGTCGATCAGCCCGATCCAGGCCGGGCCGCCGCCGGCGATTCGGTTCGCCGTGCCGGGCGGCAGCTGGTCGGCATAGACGACCGCCGACAGCGTCAGCACCAGATAGAGCGCCACCCAGCCGAGCCACACCGGGATGCCGATGCCGACCACGCCGCGGCCGATGACGTAGAAGGAATTGTCGCGACCGACGCGCGACCAGCGGGGGCGTGCGCCAGGGTCACGCATTGGCGCGGCCAGGTGGTTTCATGGCAATGGGCGAAGTGGTCATCAGCGTGTCATGGTAGCAAAATACTCGGCGCGCTCGCCGCTCTGTTTCTTCGTCCGCCTGGCGCTGCTTTGAGCGCGGCGGTGGCGGGCTTGCGCTATGATCGCGGTTTGCTGCCCGGGGACAGAAACCCGCCTTTTGGAGCCGTCATCGACATGAATTCGACCACAATTGATCACCCTTTGCACGACTTTATCCGCGGCTTGCCGAAGGCCGAATTGCACCTGCATATCGAAGGATCGCTTGAGCCCGAGCTGATGTTCGCGCTGGCGCAACGCAATTCGCTGAAGCTGCCCTACGCCTCGGTAGCCGAGTTGCGAGCGGCCTACGACTTTGCCGACCTGCAATCGTTTCTCGACCTCTACTATGCCGGGGCGGCGGTGCTGCAGACCGAACAGGATTTTTACGATCTGACGATCGCTTACGTGCAACGCGCGCTGGCCGACAAGGTGCGCCATGCCGAACTGTTCTTCGATCCGCAAACGCATACCGCGCGCGGCATTCCGATCGAAACGGTGTTCGCCGGATTGGCGCGGGCGCTGCGCGAGGCGCGCGTTGAAAAGAATTTTTCGAGCCGCCTGATCCTCTGCTTCCTGCGCCACCTTTCCGAAGAAGACGCCTTCGCCACGCTCGACGCGGCGCTGTCTTTGCGCGAGAACTACAAAGACCTGTGGACCGGCGTCGGGCTCGACTCGGGCGAAGTCGGCAATCCGCCCGAAAAGTTTGCTCGCGTCTTTGCCAAGGCGCGCGAGCTGGGTTTTCACGTCGTCGCCCACGCTGGCGAGGAGGGGCCGCCCGCTTACATTCACGCGGCGCTCGATGTGCTTAAGGTCGAGCGCATCGATCACGGCGTTCGCTGCGAAGAAGATCCGGCACTGATGCAGCGCCTGGCGCAAAGCCAGACGCCACTGACCGTCTGCCCGCTGTCCAACCTCAAGCTGTGCGTCGTGCGCGATTTGCGCGAGCACAACCTGGCGCGCCTGCTGCGCGCCGGGCTGCGCGTGACGATCAACTCCGACGATCCGGCGTATTTTGGCGGCTACATCAACGCCAACTTCATCGCCACCGCCGACGCGCTGCAGCTGTCGCGCGACGAACTGGTTCAGCTTGCCGCCAACAGTTTCAGCGCGTCGTTCGCATCGGCCGAACAAAAGCAGCACTGGCTCGTGGAATTGCAGGCTTATCAAGCGTCCTGAGTAGCTGCCTCGCGCGGCGTCCTTTGCTCTTTTCACGGTCTTCACGCGTCCAGCGCTTTCCTGCCGGCCTCAAAAAATCGCTCGTAAGCGACGTGCAATTTGAGTGCTGTTTTGAGGCAGTGCAATCGATTCGGCGCCAGCGGTGTTTCGGCCTGCCAGCGCTGGCGGTTGCCGTCGAGCGCCCGGCGCGTCATCAGCTGCTCGCGCATCTGCCGCAGGCGCGGCTGCAGGTCGTCTTCGGCGAGCCGGCCGAGCAGTTGCGCCATCGCCTGCGCGGCAAGCGTCGATGGGCAGCCATTGCGCTGCGCCTTGTGTTGCACGAGTTCGAAACCGAGCCGCTCGCCGCTGCCGACCAGGCGCAGCTCGGCGGTCGATAGCGATCGCCCGTCCTTGCTGCGCAGCGAGACGATCGTCGTGCCGTCGAACAGACAGCGGCTGGCGTAGCTGCCGACGCAGTGCTCCATGCGCAATCCCTCGTCGCGCAGTTCGCTGGTGGTGGTCAGGAAATGCGCCGACAGGGCGCCCAGCTTGACCGGCCCGGTCAGCGGCGCTGGCCAGTGCTTGAGCCGCGCTGCCGTATCCTCACCATCGTCCGTGGCGGTGGCTTGTGCTTCTTCCTCGACCGGCGGCAGCAGTTGCAGTTCATGCCAGCGCAATGAAGCGCGCAGCTGTTTGAGCAGACCCGTTTCGAGAAACAGTGTTTCGATCGCTGCGCTGACCCGTTGCCATTCTGGATCGTCATCGTGGCGGTGGCCGGTGAGCAGGGGCAGCAGGGGCAGCAGTTCGCCGCCGACCGCGCCGGTGATCTCGCGCAGCAGATCGACAATTTCCAGCAGGTCGGACGGCACCGCGCCGATCGCGGCGAACTTCTGCCGCGCCGCGATCCAGCCCAGTCGCGCCAGATCGCGCAACCAGAACGCGCGGCGTTGCGCCGATGAGACGTGCCTCAAGACCAGCGCGAAGTCGGTATAGGCGGTCCATTCGTCGTGGCTGCTCGGACGTTTTTCGGGCGGCAGAAGGGAGAGACTTTGCAGCAGTTCGGGGATTCGCCCGAGCCAGGCGTCGCTGATCTCGTCGGCGGTCTTGCCGCGCAGCCAGCGCACGGTTTCCTCGGGGACGCCGACGCTATCGGCGAGCGCCGGCCACAAGGGCGTTCCGCTATCGACCAGGCGGCGCAGGCGGGCGGCGCGGTGGTTCTCCTCGCCGAGCAGGTAGCCGAGCAGCGGTACCGCAGCGGCGGCCTGGATGCGGTTGCGTGCGGCGCTCGGCTCGCCGCCTCGATAGCTGTTGTAACGCGCGACCGAAGGCGAGAGGCCGCAGGCGCGAATCGACTTGATCAGCTCTCCATCGAGTCCATCGATGAAGCCGTTGATGGCCGCGCGGTAGTGATTCGACTGGATGTCGACGAGCGCGGCGACGGCCTGCTGACGATGCCTTGATGCGATCGGCGGCAGGCCGCGAAACAGCGCTTCGGCGAGGCGGGCTTCGCCCTGCGCGTGGCATTCGCGCCAGAATTGATCGGCGTCGGCGTGGACAACAAAATCGACCAGAACAATGCGGCGGCGCGTCATCAGGGCGATGCTGCGCTCGATTCCCGGCCACGCCGCAACGCCTTGCGCCAGGCGCTCGAGGCTCGTTGCGATGCGACGCAGCAAGGCGGCGGGCGAGAACCGGCCGGGCATGCAGTCGGCCAGGCGCAGGCAGGCGAGATGGCCGGAGATCATCTCGACCAGCAGATAAGGCGACGCGCCGATCGCCGGCGTGATGGATCCATCCAGCGCTGATCCGCTTGCTGGAAAGCACAGCGCTTGGCGGAAGGTCGCGCCGTCGCCGTCGAGGTGCGCGACCAACGGGCGTTGTGCGAGCGCGGCGAACTGTTCGGCGAAGGCCTGTGCGTCCGCACCGCGCAGGTAAAGCGCGCCACTTGCCAATGATCGGCCGAGATCGAGGCGGGCGGTCAATTGTGGTCCTGGCAGGCTGGCGGAGTGGTTCATCTTGAGCGCTATGGTCACGGCAGCGCGACGCGTTTTTTCGACATGAATTGCTTGAGCAGCGCTTCCTGATAGCGATTGAGTGCTTCGAGCTCGGCAATCGTGAAATCGACGTCATCGCATTCAGCGATTTGATTTCCCGAAATCGCGTGCTCGAGAAAGCGAAAGTAGTTGAACAGCGCGGCTCTCAATAGGTCCGGGTGCAACTCGCGATAGTTCTGGCGATACATCGCCGCCAACTGCCGCTGATAGTCGTCTTGCGTCGGCGGAGCAATCACTTGCTTGGCGTCCATTGTGTCCTTTCAAAATGAGGGGTGATCGAGAGTTTTCCGGTCGGTTCGAGCACGTCGTCACCTTGCCGGGGTAGACGACGAGTTGGCGATTTCGTCAGGCGGCGATTTCCCGCTGAGGCTCGTCCGAGGCCTGACGCTTAGCGCTGACCGCCGTCTATCTGTGCTCTCTGTCCCCAACGGCGGTGAATCTAGTGCTTGCGCTTGCATCGCCAATCGTTATCATTCTGCGATCAGTGAAAAGGAGCGGTTTGGGAAGAGGCGCCAGCGGCGGCGCCTTGGCCGCATCGACAATCATAAAAATGAGTGCTGAAGACTATTTACGTTTGCTTTGTGCCGGGGGGCTGGCCGCCGAACGCGGTCTGAAGGGGCTATTCGATCTCTACGCGGCACGCCTCAAGGGTTTCTTTCGGCGTCAGGGCTGCAACGACGAAGATGCCGCCGATCTGTTGCAGGAGACCTTCGTCAAGGTCGTCCGCGCCGCGTCGTCATTCCGCTTCGATTCTCAGGCCAGCACCTGGATCTGGTCGATTGCCCGCAACTGTCTTAACGATCGCTGGCGGTCGCGGCACGACGCCGAGTCGCTCGACGCCATGAAGGAGTCCGACGGCGACGCCTGGGAGCTCTCGCTGGGGTCAAGCGAGCCGCAGCACGAGCTGCTCGAAATGAAGAACTGCGTGCGCCAGGCTTTCGTCGAATTCGCCGAACGTCATCCCGATCACGCGCAGGCGACCGTGCTGGCAGCCGTCGAGGGGTGGACCATGGACGAGCTGGCGCAAACCCTGGGGCGGACGGTCGGCGCGACGCGCGAATTCGTCTCGCAGTGCCGCAAGAAGCTGCGCCCCTATCTGGAACGTTGCCGTGAACTGCTGCCGGTCTGAGACGAGCGCGCGATGAGCAAAATTCCCGAAAAAACCGACGAGGATGGCGACACGCGCTGGTTTGACGCGCTGAGCGGACGCTTGGCGGCGGCTGACGACCAGTCGCCGGCCGCCGACGAGGGAAGAACGCTGCGCCAAGCCTTGCTTTCGCTCGACCGGGAAGAGGCGGCCAGCGAGCAGCTCGACGCGGATTGGCAGCGTCTGCGTTTTCGCCTGCGCCGCGAAGGTCTGGTCGGCCAGCGCCGCCCGCTCGTCTATTGGGCCTTGGCCGCCTCGCTCTGCCTCGCCGTCGGCCTCGCCTGGTTCGGCGCGAACAATCCGCTCGAGCAGCCGGAAAGCCAGCTGCTGCGCGGCGCGCAGGCGACCACGGTCGTGCTGCGCGTGGCCGATCCGGGCGCCGCCGCCGAGCGTCTGATCACGCTCTGCCGCGACGCGGGGATCGCTGTTCGCCGGCGCGATAGCAGCGATCGCGGCGACGGGACGGTGCTGCTCGATCTGGTCGTTCCGGCGCAGCTTCCTGCCGCGCTGGCCGATGTTTTCAAGGATTATGGCAGCGCGCCGCCGCCGGCCGGCAAGGTGACGCTGGTGTTGATGGATTCGCGCTAAAGGCGTTGGGCAAGCTTAATGACCAAAAGGATATCGACTTGAAGATTCCGAAACGTTCGCCGAAATTTCTGTGCTGCGCTGTCCTGGGCGCCGCGCTGGCCCAGCTCGCCGTTGCCGAAAATCATGCGCTGCTGATCGGCGTCTCGAATTACCCCGCGCTCGACAAGAGCCTGCAGCTCGAAGGGCCGGCCAATGACGTGCAGTTGATGCGCGACCTGCTCAAGACGAGCGGTTTCGCCGAGTCGCATATCCGCGTGCTCGCCGATAATGTTGCCGGCGCAGCCGCACAGCCGACGCGCGCGGCCA
This sequence comes from Pseudomonadota bacterium, assembly GCA_018262095.1. Lineage (GTDB taxonomy): Bacteria > Pseudomonadota > Gammaproteobacteria > Burkholderiales > Rhodocyclaceae > Propionivibrio. The sequence continues at coordinate 53,308 of JAGTRW010000021.1, forward strand.
TCCTCGGCGAACTGAGCGGCCTGGCCAACCAGGCCAAGAAAGGCGATTTCGTCTATCTGCAGTTCGGCGGTCACGGCACGCAGCAGCCTTCGCGACCGGGCAAGGTGCCGGTTGAAGCCGACGGACTCGACGAGCTGTTCCTGCCGCGCGACGTTGGCAAGTGGGACGGCGACGTCGGATCGGTCAAGAACGCGCTGGTCGACGAGGAGCTGGGGCAGGCCATCAGCTCGATTCGTGCCAAGGGCGCTTTTGTCTGGGCGGTCTTTGACAGCTGCCATTCGGGCAACGTCACGCGCGGCGGCGCTGGTCGCGACGGTGTGCGCGAGCGCCGCGCCAGCCCGCGGGCGCTCGGCGTTCCGCAGCAGGCGCTCGACGCCGCGCAGGCGGCTTCGATAAAGACGCGCGGCGGCGCGGCGGCGAGCGGCGAGGGCGGCGCGCTCAAAAGCGGCGCGCAGCAGGACGGGATGGGCGGCTTCGTCTATTTCTACGCCGCGCAGTCGAACGAAACGGCGCCCGAAATGCGCCTGCCTGACGGCGCCGCCGATCGCAAGCCCTACGGCGTGTTCACCTTTTCGCTGGCGCAAGTGATCGCGGCCAACCCCGGGATTTCGTATCGCCAGGCCGGCGAACGCGTGCTGCAACTCTACGCGGCGCGCAATACGCGCAACCCGACGCCCTTGTTCGAAGGGTCGGGGCTCGATGCGCCGCTCTTTGGGCAGCAGCCGGGTGACGTCGTTCGCCAATGGAAAGTGAGCGCCAAGGACGGCGAATTCGAGATTTCGGCAGGGGCCTTGCAGCAGTTCGGCGAGGGCGCCGTCTTTGCCGTCTTTCCGAACGCTGCAGCCAAGTCAGCCGAGACGATCGGAACGCTCGTCGCGCGCCAGGTCGAGGTCACGCGCAGCACGCTGACGGCGCAGGCCCGCGACGGTAAACCGGCGCTCAAGGCCGAGAGTCTGCCACGCGACGCGACGGTACGGCTGGTCGATCCGGCGCTCAAGCTCTCGCTGCGCGTCGCGCTACCGGTCGACTTGCCGCCCGGCAATATCGCCAAAGTGCTCGACAAGCTCAAAGCGACGCCCGCTGCCGGGCTCGTCATCGACTGGGTCGCTGCCGGAGAAGCTGCCGACCTGCGCCTGGCGGTCGCCGATCAACGGCTCTGGCTGTTGCCGCCCGACGGCGCCTGGATCAGGACGGGGCCGGCAAAGACGCCGTCGATCGGTCTCGACAAATCGATCGACGAGTTGCAGCAGGTGCTCGGCGGCACCTTGCAGAAAGTCGCCAAGGTGAGCAACCTCACCCGCCTTTCGGGGCAGATGCTGTCCGGCCGCATCGCGACGAAACTCGACCTGAGCGTCGAGGTCGTTCGTTCGGCGACCGGAAAGAAGGAGGAGATCGCCGGCGCGACGATTCCTCTGCTTGCCGCCGGCGACAAATTGCGCTTCGTGATCCGCAACAATCACTCGCAGCCGGTCGACCTGACGCTGCTTGGCGTCGATAGCCTCTACGGCATCGCTGCGCTCTATCCCTTGCCCAACGAGGTCAACCGGCTCAATCCGCGCGACGTGCTGACGATCCCAGCGGCCAACGAGGCGCCGATCGAGCTCGACGGCCAGACCGAAGGGCAGGAAAGCATCGTGCTGATCGCGGTCGAGGCCAAACCGGCAAGCCCGACGTCGGACCTGCGCTTCCTCGAGCAGGAAGGCGTTCTGCGCGAACGCGGCGGCGCGGCCGGCGCTTCGACGATCGAAAGCCTGTTTGCCGACGCGCGCGACGGCGGTCAGCGAACGCGCGGCGCGATGCGCGGCGCGGCGCTCGACAGCACGACCATGCGCATCTTCAGCTATCGGGCGCAGGCCAAGCAGTGATGAGACATGCTGCCGATCTTGCTGCGCCTCTCCGGCTCGCCGATGGTCGCGTCCCAACGACCGCCAGCGGCAGAGTGGAAACCTTGCGTTGAAAACCCGTTTTTTGCGCTGGCTCGACGACTGGCCTGGCCGCACGCTGTTGGCGACGCTGCTCCTGCTGTCGTTCGCCCACGCGCTGGCCTTGTGGGGCTTCTCGCTGGGTTTGCCGGCCGCGCCCTGGGGCGACGAGGCGCGTCATTGGGAACGCATCGTGTCCGAGGCGCTGCGCCTCGTCTGGCAACCCTGGCAGGCTCCGGCGCCGGACGCCGCGTGGCCGGCGCCGCTCGGGCGGCTGGTCGTTCCACTGGCCTTGTTCTGGCTTGGCGTCGAAGCGGCGGCGGTTGCCTTGCGTCGTCATTTACGCCGCCTGCTCGTCGCGCGTCGCGGCGGACACGCGGTAGTGCTCGGTTGCTGTCCAGTCTCGCTGGAACTGGTTGCGGCCTGGCGGGGCGACGGCCGGCCGGTGCTGGTGCTGGCCGAGGACGATGGCGCGCGCGGCATCGTGCTGCACGCCGGCGCGGCGCATCTGTCAGGACATTGGAGCGACGAGCGTGCCTTGCGGCAAAGCGGCTTGGCGGGCGCCGAGATCGTCGCCTGCATCGCCGGCAGCGACAACGCCAACATCGACGCGGCAATCGGCCTGGCGCGCGTGGTCGGCGCGCAGCGCGACCGCTCCTTGCCGCCGCTGCAGTTGCTCGTCCACGTTGCCGACCCTTTCCTGCGCGCCAGCATCGACGCGCAGATCGACCGCTTTGCGGCGCGCGAAGTCGTCGAGCTGCGTTTCTTCTCGGCGGCGCAGATCGCCGCACGACGCCTGCTGCGCGATTTTCCGCTCGACTTCTGGCAGGCGCCGAGTGAACCGCGGCTGTGGATCTTTGGCCTGACGCCGCTTGCCGAGGAACTGGCGCTCGCCGCGTTGCGCCTCGGCGTCTACCGTCAAGCGCGCCCGCCGGCGATGGCGCTGGTCGGTCCCGACGCCGAGCGATTTCGCGATTCGCTGCTGGCGCGTTGGCCCGGCGCCTGCGCGGTCGGACGGTTGGCCTTCGTCGCGGCGCCGATTGAACTCGGCGACCTCGCGCTCGAGCAGCTGCAGGCGCAGCTCGGCGAACCGAGCGGGATCTATTTTTGCCACCACGACGACAACGCCAATCTGGCGGCAGCCTTGCATCTGCAGCATGCGTTCGCCGCCAAAGACCGGGTGCTGCCACCTTTGTACCTGCATTCGGTACAGCCGGGGCGCCACGACCTGCGCAGCGAACTGGGTGGCCACCCGTGGTTTCATCATTTCGGTGGCGCCGCCCAAATCGCCGCTGAAATCCTGCTCGGCGAGAAACTCGATGCGATGGCGGTGCGAATCCACGAGCACTACGTCAGCGAATCGCTCGAAAACGGCGAGCTTCTCGGCGCGCGTCGCTCGCTGCAGCATTGGCCGCTGCTGCCCGAAGACCTCAAGGACGACAACCGCTTTGTCGCCGACCACCATTTCGTCAAGGTGCGCGACAGCGCTTGCGCGCTGGTCAGCGGGTCTGGCGTGCCGGGCAGCCGGCCGTGGGACGAGGCGACGATCGAAGCGCTGGCGCGCGTCGAGCACGAACGCTGGATGATCCAGCGCCGGCTTACCGGCTGGCAGCAGGCGCCGTTGCGCGACGATGTGGCCAAGCGCCATCCCGACCTCGTCGCCTGGGAGGACCTCGGCGAGAGCCGGCGCGAACTCGATCGGAACGTCGTGCGCCAGGTTCCCGAGCTCTTTGCCGAGCTGGGTCTGTCGTTGTGCCGCCAGCAGCGCGTCCTGGTGCGTGGATCGCGCACCCCGTGGGCGTTTCCCGAAGCCTTCGAGCTGGCGGTCGATGGCCTGCTGGCCGAGGTATGCACAGCGCCGCCCGCAGCCGTCGTGTTCTGGATCGGCCTCGACAGCGCCTTCGTCTGGCGCGTCGCCGAACGCCTGCTCGCCGCGCAGTGCGGGCGCTTGGGAATCGTCATCGATGAACCGCTGCAGCGCGTTCTCGATCGACTGCCGAGCGCGGAAATCAGGTCGCGGGTGCTGAGCTTGCTGCGCCAGGCCGTCGGCGTGATTCGTCTGCCGCCGCAGGCGTCGGCCGCCGACTTCCTGTGTCCGGACACGGTGATCGAACTTTCAATCGACGGCAGCGATCTGCCGCGGCAGGGAATCGACTGGATGATCGATGCCGCCGGTCGCGTGCTGATTCGACCGCAACGCTGTGCAGGAGACGACCGATGAACAAGCTTCTCGTCTTAAGCTTGTTGCTTGCCGCCAGGCTGGTCTGCGCGCAGACGCCGATGGCCGAGCGTCAGGCCGTTCGCGCCGCGGTCGCGGTCGATAGCGAGCGCAAGATCGCGTTGGTGATCGGCAACGGCGCTTACCGCAGCCAGCCGCTGCCCAACCCGCCGCTCGACGCCAAGGCGATGAGCGCGGCGCTGCAGAAACTCGGCTTCGAGACGACTTCGCTGGTCGACGCCGACCGCCTGACGATGGTTCGCGGGCTCGAGAATTTCCGCGGCAAGCTCAAGGGGGCCAACGTCGCGCTGGTTTATTTCGCCGGCCATGGCATCCAGATGGAAGGGCAGAATTATCTGATTCCGGTCGATGCCGACATGGAGCACGAAGACTCGGTGAAGTACAACACGGTGAGTCAGCAAAACGTCCTCGACGAACTCGAACGCGGCGGAACGCCGATCAAGATCGTCATCCTCGACGCCTGCCGCAACAACCCCTTTGAGCGCGGACGCGGCAATTCGGGCGGGCTCGCGGCGGCCAGCAATGCGGCACAGGGAACGCTGATCGCCTACGCCACGTCGCCGGGACGCGTCGCGCTCGACGGGCGTGCCGGCGAGAACGGCCTCTATACGACGCATCTTTTGCGCGCCTTGCAGACGCCGGGGCTGGGCATCGAGGAAGTGTTCAAGGCGACCCGCGTCAGCGTCGCCGAGGCCAGCCGCGGACGGCAAATCCCCTGGGAGACGACGTCGTTGACCGGCAACCTGACACTTTTGCCCGGCACACCGTCTACCCAGCACGAGGCATCGGTGGCGACGGCTTCGCTGGCCGTTGCCGGGGCGGCGCGTTCGGCCGGTCGTAGCGCTACGGTCGGATCGGTTTTCCGCGATTGTCCGCGTTGTCCCGAGATGTCGATCGTTCCGGCCGGGCGCTTCGTGATCGGATCGCCGGTGAGCGAAAGCGAACGTCAGGCCGGCGAGGGGCCGCAAAAATCGGTGACTATCGCCAGGCCGCTGGCGGTTGGGAGGTTTGAAGTGACTTTCGAAGAATGGGAAGCATGCCTGCTCGATGGCGGTTGCGACCGTTGGCCCAACGACCGCGGCTGGGGACGCGGCCGGCGGCCGGTGATCGACGTCAGTTGGGAAGACGCGCAGCGCTATGTCGGCTGGCTTTCGCGCAAAACGCAGCGCAGCTATCGACTGCTTTCTGAGGCCGAATGGGAGTACGCGGCGCGTGCCGGAACGACGAGCGCGCGGCCGTGGGGCGATGCGCTCGGTGCCCGGCAAGCGGTTTGCCGCGACTGCGCGACGCCCGGCAAGGGAACGCAGGAAGCCGGGACGACGCCGGCCAACGCCTGGCAGCTGCACGACATGCTCGGCAATGTCTGGGAGTGGACTGCCGACTGCCAGAACAGCGGGCCAGCTTCGATTCCCGACAACGGCTCGGCCAACGCGCTCGGCGATTGTTCGCGGCGCGCCATTCGCGGCGGTTCCTGGGATAGCGCGGCGAAGGCCGTGCGTTCGGCGACGCGCGCCTTCTATCCGCTGAGCCGGCGCGAGGACAATATCGGTTTTCGCGTCGCCGCCGAGGTCGACTGATGCGCGACGAACCTTCATGTACAGCAGACGGGAGTCAATTGAACACGCCCAACGAAACGACGATTCCGCCGGCGCTGGCCACGCTCGCAGCGCGCCTGGGGGCTGGCCGCCAGCCCTTGTATCGCGCGCTGGCCTACGTGCTGGCGTTGGCCGTCGCGGTGAGCGTGTCGCTGGTCGCCGTCGTCGGCTGTTTCGCTGCCGATCAGGCGGCGCGCAACGAACGATTGACGCGCGAAATCTCGTCGCTTGACCGGCAGCTCGGCGAACTGAAGCAGATCAAGGAGGTCTTGCAAATTAGCCTGGCGAAGATGCGCAGCATCGCGCAGTTGCAGCAGGGACGCAATTGGCCGGTGCTCGACCTCGGCGCGCTGTCGCGTGCGATTCCCCAAGGACTCCGGCTCGTCGAAATGGGCGTCGACGGCGGCACGCTGGTGCTGCGCGGCGAGGCTTCGTCGGCGGCGCGCGTTGCCGCGCTGATCAGAAATCTCGACGAGGCCCATTTCGGCAGCGTCAGACTGGTGCGCCTGGAAGCGGCGAGCGCTGGTGGAAATCGCGAAGGCGCCGTCGTCTTTGTCGTCGACATGACGCGCCGGCCTGTCGTGCCAGAGGCTTCGCCGGCGGCGACTGCGGCTGCCGCGGCGGCGCCATCGGCGGCGCCGCCTGACGATGAATCGCCTGGCGCGATCAGCGTGACGCTGATCGCCGCGCTGCTGGCCGGGTGCGCCGTGCTCTGGCGTTACCGCCGGGGTCGCCGGGCTGGCGCGGTGGCGACGCGCGAATGCGCTGCGGGCAGGCTGCTGTCGTCGCTTGCGCGCGTCGATTACGCTGATCCTGAGCGCTGGCCGCTCGCCGTTCGCCTCTTCTTTCTCGCTGAGGTCCTGGTGCTGGCGCTGGCCGCCGCCTGGTGGATCGTCGTGCTTCCGCAAATCGACGCGCTGCGCGAACAGGAGCAGGCGGAAAGCAGGCTCAAGGACGAATTCGTCGCCAAGACGAGGCAGCTTGCCGGCCGCGCGCTTTATTCGCAGCAGTTAAAAGAAGTCGACCAGGGTTTTGCGGCGCGCTTGAAACTACTCCCAGGCAGTTTCGACGACGCGAGTTTGTTGATCGAACTCAATCAGTCGGTGCTCGGGCGCGGCCTTTCGCTGCGGCGCATCAATCCGGTCGGCGAAGTGACGATCGGCGATTCGTACGCGACCCAGTCGTGGGCGGTCGAGCTGACCGGCGATTTCAACGATCTCGGCGCCTTCCTGGCCGACGTGGGCAAGCTCGGACGCCTGGTGACTTTCCCGAAGTACCGTCTGTCGACCGCGACGCGCGGCGATTCGGCCGTGCTTTTCGACGCAACGCTGGAAGTCTACCGCGAGCTGAGCGTCGATGAAGCGGCGCAGCAAAGGCGGGCGGCGCTAAAAAGCGCGACGAAGGAGGCGAGCTAGCCATGCAGCCACAAGACAAACGCTGGTATCTCGGCCTCGGCGCCACCGCGCTCATCGTCTGCCTGCTCGCTAGCGCGGCGCTCGGCGCGTATCTGCTGGCGACGCTCGAGCGCGGCGAGATCGACGCGTGGATGCGGTCGGTCGGCGGCGAATTGGTCGCCAGGGTCGAGCCGCTTCCCGAAACACGTGCGGCGCCGCAGCTTGGTTTCGTCGCTGCCGGACAATCGCCGTTTGCCCCCGAACTGCTGCGCTCGCCGCGCCAGAGCAGCCGGTGAGTATCGCGCTTTTCCACCCCGTGCTAGTGCGGCGTGTCGTCGGTCGATGGCCGACGCCAGCGGTCGTCGCCTTGCTGCTCGTTCGCGTCGCGCTGCACGGTGTTCTGGCGTGGCTCGTCTGGCTCGCCGGCGAGAACTTTTGGGCGCCGCTCAGCGCGCTCTGCGGCGGCGTGCTGCCAGCGTTCGTTTTCGCACTGTTGGCGTTCGGCGCGGCGTGGCGCGCGGTGCGCGGCCTGCCGTGGCAAAGACAGTGGCGTGTTGCCGAGTTTCCTGACGCGCGGCCAATGACGCGCGGCGAAATCGCCTGGCGGCTGCTCTGGCCGACGACGCCGTGGCGGCTATTGACGCTGCCGGCCTCGCTCGACGACTGGTGGTGCGTCGAAACGGCAGCCGGACGATCGTATCTTTGCTGCCCGCCAGTCGATGCGCCGTCGGCGCGCGATGGCTGCGCGCCTTTCGCCTTCGTCTTTCCCTGGCAACTCGAAGTGGCGCTCGCTCTGGCGCTGCTTTTCGAACGCAGCTTGACGCTGCTGCTGATTCCTTACGCCGTGGCGCGAATCGGCTGGATCATCAGGTGCCGGCGGCGGCAAGCGCAGTGGCGTCGAGTCCGCCTCGACGCGGCGAATGATCTCGCGCCGGCTGATCGTTCACGCGTCGGCGACCGGCTGTTTGCCGAGCTGAGCTGGCTGCTGTTGCGCGCACCGCAGCTGCGGCGCTGCCGCGACGTTTCAGCGAGCGTTCGCCGCTGCGGGCAAGCGATCGCCCGCGGCGCGACCTGGCTGTTGCTCGGCTTGCCGGTGCGGATCGGCCAGGCGCTGGCGCTTGCCGCGAGCCTGTGGCGAACGCTGCTGCTGACGCTGGTCGGGTGGGCGGCGGCGCTGCTGATTGCCTTGCCGCTGAGCCTGCTTTTTGCCGATCCGCAGTCGCCCGTGTGGCGCGAGGAGCCGCTGGTGCGCGCCGTGCTCTGGCGTTACGGGGCCGACGACGCGGCGCGGCAGGCGACGGCGATGCTCGAAAAGGCACAGGCCGCCAACGATACTGCGGCGACGCAGGCGGTGTTGCGCGGTGGCGCCGTCGACGGCGTATTTCGCCTGCTCGGCTGGCAGTCCGATCGCCGCCGGGCGATGAATTGCCGCGATGCGGTCGCCTCGACGCCCGGCGTCACGCTGCAGCTCGACGAACAGCTCGACCTCGCGCAGCTTTTGCGCGAAGTTGCGTGCGTCAGCGACGGTACCCATCTGCAGCCAGCCTTGCTGGCGCCGGCCTTCGCTCGCGCCGGCGGAAGTCTGCCGATCGCCGCTGCCGTGGCGAGCGGCGAACCGGCGCTGCTGCCGCTGGCGATCGACGGCGACGATGGGCTTGCGACGCGCGATTGGCAGGGGCGAACGCCCTTGCTGCTGGCGCTCGACTTGGCGGCGACCGACGGCGAGCGCCGCGCCGGCTATCTGGCGATCGCCGCGGCGCTCACCGCGCGCGGCGCCGACCGCTCGGCGATCGATCACGGCGGGCGCAGTGCCGCGTACCTGGCGGCGCAGGCCGGTCTTGACGGCGACCGCCTAACGCCTTACCTGCGTGCCGCCGATGTCAGGGCGCGCAGCGCGCTGGGCGCGACTCTGGTGCATGCCGCCGCGGCGAGCGGCGAGCTTTCGACGCTGGCCGACGTCGTTCAGGCCGGTGCCGACGTTGGGCAACGCACGCGCGACGGGCGCAGCGCTCTGCATTTCGCACGCGGCGCGGCAATGGTCGAGGCGCTGTTTTTGCGCGGTTTCGACCCCGACCTGCGCGACGCGCGCGGTCGCCTGCCGCTGCACGCCGCGATCCTCGCCGGCGACGGCGACGCTGCGCTGGCGCTGCTCGCCGTCACGCTGGCGCCGCAGTCGGCCGACGTCTTCGGCCGCGCGCCGGCGGACTATCTGGCGGCGCGCAACGCCGGCGGCAAAACGACGAGCGCCGACGATCGACGCTGGAACGAGCTGGCCTGGCAACTTGCCGAGAGAACGAGGAATGCACGCTGAACTAGATCTGGATGATTTCTGGGAGGACTTCCTGTCCTCAGTCGAAGAACGGCGGGTGATTCCGATCATCGGCCCGGAGCTGCTGCAGGTGCGCGTCGGCGGCGAGCCGCTACCGCTCTACCGCGTCGTCGCCGAACGGCTGGCCGACAAGCTGCGCGTCGACATGGGCGAGGCGCCGCCGCAGTGGGGGCTCGACGACGTCGTCTGTCGCTATCTGCAAGGCCGCGGGCGGCGCGAGGAACTCTATCCGCGGATTCGCGCGATCATGAAGGAGCTGCTCACCGAAGTCGAACTTCCCGACGCGCTGCTCAAGCTGGCGCGCATTTCCGCCTTCGACGTCTATCTGTCGCTGACCTGCGACAACCTGCTGGCCAGTGCGATCGATCGCGAACGCTTCGCCGGCGCCGAGCGTACGCAGCAGATCGCCTACGCGCCGAACAAGATCGCTGACCTGCCCGTGACGCGCGACGAGCTCAAGACGCCGGTGGTCTACTCGCTGCTCGGCAAGCTCTCGGTGGCGCCCGATTACGTGATCACCGAGGAGGATCTGCTCGAGTTCCTGTGCGCGCTGCAAAGCGACGCCAAGCGTCCGCACCTGCTGTTCGACGCGCTGCAAGCCAGCCACCTGCTGTTCCTCGGCTGCAGCTTTCCCGACTGGCTGGCGCGCTTTTTCATCCGCATCGCCAAGAGCCGGCAACTGTCGCAGCAGCGCGGCGAATCCGAGCTGATCGTCAATCCGCGGGTGGCGTCCGAGCCGCAGCTGGTCCTTTTTCTCGAAAACTTCAGCTACGGTACGCGCATCCTGTCGATGGAGCCGCTGGCGTTCATCGACGAGCTGGCGCGCCGCTGGCAAGCGCGCCATCCGCCGGTGGCCGCGGTTTCTGCTGCGCCGAGCGCCGAGCCTGACGATGGCGAGGCGCTGCCCGACCTGCCGGCCGGCGGGATCTTCATCTCCTACGCCAAGGAGGACGTCGACGCGGTGATCCGCCTGCATGATGCGCTCGAGGAACTCGGACTCGACGTCTGGTTCGACCGCCAGCGCCTCGAAGCGGGCGATTCGTACGATCGCAAGATCCGCAACAACATCAAGGCCTGCTCGCTGTTCGTCGCGGTCGTCTCGCGCAACACCGAGCGACGGCTCGAAGGCTATTTCCGGCGCGAGTGGAAGCTCGCCGAAGAACGCGCGTGGAGCATCGCCGACGGCGTTCCCTTCATCTTGCCGGTGGTCATCGACGACACGCCGCCCTACGAGAGCAAGGTTCCCGAGAGCTTCCTCAAGACGCAGTGGACGCAATTGGCCGACGGTGTGCCGCCGGCCGAATTCGAGACTCGGCTAGTCAAGCTGGTGCGCGACTACCGCAAGCGCGAAAGGGGGCTGGCATGAGCGAACTGGCGCCGCAATTGCTGATCGACGGTGGGCATCCGTGGCCCGGCCTGATGCCGTTCACCGAGGACGCGCAGGCTTTCTTCCATGGCCGCGACCAGGAAGCGACCGAGTTTCTGCGGCTGATCAAGCGCGAGACGCTGACCGTGCTGTTCGGCCAGTCCGGCCTCGGCAAGTCGTCGCTGCTCAACGCGGGTATTTTCCCGCGCCTGCGCGCCGACGACTATCTGCCGATCTATATTCGTCTGGACGTCAGCGAGGCGGCGCCGCCGTTTGCCGCGCAGGTCAAGTCGGCGATCAGCGCCAACTGCCTGGCACATCAGGTCGACGCGCCCGAACCGCCGCCGGCGGCGACGCTGTGGGGCTGGCTGCACCATCGCGACACCGATTTCTGGAGTACGCGTAACCGTCTGCTGACGCCGGTCTTCGTCTTCGACCAGTTCGAGGAGATTTTCACGCTGGGACGCCACGGCGAAGTGCTCGAAGCGCGCTGCCAGGCGTTCCTCGAAGAGCTTGCCGACGTCGTCGAAGACCGCATGCCGGCGAGCCTTGCCGCCGCCATCGAAGGCGATCCGGCGCTCGGCGACGGCCTCGATTACAGCAAGCACGCGTGGAAGGTCGTGTTCAGCTTCCGCGAGGATTACCTGCCCGAGTTCGAGGGGCTGCGCAACCTGATCCGGCCGATCATGCAGAACCGCATGCGGCTGACGCGAATGAGCGGCGAACAGGCGCGCCAGTCGATCGCCAAGGCCGGCGGTCACCTCGTTCGTGACGAAGTCGCCGAACAGATCGTGCGTTTTGTCGCGGCGCCACGCGGCGGTCGCGAGTCGTCCGAGCTGGCCCGCCTTGAGGTCGAGCCGGCGCTGATGTCGGTCGTCTGCCGCGAGCTCAACAACCGACGGCTGCTGGTCGCAGCGCGCGAAATCTCGGCCGACCTGCTGTCGGCGGGGGCGCAGCACGAGATCATCCACGACTATTACGAGGACTGCCTGAGCGACATCGACGCGCGCGTTCGCTGTTTCGTCGAGGACAAGCTGCTCACCGACGCCGGCTATCGCGACAGCGCGGCGCTCGAAGACGCCTTGCTGCTGCCGGGCGTTCGCCGCGACGCGATCGACCTGTTGATCGGCAGGCGCCTGCTGCGCCTCGAAGAGCGTTCCGGCGTGCTGCGCGTCGAATTGACGCACGACGTGCTGACCCGGGTCGCCAAGGAAAGCCGCGACAACCGCAAGGAGGCCGAGCGCCTGCGTCTGCAGCGCGAAGCCGAGCAGGCGCGGCGCCGGCGAACGCGCCGGCTGACGCTGATCGTCGGTTCGTCGCTGACGCTCGCCATCGGCCTGGCGGTGGTCTTCGCCGTGCTGCTCGGCCGCGCCAATGAACAACGCGAGCGGCTGCTGGTGACGCAGTCGTCGGTCATGCTGTCGCGCGCCAACAGCGCGCTCGAGCAGGGCGTTCCCGGCGAGCCCTACGCCATGCTCGGCGAGGCGATCCGCCTCAACCCGGAAAACCGCTCGGCGCTGACGCGCGCCGTCGCGCTCTTCGCGCAGCGCCGCCAGCCGCTCAAACTGGCGAGTTGGCGCCTGGCGGGCGGCGCCGACATCGGCTGGTTGCGCGGGCCTGCCGGCGCGCGCCGCCGGACAGACGCTGCCGTCGCTGGCCGGCAGCGGACTCGTTCCCTTTGTCAGCCGCAATTTCATGCTGCACCTTTTCGACGCGATCGAGCGCCGGCCTCTGGCCAAGCCGCTGCAACTGGGCGGCATGCCGCGCGGGCTGGCGCTCAGCCGCAACCGGCAATGGCTTGCGGCGGTGAGCGGCGACGGGCGACTGACGCTGGCGCGGGTCGACGGCTCGTTCATCCGCCAACTGGTGGTCGACGTCGTTATCGATCAGGACAGCGAAGAAAACCCCGTGGCCTTCGTCTCAGATTCCGGCCAGACCTTTGTCCACGGCCGCGAAGCGGGCGTGCTCGTCGGCGCCAGCGGCGCAGCACTGCGCATCGCGCACGGCAAGTATCCGGCGCGGCTCAACCCGGCGGCGGCGCAGATGGCGATCGCGCACGGACGATCGGTGCAACTCTTCGACCTGGCTAGCGGCCAGACGATCGGCTCCGCGATCGATCATCCGGCGACGGTTCGCGACCTCGCTTTCAGCCCGGACGGCAAGTACCTGGCGACGGCCAGCCTCGACCGTCAGGCGCGGGTCTGGAACGTCGCCACGCAGACGCTGGCGGCGCCGCCGATGCGCCACGACGGCCCGGTGCTGGCGGTGCGTTACGGCGACGACAGCAAGGTGCTGTTTACCGCCAGCGGTGACGGCGCGGCGCGTGTCTGGCAACCGCTGCGCGGCGAACTGCTGGCCGAGCCGATGCTGCACGGCGAAGCGGTGATCGACGTCGCCGCCCGTTCCGGCGGCG
>JAGTRW010000022.1 GCA_018262095.1 Pseudomonadota bacterium
CGGTGTCGCTCCGGGCTACGCCCTCCGCGTCACCGACAGCGTACAAAAGGATCAACCAAAGACCGGATTACCTTTTTGCACAACTTGACGCACACAACTTAACCGATGCTTTGTCTTTGGCGGAAACTGCCGGCGTGGCGAACGGCAGCCCATCGGAACCTACGGTAACTCGCCGTTCCGGCCATCAAGAGACGTTCACCTGTTCTTGAAAGTCGCCAGATGAACGTCCGCAGTACTCCGGGACCAGCCGAAGGGGAAAATCCGGCTTCTCGGCCAAAGCGGTCGGTCGGCGGCTGGGTGGCAAGCGCCCGCTTTCAACCCATTGCGGTCTTCCGCGGTTTCGATTTTCGGCAGGCAGATTTCCGTGCGAAGCAGTCACTCGACAGACGCCGCCGACGGCAGAGCCACCGATGGTCGGTTCGCTTAGCGGCTGCTATCGTCAGCGGTGAGGCCAGCTGGGGCCTTTCAGTGCCGCAATGGGGCAACCGCTACGAACTCGGCTGCGTTGCATGCTCTCCTGATTCAAGCTACCGAGAGAAACTCTTGAACCGTTATGACGTCGAGCGACGGAAGGCTTCCGACATTGATGCTGTACTTGATCCCTGTCACACCGAGTGGTGGAACATAGTCATCGGGGAGTCTGGGAAAAGTGCCGGTGACCTCAAAAACATGCACATCTCGGAATGTGAATCTCAGCAACGCGCCGGTTTGTCGCAGACCTTCATGCCACCCTAGCTGCGCCAAGCGTGAATCGAAAACATCGAGCGCATGTCCATCCGATCTAAGCTTCCCCCGAATATCATCGACGCGGTCAGCCAGGGTTTCGTCACCGCCCAAGCTTTTTTCCAGCATGACGCTGACGAATAGGAGTCGTTTGTTGATGGGGGGCTTCAGCTGATCGAGGCGGGAAATCTCATGTTTCGGCTCAGACCGCGTGGTGGTTTTTACCTCGACATGAACTTCCTGTCCGACAAAATCGTGGCGTTCGCTTTCCGGGCCGCTCCACAGATGGCAGGCTCGCGGGCCGAGTGTTGGGAACATCACATTCGACAGCACCCACAGTTCACCGAACAGGCCGATCTGCTCCGTCGCGCCGAGGTCGGGCGCGAGTGGGCGCAGCGCAGCGCGCATGTCGTCGATGATCCGTTCGACCGAGACCGCAGGATTGCGGCCTTCGATGCGAACGGCATGGATGACTTTGTTGGCGACGAGCGTCAGAAGCTCTTCGTGGTGGCTGCGTGCGGAGACATCGAGCCATATCTGTCCGCCTTCCAGGATTCGTACCTGAAGGCTCTGCAGGTCCGGCGGCAGGTTTCGCGGGGCAACATCAATGGCCAGCAGCAGGTGCAATCGTCCGTCGCCTGAAACGCCGATCAGTGCTGCTTCGAGATCTTCGGTTGCCTGTTCGTAGATGTCCTCATATGGAGGCCGCTGCGCGCGAAGGAGTGCCCAGCGCTCTTGTGTGATCTCACCCATGACGGACCCCTCGGTTCACGACAAACCGTTTGTCGCCATCAGTTGTCCGGGGTAGAGACAGCGCTAGGCCTAGCACGGCCTGTGTCGGCGCTCGCAGCGGTTCAGGATCGAGCGGGTAGAGCAGCAGCAGCCCTTGTTGTGCAGGACGTTCTTCGCGCATTGCTCGGGCATTGAATCCTGAGGCGGCGCGATAGTTTTCCGGTCCGCCGTGCAAATCGACACCTTCGTGGCGGGGATCGATCAGGATGCCGATCGATTCGTTGGCCTGCAACGAACGTCGCACGAGGCCGAAAGGCCTTCCACCAAGGAGGACCTGCCGTTCCCGCTGCGGGTTGGCCACAAACACCGTCCAGTTCGTCAGCTCTCCCGCTTCGGCGCGCTCCATGATCCAGTCGGCAATCTCGGAGCCCTGAAACGCAATGCTGTTTGGGTGTCCTTCGTAGCGCCGCAGGAAGAGTGCGATGTCTTCTGCCGGCACATCGTGCGCAATGGCGCCACCGTTCGCATCCTGTGTTGGCGGATGCTGCCGCAGCAGCGCCGATGCCAAGTCAACGTTCCGCTCCAGCAGTTCCCTATTCTGCATGGGAAACAGGATGGTCTGTGGGTTTTCGCCAGACCATGACCGCGCGTCATCCGTCTGCATCTTGCTTTTGTTCTTGCTGGTGAGCAGGAGCTTCGAATGAGCGCGCATCCGGATGGCCATCTGGTCAGGCCGGCGGCCGGCCTTGTTTAGCGCTGTGATCGAGTCACGCAGGGACTCTTCAACCAGCGCCAGTTCTACAAACCATTGTGCGATGCCTTCAGTTGTCCAGATACGGATCAGGTCTTCGTATCCTGCACGGAAGCCATACCAGCGGGCCATCTGTAGCAAGGCGTCAGCCAGCGTCGTCGTACGCAGGAAATAGGCAATCGTCAGGCCCTCAAGCGTCAAGCCTCGTGAGAGCCGATTGCCGCCAACGGCGACAAGCTGCCGGTCCGGCTTGACGTCGTACTCCAGTTCGTCGCCCGTCGTGCTGTTGAGCACGACGACAACCAGACGGGCTAGGTTCGTCACCGCCTCTTCGAGGAGAACCTCTTCGCTACAGGGCAGATCGACCGGTCCCAGTCCTGCGAGTGTTGACCGGAACATCTTTCTGAGCACGCCGGGTTCAGCGCTCTCGTGATGAAACCAGTCGCGGATCTGTTCTTCGATCGCTTCGCCGATGCGCAGCTGGTCCTGCTGGAGTTGCGATACATGCACCAGCATCGTGTTCGGCTTGTCCAACTGTCCGCGCAGCAACCTGATGGCGCCGACCAGTGCAAACGTCAGAAGGGCATCGGCAAGGGACTGGGGCAGATCCAGCGGTCCCCTTGCAACGATCGCCTCGCTCCTTTTTCGCTGCTTTGGCTTCAGAGCCTTCACATCTGCCGGGTCGACAGGACGCAGCACATCGCGGTCTTGCGCGCTGGTTCCGAATAGCTCCTCTGTCCCAGTGTAGCCGTCCGGCCGCGGAAGCTGGACGACGAAGTCCTTTGGGAACAGGTCTTCGCCGACTTGGTTGTCGCTGGCGTCGGGGTCGATGAGGATGTTGGCGAACGGCGTTGCCGTGTAGGCGATGTATGTGGCCCGCGGAATCTTCCTGAGAATGTCGCGGATCAGTGCGTTTGTCAGTGATGGGGCCGTGTCTTCATCCGGTGCAGTGTCCGCGTCGATACTTGGGTCGTTTCGATTACCCCGTGTATTGATGGATGCCTGATCCGCTTCGTCATCGATCAGAAGAACCGGTACATCAGCGAGCCGGCCTTCGAGTTTGCTGAACCACTGATTGAGCCGCTTCAGGATTGGCGTGATTTTCTTGGCGACGATCAGGACGGTACCGGACGATGCAAATCCGTCGGCAACCTCCGGCTCGCGAAAGTCGGTGGCCTCGTCGGTCAGCGTGATCCAGTCAACGCCTGTCCCGACCAGTTCCAGGTCCAGCCGTTTCTGGGTCTGGTTCCGCAGTGAATCGTGAATTCCGGACAGAATGATGATCAGGCGGTAGCCGACATCGGCTGCGCGTGCCGCCACAGCCGTGAAGTTAGCTGTCTTGCCTGACTGGACATAGCCGACGACCAGACCGCGGCACTGGAACTCCGGGCGACTTATGGATGTAGTCTTCGAGATGATTCGCAGCGATTCCTCGGCGACCGAAGCAATCTGATGCGGCTTCCATTTGTGCTGGGAGCGAAGATACGCTTCGTGCCGGGACCAGTTGGTCCAAGCGGTTCCGTCGGTCCACAGGGCTAGCCTGGGCTTTAGCGTGAGAGGCTGCAGAAGTCGGACCTGCATCAGGCCTTGTCCGTCAGTTGGTCTGGAACACCGGCCGTCTCCAGCGCGCGAAGAAATTCAGAGAGGGCGGCTTTGGCCTCGGCATCTTTGTCGATGAGCTGCACGAGCGTCACCAGCGTCGGCATCAGCGGGGTGACTTCGACTTCCTCTCCCTTGAATCCGGTCTTGCGCTGCCATGGCTTGTCGCCACTGCTGACAAGGCGGATCGAGGCTTTTTCCTTCTTCACTGCGAGGGATGGAGAAGGAGGCGCCACAGTAGTGCCTCCTCCGGCTGCTGTAGTTGGCGGCACAACCCCATTAGGCGCTGGTGTGCCTGTAGTCGAAACATTCTTGCCGCCGCCTGTCAGTACTGGCGCAGGCTTTTCCTTCTTGTTGTACCGAAGGCGGGCTGCTGCGCGAGGGGCCTTGATCAGGTCTTCCAGGGGCTTGGTGATCGCAAACGGCAGGCGAACGAGTTGCTTGCTGATATCTACCTGTAGTTGCTCATCTGAGAGCCTGTCGAAGTCGATGGCAACACGAATCAGCTTGGTGTGCTCATCCTTGGCGAAGAGATCCTCCCAGCCGCCCCATTTAATGAGGCGATCAAGGCGGTAGAAGTACAGGCCCTGGGCATCATTGGCCCGACCGTTCAGGGTGTGTCGCTCCCGTTCGACACGCTGCTCAAGCGGAGGTAGCGGCTTGATGTATTCATCGAATTCTGCCTCGTTTGGCGTGACATACGCGCGGACATAGAGGGCCGGCGTCTTGTCTGGTGTGGTGCTCGGAAGCTCGATGCGGTGCTGGGCGTACTCCTTGGTCAGCGGATGTCCCATGGGATTGTTTGCGCGCAGAGTGCCACCGTTCAGCCTGATAACGACCTTCTCACGCCCGCGTGCCTTGCCTTCGAGGTACCGGTGGAAAACGAGTTCGAGGTGCGACCTGATTGCAGCAAGCTCCTGCGCATAGGGGGAGCCTGCCTTCCCCCTCGCCGGCTCCATCGAGGGACGCATCTGCGTAAGCAGCACGGCTGTGCCAGAGTCTCCGATGTGCACTGCCGCAGCATGCTCTTGAGCCACCGGGTCCTTCAGCAGCGCCCAGCGACCCGTTTTGGCGAGGTGGTCCTTGTCCCAGGTGAGGATCGCGCTCTGGTTTTCGGCAGCCTTCGACACCACAGTCAGGCGGTCGGCCTGCGACCAAGCTGCCCCCTTCAGCCCATAGCCAAACTTGCCCAAGTCGCCGTCGTTGTATTCACGCTGGTGCCCGATCTTCATTGCGTCGCGCAGACCCGATGGAGTCATGCCCGTGCCGTCGTCGCGGATGCACATCCACCGGCCGCCCGCATTAGGATTCGGGAACGTGATGTCGATCTCCTGCGCACCATGCGACAGGCTGTTGTCCACGAGATCGGCCACAGCGCTGGGCAGACTGTGGCCGGCACGCGCCAGGATCTTGAAAAGGCCAAGCGGATCCGGTGGAGCCTCATCGTCGTTGCGGGTGTTGGAGTTTTCTTGTTGTGACGTCACGGACACTGTTTCTGCCTCCTTGAATAGCTGCGGGAAGTGATCCGAGAGCACAGCTTGGCAGTGCTGGCCTTCGTCACCGTATAACGCGATCATTGCTGAATTGCCAAGCCGCGCGCTCTCTCCGTGGCCTAGAATCGAAGAGCGGGCGGGGTGCTCTGCGGGAACGACAACCCATGAGGCCTTTGCTGGAGTTGTCGAAGCGTCAACGACCATTGCAAACAGCGCACCCGGATCGACGAAGCTGTAGAAGGGACTTGTCGGGCAGTCACCTTCAAATCTCCAGTTTTTGTGCTGCCGCTTGAGCCATGATGAAACCTCGACCACGGTGTGCTCGTCTTCGAGACGCTGGCAGTTGATGGCGATGATGTCCCGGTCTTCAGCTGAAGGGAAAACCGTGTCTACAACGTCCCAGTCGAAGTTGATGGATCGCTGCTTTGCGCGTTCCTTCCCCTGACGGCGGTACTCATGAAACATGCCGAGTTCGGAATGAGTCAGCAGTCGGAGAATTGTGAACTTCACTTCGTTCCCTCTGTTGTTTTGATCTGAGATGGCTTCAGGTCGAACAGCGTTACGCGCATGTCTGGCGATTCCGGTACCCCCAGGCACTCTTTAATCCCGCGTGCGATGGCATAAGCGAAAAGTGGCGGTACGGCGTTGCCGATCTGCTTGAATGCCGGGTTCATGGAGCCCTTGAAGACGAAGCCGTCTGGGAAGGACTGAAGCCGCGCAGCCTCGCGGACGGTGATGGTGCGCGCCTGTTCCGAGTCGAAATGGATGTGGGAATAGGAGTCCTTGCCGAGGTGTGCCATCAGCGTACGGACCGGGGCATCGGAACGGAGCTTCCACCACTTATTCGGGAACTTTCCCGGGTCATAAGGAATGCGCCAAGCCGAGATGTAGGAGCTGACGTCCGGATTTCGCGGGTCAGTGGACAGGCCGCACTTCTTGCGGTTTGCAAGCCAAGTGGCAATCTTCTGCTCGACATAGGCGTGGACTTGGGGGTACTCCCAACCGGGCTCGATCTCGGCAAAGATCTTGTAATCTCGGGGGAGGTATCGAAAGACATGGCCAGTTGTGGACTTGGTCGCAAAACCCTTCCATTCGCGCATGAGACGTGAATAGGCGGTTGTAGGCTCCGCAGTGGTGTACTCGACAGCTTCCGATGGATCCTTTGCGCCACGGCGGATGCCGCCAGTACGCAGGAGATCCATTGCAAACCGCGGCGGGAGATCCGCAAGTGCATCGGAGGCCGAGGTGGCTGCAGGAGAGTCGGGTGCGGGATCCGGAACCCAGCGATGGTGCGCTGAGCCTTCCGCTTTCAAGACGCGGCGGGCGGCATTCTTGGAGCTGATGTAGCCGGATGGCAGCACAAGGTGGTGCGTTGGCACAGGAAACCGTGGCTTGACACCCACTGCCCGATGGATTCCGACAAGAATCATCCGCTCTCGTATCTGCGGAACTCCGTACCAGGCGGAGTTCAGCAGCGTGTAGGCAACGTCGTAGCCTTCTTCGGCAAGGCTCTTCGAGACGAGCTCGGCAACATTAGTGCCACCATGGTTTAGGATGTCTGGCACGTTCTCCATCAGGAGCGCAACAGGCTTTGTAGCCCGGATGAACGCGACGTACCGTTCCCACAGACTCACACGACCATCTACGAGGAACGCTTGGTCTGCCGTTATTTCTTCACGCAGGCGCGCTTGTTCGCGGAGTTTGGCTCGGCCAACACGGGCGAACGCCTGACAGGGCGGTCCGCCGACGAGGACGTCGATCTGATGGTCTGTGGCACCCAGTAATCCGAGATCACCGAATACGGAGTCTGCGGTTTCGGTCACCGCATCTCGTGGGGAGTGGTGCGCTTCCTTGTCACCTCCGACAGAACGCGAGCCGAAGTTGGCTCCGTGTGACTTTGCAGCCCACGGGTCCATTTCAATGGATGCCACCGGAGTGAATCCGGCAGTGAGGAAGCCAAGGGAGATGCCGCCACACCCGGCGAACATGTCCATGTAGCGAATCTCGCCGCCATTCTGAATGCGCTGCAACTTGCTGCGGATCAGCGTGTCATCGGTGGTCGAGGCGCGGAGGGTCTTACCGGGCAAAGGGGGCCGGTCGGCGGCGGTGTTGCTGGGCGTTTCGTCGGGCTTACTGGATTGCGACTTGCGCGAAACGGTCTGAATGGACATCCGGTATCTCTAATAGGGAACATGCACCAGGACAACCTGCACGGAGCGCAGCAGGAAGGCGTCTCAAGCCCCTTCATGCCACGCAACGCAGCCCGGCTGACGATCTGCCAACCGGGCGCCACATGCTGCTTCGTGGAGGATTGTAATGGATCCGCTGGCCTACCGCTGATCTGCACCTGACGGATGTACTGGTTTTTGCCGTCTACAGCTAGCGCTGTATCAATTCTGTCCGGACGCATATACTCTTTGCGAGCCTCCGAGTTGGCAAGGTGGGCTGAATGAGTGAGGATGGTACAGACGACGAAGCTGAAAAAAATAGCACTCTGACAGGCTCGAGAGCTACGCTGCAATATCCTGGGATATCCGGGCAGCCCCCAAACTACGCATACAGCATGATTTCGCTCCCAGCGTCGGCGGACTCATCCCAGTACAAACAGTGATTTAAGTATTTTTGTCGCCGGTCCAGCCATCAGAAACTCAATGACAGGCGCGTAACTGCGGGAGCCCTGGGGTATCCGGGGCTGGTGGAGGAGTTGGTGGATATCGTTCTACCCGAAAAGCGTTCCCGAATGATGGCAGGCATCAAGGGAAAGAACACCACGCCAGAACTGGTGGTTCGCAAGCTTGTTCATGGAATGGGCATACGCTATTGCTTGCACCGGAAGGACCTGCCTGGTTCTCCGGATCTTGTTTTCTCGCGCATGAAGAAAGTGATCTTTGTGCATGGCTGCTTCTGGCACCGGCATCGCGGATGCCGATTTGCCTATACACCAAAATCGAATACACCGTTCTGGGTGGACAAGCTGGAGGGCAATATGCGGCGTGATGCCCTGGCTTTGACGGCGTTGGATGCCCTGGGCTGGCAGGTTCTGATCGTGTGGGAGTGCGAAATTTCCGACCTGTCTGCCTTGGCCCGAAAAGTGGGGTTATTCCTTGCGGTAGATCGCTGATCATTGAGCCGGAGGCCTCGTGGAGTAGCGTGCTGAAAGCGATGGAATTGGATGCCGCAGCGGCGGGAATGGGGCAAGAGAGGCAATGGTTGCCCAATTGCTAGAATATGCACATCGAACGCCGCGACGGCCTCGAGCAGGTCCGAGAGCCCCGTTTGTCGTAAATCAACGGCTTGCCGGTCTCGCGCGAGCGCGATTCGGTTGGCCCCGCTGAGCTTCGGCTTTGCGTCGCCGAAGTCATCGCTCTGGATATCCTCTTCGGGTCGGTAGTTCCGGTTCGTCGCTGCTGGGAGTGGTCATCGGCTGCCCCTTGATCGAGATCGCACGCCGGGCAATCGCTGAACGACCGGTTTGCTGAGCAGACCGTCCGGCCAACTTCCGATGGACTCAGTGACCGCTTAGCGCTGCCGCCTTCATTCTCCCCGCGCGGCCGAACGTTGCAAACCAGCCTCAAGCTGACTTATCCGGTTGTAGTCTTGACTGGCCGCAATGGCCGACGAGCACTCAGCCAACGATCAGTCAGTACGGAGGCTCCGTATCAGTTAGCTGCCGTTGAATCGGCTGAGCAACGAATGAGCGCAGCGGGCCGCTTTTTGCCATCCCTCTGACGGCAAACGAGTCATCTCGAATCGTTTGACCGAAATCTCACCGGGCATAATGAGCTGCGGATGCTCGAGAGCAGCGTCTAGTTGTTGCCGTTATCCGCATCGCGATTGGCCAGCAGCCGGCCGAGCAGATCGCGCACCACGTGAGCCTCGAAAGGTTTGTCGCAAATCCCCGAGACCCCGGCCGATTCGATCGCCGCCAGGCGCCCCATGTTGGCCTCGCTGGTCACCATGATGATCGGCACCGAAGCCTGCCAGCTCTGCTTGCGAATGAAATCAACCAGGTCCTTGCCGTCCATTTCCGGCATGTTGTAGTCGGTGATGACCAGATCGACCATGGTCTCGGCCAGGATAGCCGCCGCCACGCTGCCGTTCTCGGCCTCGATGAAATTCATGATGCCCAGGTTTTCCAGCAGACGGCGCATGAATTTGCGCGCGCTGGAGCTGTCATCGACGAGCAGCACGCGCAACTCCTCGGCACGAAAATCGATGGCGTCGCCATGTTCCGCGGCGAGGTAGTCGATGGTGGTATCGAGCGCGCGGCTCAATTGCGCCGTGCTGAAGGGCTTCGGCAGAATGCCGCAGACCCCGGCCTGGCGTACCGGATCGAGCGCTTGCGGGCGGGTTTCGCTGGAAACCAGGATGAACGGAAGGCCAGCCAGGTCGGGATCATCGCGCATCGCCACGACCAGATCAGTGCCCGTCATGTCGGGCAGGTAGAGTGCGCTGATCACCACGTCCGGTCGCACGTCGCGCATCGAGGCCAATGCTTCGGCCGCCGAACCGGCCAGCCGCACGCGCTCCATGCCCAATTCCTTGCAGGCCTGGGTGATGTACTTTGCCTGCATGGCCGAAGGCTCAACCAGCAAAAGGGTGGGATCGGCGAAAGCAGTGTTCATGGTCCTAGCTCAGGCGAATACGATGGACGTATTGTAGCGATTATCGTGCGCAGTTCTCACTGGCAAGTCCCGAACTCGGCTTTTCAACTCTTGGTTTCAAGCTCATGGGGTTCTCCTTGGCCGGACTCTCCCGATCTCATGTGGCATAGGCCGGATGAATGAGACCCAAAGCGGCGGCACTGTGGCGAAACGACTTCGCGCGGCGCCGCTCGTGTCTACTTGAATGGCCGATTTTCCAAAAGCTGAGCGACCGCAAGGCATTTCAACAGGCGAAGAAAGTTCCTTTTCGGCGATGCCAAGGGTAGGATCGGCGCTCGCGCATTCGGTTGTTGCCGCCAAGCAACTGTCTTTTTTGACGGAGCCTTCATGAAGTATTCTCAAGCGTCGCTCGGGCGTGTCTTTGTCGTCCGCCTCGAGGACGGCGATATTGTCCACGAATGTCTGGAGCGTTTTGCCCGTGAGCAGGCGATCCGCGCAGCGGGGCTAATCGCCCTGGGTGACGCCGACGCCGGCAGCCGGCTGATCGCCGGAACTGAAGCCGGGCGCGCCGACCCGTTGGTGTTCGTCGAGCGCGTGCTCGACGAAGCGCACGAGGTTGCCGGGGTGGGGACGATTTTCCCCGACGAAGACGGCAATCCGATTTCGCACGTTCACCTGGCGTGCGGTCGCCAGGATTCGCTCGTCGTCGGTTGCGTGCGCTCCGGCGTCAAGGTCTGGCACGTGATGGAGGTGATCGTCGTCGAATTGCTCGACTGCCACGCCGTTCGCCGGTTTGAAGCCGGGCTGCCGGGATTCAAGCTGCTCAATCCCTGATCGCGGCCCGCCTGAACCGAGCAGAAAACTGCGCTTGCCGCGAAACTCTTAGCGTGCTCGCCGTTCCAAGCGCCGCTGGTGGCTCGCGATGTAGATCCCGCTGGTGACGAGGATAGCGATTCCGAGCAAGGACCAATGGTCGGGAAAGTCGCCAAAGACGAAGAAGCCGATCAATGCGACCCAGATCAGTTGCGAATAGCTAAATGGCGCCAGTCGCGAGGCCGGGGCATGTTCGTAGGCCTTGATCAGGATCAGATGTCCGAAACCACCCAATGCGCCAACGCCTAGGAATGCGGCAACATGCTCAAGGTTTTGAGGCATGGTCCAAACACCGGGCAGCGTGAAGAGCGAAAGAACCGAGCCAACCAGTCCGGCGTAAAAGATCGAGGTGTAAGGACCTTCCAGACCGGCCAGTTTGCGCGTGAGGATCTGGTAGGTAGCAAAGGACATGGCGTTTGCCACAGGCAATAGCGCCGCCCAGGTAAAGATGCTGCTGCCGGGTCGGATGATGGTCAAGACGCCGACGAATCCACAGAAAACGGCAAGCCAGCGTGAGATCTCGACTTTCTCTCCGAGAAAAACGACCGACATGATCGTCACCAGAACCGGCGCCAGATAGGCGATGGCAGTCGCTTCCGCCAAGGGCATGAATTTGAGCGCGCTGACGAAAAATACTGAGCCCATGAGCAGCAACAAACCACGAATCAGTTGGGTGCCGAGCCGTTTCGTTCGAACCAGCGCAAGACCGTAACGCGGACCAAGCGCCAAAATGATCAGCAGGAGGTGAAAAGTGAAGCGCGCCCAGACGATCAAGGCAATCGGATAGAAGCGTGTCAGATATTTGGCGAGCAGATCTCCGACGGAGAAAAAAATCACCGCCACCATCACCATCAGGATGCTTCGGGAGAGCTGAGGCCTCGGCGAGGCTGCGTCAGCCATGGCGGCACTGGAGAATAAGCAGCAATTTGGCGCGCACGGCCCGATTTCCGAAGGGCGTGACGATTAAGCAGAAAGTCATTGATGGCATCAGTTGCGGGGACTCGCCGAAGTCTACTCCGTTTACCCCTGCCTCAGAGCCGCTGACGAGATGATTTGCTGCGCGACTCACTCGCCCGAGCAGCGCGCCGCCACCGGCCGCTCGAGCCATCGCCCGCAACGGCCCACCAACGGGGCAGCTACTCGGTGCCCGGCGTTGAGCGCGCCAACAGGCGTGCGGCGCCGGCGAAGTTCCACAGACCGACCGGCGCGGTGTTGTCGAGCACTGCGCTCACCGCCTGGTCCATGTATTCCAGCGAGCGCACATAGCGCTGGCACAGCGACGGTTCGCCGATCATCACCAGCGGCACTGCGGCCAGTTCGTTGCCCGCCCCGGAAAGCCCTGAGACCAGTTCGTGGCCGATCAACAGCCCGGACAGGTAATCGGCAAGCGCGGCCGGCGCCAGGCGCCCGGTCAGCCCCAACGTTCGCGTGCCGAAGAGCTGATGCGAGAGCTCGCCCGGGCCGCTGCGTCGCGCGTTGGCAAGCCCCAGCTCGAACGCGGCGACGTCGGTTCCGCCTTTGACTTCGCTCGCTGCCGGCAGCAGTCGGCCGAGGATCGAATGCGCGCTCAGTACGGCGAACAGCTCGCCGGTCAGATAGGTCGCGAAACGGACGATCTTGCCGTCCTCGATCTGTACCCACTTCGAATGCGTCCCCGGCAACAAGATGCACGAGCGTTCTGACCATTGCGGGTTCTGCAAGAGCGCGCCGGCGATCTGAATTTCCTCGCCGCGCATCACGTCGGGCAATTCGCCGGGCTCGTCATACAGCACGCCCGGCGCAATCAGGATCTCTTGGCCGAGTCCGCTGGCCACGGTCGTATTCTGTTCGGCGAGCGCCTTGACCGTCGCCGGACAGCGCACATAGGGCGCCTCGCGCCAGCCCTGGGCGCTGCCGACCATGCCGCTGGCGACCACCGGAAGCTGCGGCCAGTGCCTGACCCAGTCACCGGCGATCGCGGCGAAAGCCTGTTCGAATCCGGCGCGTCCCGGCAGCGGCAGGTGCTGAATGCCGTGCGCCGAGTGACGGGTGTCGATCACCTGGCCGTCGTGCATCAAAAAGGCGCGCAGGCTCGAAGTGCCCCAGTCGAGTGCTAGCAGTTGGGGGACGATGTCCGGGGTTGAACTCATTGCGCAGGCGTCCTGAAAAAATTGAGGACGACAGAGTACCACCGGTCGCGGCGATCGGCGACTGGTGACACTGGCGTCAGTCTGGCAGCGCCGCATCTGGCGTTGCCGGCAAGGCGAACCGCCCTTCGCCCAGACGCTGCTGAAGGAAGCGCACGCACAGGCCAAGCTTGGCCGAATCGGTCAGGCGTTCGCGGCACACCGCCCACACGTCGGCGGGCTGACGATAAGCCGGCAGTATTTGAACCATCGTCGACGCGTCAAGGCTGGCCGCGACGTCGCGCTCGGCAACGAGCGCGACGCCCAGGCCGGCATGCGCCCACAGAAGCGCGACTTCGGCGCTATTGGTCGACAATGGCCCGGTCACCTTGACCGCTTCGAGCCCGCCCGGCCCGTACAGCCGCCAGACGGCGAAGCTCTGGTCGCTTGCGCGCCGGGCCAGGCAGTCGTGCTGTGCGAGATCGGCCAGCGACGCGGGATGCCCTCGGCGTTCAAGGTAGGCCGGCGCGGCGCAAAGGATTCGGTGGCAAGCGAAGATTCGATGCGCGATCAGCTGCGACTCATCGACGTCGCCGAGCCGAATGTCGATATCGATCGCCTCGCCGACCAGATCGACCGGCCGGTCGACGAGCTGCAGGCTGATCTCGACCGCCGGATAACACTGGCAAAAATCGGCCAACACCGGCGCCAGGTACTTGTGGCCGAGGCGGCAATCGGCGCTGATGCGCAGCATCCCGCGCGGCTCGCAACGAGCGCCGCGCAGCGACTCGGTCAGCCCGTCGGCGGCTTCGAGGACTTTGCGCGCCCATTGATGGACCGCCTCGCCGTCTTCGCTGATCGCGACGCGCCGCGTCGTTCGTGCAAAAAGCGTGACACCCAGCGTCTTTTCGAGAATCGCCATGCGCTTGCTGACGAACGCTGGAGACACACCGAGTTCGGCAGCGGTGGCGACGAAGCTCGATCGACGCGCTGCGGCATGGAACAAACGAAGGTCTGAAATGAGCGGCTGATTATCCACGAATCGTATATTATCTATGCCATATTCTATAGATTATATACACCTAAAGTTTTCTGGCTAAAAAAATCGCAGCGGCGCGGCCGCGAGCCCTACGGTTCAGGAAATGTCGATTCCCGCGCGGAAGTCAGTCGATCGCGAGCACCGATTTGATCGTCCGCACAACGCCGTTGTCGGCGTTTCCCGGCGCCAGAAATCTGGCGCGCGCCTTGAGCAGCGGATGCGCATTGGCCATGGCGAACGAATAGGCAGCCTCGTCCATCATTTCCAGGTCATTGAGGAAGTCGCCAAAAACCATCGTCTGCTCGCGGGTGACCCGCAGCGCCTGCTGAATATGGCGCAGGCCGGCCCCCTTGTTGGCCAATGGCGCCATGACGTCGAGCCAGTTGGCCCCCGAGACGACCACCTGATGGGTCGCTCGAAAACGCGAAAACACCGGGTAGACCACGCGTTCGGACGAATCGAAGGCAAAGACGGCGAGCTTGAGCAGGCTGTCTTCGATTTCGCGCAGATCGTCAACGATCTCCAGCCGGTGATAGTACTTGTCGACCTGCGCGACGAAATCGCGATCGCTGCGCTCGATGTACGCCGATCGCTTGCCGCACAGCACGACGCCGATATCCGCCCCGCTCAGCGCAAGCTCGCGCGCGACC
Source organism: Pseudomonadota bacterium (assembly GCA_018262095.1). Classification (GTDB taxonomy): domain Bacteria; phylum Pseudomonadota; class Gammaproteobacteria; order Burkholderiales; family Rhodocyclaceae; genus Propionivibrio. The sequence goes on from JAGTRW010000022.1 coordinate 14,570, forward strand.
CCGATCAGCTCGCGCGCCGCATCCCGGCTCAGGCACTCAGAACTGAGCTCGCGACCGCCGCGCACCACGTAGCTGCCGTTCTCGGCGATGAAGATCAACTGCTCGGCAATCGGCTCGAAGCGCTCGAGCAGATTGTAGTACTGCCGACCGCTGGCCGGACAGAAGACGATTCCGCGCGCCTGCAGCTGCTCGATCAACGGCCAGAAATCGTCATGAATGGCTTGCTCGTCGTCGAGCAACGTGCCGTCCATGTCACAGGCGATCAACCTGATGTCGGGAACATGATCGAGATTTATCGGCTGCACTGCGTTCATTTTGGCGCCCACTGATTCGGAAAAAATAACTGAAGCGCACCGAGTATCCGGGCCAGCTCGCACGCAGTCAAATCGGCATCTTTCTTGAATCGGAAGAGCGCTCTGATAATATGACATTGGTTTTTAAGCGCGGCGACTGCGCGCAAACGGTATCGGAATAGCGAATCACTATCAGGAGGACGCCCGCATGCCCCCCAAAGCCAAATCCGCACCCGCCAAAAAAACACCCGCCACCTCCCGCTCCTGGGCCAAGTTCAAGGCCACCCTCAACACGCTGCCCGACAGCATCGACCTGCGCGACTGGACCTATCACCCCAGTCTGCTGCCGGTCCCGCCGGTGCTCGTCAACTGCGCGCGCGTGCCGTTGATCCTCGACCAGGGTCAGGATGGCGCGTGTACCGGCTTCGCGCTGGCGGCAGTCGCCAACTATCTGCTGCACAATCAGGGTCAGGCGCGCCGCGCCAGCCCCCACATGCTCTACGAGATGGCGCGCCGCTATGACGAATGGCCGGGCGAATGGTACGAGGGCTCGTCGGCGCGCGGCGCGATGAAGGGCTGGCTGCGCCATGGCGTGGCGCAGCCAGCGCTGTGGGACAGCGCGCTCAAGATGACGGCGCCGGTGGTCGAGGACGCCATGAAGTGCCCGGGCGGCGCCTACTATCGCGTAAACCATCGGCAGATCCGCGACATGCACTCGGCACTCGCCGAGGTCGGCATCCTCTATGCCACGCTGATGGTGCACGAAGGCTGGTTCAAGCCGGGACCAAGCAAGCTCACGGTCGCCTATCAGGAGCGCGGCAAGCCCCACACGCTGACGCTGCCGATCATCACGCGCCAAGGCCGCGCCGACGCCGGCCATGCCGTAGCCATCGTCGGCTACGCGGCGCAGGGCTTCATCATCCAGAACTCCTGGGGCGCCAACTGGGGCGCCGGCGGCTTCGCGCTGCTGCCCTACGAGGACTACATGCTGCATACCACCGACGTCTGGGTGGCCCAGCTCGGCGTGCCGGTCAACGTCGATGTCTGGAGCGCCGAGGAAAAGAACAACGACACGATTTCCGAAGGTAGCGCGCGAGCATTGCCGGCACTGACGCAGGGCAGCCTGCGCCCCTACGTGATCGACGTCGGCAATAACGGCGAACTGTCGGCGAGCGGCGACTACTGGACGACGCCGAGCGACCTCGAACGCCTGATCACGACCGACATCCCACAGGCGACGCAAGGCTGGAAGAAACGCCGCGTCATGCTCTACCTGCACGGCGGGCTCAACGACGAGAAGTCAGCCGCCCAGCGCGTCGCCGCGCTACGCGGACCGTGCCTGGCCAACGAGATCTACCCGCTGCACGTGATGTGGGAGACCGGCTTCATGGAATCGCTCGAGAGCTATTTTGCCGACTGGTTCACCCACGCCGACAAGCTTTCGGGCAACAGCCTGCTCTCCAGCGTCGGCGAGGGCCGCGACTGGATGATCGAGCGCAGCCTGGCGGTCCCACTGCGCGCCATCTGGGGCGAAATGAAGGAAAACGCGCGGCTGGCCTCGCAGCACCACGAACAGCGCGGCGCCATGCAGTTGCTGGCCAACGACATCCGCCGCGCCGGCAAGAAAGCGGCCAACTGGGAACTGCACGTCGTCGCACACTCGGCCGGCAGCATCTTCTTCGCCTGGATGCTGCAGCACATCGTCGACCTCAAGCTGCCGCTCACGAGCGTCCAATTCCTGGCGCCGGCGGTCGATCTCGAACTCTTTCGCAACACCGTGTGGGCTGCCGCCAACGACGGCCGTTGCCCGCTGCCGATCATCTACCGGCTCTCAGAAACGGCCGAGCGCGACGATACGGTCGGCGGCCAGCTGGTCTATGGCAAGTCGCTGCTCTATCTGGTATCGAACGCCTGCGAGAAGAAACGCGGCACGCCGATCCTCGGCATGCAGGCCTGCCTCGACCAGGACGCGGCAATGCGCGCCGCCTACCAGCTGGCGGCGGCCGACGGGCTGCCACGCCTGATCACCGCCGGCGGCCCACGCGAGGCCGAAGGCGAGCAGCACGCATCGAGCCAGAGCATGAGCCATGGCGGCTTCGACAACGACCCGGCGACGATGAACTCGGTGCTCTACCGCATTCTCGGCAGCACGCCGACGCGGCCGTTCTCGCGCCACGACTTGTCCTACGGCTGAGGCCGGGGGCGCATCGCGGCAGTTCAACGCCATTGAGGAGACGTGCATGAAAATCCACGACCATCGCCTGATCGCCGACGACGGCCATACGGTGCGCTACGTCGAAACGCCGAACCAGGGCGGCGCGCTGACGCCAGAATACCTGGTGATGCATTACACCGCCGGCAGCAGCGCCGAAAGCTCGATCGCCTGGCTGTGCAACCCGGCGGCGCGTGCTTCTGCGCATCTGGTGATCGGCCGCGACGGCAGCATCACCCAACTCGCCGCCTTCAACCGCATCGCCTGGCACGCCGGGCAATCGCAGTGGGCCGGTCGCAGCGGCGTCAACGGCTTTTCGATCGGCATCGAACTCGACAATGCCGGCCGACTCGAGCGCGTCGGCGAACGCTGGCGCTGCGCGGTCAGCAAGCGTGAGTATCCCGACGACGAGGTGCTGATCGCCAACCACCAACACGACCGGCCCGGAACGATGCCCAGTGGCTGGCACGAATACAGCGAGGCGCAAATCGACGTCGCCGGCGAGGTCGGCGTGTTGCTGATGCAGAAGTACGCGCTGCGCGACGTGCTCGGCCACGAGGACATCGCGCCGGGGCGCAAGACCGACCCCGGCCCGGCCTTCCCGATGAGAAGCTTCCGCGCGCACCTGCTCGGACGTGCCGACGACGCGCTCGAACAGTATGTGACTTGCGCCGAACTCAACGTGCGCGCCGGCCCCGGCACCGAGTTCGCGACGCTGCCCGGCAGCCCGTTGCCGGCCGGCACCCGCGTCGAGCGACTCGAACAGCAGGGGCTGTGGTGGAAAGTCGACGTGCTCGATACCGTAAGCGGCGTGATGGATCTGGTTGGCTGGTGCCACAGCCGCTTCCTGACCCGCGCTGCTTGAACATTCGTCGCCACGACAGGAGTCGCCATGGACTTCGACCAGGCTTACGCCGCGGAACTTGAAAAACTGCGCGCCGCGCGCCAGGCAACGGCGAGCAGCGACGCGCTGATCGGCCTGGCCTTCTCCGGCGGCGGCATCCGCAGCGCGACCTTCAACCTCGGCATTCTGCAGGGCCTGGCGCGACGCGGCCTGCTCAAGCACATCGACTACCTGTCGACGGTCTCTGGCGGCGGCTACATCGGTGCCTGGTATATGGCGCTGCTCCGACGCCTGGCCGACGGGCAGCCGGCACTCGCCGAAGCTTTGCTCAACCCCGACGCCCTCGGCGGCGCAACGCGGGAAGCAGCGGCCGTTCTCTGGCTGCGCCGCTTCAGCAATTACCTGTCGCCGAAGACCGGGCTGTCGGGCGACACCTTGGCCATGGTCGCGACCTATCTGCGCAACCTGCTGCTCAACCTCACCGTCTTCATCGCTTTTCTGTGCAGCTTGCTGCTGCTGCCGTACGCTCTGGCCTGGGGAATTCCCTTCATCGAGTACTACGGCTGGCTGCCGTGGCTGGCGACGCTGCCTTTGGCATTCGCCGTGAGCGCACTGCTGCCGCTGCTCTACCGCCTGCGCGAAGCGCCCGGCACCACCTCCGGAACATCGTGGTGGCAGGGCCAGATCGGCATCCTCGCGCTGGTGGTATTGCCGGCGCTGGTCGGCGCCTTCTTCCTCGCCGTCGCGCTCGCCTCGTCCGGTTTTGCCGCCTGGTCGACGCAGCTCTCGGCGACGCTGCGGCTGCACCTGCCGTGGCTCGGCGCAATCGGCCTCGATCACGGACTGCTGGGCATGCTGACCATTGCCACGCTGATCTATCTTTTACCCTGGCTGCTCGGCGGCGTGCCGCTGCTGGTCAACAACGGCACCGCCCGAGCAAAGGCCTCGCTGGCACTCTCGGCCTTGGGCGCCAGCCTGCTTGCCGGACTGCTCTTCTACGCTCTGGCGCTGCTCGCGCAAAGCGCATCGCCGACGCCCTTCGAGCAGGCGGTGTTCGGCCTGCCGCTGGTGCTGCTGGCGTGCATCATGCCGGTCGGGCTGCACATCGGCCTGGCCCGGCGACAGTTCACCGAGCTGCAGCGCGAGTGGTGGTCGCGCCTGGGCGGCTGGCTGCTGGTGTTGGCGCTGGCCTGGCTGCTGGTCACCGCAATCGCACTGTTCGGCCCGACCGCGCTGTACTGGCTCAACGACTATGTCGCCGCCAGCGGCGGGCTGGCTTGGCTGGCCACCACGCTGTGGGGAATCATCGCCGGCAAGGGTGCCGACTCCGGGCAGGCCGGCAAGAAAAGCTGGCGCGAAACGCTGTTGCGGCTGGCGCCCTGGATTTTTATCGTCGGACTGCTGTGTCTATTGAGCCTGGCGCTGCAACGCGGTCTGGCGGAGACTGCAGCGCCGGCGATCGCCGAGCCGGCTGCGCGCTGGTCTGCGCAGATCAAGCTCGACCTCGACGGACCCGCGGCGCAAAGCTATTCGCTTTCCGGTTCGGCCAGCGGCACGCCCGCCGCCGAGCACCATTGGCGCCAACAGGCCGCGGTCGCGCAGGCGGCGGTGCGGCCGACGGCGGTGTGGCGCGCGCAACTCGCGCTGCTCGGAGTTTTCCTGCTCTTTGGCTGGCGCATCGACATCAACCTCTTTTCGCTGCACAACTTCTACCGCAACCGATTGATGCGTACCTATCTGGGCGCCTCGCGCCAAGCTTCCGGTAACGCGAGCCGCCGGCCCGATCCCTTCACCGGCTTCGATCCCGACGACGACCTGGCGGTGTCCGCGCTCGGACCGCGCCCCTATCCGCTGTTCAACACCGCGCTCAACCTGGTCGGCGGCGACGAACTGGCTTGGCAGCAGCGCAAGGCGGCGTCGTTCTGCATCGCGCCAGGGTACTGCGGTTACCAGTTCCCGGCCGGGTTCGCTACCGCGGCGCAAGGCTACGGCCCGACGCGCGACTTCCTGAGCGCCGCATTTCCGGCCGGCGGCGGCATTCGGCTGAGTAGCGCGATGGCCATCTCGGGCGCCGCGGTCAATCCCAATATGGGCTTTCACTCGTCGCCCGCGGTGTCCTTCCTGCTCACCGTCTTCAACGTTCGCCTCGGTCGCTGGGTCGGCAACCCGGCCGACGCAGCGGCGTGGCGACAGGGCAGCCCGGCCTTCGGCGTCGGCTATCTGTTCCTCGAACTGTTCGGTCTGACCTCGGTGCGCCGCGCCTGGTTCAACCTCTCGGACGGCGGCCACTTCGAGAACCTGGGCATCTACGAACTGGTGCGCCGGCGCCTGCCCTATATCGTCGCGGTCGACGCCGCGCAGGACGCGGGCTACCTCTTCGACGACCTGGCCAACGCCATCCGCAAGGTCCGCACCGATTTTTGCATCGACATCGAAATCGACGTCGGCGCAATGCGACCACGCCAGCACGACGGACGCCAAGCAGCGCATGTCGCGATCGGCAGCATCCGCTACGATCAGATCGACGCGCACCTGCAGCCCGGCGTGCTGGTCTACATCCGCCCCGGACTGACCGGCAAGGAACCGGCCGACGTGCAAAGCTACGCGCGGCAAAACCCGCCCTTCCCCTACCAGAGCACCGGCGACCAATTCTTCGACGAGGCGCAGTTCGAGAGCTATCGCCAGCTCGGCCTGCACGTCGCCGACACGGTGTTGCGCGAAGCGCAGGAGCGAGAGTCCACGGAAATCGGCAGCTTCAACCCGGAAGCCTTCTTTGGCGTGCTGCGCGAAGCCTGGCGCGGCCGCCGGCCGGTCGACGCAACCCTGAGCACGGCGCACCACGAACGCCTCGACGCGCTCTACGAACGGCTGCGCAGCGACCCCGAACTGGATTTCCTGTCCGCCGAGTTCTTCCCCGAATGGCCGCAACTGACCGGCAGAGCGCCGACCGCGACGGCACTGCCCGCCGACCCGGCGCAGCGCAAGTCGGGCTTCTACCTGTGCCGCGAAATCGCCCAACTGATGGAGCAGGTCTACCAGGATCTCGACCTCGAAAACCAGTACGACCACCCCGACTGCCGCGGCTGGATCAACCTTTTCCGCCACTGGTCGTGGTCGCCGATGTTCCGGGCGACCTACGCGATCACCGCGGCAACGCTCGACGAGCGCTTCCAGCGCTTCTGCGATCGCCGGCTGCAACTTGACCTCGGCGACGTCGAACTGGTCAGCGCGCCGGTCAGCGCGCAGAGCCTCGCCCAACTCAACGTCGTCGAGCGCGGCCTGGTCAGCAAGGACGTCGCCACGCGCGATCTTGCCGATCTGACGCTGGTTCGTTTCGAACTGGTGATCCCTTATCCGGCAGACGCCAGCGCCGAGCTGCTACGCTTCCACTTTGGCTTCGCTTTGCTCGACGGCACGCGGCTGCTGGGCTTTCGCGTCCAGGACCATCTGCGCCGCAGCGGACTCGCACGACGCGCAATGACCCGACTACTCGCCGAGAATCCCGGCATCGACGCGCGTAGCGCAACGAGCAGCGCCGACCAGACGGTCATCGTGCGCCTCTGCGCATCGGTCAACGCCACCCGAGCGTCTGCTGCGGACAAGGTGGGCGAGCGCTGGCAGGATGAGTGAGTTGATGGGCGAGACAATAAGAACGCGTGCCGCACTCCGCCTCAGGAAGCGGATGGAATCGCGCTGAGAACTTTTCCGTATTGCTTGAGACAGTGCAAAAGCTTCTGTGCCGCCGGCGAAAGCGTCTTCGCTTTTCTGGTGATCATGCCCGGATTGACCATCAAGGTCGGCAGTTTTATCGGCAATATCGTCACCATGCCGTACTTGGCGTAATGCTGCGCAACATCGTGCGGGACCACGGCAATCATGTCCGACTCTTCGATCATCGCCGTCGTCGCCAGCAGCGACGCCGTTTCGACGATATCGAGCTTGGCCGTCATCCCCGCCTGCTTTAGCGCGCTTTCGATGCGCAATCTGATCGGGCTGCCGACCGGATGGAGGATCCATGTTGCATCGGAAATGTCGGAGAAATCGATCTTCTTCTTGCTTGCCAGCCGATGGCCTGGCCTGGCGATCACGCTCATATGCTCGCCCATTTCAAAAAAGACGATCTCCAGATTTTGGTTGTGTAATTGGTCGGGAATTCGGCCGAGAACCAGATCGAGATCACCGCGAATCAGCAACGGCACCAAAGTGTCGCTGGTGCCGACTTCGAGCGAAATGCGAACGCCCGGATTCTCAGCCTTGAACGCCAGCAGACTCTTGGTCAGCAGGAACGGCACCGGCTCGATGACGCTGCCGATCCTGACCAGACCCGAAGCCCCTTGGGACAACTCGGCGATTTCGGCTTCGGCATGTTCGAAATCATGAATCACGCTTTTTGCATAACGGACCATCACCTCGCCGTAAATCGTCGGTTCCATCCCGCGCGGCAACCGTTCGAATAGCTTCACACCCAGCTTCTCTTCCAGTTGCTGCAACAAATGGCTCACAGCCGGTTGCGTCATGTGCATCGAAATCGCGGCACGTCCCATATTGCGGAATTCGTCGAGCGCGTTGAGTAGCACGATTTGCCGGACCGAGATTTTGAGAAGTTTGCGCACCCTCTCTGATTTCTCCCCCTGATCCATCAAAGAATTCGGAACCGACAAAGCCATGTTAATAATGTGATGGATATATAAAGAAAAAAGATTATACAGGCATGATCTCGCCTCGTAACATACAGAAAAATCCAAATGTACAAGACGAATTACAAAAGTTCCAAGACGATCAAAGTGAGGGGTGTTTCGTGAATAAATACAAAGTGGTGATTCCGACGTTCATCAGGCCAAAGGCGCTGGCGATGCTCAGCCCACTGTGTGAAATCAGGCAGTGGCAGGGCCACGAGCCGATACCGAAGGCGACACTCTTTGAATGGCTGCGCGATGCCGAGGGGCTGTTCATGACCGGCCACGGCATCCCGGTCAATGCCGAGTTGTTGTCGAATGGCCCGAACTTGCGCGTCGTCGCGCAGGCCGCCGCCGGCTTCGACAACACTGATATCGCCGCCTGTAGCCAAGCGAAGGTTCCCTTCAGCAATACCCCCGGCCCGGTCGTCGAGGCCACCGCCGACATCGCCTTTGGGCTGGTACTGTCGGCCGCGCGGCGCATCCACGAAGGCTGGAACTGGGTGTTATCCGGCCAGTGGGAAAAGGCCGAAATGCAATTCGGCGTCTCGCTCTACGGAAAAACGCTGGGCATCGTCGGCCTCGGACGGATCGGTTCGGCGGTCGCCCGGCGCGCCCAGGCCAGCGGCATGAAGATCGTCTATAGCGACCCGGTTCGGCGCAGCGATGAAGACGCGCTGAATGTGCGCTACCTGCCGTTTGACGAGTTACTGGGCTGCGCCGACTTCATTCTGGCGATGGCGCCGTTGACCCCCGAAAACAAGGGCATGTTCGGCGCTGCGCAATTTTCCAAGATGCGACCCTGCACCTACTTCATCAATTCGGCACGCGGCCCGCTGGTCGATATGAACGCGTTGTGCGATGCCTTGCGCCAGAGAAAGATCGCCTACGCCGCGCTCGACGTCGTCGATCCCGAGCCGCTGCCCGCCGACCATCCGCTCTTGAAGCTGCCGAACGTGCTGGTGACGCCGCACATCGGCACCGCCACCGACGAGACGCGCGACGCGATGGCCTGCCTGGCCGCCGAAAACCTGCTCGCCGGCCTGGCGCGCAAGCCACTTCCGAGTTGCGTCAATCGCGACGTCAACTACCGCTGAATCCAAACCGTACCGCGTCACCCATGTTCCACCCAGTTGTTAAATCAAGAAACAGGAGGAAATATCATGATGAAACTGACAATGCTTCTGGCGGCGCTGGTCGCCGCCAACCTGGCTTTCGCCGCCGATGCGCCCAAAAAGAAGACCGACTTTCCAAAAAAAACCGTCGTCATTACGGTCCCGGTTTCGGCCGGTGGCGGCACCGATCTTCTGACCCGCGCCATGGCCGGCCCGCTCAAGGCCAAGCTCGGGCAGACGGTGATCGTCAATAACAAGACCGGCGCCGGCGGCGCCATCGGCTTTGCCGCGGGATCTTCGGAAAAACCTGACGGCTACAACGTCACCGCGCTGGTCGCCGAACTGCTGACCGTACCGCAAGTATCGACGGTAAACTTCAGCTACAAGAGCTTCGTCCCGGTGTGCAACGTCAACTCGTCGTACGGCACCATCACCGTTCGCGCCGATGCACCGTACAACACGCTGCAGGAATTCGTCGCCTACGCCAAGGCGCATCCGGGTGAAGTCAAGATCGGCAACAGCGGCGTCGGCGGCATCTGGCATTTCGTCGCTGCGGCCTTCGCCTCAGAGGCCGGCATCGTCGTCAACCACATCCCGTTCGAGGGCGGCGGTTCAGCCGTCGTCGCGCTGGCCGGCGGCCACGTCGACGCGGTGCCGGTGACGCCGCAGGAAGTCGAAGTCCAGGTCAAGGCCGGCAAAGCCAAGATCCTGACCGTGCTGGCGCCCAAGCGCCTCGACGAAATCGCCAACGTGCCGACCGCCGAGGAACTCGGCTTCAAGAACCTGGTATTCACCATCTGGCGCGGTTTCGGCGTCCCCAAGGGAACCCCCGACGAGGTCGTCGCGGTGCTCCGAAACGCCTTCAAGGCCGTGCTCGACGACCCGCAGGTCACCGAATTCATGGCCAGCAAGCATTTCGCCAAGGATTTCAAGGACTCCAAGGACTTCTACGCGATGATGGAACGCGAAGAAGCCGTCTACGCACTGCAGGCGGCCAAGCTCGGTTTGAAGAAGTAGTTTGCTGATCCGAACGAACGGAAATTCAGGATGGAAAGCCCTGTTTTCCGTTCGTTTGCTTTTGGAGTCTGGTAATGAAAAAAATGAATATTGGCGTCTCGCTGTTCTTTATCGCGTTGGCCTGTTACGTCCTTTTTGCCGCGCGTTCATTTCCCGGCGAGATCGACCATGTCCCGGGGCCGGGCTACTTTCCGATCATCCTCTCGGCAATCCTGATCCTGCTTTCGGTGTTGCTGATCGCCAGCTCGCGCCATGTCAGCGAGGCTTCTCTGGGCATCTTCGCCAGGCAGAACCGCATCGTCTTCGTCGCCGGCGGACTGACCGTGACCTATCTCGCGCTGCTCTACGTCTTCGGCTTCCTGATCGCGACGCCGCTCTACCTGATCGCCATCCTGCGCTTCTTCAGCATGACGCGCTGGCGCTCCCTGCTGCTCACCGCGGCCCTCACCACCGCTGCAAGCTACGCTGTTTTCACCACGGTCCTGGAAGTGCAGCTGCCTTCCGGACTGCTCTAGGAGAATCACCCGATGATGATGGACGTATTGGCCAACGTAATGTCGTGGCAGATCGTGCTTGCCATTCTCTGCGGCGTGGCTGCAGGAATCTCGATCGGCGCGATGCCCGGACTGACTTCGACGATGGGCATCGCGCTCTTGATGCCATTCACCTTCCAGCTCGAACCGGCGGTCGGCATGATGCTGCTGATCGGCGAATTCGTCGGCGCGATCTACGGCGGATCGATCACTGCGATCATGGTCAACACGCCGGGAACGCCGTCGGCGGCGGCGACCGTTCTCGACGGCTACCCCTTCACCAAGCGCGGCGAATCGTGCCGCGCGCTCGGCATCTCGACCGTCGCCTCGGCGGGCGGCGGAATCATCAGCGGCGTCTTCCTGATCCTGATCGCGCCGCAGCTCGCCGAGATCGCGCTCAAGTTCAGCGCCCCCGAGACTTTCGCGCTGGCCTTCTTCGGCATCAGCATCATCGCCAGCATCAGCGGCAAGGAACTGCTCAAGGGGCTGATAAGCGGCACCTTCGGTCTGATCCTGGCGCTCGTCGGCATGGACAATATTTCGGGGCTGTCGCGCTTCACCTTCGACACCGTCTTCCTGATGAACGGCCTGTCGTTCATCCCGGTGATGGTCGGCCTGTTCGCCATGAGCCAGTGCTTCGTGAGCATGGAAGAGCTCTACGACGAGATCAAGATCACGGCCAAGATCACCAGCCCGATTCCGACCTGGGCCGACCTCAAGAAGATCTTCCCGACCATCCTACGCGGCGGCGTCACCGGGACCCTGGTCGGCATCATTCCGGGCGCCGGCGGCGACATCAGCGCGTTCATTTCCTACGACATGGAAAAGCGCGTCTCCAAGCACCCCGAACTCTTCGGCACCGGCATCGTCGAGGGCATCGCGGCGCCCGAGTCGTCGAACAACGGGACCACCGGCGGCGCGCTGATCCCGCTGCTGACACTGGGCATCCCGGGCGACGCCAATACGGCGGTGATGCTCGGCGCGCTGATGGTCTTCAACCTGACGCCCGGCCCCCAGCTGTTCGTCGAACAGGCGCTGGTGGTCAATACGCTGTTCGCCGGCTTCATGATCGCCAACGTCGTGATGCTGGTGATGGGACTCTCAGGAATCAGGATCTTCACCAAGATCGTGCAGATCCCCAAGCCCGTCCTGGTGCCGATCATCATCCTGATGTGCGTCATCGGTTCGTTCGCGATCAACGGCAATTACCTGGATATCCTGGTGATGTTTGGCGCCGGCGTCATCGGCTACCTGCTGCTCAAGGGCGGCTTTCCGCTGTCGCCGATCGTTCTCGCGCTGATCCTCGGGCCGATGGCCGAAGGCAATCTGCGGCGCAGCCTGGTGATGAGCCAGGGCGACTACTCGATCTTCCTGACGCACCCGATCGCCGCCACCTTCATCGTCATCGCGCTGATTTCGCTGTTCTGGCCGATCGTCAGGCATCTCAAGAATCACCGTTCGACGAAGGCCGCCTGACCAAACAAAGCCCCCGGGCAGAGCCGGGGGGGCTTTGTTTGGCAGGCTAGCTAGCGGCTCCGTTGTTCAAGACAGTCGCTGTCGCCCAACTGATACTCACGGCAGATGGTCGGGCGACGCGAATAAATGGTGCACAGCATCGTGCGGCGATCAAGCGCCGCACACCAGCCGTCGTCGAGACGACGCATCACCCAGCCGCCCCAGTCGTCTTCTTCGGTCAGATGTTGCGGCGGCTGATCGTCGCCCATCAGCATCACCTCGAGTCGACAGCAGCAGGCTTGGCAACTGGCGCAAGAAACGCCGACAGGCGCCGTCACGGTCATCGGCACGACCTCAAGCGAACGCTCGCGGGTCGCCGCATCGACCGCCGAAACGGCAGAGACGATCGGCAGCAAAAAGGGATGGCGGCGAAGAACGCATCATGGCGGCAAGGCTGGCCGCTTCGCGTCGCCGCGTCAAGTTCTTGACGCGCCGCTTTTCCGGCCTCGCTTCGGGTACGCCGATCCACTTTAGCCTCGACCATCATTAGAATACACAGATACGAAATATACTATTCATTGGATTTACAGAATGGCTGCAGATGCCTACCTTTGTAACAGCCGCGACTAAAACTCTCCTTTTTTAGGTTGTGGTCAGGCGGGCCAGGTGGGTCGGACCCCTGCCCGCCGCCCCTCACGGGAATTTACAGCAACGCACTGATAAACATGCCTTTTCAACATATCATTCTTGGTCGCCGCCAGACATCGACGATCGAAAACTTGGCATTTTCATCAAATAAACTATTCGATTTACAAAATAGAGGATATAGGAAACATCGAATTTACAGGATGTTTCGTCGCGCCTATATTGACTTCACCAACTCGAAGAAACGCTGATCTTCGCAATCATTTGCGTTTCCGAGGAGCGCGCAAAAGCTTTTTTTCGTTTCCCCAAGCAACAGCGCGGTTTTGGATTTCACGGAACATTTCGCGAGAGGATTTGCATGATCAGTGGCAAAACGAGTTTGTTGCCTCTTTTTGGTTATCCGACCAAAGCGTTCAAGGCACCGCTCATTTACAACCCCTGGTTCGACAAAAATGGGATCGACGCGGTGGTGGTGCCGATGGGCGTCAAACCCGAAGACTATGCGAGCGTTTTGAAAGCCGTATTCCAGCTTACCAACGTTCCCGGCGCGCTGGTCACCATGCCGCACAAGGTCACCACCGTCGGCTTGCTCGACGAAGTCACGACGGCGGTGCAGATCGCCGGCGCGTGCAACGCGATTCTCAAGCGGCCAGACGGCACGCTGCTCGGCGACATCTTCGACGGCACCGGATTCACCCGCGGTCTGCAGCGCAAGGGCTTCGCCTTTGCCGGCGCAAAATGCCTGGTGGTCGGTTCGGGCGGCGTCGGTTCGGCGATTGCTGCCGCGCTCGCCGCCGCTGGCGTCGCCGCAATCACGACCTTCGACACCCATGCCGACTCGGCCCAAGGCCTCGCCTCGCGGCTCAAGCAGCACTATCCTGAGCTCGTTGCCGAAACCGGAGCCAACGACGCCGCGGGCTACGATCTGGTCATCAATGCGACGCCGCTGGGCCTGCCCGGCGACCCTCTGCCGATGGATATCGCGCACCTCGCTGCCTCAACTTTCGTCGGCGAAGTGGTGATGAAGACTGAGATGACGCCGCTGTTGCTGGCGGCGAAAGAACGCGGCTGCCGCTTCCAGGTCGGAACCGACATGCTGTTCGAGATGATCCCGGCCTATCTCGAGTTTTTTGGCTACGGCAGCACGACCGCGGATGAGCTTCGCGCGGTATCGAACGTGGTTTACTGAAACAGCTAGGAGCCCGTGCTCAGGGCGTCTCTCCCGGCATGAGGCAGCAGAAACACCGTGGTAAGTTGAGACAGCAGGTGTCTGGTCCGGCGGCAATCGCCGATGTTTTTTCACAGGAGAGGACTCATGAAAAAGACGTTTAAGACGGTATGTGTCGCGATGGCGGCTTGTGGTCTGGCTTTGTCGGCTACGTCGGCCAGTGCGGCGGATATCAAGGAACACATTTTCAGATTCGCGACGAGCAATGTCGAAGGCAATCCGCAGGTCGATGGGCTGGTGAAATTTGCCGAATTGATGAAGGAAAAGAGTGGCGGCAAGATCACCGTCAAGGTGTTCACTGGCGCTGCGCTCGGCAAGGACATTCAAGTACTTTCGTCGATGCAGGGCGGCACCGTCGATGGCGCAACGATGAACACCAACTTGTTGGTCGGCAATATCAAGGATGCCGGACTCGTCGACCTGCCGTATCTCTTCGACAGCGAACAGGAAGCTTACGCCGTGCTCGACGGCCCGTTCGGCAAGAAACTGCACGCCCAGCTCGAACCCAAGGGACTGGTTGGCCTGGCGTATTTCGACATGGGCTATTACAGCCTGCACAACAGCAAGCACCCGATCAACAAGATTGAGGACGTCGCCGGCCTCAAGATGCGGGTCACTGAAACCCCGGTGACGATCGATACGTTCAAGGCCTTTGGTGCGAATGCCGTTCCGCTGCCCTACGCTGAACTGTTTACGGCGCTCGAGGCGAAAATCGTCGATGGCGGCGGACAGCCTCCGCTCAACATGATCTACGGCAAGATCGGCGAAGTCTCGAAATACTATTCGGTCAATCGCTATTCCTATACGCCGGTATCGCTGCTGATGAGCAAGAAGACGATGGACAAGCTCACCGCCGACGAGAAGAAGATCGTGATGGACGCCGCCAAGGAGGCCAGCGACTATCAGCGCCAAGTGTCGCTCAAGAAGTCGATCGACTGCCTCGAAGAGCTCAAGAAGAGCAAGACGACGGTCGTCAATGACATCTCGCCGGCCGAAATGGCACGCTTCCGTGAAGCGACCAAGCCGGTGGTCGAGAAGTACCTCAAGGTCTATGACGAGGCGCTGGGCAAGGAACTATATGCCGAGATCGCCAAGTATCGCGCCAAGAAGTAAGTAAGATACAGCTGCACGAAGCTCGGCGCCGCCTGGCATGACGCAAGGCGGCGCCGAGTTCTTCGGCGCATCATCGCGAACCACCTCCTGATGACGTCAGGGGAATTTGTCCGAATATTGCTGATAAAGTAAGAACAGTTCAGATTCGGAGCAGATCGATCTTTATGAGCGAAGCCGGCGAATACAAGAATTTCCTTGATCCCAGAGACTTGCGCTTGCTCGACATTCTCTACGCCACCCGCAGCGTAACCAAGACAGCGGAACGTCTGGGGCAAACCCAACCGACCGTCAGTTCCTTGTTGAAGCGCATTCGCGCCCAGCTCAAGGACCCGCTCTTTGTCCGCACCTCGCAAGGGATGATCCCGACGCCACGCGCCGAGATCGTGGTAACAAAGGCGCGAGAAATTCTCGAAGCGATGCGGTCGATCACCGAAGAAATCCCGCGTTTCGATCCAGCCACCGCGACGCGAACGTTCAGGATGTGCATCCCGGACGGCGCGCAAACGACCTTGCTGCCCAATATGCTGCAAGACATTCGGCGCAGCGCGCCGAATGTGAAATTCGAAGCACTACCGTTGGACAAGGACACGCCGGCATTGCTTGAGAGCGGCGACGCCGACCTGGCCTTTGGCGGCTTCGTCCACTACATGGAGGCCGGCTTCTATCAACAGACCTTGTTCGAGCAAAACTATGTTTGCCTGGTCAGCGCCAAACACCCTCGGATCAAGGCGCAATTGACGCTGGAAGACTTTCAGCGCGAAGCGCACGTCTCGTTCGGATACGGCAGATCGTTTGCGCTGATCGAGTCCGAAATGAAGCGCTGCAATGTTGAAAGAAAGGTGATGGTTTTCCTGCCCGGCGTACTTGGCGTCGTAAAAATCATTGCCGCGACCGACATGATCACGACGCTTCCCGGACAAATCGGAACGATGCTCGCCAACCGAAGCAGCGACGCCGTACGGCTCTTCCCTTGCCCGGTTCCCATGCCCAACGTCGTGGTCAAGCAGTTCTGGCACTCGCGCTTTCATCGTGACCCCGGAAACCAATGGCTACGCGCTGTTTGTGCCCATCACGCGCGCCTCGGCATGAAGCAGTTGTCAGAAGACGAGATCCCTGAATACCAGGAAACTCTTATCGAGTGAACATCACGGCCAAGGCTGCACGGCAGAAAGCGCTGATCGTGCTTGCGCGGCGCATCACGCGGCCCCCTGCTCAGGCTTGACGACCGCTGTCCGCGGCCATTCCAGGGCTGGCGCAACCGAACGCAGGTGCACATCGCGCTGCGGGAAAGGTATGTCGATCCCGGCTTCGTTCAAGGCGCGGTGAATCTCGATCGCCATCTCGCTGCGAATCGCCAGCCATTGATCAAAGTCGTCGGTCCACGCGCGCACGCTAAAGTCCAGCGAACTCTCGCCGAAGCCCATGAACAGAACGGCCGGCGCAGGATCGCAGCAGACACCGGGAATCGTGCTGACGACCCCCAACAACAGCGACTGCACGGTCCGCGGCACGCTGCCATAAGCGACGCCGATCGGCAGTTCAATTCGGCGACGTTCATTGCTGAGCGTCCAGTTGATCAACTTGTCCGACAGCAGCATGCCGTTGGGGACCATTACGTCGGCGCCCTCGAAGGTCGCCAGCACCGTCGTTCTGATGCCGATTTCCCTGACCTTACCGGTGGTCCCTGAAAGCTCGACGGTGTCGCCCAACTGAATGGGCCGCTCGATCATCAGGATCAGCCCGCAGACGAAGTTGTTGACCACCGTATTGAGGCCAAAGCCAATGCCGACGCTCAGCGCACCGACGACGATGGCCAGCTGCGAGAGCTCGAATCCGGCAGCGGTCAAGGCGACCAGCAAGCCGAGCAGCAGCAGGAAATAGTACGACATCGTCGACACGCTGTTGGCGACGCCGCGCGGCAGCGTCATGTTGGGCAGGACGTCTTCGCTGAGCACGCCGCGAATCGTTTTGGCGATCCAGAACGAAAGAAAGACCGAGACGCAGAAAAGCACGATACCACCGACGGTGATCGTGATGCTGCCAAAGCTGATCGCGAACTCAGCAACGGTAGCCAGGTCGGATTTAAGCGGCCTGAGCACACGCAAGACGCTAAGCGTACCGGCCAGCCAGATCAGCGTGAGCAGGCTGTTGAAGAGGGTAAAGACAACCTCAAAAAGCCGGCTGGCATGTTCGGTTGGGCGGCCAAGTTTTTTGGTCCCGGAAATCGCCAGGGTACTCGCATAGGCACGTGCGAACTCGCGGATGGCGAAGAGAAAGAGCATCAAATAGAGGCTGCTGAGCGACGCCTCGGTGAGCAGCGCCGCCAAGAGGACGCCGCCCAGCACGTTGATCACGACGGCGAAGGCGATCAGGCCGAGAAAAGCGACGATCAATCCGCGGATCACCAACTGCCGGTGCCGGCCTTGCGTAGCGATTCTCTGCGACACGCTAACGAGCAGCCAGGTCAAGGCACCGAGCAACAACATGCCGTTGAGCAGCAAGCTCAGGCGATAGACGAGCGGGAAGCTCGCGATCAGGTGGCCCAAGGAACTGATCGCCAGAAAAAGCGCCGTCAAATAAACCCATCGTCCGATGTGCTCGTGAATCCACCTCGGCTGCAAGCGCATCACCGGGAGCCAGGCGATCGCCAGCAGCAGCTTGATCCGGAGCAAAGGTCCGTCGAAATCGACCATCATCTGGCACATGATCAGGAACAGCAGCCAGGCGGAAACCGGCCGGCTGAGCGTCGTTCTGAACCGCTCAAGAGAAGCGTCGCTGCCGATGATCTTCTTGGCCCAGCGCGACAGGTAAATGAAGAACGGCAGCGAAATCAGCCCGAGAACGACAAGCAGCCGGTGCTGGGTGATCTGCGTCTGATCGAAATCCTTCATGAAATCGACCTGGACGGCAAAGCCGTTGATCAGCGCTTGCGTATTGCCCGTGCCCTGGGCGCTGGCGTTCCAGAGCGCCGAAAACAGGTTGCCCGAATCGAAGCTCCATAACTTGCGGCCAAGCAGCGCGATTTGACTGCGCACCGTCGACTGACCTGCGCTGACGCGCTTGCGTGCGACGCTGGCCTGGTGATTGAGCTCGAGCAGGCGCGATAGCGGCTTGGCCACTTCATCGCCGGCCTGTTGGAATTCCGTGTTGAGTTGATCGATGCTGGCGAGCAATGCTGACGAGATCGTCTGCGCTGACAACTGGCGCGTATCCAGCCAGAGCTTTCGCCTTTGCGCGAGCTCTCCGGCGTCTTCAGACAGCGGACGACTGATCGACTGAATGTCGTCCTGCAACTGCTTGAGTTTTTCGTCGAGAAAGATCAGGTGGCGCTCAATCGCTTCGAGCCCAGATAACGCAAGCGTCTCGAAGTCCTTGCCCTGAATTTTGGCGGCGAGTGCGTCGACGTTGCCTCTGATCTCGTCGAGCTCCTGAGCGAGCGCGTCGGTCTTGACGACGGCGGCGCTGCGTTGAACGGCGCGCTGGATGAAGTCGCTTTCGTCGACCATTCGCCGCGCCAGGTCGCCGATGGCGATCGTTCGCGTTTCGCCTGTTTTTTCCGCACTGCTCTCTGAACTCGAAGGCAGCGCCGGGGCCTGGGCCCAGGCGTTGCCCAATGACAGCAGGGCCAATAAAAACAGGATTCGACGGGCAAGAATCATGACGCGCTAGTCCTTATCGGCGGAATGAAAAGGGAAGCAAGGGGTTCCCAGCTTCCAACGCCGATTGTAGCGCCGCACGCGCGTCGTGATGCAGCAATCGCTGCGGCCGGCATTCGCCGGGATTTAAACCAACTGACCGTTGCGATAGTCGGCGATCGCCTGCTCGATTTCGTCACGCGTGTTCATTACGAAGGGCCCGTACTGAACGACTGGCTCGCCAAGCGGGCGCGCGGCGAGCAGCAAAAACGCGGCATGACCATCGGCACGCACGCAGACCTCGTCGCCGGCCGACAACACGCCGGCCTCGTGCGCCGCGAGCGTACGCGCTTCGTGCGCAGGACCGACCGCCAGAGCGCCTTCATAAACATAGACAAAGGCGCTGTGGCCGGCCGCCAGCTCGCTCGCAAAAACGGCGCCGGCCGGCAGGCGAACGTCGATCAACAGCGGTTCGGTCGAAATCCCCTGGATCGGCCCGGCAAGCTTGCTGCCGTCAACCGCCAGCGTTCCGGCGATCACCTTGACCTGGCCGCCACCGGCCAGCGATCGCTGTGGAATCGCTTCGGGCGGAATGTCGCGATACGACGCGGGCTTCATCTTTTCACGCGCCGGCAGATTGATCCACAGCTGAAAACCGCGCATCCGCCCGCTTTGTTGCTGCGGCATCTCGGAATGGATGATGCCGCGCCCGGCGGTCATCCACTGCGCGCTGCCGCTCACCAGGTCGCCGCGGTTGCCGAGGTGGTCCTGATGCAACATGTGCCCGTCGAGCATATAGGTCACGGTCTCGAAACCGCGGTGCGGATGGTCGGGAAAACCGGCGATATAGTCGTCGGCGCTCTCCGACGAGAACTCGTCGAGCATCAGGAAGGGATCGAGGCGCATCCCGGGCGCCTGACCCAGGCTGCGCCTCAGCTTGACTCCGGCGCCATCCGACGTGGGAATCGAGCGAATGATCTGCTGCAGCTTGCGCGTAGTCATGGCGCCTCCTGATAGATGTTGAAACCAAGCAAAGGAAATTGACCACAACGAGCTCAACGTGCACGACGCAAGAAAATACCTTGCGCCAGACTATTCGCATAGCCGGCGAGCGCAGATTAAGTGCGCTTTTGCGTTGTGTCCGCTGTGTCGCTGTGGTTCGAAACTGGACTTCTCAATCAGGCAGTCAGCTGCTCGATGCGTTCGTGCGCGTCGGCGAGCGCTTCCTGCTTGCTCGGCTCGCCGAGGTTGAGTCCCTCGGCATAGACGAACTCGACGTCGGTGATGCCGATGAACGCCAGGAAGTCGCGCACATAGGCGGTCTGGCTGTCGCGCGGCGTTCCGGCATAACGGCCGCCGCGCGCCGCGAAGATATAGACCTTCTTGCCGGAAAGCAGCCCCTCTGGACCGGTCGCGGTGTAACGGAAGGTGACGCCAGCGCGCGCGATGTGGTCGAAATACGATTTGAGCGTCGATGGAACGCCGAAGTTGTACATCGGCAGGCCGAATACGATGGTCTGTGCGCGCTTGATCTCGTCGATCAGCGCGTCCGATTCGGCGACCAGCGCCTGTTGCCGCGGCGTGCGCTCGGCGGGCGCGGCGATGAACGACAGGAAACGCTCGGCGTCGAGGTGCGGCAGCGGCTGGCTGGCGAGGTCGCGAACGATCACCTCGGCGCCGGGATTGCTCACTCGCCAGGCGGCGACGAACTGGTCGGCGAGCTGGCTCGACTGGCCGCCGGTCGAGAACAGGCTGGCATTGAGTTGCAGAAGGGTGGCGGGGGTAGTCATAACAACGCTCCTTGTTTGGGTGTGTTGCCATTTAACTATTTACCGGACAGATAAAAAAGAACAATATTCAGTTCTTTATTATCTATTTTTCGAATACATGGCAACATCCCCGCAGATCACCCTAGACCACTGGCGCGCGCTGATCGCGGTCGTCGACGCCGGCGGCTACGCGCAGGCGGCGCAAGCGCTGTTCAAGAGCCAGTCGGCGGTTACTTACGCAGTGCAGAAGATCGAGTCGCAGCTCTCGCTCAAGGCGTTCGAAATCCAGGGGCGCAAAGCGGTACTGACGCCGACCGGGCAGATGCTCTACCGCCGCGCGCTGGCGCTGGTCGCAGAAGCGGCCGACCTCGAGCAGGCCGCGCACCGGTTGTCGGCGGGCTGGGAAGCCGAGATCCACCTGGCGGTCGAAATTCTGTTCCCGACGCGGGTCGTTCTCGACAGCCTGGCGCGCTTCGGCGAAGAAAGTCCGCGCACCCGAGTCGAGCTGATCGAATCGGTGCTCGGCGGCACCTCGGATGCCTTGCTCACCGGCCAGGCCGATCTGGCGATTTGCCCGCTGATCCCGCCCGGCTTCCTCGGTGACCCGCTGGGGCAAGTGGCGGTGGTCGCTGTCGCGCACCGCGACCACGCGCTGCACCGGCTCGGGCGCGAGCTTTCCTTGCGCGACCTCGCCGACCATCGTCACGTGGTCGTTCGCGATTCTGGCGCCAAGCGCGACCGCAAGTCCGTTTCGGTCGAAGTCGACCAGCGCTGGACGGTGAGCACGGTCGCCGCCTCGATCCAGGCGGTCAGCCTGGGCCACGGCTTCGCCTGGCTGCCCCGCGCGCAGATTGCCGACGAACTGGCGAGTGGGCAGCTCGTGCCCTTGCCGCTGCGCGAAGGGCGCGAGCGCGTGGTGACGCTCTATCTCGTTCTCGCCGACCCCGACTTCGCCGGCCCCGGCGTCCGTCGTCTGGCGCAGATTCTGCGCGACGCCGCCCTGGCGTAAGGGGCGGGTTCATTCGCCCCATTTCGCTCGCCGAAGCCGCCCAAGGAATGATAGAGTCATCCCCCTGAACCGGCACCAGGGCCCTGGCCTGGCGTGTTGCAAGCGGATCGTTTCGGCGACCACTGACGGAGATGCGGCGGCTATGGAAATCAACGCTCACTATTCGACTCTCGGCGTTAACGTCGATGCCAGCCCGCAGCAAATCGGTACCGCCTACGCAGCGCAGCTGGCCGCTTTCCGAAAGCGTCTGGCGATCGCCGACCCGTTGCCGATCGAGCGACTCGACGCGCTACGCGAGGCCTATCGAATCCTCTCGTGCCCGCTGCAGCGGCGCGCCTACGATGCACAGCAGGCGCCACCCGGCGCTGCGCCCGGGTCTGCCGAGACTCGCGCCGACGGCGCGTTCGGCGCTGCCAGCGCCGGCGAAGCGGCAGTCGAATTCCATGGCAGCGGCGCCGAGTACTTCCGTATCTGGCTGGTCAATATCGCCCTGACGCTGCTGACGATCGGCTTCTACTCGGCCTGGGCCAAGGTCAGGCGCGAAAGGTATTTTCACCGCAACATGATGGTCGACGGTTCGTCTTTCGACTATCACGGCACACCGCGCGCGATCCTGCTCGGCCGCCTCGTGGTGCTGGCGTTTTTTCTGCTCGCCAGCCTCGCCGAGTACGTCGGACCTGGCGCCAGTCTGGCCGTCTCGGTTTTCGGTCTGGTCGCTTTTCCCTGGCTGCTGCTGACGTCAATACGCTTCAGGGCGCGCAACACCAGCTATCGCGGTATCCGCTTCGCCTTTTCCGGCAGCTATCTGAAGGCGCTGGTCCTGTTCCTGGTCCACGGCCCGCTGATTCTTCTGACGCTCGGTTTCTCCTTCCCGATTTTCCTGCAGCGGCAGAAGGCCTTTATTGCCAATCACCTGAGCTACGGCAGCGCGCCGCTTCGCTTCAACGCCCGCGCTGGCGACTTCTATCGCGGCCTCGCCGCAGCGCTGACGCTCTGGGCACTTTTGCTGGCGGGCGCCGTGGGTCTTGTCCTCCGCCTATTTTCCGGCCCCGGGTCGGCGCTGGGATTGGCCTTGATTCTCTTTGCCTTGCCTCTGCTCGGCCTGCTCTTCGTCTTGCTCCAACTCGTGTTTCTGCCGTACAGCCGCGTCGTCGGCAGCAATCTGCTGTGGAACCACATGCAGGTCGGCATCACTCGGTTTCGCAGCACGCAGCGGGTCCGCGCCTACCTCGCCATCGCGCTCAGCAACTGGCTATTGATCTTGCTGACGCTCGGCTTCTTCTGGCCGTTGGCGCAGATCAGGCTGGCGCAGTTCCGCGCCCGCAACCTCTTCGTCGTCGCCCCGCAGGCGCTCGCCGAAGTCGCCGCCAAGCCCCGCGAAAAGGCCTCGGCGCTGGGCAGTGAAGCAATGGCTGCACTCGATCTCGACATTGCCCTGTAGATGATCGACGCCTTCTACTACGACGGAAGAAGCGCGCACCGCCACCCCGTTCGGCTGGGAATCGACAGCGGGCAATTGCACATTCTCGGCGCTGGCGTGGCGCGACATGTGCCGCTGCGCGAGGTCGACTTCGGCGAGCCGCTTGCCGGCGCCCCGCGCTGCATCGAGCTCGCCGACGGCGGGCGCTGCGAGGTCGGCGATAGCGCGCAGCAGGCGGCGCTCGCCCGCCTGATCGCCGACACCGACGCGCACGAATCGCCGGTGGTCCGCATCCAGAAAAGCTGGCGCGCGGCGCTGGTGGCCTTTGTGCTGGTCGTCGCTGGCAGCGCTGCCGCCTATCTGTGGGGACTGCCCGAAGTTGCCCGGCTGGCGGCTCAAATGATTCCACCGACCGCTGTGCAGAAAATCTCGGCGACCGCACTCGCGCAGCTGGACCGCCAGCACTTCTCGCCCAGCCGGCTGAGCGGTGCGCGCCAGCAGCAACTGCGCGACAACGCCTCGACGTTCCTGACAGGCCCGGGGCTGCCGAACTGGCGCCTGCATTTTCGTTCGTCGCGCGCGCTCGGCAGCAACGCCTTGGCCCTGCCGGGTGGCGACATCATCGTCCTCGACGAACTGGTCACGCAACTCGACGAGGGCGAGATCA
The DNA here is from genome assembly GCA_018262095.1 of Pseudomonadota bacterium. Lineage (GTDB taxonomy): Bacteria > Pseudomonadota > Gammaproteobacteria > Burkholderiales > Rhodocyclaceae > Propionivibrio. The sequence goes on from JAGTRW010000022.1 coordinate 38,201, forward strand.
ACGCGGTGCTTGCCCACGAGCTCGGCCATGTCGAGCATCGCCACGGTTTGCGTCTGCTGCTCCAAAAAGCCAGCCTGGCGATCGTCATGGCAGCCTGGTTCGGCGACGTATCGGCAGCGGCGGTCGGCATCAGCGGCGTGCTGCTGAGCTCCGGTTATTCGCGCGCCGCCGAACTCGAAGCCGACGCCTACGCCGCACGACTGCTGCTGCGCTGCTGCCAGTCAGCCGAAGCGCTGATCAGCAGCCTCGACCAGCTGGAGCGTCCGACGCGGAAAACCGGCGACCTCCTCGCCAGCCATCCCGACACCCGCCAACGCATCGCCGCCATCAGGGCCTTGTCACCATGACCAGCCGCGCCATAAAAACCGAAACCCGGCTCGCCGCCGGACTGCTGCTGCTTCTTTTCGGAGTCTGCGGACTCTTTGCCGCCTGGATCCCGCTGCTGACCCGATCGTCGATCATGGTCGGGGAATTCCCGGCCAGGGTCGCCATGAGCTGCGGCTACTGCGCCGTGGTGGTGATTCTCAGCTCGGCGGTCGACCGCGCCGACGGCGCTGCGGCGGTTGGCGCGTATCGCCTGATCGGGCGCTGGTTCTTATGGGCCGGCGCGTTCCTCGCCGCCCTTTCGATCAGTCTGGCAGTAACGCAAACTCGCTATGCCGACGACCTGTTAACGGCCACCAAGCTGTCAGCCGTTGTTCCGATCGGCCTGAGCATTTTCGTGCTCTTGGCCTACCTGATCGGCCGCCCGGCGAAACGCCAAACAACGTCGCGCCGCGCGCGCTGGACGAAACCCGCTCTGGCCATCATCCTCTGCGCGGTGGCCAGTCTGCTGCTCTATCAGCGTTACAGCGAGAAGCAGGAGCGCACGGCGCGCTACGCCGCCGAAGACGAAGCCGCGCGACGATTGGCCAAGCCATGGACGCTCGACCTAAACGCCTTTCATGGCGGCATGTCGGCGCAGGAGGTGCGCGCGCTGGCGGCAACGACCGGCCACTCGCTTCAATGCGCAGGCGATCTGCCGTCGGAAAATCGCCTGCGCCAGGACGACAAGAGTCAATGCTGGACCGCGCTGGGCAATGCCTGGGGCGAGCCGGCGCTGATCACCATGTTCGCCTTCAGCGAGGATGGCTTGCGCAATCATCTGCTGCGCTTTCCCGGCAGCTCGTGGGCGGCGATCGAAAAGAAGCTCGACGGCATGGGACAGCGCCTGCCGCAGGCCTTCGGCATCGACCCGGAGACGCGTTCGCCGATCATCGGCTGGCGCCTCGATTCCGGGCTGGTATTTTCCGCTCCGCCGGCCACCGGCTCGGAGCTCGCCGTGCTGTGGACCGCAAAGCGTGATCTGGCAATCGACCATTGCCCGTATCAGGGCGCCGCCAGCCGCCGCGATCCACAAGGCTATTCGGTGCCGATCAAGCAGTTATGGCCCGAAATCGATTGCGACAAGCGGCGCTAGGAAGTCGTTTGAGATCGATTGGGCGAATGAATTCACCCCAACACCACCAATCGAAGAAATTGCGCCCAAGCATACCGACTCTTGCTAGCATGCACGCCCTCAGGCATGACCAGCAAGGAGCAAAGGCTGCACGATGAATTCAACAAACCAAGGACCGCGCCCGACCGCCGGGCGCGGCGTGCTGATGGCACTGCTGGCGACCGTCGCCTACGCGCTGGTCGATACGCTGTCGAAATATCAGGCGCGCGACTATCCAGTCGAAATGATCGTCTGGGCGCGCTATGCGGTGCCACTCGTGTTGCTGCTCGCGGTGTTCCTGCCGCAACGTGGCCGGCGCATGCTGCGCACCGCATTTCCCCTGCTGCAGTTGCTGCGCGGCGTGTTGCTAACGGCCGGAACGCTGTTCATCGTTTTCGCCTATCGCGTGATGCCGATCGCCGAGGCGCAGGCGATCAGTTTCATTCACCCGCTGCTGCTCACGCTGCTGGCGGTCGTTTTTCTCGGCGAAAAGGTCAACCGCCTGGGCTGGGTCGCCGTGCTGCTTGGCTTTTCGGGCGTGCTGGTGATCGTCAGGCCCGGCGGCGCACTGTTCACCCCTGCAGCCCTGCTGCCTCTGGGTCTGGCCTTGAGCTTTTCCTCGTACCAGATCTTCACGCGAATGGTCGCCCGCAAGGAAGACTCGATCAACTCGCTCTATTGCGTGCTGCTCGTCGGCTCGGTGGTGATGAGCCTGGCGCTGCCTTTTGCCTGGATCGCCCCAACCGCCAAAGGCCTGCTCTTTTTTGCGCTGATTGGCATCACCTCGGGAATCGGCCATTTCCTGACGATCAAGGCACTCGAGTACGCGCCGGCGTCGCTGCTCGCACCCTTTGCCTATATTCAGCTGCTGTGGGTGAGCATTCTGGGCGTTGTGGTCTTTGGCGATTTTCCCGATTCGCTCACGCTGGCCGGGATGGCTATCGTCGTCGCTGGCGGCCTGCTGGTCGCCGCCTCACATCGCAGAAAAAACGGGGCGCCGTGATTTCCGGTCATGCGCCAGGCATGATCGGCGCGTAATCCCCGTAGCCATCCGGCCACGGCGTGAGAACCTCGAAGCCGCGCTCGGTGACAGCCACCATGTGCTCCCACTGGGCGGAAAGCGAACGGTCCTTGGTCACCACCGTCCAGCCATCGGGCAACTGCCTGATCGCCGCTTTGCCGGCATTGATCATGGGCTCGATGGTAAACACCATGCCCGCTTCAAGCTTCAAGCCCGCACCAGGTTTTCCGAAGTGAAGAACCTGGGGCTCGTCGTGGTAGATCTGCCCAATGCCGTGACCGCAGTATTCGCGAACGACGCTGAACCCCTCGCGCTCGGCGACGCTCTGGATGGCGTGACCGACATCCCCCAGCGTGGCTCCCGGGTGGACTTGCTCAATGCCTGCGCGCATCGCCTCGTAAGTGGTACGAACCAGTCGTTTGGCGAGGATGCTCGGTTCTCCGACGAAGTACATGCGGCTGGTGTCGCCAAACCAGCCGTCTTTGATGATGGCGATGTCGATGTTAACGATGTCGCCATTCTTCAATTTCTTGTCCGAAGGGATCCCATGGCAGATGACGTGGTTCACCGAAGCGCACACCGTCTTGGGATAGCCGTGGTAGCCGATATTGGCGGCGATCGCCTGCTGCACGTTGACGATGTAGTCGTGACAGCGCTGGTCCAGTTCGTTGGTCGTGACGCCTGGCTTCACATGCTCGGCAATCATTTGCAAGACATCGGCAGCCAACCGCCCGGCCCGGCGAGCCATGGCGATTTCGGCCGCAGAGCGGATGGCGACGCGCTTGGAGTGGGGTGTCATGCGGCGCTTACCAACGCTTAATTCGCTGTCAATTTCTTGATGACTTTGTCAGTGATATCCAATCGATTGCTGACCGCAACAGCCTCTTGAAAAATCATGTCCAAATGCTCCGCATCGGCAATTTGCGCGATGGCCTTGTTGGCCTTGTCGAGAAGGCTTGATGCTTCGCTGTTTTTCCGAATATTGAGGTCTTCCTGAAACTCTTGCTGCCGGCGCTGAAAACGCACTGATATCGCAGCGAGCTCTTCTTCCTTGGCTCGCCGCTGGCTATCGGACAGCGACGCGCCCTTTTCCGCCAGGGCCGCCTGACGCGACGCGATGTCATCGGCAATTCGCTGAAGATCCTGCCGACGCCCTTCAAATTCCTGTTCCATTTTTTTGCTTGCATTGATGGCTGCGGGAGCTTCGCGGATGACGCGTTCCATGTTGACGTAGGCAATCGTCAATTCATCAGCGTAAGCCTTTAGAAAGAGGGGAACCACGATCAGGCAGGAAAGTAACGCAAGCTTTAATTTTTTTTCCATGAAGCACCTCGGTGTTAAAAAATAGGGAACAGGGCAAGACTTGATATCTCATCAGGCAGATGGTGATGGCGCGAGTCAATCGGATGAACATTGTCCGTTCAGGAAATCAGTCCAGAACACTTTGCCGCTGCCTGGGTGGCGGGGCCATCTGGATGACCGGCAGGTGGCGATGGCGACCGCCAACAATTGGCCTTCGTCGGCATTTTAATCCCGAATGGGCGGAATCGCTGAGCGAAGAGCCATTCAAGCTGGAAAACCTAGCCACTGCTCAGTTGTACCTCGCCAAGCGACGAAGCGCTATGGTCTCTCAGTCCGAGTTCTTGTCTCATAGCCTGCCGGACCGAAAACCGCCAGCGAAGGGATTATCGGCCGTCTCCTGTGACGAGACGACGCCATCGCCATCAGGCCATCTACGGGAACATCGCCTTGAGCGCATTGATCATCGCCGGACTCAGTTGCTTGAACAGTTCGGCGTTGTAGGAACCATTGTACGGGACGGGAATCGGCGCGTTGCTCAAATCGACGAATTGGATCGTCGGGTCGGGCGTTCCCGAGTTATCCTGAACCCGCGTCGGATCCATGGTCGGCAGGGCTAGACCAGTGGCGACGCCCTTGAGATTCGCGTAGTTCGGATTGCTCAACTGGACGTTGTTCTGAACGATCTGCTGCGTCGCAATCGCGTACTTGCGCGACGTTGCCGCTGGCGTTCCAGCGGCGACCGACGGGTCGACGTTGACGGTCACGATCGAAACCGTGTAGTCGCTGTTGAGATAGATCTGGAAGGTCCGGAACTGTTGCGGCCAATCCCTCAGCGACGATGTCTCGACCTGCCAGAAGCCCTGCTCGGGCTTGGCTTTATCGGCCGACGGAAAAGCCTTGACGGTATTGAGATGACGATGGCCGGCGACCCACATCAGCAGGTTCGGACAGCTCTGCAGCTTGGCGACCAGGTCGGTCAGCGTCACGGCATTCTGGTATTGCGCCGGTACATTCACATACTGCGGCGCCGTCGTCGGATTCGCGGGCAGCACGGGCGCCCACCATTCGGTCAGCGCGCCGATCGCCGCAACGCCGATCGGCACGTGGGCGGCGATGATCATCAGCTGGTTGGCCGCCTGCCCCTTGTCGAGTTCGGCTTGCAGCCACGTCCAGCGCTTGGCGTCGAGGTAACCATGGCCGTGAATGTCGGTCGCACCGTCGTATTCCGACCGCGTGTCGTCGAGAACGATCACCTTGAGCGGCACCTTGGCGTTCGGAACGAAGCTGTAGCAGGCGAAGCCGTCGCTGGCCAGCGCCGGGTCGACCAGGTTGAAGCCGTGGCCGACCGGGTTGCTCGTCGTATTGAAGAATTCCTGCACCCAGCCCGATCGCACCAGCGAGCGGCGATTGGCATCGGCGGTGACCTTCGGCGCGCCGGCGGCAAACGCCGGATCGCTGGCCGGACCCGAATCAATTACCTCGCCATAGGGCGACGCGCCGTCGAGCACGCCCATGTAATAGGACGGCTTGGTCAACATGCTCGCCAGGTCGATCAGGATCGGGAAGGTCGTCGGCAACAAGGCAAGAACATCGCCAACCGCCCAGACCGAGTCGGCAAGGTAGGAATTGCGCAGGCCATACGCCGGATAGCCATCGACCGGAAACGAGCCGATGTAGAAATGATCGTGGTTGCCGAGCGCCTGATACCAGGCAATCGACTTGTCGAGCCCGACCGCCTGGTAAGGTTTCTGGTAGTCGATGCTGTCGGCGCCAAGATGATCGCCCGAACTCGGCGTGATGACCTTGCCGTCGATGACGTCGATGTACCAGCGCAGTTCGTTGTACGAGGTGTTGTTGCAGGTATCGCCGAGCGAGATGCCGAAATCGAAGGGGTCCTGCTGGTGCAGCGCGTTGGCCGTCTGCATCGCGGCGTCGAGCACATGGGTGGTACACATCATCACCGGCGAGTAGATCGAGGTATTGTTGTACGAGCCCGGATCGAGTTTCTGGATATAGGTCAGCTGATTCGGCGCTTCCTTGTCGGTGATATGGATGTCGGTGAAGGCGAAGAAATTGAGCAGCTTCGTCTTCCGCGTCGGCACGCTGTAGCCGGCGGGCATGATATCGGTCGGTCTTTGCTTGAGCGGCAGCGGCGAGCCGAAGGTCCAGTTGCCGTAGCCGTATTTGGCGTATTGCGCCACTTCCCTGAGCTGCGAAGCGTTCAGTCCGGGCAGGCTGGCGGGGAACGAGAGCATCCGATCGAGCGTCGTTTTGACATTGGGGTCGATCGGGTACGACGCTATCGCCGCAGCGCCGCTGTCGCTGCTGCCACCGCCACAACCGAAGGTCAATGAACCCAGCGAAATCGCACCGACGGTCCCGGCGGAATACTTCAGAAATGTCCGCCGCGTGATTTGGCCGACACAGGGAACACCGGCGCGCTTCGTCGAATCGTTGTGATTCATCATTTCTCCCCTTCACGAGTCTCGGCGCGAATCGCGCAGCTGTGGGCATTATGCCCTGGCTTCTCGCTTGCAGACGAACGAGAACGCCAAATCCATGATTTTGTCGTGGTCTTTGTTTCGCCGCGCTAGAATCGCAGCAGCTTCGCGAAACCCTCTCCTGCTTACCGGAAAAAAGTCATGAATAGAATTGTACAGTCGCTGGTCCTGAGCTTCGCGCTGACACTGCTCGCTGGATGCGGCGGCGGCTCGGGTTCGGGTTCAAATACTCCCGCGCCGCTTTCCGCAGACAACCTCAACCTGATTTTCGTCGTCAGTCCGGACCTCGCGTATCACGCCGAAGGCGACTTGTACAAAGATACCGCCAACCTCACCAACCAGGGCGTGCAACGCTCGCTGATGCTGGCCAGCTACCTGCAGCAGCAGGTGTTGGGGACGAACAAGGTGAGCCGCATCTACGCGCTGCAGCCGATGAGCCACCTGCAGACGACCAACGCCACCCCCGACATGAGCGCGCTGCTTTACATCGAGCAGTTCGCCATGCTGAACCAGATCACGCTGTCGAGCGGACAAAACTCGGCATCCAACTACGGCTACCCGATCAATGTCTCGTACAAACTCGGATCACTGCCTGACGGCGTCGCGACGCCCGACCCGAAAACCCCCTGCTCGACCTGCCAGGGCCTCGTCTTCAACGACAGCAAAGGCGACAACGCGGCGCTGGTCGATGCCATCGTCAAGACCAAGGCGCCGGGCTTTCACGTCTTCTCGGCGCCGTGGGAAACGATCAGCGCGCTGCTCTCTAGCATCAACACGCGCCAAGGCTACCAGCTCGCGCTGCCGGCGCGCTATACCGGTCCCAACGCCGTCCATGCGATCTCGATCACGCCGTCGGGTGCCGCCAGCCTGATCACTTACGACAGCGCCTTGAGCCCGCCGGCGAGCTATCCGGCACTCCCACCGCCGCCGCTCGGCAACACCGCCTGCACGGTACTCACGCCGTCGCCGTTTGCCATCACCGCAACGGGCGCACCAGCGGGAACCAACACCAACCAGACGCTTTACCTGGTGCGGCACGCCGAGGCGCATCCGACCAACTGGTGGGAAAGCGGCAACTACGTCGCCGCCGGACAATGGCGCGCGCTCGCTCTTGGCAGTACGCTCGGCGACACGCTGCGCGGCAAGATCGCTCCCAGCCAGGTGTGGTCGATCGATCCGGCGCAGGTCATCCCGGGCGCCAGCAGCAGCTGGGGCAATTCCAGCTGGTCGTACGTCAGGCCTTCGCTGACCGTCGCGCCCTACGCCATGGCCAACAACCTGCCTTACAATCTGGTCGCCGATTTCGAGCTCTTCGCTGTCGACTCGCCGTCGAAGACTCGGGATTTCTTCTTCAAGACCGCGAAATTCTCGGGGACGACCATGTTGTTGGCATGGGAACACGACCACATTCCATGGATCGTCGACGCGTTGCTCGCGGGTTATGCGAGCAAGAGCCAGAGTTTGGCACCGGCGTGGCCGGGCGCCGACTACGACAGCATCTGGACGGTGACGCTCGACGCCGTGGGCAACGCGACGGTGACCAACGCCAAGTGCGAAGGGATCGATCTGGGGTCGCCGCTACCGAGCACCGCGCCAGTGTTCTGACCGTCGGTCACCCCCGGCGCATCCAGACGATCTCGGGAATCTTGTTGCGTTGCCGATAGAGCAAGGCCTGCAGACGCACCTGCGCGCGACCGAACCAGGACTGTGCTTCGGACAGGAAATATTGGCTCTCGACCGTATACGCCGACGAAACGGCAGTGTTGCGCAAGCGTTCAGGCAAAGCACCGGTAAAATCGCCAACGCTCTTGAAATACGCCGATGCGCGCCGACTAAGCAGCTGATCGGCTTCTCCGGAAGACAGCCCGGGCGTCACCGCCATCAGCACTTCCGGCAGTGCAAAATTGACATTGACCGCCGTGGCCTCCGGCAGCATCACCAGCAGCGGCTCGAGCGCGGCAAGCTTGCCCGCATCAAGCCCGGCCAAGTCAGAGAGTTCAGCGAGATTGACGAGCGGCAGCAGCTTGCTGGCTTTGTTCGCGGTGCTGCTCGACTGGATCAGTGCCGCCTGCTTGGCCACCGCCAGCGCCATTTTCCCGGCCCACTCGGTGGGCAGGCCGCGCGTCGCCAGCAGTCTTTGCAGCACGACCACGTTGGCCTCGCTGACCTTGCCGCCGCTTTGCAGATTGAACAGATTGAAGCGCCCCTGCAGCTCGATCAGGCGGCCGCTGACACGACCTTCGTCGACGTTGATCGGCGGCACCGGGACGGTCCACGTTTCGAGCAGATGATCGACCTGCGTGTTGCGCATGTCGTCGCGCAAAGTCAGACGCGCCAGGTCGACCGCCGCAAAAGCGACGGCCTGCGCTGCCGACAGATCGTTGCGATTCTCCATCTGGTTGAGCCACTGGCGTTCGCGCGCCGTCAAGGCGAAGGCCAGCGAAGCGACCATGGCGGCAATCAGGATCGCGGTGACGACCGCGATGCCTTGCTGTTTTCCGGGCAGTGACGTGGGCGAGTTCATGGCAGGTAATAGACCCGTTCAAACTGCCCGCGCCCGACCAAGGACAGGCGAATGCGGATAGCGCGCGGCCTGATCTGCGCTTGATCGCCCGGCCACGCCGAGCGCCAGGCATTGTTGGCGTCGAGGTAGGCCGCCGTGCAATCGTCGACATTGCGCAACAAGGGATAGACCGGTGCCGCCGACGTCGCGGTCGTCGTCTGGTTGCGGTTGATCGGTTCGACGCTCAAGCTCAGCACGCCGTTGTCGCAGCGGTAGACGACATGCACCGGTGAGCGCTCCGCATCGTGGCGCGAGAGCTCGATCAGAAATCCGCCCGCCTCGGCGGTCCGCGCCGAAAGCGGCGGCAAAAGCTCGCCGCTGTCGGCGCGCAGCAGATGCGGCAGGGTCTGCGTAAAGTCCATCTCCATGCGGTCGAAGACCTGCCCGAGTTCGCGCCAGAAACGGATCTCCTGGTCGAGCGAGCTTTTGGTCGAAGCCACCGCGTTGAGCCCGCTGTAGGCGATCGCGCTGGCAATCGCAAAGATCGCCAGCGCGACCAGGATTTCGAGCAGCGTAAACCCGCGCTGCGTACGCTCAGTTCTGCTGGCGCGCGACATAGTTCACCTGCCGGGAAACGACGTGCTCGGGGTTGTCGGGAAGAAACACCTTGATTTCGACGCGCCGGAAGCTGTAGTTGGGCGTCACCGAGACTTCCTGCCGCCAGTCGAATTCCTGCATTCCCTGGGTGGCTTTGCCGCTCAAGGCGCCGGGCTCGGGAAAGAGGCGCGCGGCGAGCAACTGGTTGCTCACGTTCTGCGCGACCCACGCCGCCGCCGTGCGCGTTTTCAGATCGTATACGGTGTCGATCGAAAAACGCGTCGAGCGCATCGCCGCCGCCATGGCGATACCGATAATCGCCAGCGCGACCAGCGTCTCGATCAGCGCAAAGCCACTCCGTGCGGTGCCCCTATTGCGCATGTCGTGTTTCGAAGCGTCCCAAGGCGTCGGCCAGCACCTCGACGCGCGACGATCCGGCGGCCAAGGTCAGCGCGAATGGTTCGACCAGACCATAGGGCGAAAAAACGATGCGTTCGCCGAGCGGGCGCGCCGAGCCGTTGAGGCGCAAGGCGTTAAGCTCGACACCGCGGATGAAGCGGCTGGCGCTATCGGCGCCGGGCAGGGGAATCCACGTGGCGTTGTCGGCCGCCAACCAGAACTGGTAGCCCTGACCGTCACTGGAAAAGGCAATCGGCCGGCCACGGATCACCGCTTCGTCACGTGCCGATTCAAGCCGTCGTGTCAGATCTTCGGCGGCATCGCCCAACCGGCTGGCGTCGGAATGCTCAAGCCTGACCATCGCCAAGCCGGCCATGATCGCCATGATCGCGCAGACGACCAGGATCTCGACCAGGGTAAAGCCGCGCGCAACGCGGTACAGGCCGGCTCGCAAAGTCTTGGCTCAGAGCATCCACGAACCGAGGTCGGCGTCGAAGCCTTCGCCGCCCTGCTGACCGTCGGCGCCATAGCTCATGACGTCGATTTCGCGCTTGATTCCGGGGTTGAGGTAGAGGTAGTCGTGGCCCCACGGATCCTTGGGCATTTTTTCGAGATAACCGCCGCCCTTCCAGTTGCCGGGCACCGGATCGGTCGTCGGTTTTTCGACCAGCGCCTGCAGTCCCTGGTCGGTGGTCGGATAACGGCCATTGTCGAGCTTGTAGAGCTTGAGCGCGGCGACCACGGTGCCGATGTCGTGCTTGGCGGCAACGACACGCGCCTCGTTTGGACGGTCCATGATCTTGGGCACAATCAGGGCGCCGAGAATCGCCAGGATCGACACCACCACCAGGATTTCGATCAGGGTAAACCCCATTTGCTTGTATCGTTTCATCGCTTGCTCCGAAGACTATTTGACGAATTGGTTGATTTCAAAAACGGGCAGCAGGATGGCCAGCACGATGAACAGCACGACGCCGCCCATGAGCAGCACGACGGCCGGCCCGAGCAGGCTGGTAAAGGCTTCGACGCGCCGCGACAGGTCGCGCGACAGTTCCTGCGCGGCGCGTTCGAGCATGCTGTCGAGGCGCCCGGTCGCTTCGCCGCTGGCCGTCAGGTGGATCAGCATCGGCGGGAACTGGTGCGTCGCGGCGAGGGCGCGCGAGAGCGCGACGCCTTCGCGCACCTGAGCGGCGGCCTGGCTGGCGGCAGCGCGCTGGACGCGGTTGCTGATCACCCCCTCGGCCGCCGACAGCGCGGAGAGCAGCGGAACGCCGCTACCGACCAGGATCGCCAGCGTGCTCGAAAAGCGCGCGGTATTGGTCGCCCGTTCGAAACGACCGAAGAGCGGCAGATTGAGCCGCCAGGCGTGGAAGCGCAGGCGAAAGGCGTCGTTGCGCAGTCCGTAAGCGAAGGCTGCGCCGCCGAGCAACGCGGCCAACAGGAAGATGCCGCCCCAGTCGCCAACGATGGCGCTGGTCGACAGCAGAATTCGCGTCATGATCGGCAGCGTCTGCTTGGCGCCCTGAAAGACCTGGACCATTTGCGGAACGACCCAGGTCAGCATGCCGACGATGACCAGCAGCGAAACGCCAAAAACCACCGCCGGGTAGATGAAGGCCAGCGCCACCCGAGAGACCAGTTCGGCGCGCTCTTCGAGATAGACCGCCAGGCGCTGCATGACGTGCGGCAAGCGTCCTGATTCTTCGCCGGCGCGCACCAGCGTCGGGTAAAACGACGGAAAGGCGCGCGGCAGCTTGGCCATTGCCGCCGACAGCGACAGCCCGCTGGCGATGTCGCTGCGCAGCGCGCCGATCAACTGCTTCTCGCGCTCGCTTTCGGACTGGTCGACGAGCACGGTGAGCGCGTCGTCGACCGTCAATCCGGCATCGAGCAACGCCGAAAACTGCCGCGAGAAGCTGGTTAGCGCCGACGTCGCCAGGCGCAGCCTGGCGCGCTCGGAAAGCGTCGATTGATCGGCCTCGACCTCGGTCGCCAGCAGGCCGCGCTCGCGCAGAATGATTCTGACCTGACGCGCGCTGTCGGCGTCGAGCTTGCCGCTGGCCGCGCGACCGCCGTCAAGCGGAATGGCTTTGTAGCGAAAGACGCTCAAAAAGGCCTCTCTTCACGCGCAAGACTTGCAAACGACATGAGCTGTCCCTAGAGCGTGATCAGGTAACCGTCGCCGGCCCGCGGCAGCTGGGTCAGCAACGGCGACAAGCCGGGGATCGGCGCGCTTGGCGTGAGCACCAATCGCCCGTCGACCTGCGAGCGATTGACGTCGAATTGCCCCTGGCCGGTGGCGCCCAGCAGCCCGGGCGACGAGCTCAGCGTCCACCGTCCTTTGCCGTCGGCGGCAACGTCAAGCTCGAAGCGATAGCTGCCGAATTGCCCCGATTGCGCCGCCAGCGCCGAAAACGCGCGGTCCACATCGACCGCGGCTTTGATCGGTGCGGAGAGACTCAGGCGGCCGCTCGTGACATGCAGCAGCGCACCGAGCTGCGCCATCTTCAATTTCGGATGCAGCGCCGCCAGCGGTTCGAGCGGCAGGTACACGCTGACCTCATTGAGCTGCGCGCCGGTCGCGCGCAGCGCGAGGTTCAACGCACTGGTCTGCTCGCCGAAACGACCGCTGACCGCCCATGTCAGCGCGCCCGAGATCAGCGCCTGTGGCCGGAAATGCCATTCGACGCGTTCCTGAACGATCATCCCATCGACGCCGATCGCCGATAGGCTGCCGTTCCACAACGACCCCTCGACGTTCTTGAGCTGAATGGTTTTCGGCAGCCACAGGGTGACCAGGCTCGCTGGCGCACGGATCACGCCAAACAGCGCGAAAACGGCCAGCACCGTGATCAGGACGCGACGCGGCAGGCGCTTCATGACGTCCGCTCCAACTCGACGACCAGACGCGATGCGGTTGCCGGAGCGGGGTCGGTCTTGGCGTTCACGACGACGACTCGCGCGCCGGATTCACGACGCAGGAATTCGAGCAATTCGAGGGCTTCTTTCATCGGCAATTCCGGCAAGCGCAGTTCGACTCGCGACGCTGACAAGGCGCGCAATTCGCCGCTGATTTTCTTCTCGGCGAGCAAGCCGAAAAGCGTGCTGCGCAGGTCCGCCGCGCTGGTCGCGCTGGGCGCGCGCGCGTGGTTGAGCGGCTGCGCACGCATCGCATAGAGTTTCGATTCGAGTTCGGGAACCCGCTTTTCCAGTTGATCGATGCGTCTGCCAAGCGGCGAGAGCACGGCAAACCAGAGCAGCAGGATCGTCGCGATGATCGCCCAGGCGAGAAGAATGCTGCGTTCCCGTGGCGAACGGGCGTGCCACCAGAGCATCGCCTTCTCTTTCATATCATGCATGATTTTGGCGTTCATTTATCGGGCCCGGCTAAATTGCAGGCGCGTCAAGCCGGTTTCCGCCGGCGTCGATTCGGGGCGACCGACGCTATCGAGTTGAGTCTTGAACTGGGCGACTTCGGTGTCGGTCAGCGTGAGCCGGACAAAACCGTCGCGCGCTTCGATGCGGCGCGGGTGGACCGGCGCGTTGAGGCGAGATGCCAGATCGAGCACGTCGTCGAGCGCATCGCCGCGCGCCGCTCCGCTCTGCTCGCGCAGCTTGCTTTCCCATTGCAACAGCGGATCGACGATCGGCGTCCCCGGGAAGGTGGTGGCGAAGGTCTGGCGAATTTCGTGACGCAGACGCGACTCCCGGTTTTCCAGTTGCCGCCAGTGCGCCACGCTGCTGGCCAGCAGCAGCGCGCCGGACAAGGCGAGCATCAAGGCGGACAAACGCAAGCGGCGCGGGTCGAAGCTCTTCTTGTTGAAGCGGGAGAACGACGCGGGCAAGCGAACGCGGCACGAGGCCGGGGTCGGCAAGCGGTAAAGATCGGGCACCAGGCGTATTTGCTGCGCCCCCGCTAGCAATGCCATCGTCGCCATCGCATTAACCAAGCCCACGCGCCCGTCGCTCATGCGGAAGAGCGTACCGTCGGAAATCTGCGCACAGGCAATGGCGTCGCCGTCCGCCGCCAGCAATTCATAGTCGGGGAAGACTCTATCGAGCCGCAAGCCGGTGGCGGTCAAGCGCGTCAGTTCGCTTTCCAGCCAACGGCGGCTGCACACCCAGGTCAGCCTTTGCGTTCCAAGCTGTGGGCCGGGCCAGCTCAACACATCGGCGCGGTCGCCGAGCAGGCGGTCTTCGAGCGCCTGGGCGATCAGCGCGTCAAAATGCTTTCCCGCCTGCACCGGCAAATCGAGCTGGTGAGCGGCAACGCGCTTGGCCGGGACGACGACTTCCAGTTCGTCATGACTCGGCAGACGATCCAGCGCATCGACGCCGTGCGCCACGCAGCGCGACTCGGAATCAAAGCCGAACCAGGGCAGTTCGGCCCACTCGGCGGCGGGAAGAACGACGCGCAGTACGTGAAAATGGCGTTGACTGCTCATGGTCAGGCGTCCCGCGTCACACGCAGGATTTCATCGAGCGTCGTTTCGCCGGCCAGCACGCGCGCGATGCCATCGGCACGCAACAGCGTCATGCCGCCCTGCACCGCCTGGGCGCGCAACTGCTGTTCGTTGCCGCCCTGATGCACCAGCGTGCGCAGCGATTCATCGACGGTCAATAGCTCGTAGAGCCCGGCCCGGCCGCGATAACCGCTGTGGCTGCATTCGGGACAGCCGACGGCGCGATAGAGGGTGACCGGCCGATCGAGCCCGAGCGCCTCCATTTCGCCGGGGTCGGCGACATACGGCGTTTTGCAGCTCGGGCACAAGGTGCGCGCCAGACGCTGGGCGAGCACGCCGAGCGTCGACGAGGCGAGCAGAAACGGCTCGATGCCCATGTCAACGAGGCGCGTGATGGCGCTCGGCGCGTCGTTGGTGTGCAGCGTGGCGAGCACCAGGTGGCCGGTCAGCGAAGCCTGCACGGCGATCTGCGCGGTCTCCCGGTCGCGGATCTCGCCGATCATGATGACGTCCGGGTCCTGGCGCAGGATGGCGCGCAGCGCGCGCGCGAAGCTCATTTCGATGCGCGAGTTGATCTGCGTCTGGCCGACGCCGTCCAGATCGTATTCGATCGGGTCTTCGACGGTCATGATGTTGGTTTTCGTGCTGTCCATCGACGACAGCGCCGCATACAAGGTGGTGGTCTTGCCCGAGCCGGTCGGTCCGGTCACCAGCAGGATGCCGTGCGGCTGTTGCAGCAGGTGTTGCAGGCGGCTGAGCGTTTGCGGTCGCATGCCGAGCTTTTCGAGGTCGAGCCGACCGGCCGACTTGTCGAGCAGGCGCAGTACGACGCGCTCGCCGTGACCGGTGGGCAGCGTCGAGACGCGCACATCGACCGGGCGGCCGGCGATGCGCAGCGCGATGCGGCCGTCCTGCGGCAAGCGCTTTTCGGCGATATCGAGCCCGGCCATCACCTTGATCCGCGAAACCATCGCCGAATGCAGTCCGCGCCGCGGTTCGATCACGTCGCGCAACTGGCCGTCGATGCGAAAGCGCACCGTGGCGCGCGACTCGAACATTTCGAAATGCAGATCGGACGCCCCCTCGCGCAGCGCCTGCGCGAGCAAGGCATTGATCAGGCGGATCACCGGCGCGTTGTCTTCGGCGTCGAGCAGATCTTCGAGTTGCGGCATCTCTTCGAGCAGATCCGACAGATCGCCGATCTCGGCCATGTCATCGACCATGCTCGCCGCGCGACCGCCACCGTCGTTGAAGACCTGGCCCAGCCGTTGCTGGTAGTCTTCTTTCGACAGAATATTGAGGTTCAAGGGCAAGCGGGTATGGCGCTGCAATTCGCTCAAGGCCGAGAGATCGCCGTCGCGGCGAAAAAAGACCGTCAGCGCGCCGTCATCCTCGCCCGCGTCGAACAAGCCGAACTCCCGCGCGAAAGCGTACGGAACGAGGGAAGCGCTCATGGCTGCGGACGGTCCGCCAGCGGCCTGACTTCGCTGCGCGCGTCGACCACCGGGACCGGCGCCAGCGGCGGCAGCTGCACCTTGGGCGGCGCGTCGAGCACCAGGCTCTTGGGCATCTCGAAGCGCCCCTGCTCGGCGCGGATATAGTCGTAGCGTTCGGACGACAGCGCAGCGCTCGACTTGGCATCGCGCAGCACGGCCGGGCGCAGGAAAACCATCAGATTGGTCTTGCTGTGGTCGCGAGTTTCGTAGCGGAACATGCCGCCGAGCCAAGGAATGTCGCCGAGCAGCGGCACCTTGTTGACGGCCAGCGCGACCCGGTCTTCGATCAACCCGCCGAGAACGATGGTCTGGCCGTCGTCGACCAGCACCTTGGTCTCGATCAGCCGGATCCGGGTGGCGATTCCCGCGCCGTTGGTATTGACCGAGTTGTCGATGCTCGACACTTCCTGGACGACGGTCAGCGTGATCGAGCCGCTGTCGGAAACCTGCGGCTTGATCTTGAGCTTGATGCCGATATCCTTGCGCTCGACGGTCTGAAACGGATTGCTCGAACTGTTGGCCGAGGTCGTATAGGAGCCGGTCAGGATCGGGATATTCTGCCCGACGGTGATCTTGGCTTCTTCGTTGTCGAGCATCAGCAGATTCGGCGTCGACAAGACGTTGCCGTCGCCGAGCTTTTCGATGGCGGTCGCGAGAACGCCGAAGGTGCCGCTCGAATTGACCAGGCCGATGTCAAACCCGACCGGAATCGACACCGTGCCTTTCGATTTGTAATCGGAATACAAGGTGGCCAGATTGGTCCCGGTCGGACTGATCGACTGCAGCGCGCCGCCATTGACTGAATTGTTACCCGCCCCGGCGACCCACTGCACGCCGAGCTCGGTGGCTTTTGAGACGTCAACTTCGGCGATCAGCGCCTCGATATAAATCTGCGCCCGGCGCACATCGAGCTTGTCGATCACCGTGCGCAGGTTGTTGTAGACGTGATCCGGCGCGGTGATGACCAGTGAATTGGTCACGGCGTCGGCCTGGATCAGCACCGTGGCGCCGCCGACCTGGACGTTGACGCTGGCGGTCTGCGGCGTGGACGATGTCGTTGACGAGGTCGTCGGCGAAGTCGTCGGCGAAGCCGTCGGCGAAGCGAAGCTGTTGCCGGTGCCTGAAGTATTGGTGCTGGCGAAGCCGCTATTGGATGAACTGGCGCCACTGGCGCCCGAGGCGGAGGCGCCGGATCCGCCATCCTGGCCGGTCAGGATGCCTTTCAAGGTGCTGGCCAGGCGCACGGCTTCGGCGTTGCGCAGATAGACGACGTTGATATTGCTGCCCGACGCCGCCGGGATGTCGAGGCGGGTCACCAGCGATTTGATCTGCTTGGTGTGCGAGGCCGCTTCGCTGCGCACCAGCAGCTGGTTGCCGCGCAGATCGGGGACGATGACCGTGCGGCGGACGCCTTCGGGGATCGGTTGCGGCGCGGCGATGCCCTGCACCACCACCTCGGGCAGCAGGCGCGCAATGGTCTGGACAATGTCGAGCACCGAAGCGTACTTGACCGGTATCGTCAGCACCTCGCCCGCTTGCGGCTGGTCGACGCTTTCGATGATCTGGCTGATGCGCGCGACGTTATCGGCGTAGTCGGTAATCACCAGGGTGTTGTTGCCCTGGTAGGCGGCCATGTAGTTATTGGCGGATACCAGCGGCCTGAGCGTCGTGACCAGTTGCGTCGCCGACTCGTAGACCAGCGGATAAACCTTGGTGATCATTTGGTCGCCCGAACTTTTGCCCTTGCGGGTAAAAACCTGCGTGGCCTGGGTCTTGGCGTCGGCGTCAGGCATCACCTTGACGATGCTGCCATTTTCAACGGCGGTGAAGCCCTGCTGACGCAAGGCCGAGAGCAGGATCGGATAGACCAGGTCGCGCGCCACCGCTTGGTTCGAGATGATGTTGACCGAGCCCTTGACCTTGGGATCGATGACAAAATTCTTGCCGGTGATCACCCCGACCGCCTTGATCGTCGACTCGATGTCGGAATTGACGAAATTGAGCGTCACCAGATTGTCTTGCGCGACGGCTGAGGATAAGCAGGCGACCAGCAGCAACGCCAGCAGGCAGGGGCGGAAGACATTTTTCATGGTTGGATTTCGTAGTGCTGGGTCAGGTGAGCGCCGTTGCGCACGAGGACGATATCCACCGGAGCGGACTGTCCGAAGTAATGAAAGATCAGCGAAATGTCGGCCAGCTGATCGAGCGGACGTTGGTTGATTCGCTTGAGAATATCGCCGCTTTTGAGCTGCAGCAGTTTGGCCAGCGGCTGGCTGGAGGCATTGACGACCCGGATGCCGCCCTCGGGCGCTGCGGCCAGTCCTTGATCCCAGTTGCCGAGGTTGCCGCCCTGGATCAGCGTGGCCATCTGGCCGCGCGTCAGGCGGATCGGCGGAAGAGCGCGCGCTGACGCCGACTCGACTTTGGCAAACAAGGGCGTGGCAGCCGACGTCGGCAGCGAGAATTTTAGCTCTTTGCGCACCCCGGCCTGCTCGATGGTGATCTGGTTCGGCTCGACCGCCACCAGTTTGCTGCCCGGCCGTATTTCCATGCCGACACGAACCGCGACGCTGGTGCCGCCGCTCTTGAGCAAAGCCACGCCATTCCTGCCGGCAACCACCGCCATCAGCGTGTAGTCGCCCAGCACCTCGGCAACGGCTTTGCCGTCGGCACCGTACCAGCGCAGAAAGGCGTCGCGCGAAACCTGGCTGGCGGCTGAATTCTGCCGCGGCATCTGCAGATTGACGTCAGCTGTCGGCGGCGAAAACAGCAGCCAGAATAGCCCGGACAGCTGCCAGCACAGCACGACGACAAGAAATCTTTCGAGCCAGATCGGCAGTCCCGACAAATGAGGTCGGCAACGCGGAATCGCGGCAGCAAACGATGAAGACCAGTTGGGGCTAATGGCCGGCTCCTTTGTTTCTTTCGATTTCTCTCATGTCGTCTTTACCGCCAAACAGCGCAGTCGCTCCCGGCCAAAACACAATTCCAACGCGAACAAAAACCGGCTTGCGACAGCATAAGCGAGCGCGAGCTAAAGGCTCTGCAACATCGGGATGCTTCTGAACGTCCTGTAGTAAATTGCCACGCCTCGGTTGGCGATCTGATCTGCGCGGAGAACCGGGCATCGTCGCTTGCCTGACGTCGTCTGGCTGCTGATTGTACCTTGAGCCCGCTCACCCGAGGCGGTTTTCGTAGGCTGACACGATACCGGAGTCAGTAATCAGAAAGGGGTTCTGGCCGGATCAATGTTTGCTGCACAGGGCGCTAATGTAATACGAGATATCGATCAGGCACATACCGTTTACTCATGCCCTTCATGCCCACGCAAGCACTCAACCACTCTGCGCGAACGTCGCTGACGGCTAGCCGGCAGAAAGATCACTTTAAAACGGACATTCTGTTCGGCGGCCGGGCCAAGCTTAGCCGGCGACGGCGCCGCCCCCCTGAGCGCCCCGCTCAGAGCATTTCAAGCGGTTTGGCGCGGCGCGGCGGCGGGAAGATCGCGTCGAGCGCCTGCAGCACGTCATCGCCAAGCGGACACGCGAGCGCACCATAGTTCTCGTCGACGTGCGCGCCTTGCGCGGCTTTCGGGATCGCGATCACGTTGCGCCTGGACAATACCCAGGCGAGCGCCAGCTGCGCCGCCGGCTGCCCGATTTGCGCGGCGAGTTTCTGCAGGCGTGGCTCATCGAGCAATCGCGCCTGTTCGATCGGCGAATACGCCATCAGCGGAATTTTGCGCTCGCCGCACCACGGCAGCAGGTCCCATTCGATGCCGCGCCGCGAAAGGTTGTAGAGCACCTGGTCGGTCGCCACGCGATCGCCGCCGGGTGTGGCAACAAGTTCGGCCATGTCCGCCGGATCGAGGTTGGAAGCGCCCCAGTGCCTGATCTTGCCGTCGCGCTGCAATCGTTCAAAGGCGGCGATCGTTTCGCCGAAAGGCACGTTGCCGCGCCAGTGCAGCAGATAAAGGTCGATGCAGTCGGTAGCGAGTCGCGTCAGGCTGCGCTCGCAAGCGGCGATGGTGCCCTGCCGGCTGGCGTGATGCGGATAGACCTTGCTGACCAGGAAGACCTGCTCGCGGCGACCGGCGATCGCCTTGCCGACCAGCGTTTCGGCGGCGCCGTCGCCGTACATCTCGGCGGTGTCGATCAAGCTCATGCCGAGTTCGATGCCACGCTGCAGGCTGCGGATCTCCTGCTCGCGCAAGGCGCGGCTCTCGCCCATGGCCCACGTTCCCATGCCTAGCGCGGGAACCTGCTCGCCATCAGAGAAACTTACAAATTTCATCCCAAAAACCTCAGTTAACCACAACGAACACAACGATCACGAAGAAAAAACAATTGCTTGCAATGCATCGATGTATCAGCGAAATGGAGAGTCACAGAAACCGCTAAGAACCAAGGATCTTCGTTGTGTCCGTTGTGTCGTTGTGGTTTGAATACGGTTTCTAGCTTCATGACTATCTCCGTCGGGCAGGAACTCAGTCTGGCGACAGGCCCTGGCTGACGTTGGCACCGTCGTTGCGGCGCAGCGTCCAGAACGACAGAGACGAAATCACGGTCAACGCGCCGAGCGTCAGGAAAGCGTGGTGCAGCGCGCTGATCACGGCAACTTGATCGGATTGCGGCAGATCGCCCAGATACCAGGCGGTAATCAGCGAGCCGCAGGCCAGGCCGAAACTCATCGACAGCTGCTGCAAGGAACTCGCGATGCTGCTCGCCATGCTCGAATCGGCGGTCTTGACGTCGGCGTACGCCATCGTGTTCATGCTTGAGAACTGCAGCGAATTGAAGAAGCCCTGGGCCAGGCTCAGCGCGACGATCAGCGCGATCGGCGTGGCCGGAGCGACGGTCGCGAACAGGCTGATGGTGACGCCGATCATCACGGTGTTCACCGTCAGCACGCGACGGAAGCCGAAGCGCTTGAGGATAGGCGCCGACAGAAACTTCATCGCCATCGCCGCCGCCGTCGTCGGCATCATCAGCAGTCCGGATTGCCAGGCCGGCAGTCCGAGGCCGAGCTGATAAAGCAAGGGCAGCAGGAAAGGCAGGCTGCCCAGGCCGAGGCGGGTGACGAAGCCACCGACCACCGCGACGCGGAAGGTGCGCACGCGAAACAGCGCCAGCCGCAGGATCGGGAAGCGGGTATGGCGCGCATGCCCGACATACGCCGTGAGCAGGCTGAGCGCGACGAGCAGCAGGATGGCCGCCGACGTCACGTCGATGCGGTGCTCGCCGAAAATTTCGAGCAGCCACGAGAGCAACGCCGTTCCCGCGCCGAACAGCACCAGCCCAACGACATCGAGCGGCCGCGACTTCTCGCCGCGGTAGTCCGGCATGTGCCGATGGATCAGCCATTGCGCTGCCAGCCCGACCGGCACATTGACGAAGAAGATCGCCCGCCACGGCAGCCAGTGCACGATCAGGCCGCCGATCGTCGGCCCGAGCAAGGGCCCGATCAACGCCGGGATGATCACGAAGTTCATCGCCATCAAGAGCTCGGACTTCGGGAAGGTGCGGATGATCGTCAGCCTGCCGACCGGCATCATCATCGCTGCGCCGATTCCCTGCAGGATGCGCGCCGCGACGAGCATCGGAACGTTGAGCGACAGGCCGCACAGCACCGAGGAAAAGGTGAAGATCGCCACCGCGCTGCTGAACACGCGCCGCGTACCGAAACGGTCGGCCATCCAGCCGCTGATCGGAATGCACACCGCCAGGCTCAGGATGTAGCTGGTGACCACCGCCTTGAGGCTGAGCGGCGTCACGTTGAGGCTGGCGGCCATCGCCGGCACCGCGGTATTGACGATCGTCGAGTCGAGCTGTTCCATGAACAGCGCGGTGGCGACCACCCACGGCAGATAACGCTTGAGCGAACGGTCGGCCTGATCAGGACTCGAAATCATCGCGGCGAAGATTTCACGACGGGCCTCAAAACACCAGCGACACGACCTAGCGGATCGCCGCAGCCGGCGCCGCCGACGCCTGTTTGGTGCCGGCCATCGGCCAGGCGCGGCGCTTGGCCCTGGGCGTCGAACGCGGCTGGCGCAGGTCAACTTCGTCGCTCAGGATACGCACGGCTTCGTTGAGCAGAACGTCCTTTTCATTCTTGAGCGACTTTTCGGTGCTCAACTCGTTGGAGAGATTGCGTTCGTCGGCCTCCAGGCCATCGTCGCCAAGCGCATGGCTCTTTGCCGCGACGTCAGGCGTGCCGTCCTTGGCCACCGCGCGTCGCGTTTCGCGCGATTTGAGGCGCAGTTCCTGCACGTCGCGCTGCGCACGCCGCTCGGCTTCGTTGAGCGAAAGCACGGGGTCTTTGCGCTGCCGGTTGATTTCGGCAAGATCCTGCTCGAGGTACTGGAAATCCTTGTTCTTCCTGACCCGCGCCAGGTGCCGTTCGAGCAGCATCGGCAGCAGCGGACCGAGCTTGCTGGCCGGCGAATAGGTGGCGGGCTTGATCTGCGTCCACGGCAGCGCGTTGTCGAAGCTCGATTCGCCGAAATCATGCGTCAGCGCCGGGAAGGGAATGTCCGGCTTGACGCCGCGCAGCTGGGTGGTGCCGCCGTTGACGCGGAAAAACTGGGCGATCGTCATCGTCAGTTCGCCGAATTTCGGCTTGTCGCTCTTGGCGAGCTGATCGAGATTGATCACGGTTTGCACGGTGCCCTTGCCAAAACTCGGCTCGCCGATCACCACGCCACGACCGTAGTCCTGAATCGCCGCAGCGAAGATCTCCGACGCCGACGCCGAACCTCGGTTGATCAGCACGCCCAGCGAACCGTCCCAGACGACGCCGGCGCGCTCGTCGCTTTCGACCGAGATCTTGCCCTGCGCGTTGCGCTGTTGCACCACCGGCCCCTTGCCGACGAACAGGCCGGTCAGCTCGATCGCCTCGGAGAGTGAGCCACCGCCGTTATTGCGCAAGTCGATCAGCACGCTATCGACCTTTTCCTTTTTGAGTTCGCCGAGCAGACGCGCGACGTCGCGCGTCGCGCTCTTGAAGTTCGGCTCGCCCTTGCTGCGCGCCTCGAAATCCTGATAGAAGGTCGGCAGCGCGATCACGCCGACGCGACGGGTGAGATCGCCGTCGCGCACCGAGAGCACCGACTTCTGCGCCGCCTGCGTCTCCAGCGTGATCTTTTTCCTGACCAGCGAAACGAGCTTGTGTTTGCCGTCGGGGCCGGCGTCTACCGGCAGGATGTCGAGCCTGACCACCGAGTCGGCGGTGCCGCGGATGATCGCCACCGAGTCGTCGAGGCGCCAGCCCTGGATGTCGACCATCGCGGCGTCGCCCTGCGCGACGCCGAGGATGCGGTCACCGACCTTGAGCTCGCCCGAGAGGATCGCCGGACCGCCGGCGATCAGCTCGCGAATCATCGTGTAGTCGTCCTTCTCGGACAGCGAAGCGCCGATCCCGACCAGCGACAGCCGCATCGCAATGTCGAAATCCTCGGCGGCGCGCACTCCCATGTAATTGGTATGCGGATCGATGGCCATGGTGTACGAATTCATGAACAGCGCGAAGGCATCGTCGCTCTTGGCACGCGCGATGCGCTTCTGCGAATTCTCGTAACGCTTGTCGAGCGTTTCGGCAATTCCCTTGTCGTCCTTGCCGGCGAGTTTGAGACGCAACCAGTCGTTTTTGACTCGCTTGCGCCACAGCTCGCGAACCTCATCGTCGGATTTCGCCCAGTCTTCCTTCTCGCGCTCGTATTGATAGCTCTCCTTCGCCGAGAAATCGAAGCCATCCTTGAGCAAACTGCGCGCGTAGGCGAAACGCTCACCGACCCGCCGCGCGTAGAGATTGTAAATGGCGAAAGGAATGCTCAGATCCTCGCCGATGATCGCGTCGTCAAGCCGGGTACGCGCGGCCGTCAGCTGGTCGATATCGCTCTTGACGAAGACCAGTCGCTCGGGATCGAGCGACTTCAGATAGTGATCGAAGATCTTCTTCGACATCGCGTCGTCGAGCGGCGTCGCCTTGTAGTGATAGCGGATCAGCAGTTCAGCCGCCAGATGCGCCGCCTGCGACTGTTGCGGCAAAGGCTTGAGCGCCAGCGTCGCGTCCGGATCGAACGACGCGGCCCGCGCGACGCTCGCCAGCACCAGGACTATCCACAGCAGTTTCTTTATCATCAACGATCCATTACGCGGTCAAAATAATCGGCGCCGATGTCCGTAGCCAGCCTCCAGAGCACGCGCCGAGTTCGATAGGACCCATGCTACGGGATATCGTTGCATCGTATTGTATCGGTTTGCACCGGCGGCAAGGCGCTGCACACCGCGGCGTCGAAAAAACAACGCTCGCCTGCGACGCAGCCCGATCAGCGAGCTTGCCGCAGCGCGCGAGCTTCTTTAAGCTGCGACATCGTCCCCGCCGCTTCAATCCGCAGTCAGCGGCGCAGCAATCCGACCCGCCCATTTACGGAACCGACCGATGAACCATTTCCAGCAACGCGCGGCGATTCGAATCGCCGCAGTCAGCGTCGTGCTCGCGTCGATCGCCAGTCCGGCATCGTGGTTCGTGGCGCGCGAGAAAGCCGAGGAAAGCGTCGTCTCGCTGGCGATCGAGGAATCGGGTCGGCTGCTGCACCATTACGACGCGATCGAACTCTCCGGTCCGGACGCCAAGCAGCACGCGACGATCGCCGCCAAGACCATTGTCGGCGGACTGTTCGACATCGCCGAGATTTACAACGCCAGCGGCAACAAGCTCGCCGAATCGCTGACCGGCGAAGGAAATGCCGTCGAAGCGGCGCTGCCCAAACACGGCCAGCCGGCCTACCGCCAAGCTTCTTACGAAAGCCTGGCGCTGCCGCAAGGGCAATGGGCTTTGCGCGTTTTCGTTCCGCTGCGCAATTCGGCAACGGATAGCGAGGCGCCGATCACCGGCTATTTCGAGGGCGTTCGCATCGTTCCGAAATGGCAAGAGCAACAGATCTTCGCCACCGCCTTGACCGTCGCGCTGATGGTCGGACTCGCTTCGCTGCTCTGCGGCGCGGCGCTCTATCCGGTCGTCGTGCATCTGTCGGCGGACAACGAACGCAAGGCGCGCGAAGTGCTCGATTCGCACATCTCGATGATGGAATCGCTGGGGCGCGCAATCGCCAAGCGCGATTCCGATACCGGCGCGCACAACTACCGGGTCGCCTGGATCGCCGCGCGCATCGCCGAACACATGGGGCTCGCCGGCAGCGCGATGCAGGCGCTGATCGCCGGCAGTTTTCTGCACGACGTCGGCAAGATCGGCATCCCCGACGCGATCCTGCTCAAGCCCGGTAAGCTCGACGAAGCCGAGTTCGTCATCATGCGCACGCACGTCGCGCAGGGCGAGCAGATCGTCACCGGCATGGGCTGGCTCGACGGCGCCAACGAGGTGGTCGCCGCACACCACGAAAAATGGGACGGTTCAGGCTACCCGCGCCGTCTCGCCGGCGAGGCCATTCCGCTCGCCGCGCGCATTTTCGCGGTCGCCGATGTCTTCGACGCGCTCTGCTCCAAGCGTCCTTACAAGGAGCCGATGGGGTTCGACGCGGCGCTGGCGATTCTTGAGAAGGATACGGGAAGTCATTTCGACCCGGCGGTGATGGCCGTTTTTCGCACGATGGCTGCGGCCATTTTCAAGCGTCTGGAAAACAGCGCCGAAAGCGACTCGCAAGCGCTGCTCGAGGAACGCGTCAGGCAACACTTCGAGCACTGATCGCGCAGCCGCTAAATTGCGGCTGCGCTTAGGGCAGGAACAGCCGCGCCGCAGCGACCGGGTCGGACGGAAAGTAAAGATGCAGATAACTTGCGGTCAGTCGCCGGCGGCGATAGACCGCCTCGCCGGCGCGACCGTCGGGCCGGCTGGCGTACGCCAGAATCTCAAGCGAAGTCTGCGCCAGCGAATAGTGGAAGGTGTGACCGCGCAGCGTGCCTTCGGGCAGATCGACCTGCTGCATGCCGAGTGCCGCGAGCTTGTGCTGCATCGCGACCTGTCCCGGCAGCAGACCACCGAGTCGATGGCCTTGCCCGTCCAGGTCGACCAGCGTCTCGAAGAGCGCCATCATTCCGCCGCACTCGGCATACAGCGGCTTGCCGCAAGCGACGTGCGACGAGAGCGACGCCCACAGTTCCCGTTTGCCGGCGAGCTTTGCGGCGTGCAGTTCGGGGTAACCGCCGGGCAGCCAGATCGCGTCGCAGTCGGGTAGCGCCGTATCGGCGAGCGGCGAGAAGAAGACGATTCGCGCGCCGAGCGCGGCCAGACAGTCGAGATTGGCCGGATAAAGAAAGCAGAAAGCGGCGTCGCGCGCCACCGCGATGGTCGTGCCGGCAAGCAGCGGCTCGATTGCCGGCGCGCCAACGACGGCGAAGCTCACCGGCGGCGGCAATTGCGCCGCGGCAGTCTGTGCCAGCAGGTCGGCCATTCGCTCGATGCGCTGCGCGAGGCCGTCAATCTCAGCGGCCGGCAGCACGCCGAGGTGCCGCTCGGGCAGTCCGGCATCGACGTCGCGCGGCAGATGGCCGTACCACGCGATGTCGGGCGGCAGGCTTTTTTCCAAGAGGCTCGCGTGATAAGCGCTGGCGACGCGGTTGGCGAGCACTGCAGTGAGCTCGGTCCCCGGCCGGTAATGCTTGAGGCCGTAGGCGATGGCGCCGAAGCTGCCGGCCATCGCTGCGCCGTCGATCACCGCGAGGATCGGCAGTCCGAGGCGCGCAGCGAGCTCGGCCGCCGACGGCTCGCCGTCGTAAAGTCCCATCACGCCCTCGACCAGGATCAGGTCGGCATCCGCCGCCGCTTGCGCCAGCCGATGACGCGCGTCGTCCTCGCCGCACATGCGCAGATCGACGTTGTAGCACGGCGAGCCGCTGGCGATGGCGTGGATCTGCGGGTCGAGAAAATCGGGGCCGCACTTGAAGACGCGAACGCGTCGGCCTTGGCGCGAATGCAGCCGCGCCAGCGCCGCAACGACGGTCGTCTTGCCCTGGCCCGAAGACGGCGCAGCGACGAACAGCGCCACTGCGGCGGGATCGAGCCAGCCGTATTTGAGCGCGTAGGTAAATTCGTCGAGGATGACGAGATCGATCTGCCGGTCGGCGAGATAGCCGCAAGCGAGAGCCCACGCCGCTTGTGCCGCTAGCGCGTCGCGCACGCCGTCCTGGATCTCCCAGGTAAAGCCTTCTCCCGAAACGTGCCAGACGAGGCAACCGGGATTCGCCTGCGCGACCTGGCGGAAAAAACCTTCTTCACCGGTGTCGGAGCGCCCTTTGACGAACTGGATCACCGCCGCGCGCATGCCGTGGCCGAGCGAGCGCGCCAGAACGCCGAACGCCGCGCTCGACTTGCCCTTGCCGTTGCCGGTATTGACCACCAGCACGCCGCGTTCCTGCTGCGCCTCGGCGATCATGCCGTCGACCACCGCCTTCTTGCGCGTCATTCGCTGCCGGTGACGCGCGTCGCGCTCGCTGATTTCGTCGGCCGCCATCACTCGCCCGACTTGAGCAAGGCGACGACCTGACCGATGACGATCAGCGCTGGCGGCTTGACGCGATTGATGCGCGCCGTTTGCGGCAGGCTCGCCAGCGAACAGGGATAGATTCTCTGGTTCGGCCAGGTCGCGCGGTAGATCAGCGCCGCCGGCGTGTCGCCGGCGAGCCCGGCGGCTTGCAGCTTGGCCGAGATGGTTTCGAGCCCGCTGATTCCCATGTAGATCACGATGGTCTGGTTGGCTTGCGCCAGCGCCGGCCAGTTGAGATCGACGCTGTGCTCCTTGAGGTGGCCGGTGACGAAGACGCAGCTTTGCGCGTGGTCGCGGTGCGTCAGCGGAAAACCGAAGCTCGCCGCGGCGCCCATTGCCGCTGTGACGCCGGGAACGATGTCGACGGCAACCCCTGCTTCGAGCAGCACCGCGAGCTCCTCGCCGCCACGACCGAAAACGAAGGGATCGCCGCCCTTGAGGCGAACGACGGCTTTGCCGGTCATCGCCTTGTCGACGATCAGCTGCGAGATTTCGTCCTGCGGCAGCGTGTGGTTGCCGGCCATCTTGCCGACGAAGATGCGCTCGGCGGTCGGCGAGCAAAGATCGAGCAGGCCGGGAGCGACCAGATTGTCGTAGATCACGACGTCGGCCTCGCGCAGCAGCCGCGCGCCCTTGAGCGTGATCAGCTCGGGATCGCCCGGCCCGGCGCCGACCAGCGCGACGCGTCCGACGGTGGGCTGAGTGGTCTTGGTCACGGCTATTCTCCTGAAATTTGAGTGTTTGTTTACCACGGCGAGCACCGCGGGCACGGCGAAATCGGCAAGAAGAATGGCTTTGCTCTAGCGATCGTTTCTTCAGTTTTTTCGCCGTGTTCGCCGTGCCCGCGGTGGTTAATTCGTTTTACTCAACCGGCTCGGCGAGCACCGCGGCGATGTAGTCTTCGGGCAAGCGATAGTCTTTCGCCAGTTCGCCCGCCGACTTGCCGCTGGCGCTCAGCGCATGCAGCGCGCTGCGCCAGCCGTCTAGCCCGGTAGACAGCGAACGCCCGGCCTTTTCGCCGGCGCGCGCGGCGCTGCTGGCGCTGCCGTTGCCCATTTCGACGTCGTACTTGTTGGCGTAACCGCGCGGCGTGATCATCAAGCCGTGCTTGACGAAGGTATTCGAGTTGCCGATCAGCACGGTGGTCAGCATGCCGATGTCGGCCTCGTGCAATTTTTCGAGCGTCGTGAATTCGATTCGCTGCTTGGGCCGATACGCCGACTTGACGACGGCGACCGGCGTCTGCCGCTCGCGGTGGCGCAGGAACAGTCGCTGCGCTTCGAGGATCTGCCCGGTGCGCCGGCCGCTCTTGGGGTTGTAGAGCGCGACGACGAAGTCGGCGTAGGCCACCGCGTCGAGCCGGCGAGCGATCGTCGGCCACGGCGTCAAGAGGTCGGACAGCGAAATCGCGCAGAAGTCGTGCGTCAGCGGCGCGCCGACCAGCGCGGCGCAGGTGTTGAGCGCCGAAGCGCCGGGGACGATTTCGACTTCGATGTCCGAGTCGGGCGTCCACCCGGCCTGGAACAGCACTTCGAAAGTTGGCCCGGCCATGCCGTAGACGCCGGCGTCGCCCGAAGAAATCAGCGCGACCTTCTTGCCCTGACGCGCGCGGTCGAGCGCTTCGATGGCGCGGTCGAGTTCCTCGGTCATCGCTTTCTTGATCACTTCCTTGCCTTCGAGCAGGTCGGCGACCAGGCGGATGTAAGTGGCGTAGCCGATCACCGTGTCGGCTTCGGCGATCGCCGCGCGAGCGCGCGCCGTGAGGTAGTCGTGGCTGCCCGGGCCGAGGCCGACGAGCATGATTTTTCCGGTGGGGGTGGGCTTGGCGTGGGTCATGAGGCAATCCTGGCGATTGAGACGGTGGCGTTGCGTCCATCCGGGCCGCGCAACCTATGTTTTTCGATGATGAGTTGTGACTTGTCGACGGCGCCGGCGAGCAGCGCCGCGGCTTCGCTGACCGAAGGCGTCCCGGTGTGTTTGCGAACGGTTTCCGACGGGTTGGCGACGTCGACTGCGGCGAGTTCGGCGGCCGAGTAAAAAACGATTTTCCAGCCGTTCGCGCGAGCCAATTCGAGCAAGCCGGCTTCGTCCGCCTTGAGGTCGATCGAGGCGACCACCGCAACGTCGCCGAGGGCCGCGCCGCAGGAAGCGAGCGCCTCGCCGACGGCCAGCGCGATGGTCGACGATGGCGTGCCGCGATCGCAGCCGATGCCGAGCGCGATCTTCATCGGCGCGCTCATGCCTTGGTTCCCGGGACGATAGACGACGCATTTTCCGGCGAGCCGCGCGGCGTAGCCGGCCGGCATCTCGCGCGTACTGATCCACAGCACGGCGGCGTAGCTCTCGACGTCGACGTCCTCAAGACAATCGTAGCGGCGCAGGTTGGCCGGCAGCGGGCCCGATCGGCCGTTGGCGTGGCGCGTCCACCAGTCGGCACTGCCGGCTTCCTGCACCAGTGCGACGGGTTCGTCGTTAACCACCGCGGCGCTGGCGCGAACCAGCTCGTCGTGCGTTGCCTCGAAAACCCAACCCAGTTCGCGCCCGAGCAGGTCGACGGCAAGCGTCTGGCGCGAATCCGAAGCGGTGGTCAGCACCGGGATCGCGCCGAGCGAGCGCGCCAGCTCGCCGGCCAGCGCGTTGGCGCCGCCGAGGTGGCCGGAGAGGATCGGAATGGCGAACTTGCCCGCTTCGTCGACGACGACCACCGCCGGGTCGTGCTCCTTGCTGCCAAGGTGCGGCGCGATCAGGCGGACGACGGCGCCGAGCGAAACGACGGCGACGATGGCGTCAAAATTGGCGAAGAGCGCCGGGATCTGCTCGCCGGTCTTGCCCTGGTAGCAAGCGAAGCGCTCGGGCGCCGCGGCCTGCGCCTCGCCGCGAAACTTCTCGGGGGCAAACAGCGTCGCGTCATGCAGCAGCGCGACGATCTTGCCGGCCATCACGATGCCGTGGCGAGTGATGGCGACGAGCGCGATTTTCAAACCGACTCCTTCGCCTGCTGGGCGTCCTGGCGCTGGCGGCAGCCGCGGCGCAGTTCGCCGCGCGACCGCTTGGGATTCTGCACCAGCAGCAGCGACAGGTAATTGACATCCCCGTGCTTGAGGCTGGCGACGTCGCGAACGATGCGCTCGTCGGGCGAGCCGACCTTCTCGATGAAACAGCTGGTGGCCATCAGCCCGCGCCGTTCGAGCAGTTCGAGCACTTCGCCGATCAGCGGCTTGACCTTGAGCAGCACCAGCGTATCGAACTCGTCGAGCAGGTGGTCGATGACGCCGATGCCGTAAGCAGCGGGGATGATCGCCAGCGTCTCGTCCTCCTCGGCGAGCGGCACACCGGCGCTCGCCGCGGCGGCGGCGAACGACGAGACGCCGGGGATCGTCTCGACCTCGATGGCGGGGACCAGTTCGCGGACGACTCGCGCCAGATGGCCGAAGGTCGCGAAAGTCGATGCGTCGCCCTCGACCAGAAAGACCACGTCGCGGCCCTCGCCGAGCAGTTCGACGGTGCGCGCCGCGGCGCCCGCCCAGGCCTTGAGCAGCGCGCTCGCGTCGCGCGTCATCGGAAAGACGAGCTCCTGCGCGTCAGCGGGAACCGCCAGTCCGCCGCGCTCGACGATAGCCAGCGCGTACGAGCTCTCCTCGGCGCGTTTGACCGGATAGAGCCAGCGCGCGCCCGACTGCAGCACGTCCCAGCTGCGCCGCGTAATCAACATCGGGTCGCCCGGTCCGAGCGAGGCGCCGATCAGTTTTCCGTAAGTCTTTTTCACTTCCATATAGATCCTGTAATGCCTACAAATTAACCACGGCGAACACGGCGGGCACTGCGAGATACAAGAGAGAGAATTGCCGGTTCGTAAAGCAGGAATGGTGACGAGATTTTTTCAATTGTTGGGCTTTTCGCTGTGTTCGCCGTGCCCGCCGTGGTTAAAGTCTTTTGCAGCAGTGACGATCCACACCGGGTTTTGCGCGGCCATCCGGTGCATGTCGAGGATCGGCTGGCTGCGGCTCGCCTGCAGCTGGACGACGTCCCAGCTCAGGTTGCCACTCGCACTGGCGGCGGTCAGTTCGGCGGTCGCGGCAGCCAGGTTCTCGAGCGTCACGAAGTTCATCACCAGCCGGCCGCCGGGCTTGAGACGACCGAGGATCAGCCGGATCAGCGCCGGGAGTTCGCCGCCCGAGCCGCCGATGAACACCGCGTCGGGGTCGGGCCAGCTGTCGAGGTGCTCGGGCGCGCGGCCGTCGGCGAGCGTGTAGTTGCTGGCACGAAAACGCAGCGCGTTGGCGCGCGCGTTGGCGGCATCGGCTTCGTTCTTCTCGATCGCATAGACGTGGCCGAGCGGGGCCAGGCGTGCCGCTTCGAGACCGACCGAACCCGAACCGGCGCCGATGTCCCAGACGATAGCATCGGCTGCCAGGCGCAGCTTGGCGAGCGAGAGCGCGCGCGCCTCCTGCTTGGTGATCAGCCCCTTGTCGGGGGTTCGCTGCTGGTACTCGTCGTCTTCGCGGCCGAACGTTGGTTGACGATCGTCGGCATCGCGTTCGATCAGCACGACGTTGGGCTCGGGAAAAGCCATCGTCGCCGCCTGTTCGAGCGAAAGGTCGGCAAACAGCTGCTCGTCGGGCAACAGCAGGCGGCAGGCGACCGAGACTCGCGTGTCTTCGCCGTAACCCGCAGTGCGCAGCGCGCGAGCGATTCGCGCCGGGGTGTTGTGCGGGCCGGTGAACGCGGCCACCTTGGCACTGCGCGCGACCGCGCGAATCAGCGGGTAGAGCCCGTGTTCGGGCGTCGCACCGAGCGTCCATTCGCCGGCATCAACGCTGTGGCACGAGGCGATGGCGAACTCGTTCCAGGGTTTCCTGAAGCGCGCGAAAGCGATCTGCAGCGTCGACACCGACGGCAGGATCTCGATCTTGACGGCGCCGAGCTTGCCGGCGAGCCACGACGCGATGCCGTGACAGAGCGGGTCGCCGGTTGCCAGGACGACGACACTGTGGTCTGCCGCCTGCGCCGCGGCGATCCAGCCCGGCACTTCGCCGAGCACGCCGTCCATGTCTTTCCGCTGGGTCCCTGCCGCCAGCTTGCCGGCGACGAGTTCGAGCGTACGACCGGCGCCGATCACCAGATCGGCATTGCCCAGTCGCTCACGCGCGGCCGCCGACAGGCCGTCCCAGCCGTCGTCGAGAATGCCGAGCAGAGTGCAGAATTCGGAGGTGTTCATGGCATTCATCCCGGAAAACTCTGTTTAACCACGGCGAACACAGCGGGCACGGCGAAAACCCTGAATTTTCGACTTATGCCTCGCTTACCCTGCTGATGGCTCAAGCAGTCCGCATCGGTTCTTGTCTTTCCGTCGTGTTCGCCGTGCACGCCGTGGTTAGCTGTTCTTTTGAGGTTCATCGCATTCCTCCTCGACGCGGACGATGAAATTCCCGTCGAAATCGCAGACATGGACGCAAAGGTGGTAGGAGCCCGGATAGCAGGACTTGAGGCTGCGGATCGCTTTTTTGGCGAGCGCGCGGTGGAAGTCGACGGTCAGTCCCAGCGTCGCCAGATGCTCGGCGGCGAAGCGCGCGGTCTCGGCGCTGCGGATTTCCTCGACCAGTTCGGGCGGCGCGCCGACTTCGCGCGCCGCTTCGGCGAGCAGCTCGCGGTCGATCTGCGCCTTCCAGGCGTGCGTGACGGCCAGGCCCTGGCCCATCTTGGTGAGCTTGCCGACCATCGCACCGATGTGCACGTAGTCCATCTTGTTCTTGATCGCGGCAACAAAAGCGGCCTTGACGAAATCGCCCATCTGCACGAAGCACGACTCATCGAGCTCGGGCAGCTGGCGCATCGCGAACTTTTCGCTGCGTCCGCCGGTGGTCAGAACGACGCTCTTCTGCCCCTGGCGCGCGGCGACGTCGATCGCCTGAACGACGCTGGCGCGAAACGCCGCGGTCGAATACGGGCGGACGATTCCGGTGGTGCCGAGGATAGAGATTCCGCCGAGGATGCCGAGCCGCGAGTTGAGCGTCTTCTTGGCCATTTCGTCGCCGCCGGGAACCGAGATCGTCACTTCGAGACCGTCGTGGTCGAGCAGCTCGGCAGCGGCAGCGGCAACGTTGTCGCCGATGTTGCGCCGCGGCACCGGGTTGATCGCCGGGCCGCCGACTTCGAGCCCTAGCCCGAGCTTGGTCACCGTACCGACGCCGGGCCCGCCCTTGAGCACGATTTCGCCAGCGCGGCCCGGCAGGATGCGGACGTCGGCAGTGAGATGCGCACCGTTGGTCGCATCCGGATCGTCGCCGGCGTCCTTGACGATCACCGCGTGCGCGCTGCGCGAATCGCCTTCGCCGTCGACCCGGCCGTTGATCACCGTGAAGCTCACCTGCTGGCCGTTGGGCAGGCAGCACAGCACGCTTTGCGGTACCTCGCCGCTCACCAGGCCGAGCGTCGCGGCGCGCGCCGCAGCTGCCGAACAGGCGCCGGTAGTGAAACCCGAGCGGTTGCCGCGCGACCGACGCCCGTCGCCCTTGCGCAGCTTTGCCGCGGTCGCCGCGGGCTCGCTCATGCGGCGGCTTTCGCCTCGGCGAGACCGAGCAGCGCGTGGATCGCGGCGACGACCAGCGTCGAGCCGCCCTTGCGGCCGCGGATCGCGACCCACGGAATGTCGCTCATCGTCATCAGCAGATCCTTCGACTCGGCTGCCGAAACGAAGCCGACCGGCATGCCGACGATCAGCGCCGGCCGCGCGCCTTCCTCGCGCACCAGACGAATCACTTCGATCAGCGCGGTCGGCGCGTTGCCGATGCCGACGATCGCGCCGTCGAGCTTGCCTGCGCGGTGCGCCTTGCGCATCGCCTGCACGGCGCGCGTCGTTGCCTCGGCTTTCGCGCGCTCGATCACGTCGTCGTCCGAAATGTAGTGCTGCGTGCTCATGCCGAAGTGTTTGAGGCGCGGTCGCGAGAGGCCGACGCAGATCATCTCGACGTCGGCGACGACCGGCGTTCCGCCCTTGAGCACGGCAGCAAGCCCGGCGCGCATCGCGTCGGGGTGAAAGGCGGTCAGCCCGTTGAAGTCGAAGTCGGCGTTGGCGTGGATCATTCGGCGAACCAGCGGCCACTGCTCGGCGGTGTACTGGTGCGCGCCGACCTCGGCGTCGATGATCGCAAACGAGCTGTGCTCGATCGCGCGTCCGGCATCGGTCAGTTGTTCGGTGACAGTATTGCTTTTCATGACAACTCCGAATCTAAAATCAGATTAACCACAGCGAACACAGCGGGCACGGCGAGAAAAAAAATAAAATCGGTTTTCGCCGTGCCCGCCGTGGTTAATGGCATTTCTGGTGTTCACCGTGCGAGTGTTCGCAGGCGCCGGTCGCGGTGTGGCTGTGGTCGAGCAGGTGTTCGGCTTCGGCGGCTGCGCGGTACTTGCAGCCGTCGCATTCGAGCAGGCTGCCTTCGGCGAGCTCGCGGCCATCGACCTTGGCGTCGAGCAGGTCGAAAATTTCCTGGTCGAAACCGAAATGGCTGCCGAGTGCGAAGGCGATCTGCGGATACTGCTGCCTGAGCCGCTCGACCTGCGCCTTGATCCGTTCGATCAGCACGCCGGTGAAGAGATAGACAGGGACGATGCAGATCTGCGTCATTGAGAGCTTGACCTGGCGGGCGACGACGGTCTCGAGCCGCGGCCAGGTGACTCCGGTAAACGCCAGGTCGACGAGTTCGTGGTGGTTGTCCTCGAAGATCCAGCGCGCCATCCGCGCCAGTTCGCCGTTGGCGCCGGCGTCAGACGAGCCGCGGCCGAGCAGGACGACGCCGGTGGTCTGTGGGTCGGGAACGGCCAGCGCTTTCATCAAGCGGTCGAGCTGGCCCTGCAGCACGATGAGGATCTCGCGCCCCATGCCGAGGTGACGCGTGACGACGAAGTCGACTTCGGGGTGACGCAGACGCGCCGCCGCCAGCGCCGCCGGCAACTCCATCTTGACGTGGCCCGCGGCGTTGAGGATGAAAGGCACCAGCAGCACGCGCCGCGCGCCCTGCGCCGCGCGGTCGAGCCCGTCGCCGAGCAGCACGTCGGCGTGCTCGATGAAGCACACTTCGATCCGCCAGTCGGGATGGTGTTCGCGCCACAGTCCGGCGAACTTCTCGATTTCCTGGTTGCCCTCGTGGTTGCGCGAACCGTGTCCGGCGAGCAGCAGCGTGGTGTCATTCATGGGTGTTCTCCGGATCTTGATTCGCATGGTGGTCAATAGCGCGGCGGAAGCGGTGCGTGAACGCCGGGTCGTATAGCTTGGAGCGCGCGAGATCCTTCCAGTGGGCGGCGCCCAGCGTCGGGCTGGCGACGATCATCGCCTGGCTGCCGACTTTTTCAGCCTGGCATTTGCCCTTGATGTCGGCGAGCGTTCCGCGGATGATCTTTTCCTCACCGGGCCAGCTTGCTTTCTGCACCACCAGAATCGGCGCGTCTTCGGCCCAGCCGGCAGCGCGCAGCGCGCGAGTCACTTCGTGCAGCAGCGTGATCGAGAGATAAATGCACAGTGTGCAGTGGTGGCAGGCCAGCGCTTCGAGGTCTTCGCCTTCGGGCATCGGCGTTCTTCCGGCGACTCGAGTCAGGATCACCGTTTGGGTGACTTCGGGCAGCGTCAGCGTCTCTCCGGCGGCAGCGACCGACGCCATCGCCGACGAGACGCCGGGGACCACCGCCCAGTCGATTCCGGCGGCGGTGAGCGGCCGCGTCATCTCGATCAACGCGCCGTAAAGGCCGGGGTCGCCGGTCTGCAGCCGAACGACGGTCGCATGACGAATTGCCTGGTCGAGCAGCCAGCCGGTCATCTCGTCGAGCGTCATGTCCTTCGAGTCGCGAATTTCGCAGCCGGCCGGCGCATAACGCGTCGCCGCCTGGTCGACCAGCGAACCGGCGTAGAGGATCGCGCCCGACTCCTCGAGCAATCGACGCCCCTTGACCGTGATCAGGTCGGGGTCGCCAGGACCGGCGCCGACAAACCAGATTTTTCCCGACATCAATTCTTACTCCAGCTGCTTAACGACACGGCGAGTTCCTTCCTGAACGAGTAGCCAGTCACGTAATTCGTCATTCCGGGCTTGACCCGGAATCCAGTGCGGTACTCTGGATTCCAGCTTGCGCTGGAATGACGATCTTTTCCATGTGGCGTTGCGCAAGCACTTGCGAACCCTCCCCATGATTTTTCGGTTCAGGCCGCGCCAGCATTTCCAGCAATTCGCCGTGGCTGCGAGGGATCGGCCGAGACGGCAACAGCCCCTGCGCGCAAAGTCGGCGATGCACTTCGACGACGGTCGGCAGCGGCAGGCCGAGCGCTGACAGCGCGTCATCGGCGTTCGCCAGATCGGCGGCAGCGAGCGACGCGGTGCACGCGCCAGCGTCGATGAGGTGGATTCGCTCACCCCAGCGATAGGCGAAATCGATGTCGTGTGTCGCCAGCAGCAGCGTGATTCCGCGCGCGTGCAAGCCGTCGAGCACCGCCAGCAGCTCGCTGCGCATGCGCTGGTCGAGCCCGGCCATCGGTTCGTCGAGCACCAGCAGCTCGGGCTCCATGGCCAGCACGCCGGCGATGCAGACGCGCTTCTTCTGGCCGAACGAGAGGTTGTGCACCGCCTTGTCGGCGTGGCCAGCCATGTTAACCGCGGCGAGCGCAGCAGCGACGCGTTGACGAACGGTGTGCTGATCGAGGCCGAGATTGACCGGGCCGAACGAGACGTCCTCGGCGACGCTCGCCGAAAAGAGTTGATGATCGGGATTCTGGAAGACCAGGCCGACGCGCGAACGCAGCTCGCGCAATCCGCCGCGGCTGTAATCGAGCGGCTTTCCGGCGTAGCGAACGAGCCCCGACTGCGGGCGCAGCAGGCCGTTGCAGTGCTGGAACAGCGTCGTCTTGCCCGAGCCGTTGGCACCGATCAGCGCATTGCGGCTGCCGCTTTCGATGGTGAGCGAACAGCCGGCCAGCCCGATGCCGCCATCGGGATAGCGAAAGTCGACGTGATCGAGTTCGAGCAGCGTCATGCGCAGCCTCTGCCGAGCAGCAGCGCGAGCGCGATCAGCGCGCCGCCGCCAGCAGCGGCGACCTGCACGTCACGGCGGCCGTTGGCAAAGGTCGGTTCGAGAAAGCGCAGCGGGCCGTCGTTGTTGCGCGATTGCGCAGCAACGTGCAGGTCGCTGGCGCGTTGCCAGACCTGCAGCGTCAGGTTGGCGGCGAGCCCGCCCAGCGAACGCAGCGCCAGAGCGTTGGTCGCATAGCCCAGGCGCGCCGCTTGCGCGGTCAGCGTGTCATGCACCGCCGCAGAGAAAACGAACAGCATGCGGTAACAAAGCACCATGATTTCAAGCAGGATCTCGGGCGTCCTGAGAGCGCGCAGCAGCGCGATCAGGTCGATGAGCGGCGTCGTCAGAACCAGGAAGAGCAGCGATGCGAGCGCGCCGAGCGAACGCGCGCCGACTTCGGCGACGCGCTGAAGACCGCCGGGCGTCAGATCGAAAGCCGACGCTGACACGTCGACATCGACCGAAAACGCCAGCGACAGGCAACTGATCGCGAGAAAGAAAAGAGCCGGCGCGGCAACGCGCAGATAACGCAAGACCGCGACTCGCGCACCGGCCAGCGTCACCAGGCAAATCAGCGCGGCGACTGCGATCGCGGCGCGCGGCGTCGCGGCCGCAAAAGCGGCGACGAAACCGGCCAGCGCGAAAACGCCTTTGGCCGCCGGCGCGACCCGGCGCCAGCGGTTGGCATAAGCCGACTGCTCGATCAGCATTGACCGGATTCCCCCTCACGATCGCGCTTCTCGAACTCGCGCAGCATCTTTTCGCGAGTCAGCGAAACACCCAGGTAGTAGCCGATGAAACCGGCGCCGAGCGCCGCCTGCAGCGCGAAGAGCAAGGAGGCGATCTCGCCGCTCGCCGGTTCGAGCAGGGGTTTGAACCACTGCCGGTAGTCGGGGGCGATGGTGCCGATCAGGTCCTTGGCCTGGTCGTCGGCGCCGGCGAAGATTTCGGCCTGCTTGCCGTCGGCGTCGGGCGCCGGCTTCTGCACCAGCCATAGCGGCAAGGCGGCAAGCAGCACGACGGCGATCAGCAGGATCAGGTTCTGATGGCGTTTCACGCGTTAACCTCGCTGCGGCTCACCAGCTTCATGGCCTTGAGTTCCTGCGGATTGAAGCGCCTGATGGCGTTCATGATGACCACCGTCAGCAGCCCTTCGCTGATCGCTAGCGGGATCTGGGTAATCGCGAAGATTCCCGCGAACTTGACGAACGATCCGGCGAAACCGCTGACCGGATCGGGGAACGCCCACGCCAGCTGCAGCGAAGTGGTGACGTAGGTTAGGAGATCGGCCATGCTGGCGGCGATGAAGACCGAAAGCGCGAACGAGAGCCTGAGCTTTTGCGCCAGGCGGAACAAGGCGAACGCGGCGAAGGGGCCAATGATGGCCATCGAGAAAACATTGGCGCCGAGCGTGGTGATCCCGCCGTGGGCGAGCAGCAGCGCCTGGAAGAGCAGCACGACGAGACCGATCGGCGCCATCGCCGCCGGACCGAAGAGGATAGAGCCGAGCCCTGTTCCGGTCGGATGCGAACAACTGCCGGTCACCGACGGCAGCTTCAAGGCCGAGAGAACGAAAGTGAAGGCCGCTGCGACGCCCAGCAGCATGCGTTGCTCGGGATTCTCGGCGATGCGCTTCTTGATCGCGTGGATGCCGTAGGCGACGAAGGGCGCCGAAGCGATCGTCCACCCGACGGCGTGTTCGATCGGCAGAAAGCCTTCCATGATGTGCATGATTCTCTCTCGGCAAAAGCGACCCAGGACAGCGCCGTTCGACGAGGAGAGAGTTGCAGATCGGAAGAAAAGCCGTTGTTGGGACGCAGACCGACGGCGAATCGACAGAACCTTTTCCCTTTTCCCCGGGGATTGGCACTACTTTCGTCTTGGGCCGGTCTTCTGGCTCGCCGTCGACCTTCCCCGCGCCTTCCCATGCGCGAGCACAGTGGCGTATTGCGGAGTCGTCAGGCTTACAGCAGCGGGGCGCTGCGCCGGACTGGCTGAAGAATCAGCGTCACCGGCTTCCCGTTTCACCCGCCCCACGGAAGTGGAGCTGGGCACCCAAAACGCCGCAAGTATACGACGAACCCCCGCCGTCGCCAATTCTTTCCTAAACGGCGGCTCGCGCTGGCGTGCCGGCCTTGGCCTGGCAGCGCTGCGCACGCAATACTTGACGGGACGCCTCCCGACACGGCTTACTTGCGCCTCGACAAAGCGCCGCAGCGGCTTGCAAGATCAAACGCCCCACTGCGCAAGTGCCATTGATCTGCAAAAAAACATCATTCACAGGATTCGGTCATGCTTGAGCACTCCCCCGAAATGGAATTCCTTGACGACGCAGTCAGCGTTCTCGCTGAAAACCTGGCGAGCCATGTCGGCAGAGAGGCAGCCGGCAATCGATCGTCAGCGATCCGGGACGAGTGTTCTCCAGGCCAGAAACTCGATTTTCAGGAGATCGGCGACCATCTCTACGACGGCGTCTATATCGCCGACGGAAGCGGTCTGACGCTCTACGTCAACAAATCGTACGAGCGGATCACCGGGCTCAAGGCGAGCGAAGTCGTCGGGCGCTACGTTCAGGATTTGTTGGCCGCAGGGGTCTATTCAAATGCCGTGACGCCCGAGGTGCTGCGGCTCAAAAAGCGCGTCGATTCGGTCGGCCGCAGCTCGCGCAACGGGTCGCGGATGCTGATCACCGGCAACCCGATCTTCGACCAGGACGGGAAAATCAAGCTGGTCGCGGTCATCGAGCGCGAGATCACCGACCTCGACACGATGCTCATCGAGCTCGAAGCGACCAAGGACAAGATCCGCAGCGTCGAGGTCGTCGAGATGCGCAATCGACGCGAAATCGAACATTTGCGCAAGGAAAGGCGCAGCGCCAAGCTGATCGGCGAAAGCCGGCAGATCCTCGAGATCCTGGCCTTGGTCAGGCGGGTCGCCGATTTCGACGTGACCGTTCTCGTTCAGGGCGAAACCGGCGTCGGCAAGGAAATCGTGGCGACCGAGATTCACGAATCGAGCTTGCGCAAAGACAAGCCTTTCATCCGCGTCAACTGCGCGGCGATCCCGTCGAACCTGCTTGAAACGGAACTTTTCGGTTACGAAAAGGGCGCTTATACCGGCGCGGCGTCGGCCGGGAAGATCGGGCTTTTCGAACTCGCCGACAAGGGCACCTTGTTGCTCGACGAAATAGGCGACATGCCGCTTGAACTCCAGGGAAAGCTGTTGCGCGTTCTGCAGCAGAAAGAACTGACCCGCGTCGGCGGAACGCGCGCGATTCCGCTCGATGTGCGGGTGATTACGGCGACCAACTGCGACTTGCAGGCGCTGACTCAATCAGGAAAATTCAGGGCCGATCTCTTTTTCCGGCTCAATGTTTTCCCGATCTCGATTCCACCGCTGCGCAGCCGGCCTGACGACATCCTGCTGCTCGCCGAACACTTCTTCAATTACTACAACATGAAATATTCGAAGAAGGTACGCATCGCCGCAGACGCGCTCGCGCTGTTCGCGAGTTACCCGTGGCCGGGCAATGTCCGTGAATTGCAGAACGTCGTCGAACGACTGATCCTGATTTCAGACCAGTCCAGTGTCCTCGATGGCGACAGCCTGCTGCCGATGCTGCGCCTCGAGCAGCCCAGTCCGGACGCCGCGCCGGCTTCCGCCGAAAAGGGGCTCAAGGAAATCGTCAATGAGTTCGAGCGGCGAATCGTCGAGCAGGCGTTGCGCCAGCATGGCAGCACGAGGAAAGCGGCGGCAGCGCTCGGCATCGATCAATCGACCATCGTCAAAAAGGCGAAGCGACTGCAGATCCGGACCTGATGACAAAACGCATCGACCCGATGAAATCTGTCATCACCACCGTCTCGCCTGTGCGCCTGCCGCAATTTCTTCGCCAGAACCTTCACGAACAGCCCGCCCAGCCTTGTTGCAGCGCGTTATCTTTGACCAAAATCGACGCCAGGCAAACAGAAATTCGATGAAATAATTCATCATGCACTTTTATAAACACCAATGAATTCATCGAGTTAGCTACTGGTACGCATGTTGCTGTCAGCCCTGCTGTCATTACAACAGGAGGATACGATGGCAACAACAATGATCACCGTGGCAACGACGGGCGCTTTCCCGACCAAAGAGCACAATCCGGCAGTTCCGCTGACGCCGCGGGAAATCGCCGACGACGTGTTCGAATGCTGGCAGGCCGGTGCGGCGATTGCCCACTTGCACATGCGCAACGATGAAGGCAAGGGGACGATGGACAAGGGACGGTTCATCGAGACCGTCGGACGGATTCGCGAAAAGTGCGACATCGTTCTCAACCTGACGACTTCCGGCGACCTCAACGCGACCGACGAAACACGCATGGCGCACATCATCGAGCTCAAGCCCGAACTGGCGTCGTACGACGCGGGAACGATGAACTGGGGACACTCGACGCTGTTCGTCAATCACCCGGCGTTTCTCGAAAAACTCGGCAGGACGATGGTCGACAACGGCGTTCGGCCGGAAATCGAGGTGTTCGACGCCGGCATGTTCTACAACGCCGAGTACTACATGAAGCAGGGCGTCATCAAGTCGCCAGGCTACTACCAGTTCGTTCTCGGTGCCCCCGGAGGAACGGCGGCGACCGTCGAAAACCTCGTTTACCTCAAGAGTCTGCTTCCCGCCGACGCCGTCTGGTCTGCCCTGGGAATTGGCGCCGGCCACCTGCCGATCCTGTTCGCGACGTTGGCGCTCGGCGGCCATGTGCGCGTCGGAATGGAAGACAACGTTCTTTACGCCAAGGGCCGGCTCGCCAAGTCCAACGCCGAATTCGTCGAGCGTGCCGCCCGTCTGGTGCGCGAATGCAACAACGAACCGGCGACGCCGGCCGCCGCGCGTGAAATCCTCAAGCTGAAAGCGAGGACCTGATGATCAGCAAAATCGGAGTCATCGGTTCCGGAACGATGGGCCACGGGATCGCCGAGTCGTTTGCGCTCTCCGGCTACGACGTCAATCTCTACGACGTCAATGAAGAGGTTCTCAACAAGGCGCTGGCCGCGATCCGCGACGAACTGCAGCTCTTGGTCGACGAAGAGTTCATCACTGCCGACCGCATCGAAGCGACGCTGGCGCGTATTTCGATTTCAACCGACCTCGCCAGGACCGTCGCCGATCGCGACTACGTCATCGAGGCCGCGCCGGAAAAGATCGAACTCAAGCACGAGCTGCTGACCCGGCTCGACGCGCTGGCGCCGGCGCACGCGATTCTGGCCAGCAACACCTCGAGCCTGAGCCTCGAGTCGATGGCCGAGGTCCTGAGCGCGCAGCGCAAGCAACGCTTCATGGTCTGTCACTGGTACAACCCGGCACATCTGATGCCGGTCGCCGAACTGTCCTTTTTCGGCAACATGCCCGAGGCGATCTATGCGCAAGTTGCCGCGCTCTACCAAGCCATCGGCAAGCAGACGGTCAAGGTCCTCAAGGACGTCCCGGGGCTGGTCGCCAACCGCATCCAGCAGGGTGTCGCGCGAGAAGTGTTCTCGCTGATCCAGAACGGCGTCGCGGCGCCGGAAGACATCGACAAGGCGCTCAAATTCGGGCCCGCCTTCCGCTACGCGACGACAGGGCAACTCGAAGTCGCTGACTTCGGCGGCCTCGACATCTGGTGTGTCGTCGGCGACAACCTGCTCAAGGAAATGGACAATTCGAAAGAGGCCAAC
Organism: Pseudomonadota bacterium; assembly: GCA_018262095.1. GTDB lineage: Bacteria > Pseudomonadota > Gammaproteobacteria > Burkholderiales > Rhodocyclaceae > Propionivibrio. Next base: position 81,224 of record JAGTRW010000022.1, read on the forward strand.
CCGGTGCTGCGCGACAAGGTCAAGGCAGGCAAGCTCGGACTCAAGAGCGGCGAAGGCTTTTTCGATTACCCCCCGAAAAAGGTCGCTGAGATCAAGCGTCAATTCATGCGCAAGCTGATCCATCAACTCAAGGCATCAGCGTTTTACGTCTGACGACGGACTCGGGGGAGCCCTCCCCCGCTCGCAGGCGTTGTCTTGCGCTCGCCGAAACAGCGCCGAAAGCCAATAATCAAAATTCGGGAAGGTCTTACTTATGATTAGCAAAATACTGATGTTCTTCGTGAACCTGATGCAGAAATATCTGCCTGATCCGTTCACGATTGCCTGGATCATCACGCTGACCGTCGTCGGCATGGCGGTCGGGATGACCGGCACGCCGATCATGAAAATCGTCGACGACTGGGGCAATGGCTTCTTCGGGATCCTGTCCTTCGCCATGCAGATGGCGATGGTCATCGTCACCGGCTATGCGCTGGCCGCAGCGCCGAAAGTCCAGCGCTGGCTGCAATCGATCGCGGCGATTCCGAAAACCCAGGTGCAAGCGGTGCTCTTCATCGGCTTCGCGTCGATGGTGCTCTACTACATGAACTGGGGGCTTGGACTGATCGCCGGCGGTTTGATCGCGCGCGAAGCGGCCAAGAAGAATCCGACCTACGACTTCCGCATCCTGGTCGCCGCGGCCTTCTCTGGAATCATCATTACCCACGGCGGACTGTCGGCATCGATCCCCTTGCTGATCAATACCAAGGGGCACTTCCTTGAGAAGGACATCGGCCTGATCCCCTTGTCGCAGACGATCTTCCATCCGCAAGCGCTGTTCATCTCGCTGACGCTGGCCATCGTCATCCCGCTGGTCTTGGTGCTGATGATTCCGAAGAAGGAGCACACCATCGTCGCCGATCCGGCGATGTTCGACAGCGACGCCATAGAAGCACAGACCAGCGTCGGCAAGGAGATCTCCGACCGACTCGATTCGAGCCGCTTTCTCAAATGGACTCTCGGCGCCCTCGGCACGGCTTACATCGGCGCGTATTTCTGGAAGGGCGGATCGCTCAATATCAACATCCTGATCTTCATCTTCCTGATCCTCGGCGTCTGGGCGCACAGCTCGCTGATCAACTATGCGCGGGCGACCGGCAAGGGCGCTTCGACCGCCGGCGGAATCATCCTGCAGTTTCCTTTCTACGCCGGCATCCTCGGCATCATGAAAGGCAGCGGACTGGTCGAGATCATCTCCGACGTCCTGCTCAGTCTGGCGACCTACGACACCTTCGAGGTGTATTGCTATTTCTCGTCGCTGATCATCAGTATCTTCGTCCCCTCGGCCGGCGGACACTGGGTCGTCCAGGCGCCGATCATGTTGCCGGCCGCCGCCAAGCTCGGCGTCGAACCCTGGAAAGTGGCGATGGGCGTGGCCTGGGGCGAGAGCATCTGGAACGTCGTCTGCCCCTTCTGGGCGCTGCCGCTGCTGGCCATCGCCAAGATCAGCATCCGCGACCTGATCGGCTTCTCGGTGTTGCTGTTCCTCATCGGCAACGTCGTCGCGATCTCCGGAATCATGCTCTTCCCGCACTGACCTCAAGACGTCCCCGGCCAACAAGCGCCGGGGCCGGGCATTGCGGCGACGCTGCAATGCATTCTTTCAATTATCAATTACTCAGGACAAACAAATGAAAAATAACGATGTGGTCATCGTCAGCGCAGCGCGCACACCGATTGGCAGCTTTGGCGGCGCCTTCGCGACGCTTTCCGCCGTCGACCTCGGCAAGATTGCCGCGCAAGCGGCGATTGCCCGCGCCGGAATCGACGCGGCAAAAATAGACGAATTGATTTTCGGCAACGTGCTGTGCGCCGGTCTCGGCCAGAACGTCGCGCGCCAGGTCGCTCTCGCCAGCGGAATGCGCGAGGAAAGCACGGCATTCAATGTCAGCAAGGTCTGCGGTTCGGGATTGAAATCGGTGATCCTGGCCGCCCAGGCGATCCTGACCAACGACGCCGACATCGTGCTGGCCGGCGGCAGCGAAAGCATGAGCAACGCCGCTTACGTGCTGCCCGCCAATCGCTGGGGTCAGCGCATGGGCAACGGCACCACCGTCGACACCATGATCTGCGACGGCCTGACCGACGCCTTCGACCACCAGCACATGGGGATCACCGCCGAGAACATCGCCAGCCAGTTCGGCATCAGCCGCGCCGAGCTCGACCAATTCTCGGCGACCAGCCAGCAGCGTGCCGAAAAGGCACAAAAAGAAAGCCGCTTTGCCGAAGAAATCGTTCCGGTCAATGTGCGTCAGCGCAAGGAAACCGTGAGCGTGACGAGCGACGAATTTCCCCGCCACGGCACGACCGAAGCGAGCCTCGCCAAGCTCAAACCGGCGTTCAAGCCGGACGGCGTGGTGACCGCCGGCAACGCGTCGGGAATCAACGACGGCGCGGCGGCCTTGGTACTGATGAGCCGGACCGCAGCCGAGCTGCTCGGGCTGCGTCCGCTGGCGCGAATCGTTTCCTGGGGTGCCGCCGGGGTGTCGCCCAAGATCATGGGCTACGGCCCGGTACCGGCGACGCAGCGCGCCTTGCAAAGAGCCGGCCTGAGCGTTGCCGACCTCGACCTCGTCGAAGCCAACGAAGCGTTCGCCGCGCAGTCGATCGCGGTCGTTCGCGGACTCAAACTCGATCCGGAAATCGTCAACGTCAATGGCGGCGCCATCGCGCTGGGCCACCCGGTCGGCGCGTCAGGCGCACGCATCCTGGTCACGCTGCTGCACGAGATGGGCAAGCGCGACTCGCGGCGCGGCCTGGCGACGCTCTGCGTCGGCGGCGGCATGGGCGTCTCGCTGATCGTCGAGAGCGAGCCACAGTAAGCGGAGAGACGCATGAAAACACCCCACAAGCGAATCAGCTACGCTGATTTGCGATCGCATTTCCACGACGGAATGAGCATCCTGTTCGGCGGTTTCATGGGCGTCGGGACGCCCGACGGAATCGT
>JAGTRW010000023.1 GCA_018262095.1 Pseudomonadota bacterium
CCCTGCCCGCAGCCCCTGCTGCCGGGCGCTCATTCAACGAACTGCCGCTGTCGCCGCGATTGCTGGCGACGCTCGAACAGCTCGAGTATCTTGCGATGACGCCGATCCAGGCGGCCAGCCTGCCGCTGGCGCTGGCCGGTCACGACCTGATCGCACAGGCCAAGACCGGCAGCGGCAAGACCGCGGCGTTCGCCTTGTCGCTGCTCACCAATCTCAACCCGCGGCGCTTTGCGGTACAGGCGATGGTGCTCTGCCCGACGCGCGAACTCGCCGATCAGGTGACGCAGGAGATCAGGCGTCTGGCGCGCGGCGAGGACAACGTCAAGATCCTGACGCTGTGCGGCGGCAGCACGCTGCGCCCGCAGCGCGACAGCCTCGAGCACGGCGCACACATCGTCGTCGGCACACCGGGTCGAATCATGGACCACCTCGAGCGCGGCAGCCTCAAACTCGACGCGCTCAACACGCTGGTGCTCGACGAAGCCGACCGCATGCTCGACATGGGCTTTTACGACGACATCGCCTATGTCGCCAAGCAATGCCCGGCCGGACGACAGACGCTGCTGTTCTCGGCGACCTATCCGGAAGGGATCGCCAAGCTGGCGCGCCAGTTCATGCGCTCGCCGCAGGAAATCAAACTGCTCGAGCAGCACGCCGAGAGCAAGATCCGCCAGCGCTTCTACGAGATCAAGCACGACGAGCGCCTGCAGGCGGTCGCCATCCTGCTCAGACACTACCGTCCGGTCAGTACGCTGGCCTTCTGCAACACCCGCCAGCAGTGCCGCGACCTCTACGAAGTGCTCAAGGGGCAAGGCTTCCATGCGCTGACGCTGCACGGCGACCTGGAGCAACGCGAGCGCGACCAAGTGCTGATCCAGTTCGCCAACCGCAGCTGCTCGGTGCTGGTCGCGACCGACGTCGCGGCGCGCGGCCTCGACATCGCGCAGCTCGAAGCGGTGATCAACGTCGACGTCACCCCCGACCCGGAAATCTACATCCACCGCATCGGCCGCACCGGCCGCGCCGACGAGGACGGCTGGGCGTTCAGCCTGTGCAGCCCGGCCGACCGGCGGCGCCTGGCGGCGATCGTGCAGCAGACCGGATCGGACGTTCCGTGGCACGGCTTGGGTTCGCTGCAGGGCAGCGACGACTCGCCGCTGGTGCCGCCGATGGTGACGTTGCAGATCCTCGGCGGGCGCCGCGAGAAAATCCGCGCCGGCGACGTGCTCGGCGCGCTGACCGGAGAGACCGGCGGCGAGCGCCAATTCACGCGCGAACAGGTCGGCAAGATCACCGTCACCGACCAATCGACCTATGTCGCCGTCGCGCGCAACCTGGCGCGCGAAGCGGTACGCAAACTATCGGTGGGCAAGGTCAAGGGGAAAACGGTCAAGGTCCGCGCGCTGTAGCGCCGATCGACTCGGTGCCCAGGTCGTCGGCGGCAACCGGCGACCACAAGGGACGCCCCGCCGCGTCGAGGTAGCAAAGATAACAGCGCAGATCGAACTCGAGCTGGTGGTAATCCGGCGCCATATGCCGACACAATTGATAGAAGGCCTTGTCGTGCGCTGCCTCCTTCAGATGCGCGAGTTCATGCACGACGATCATCTGCAGGAATTGCTGCGGCATTTCCCGAAACACCGCGGCGACGCGGATCTCGCGCTTGGCCTTGAGCTTGGTTCCCTGCACCCGCGCGATGCGGGTGTGCGTTCCCAGCGCGTGCTGCATGACCTGCAACCGGCTGTCGAAGCACACCATCGAAAGTTGCCCGGCGTTGCGCAGATGGGCGCTCTTGATCTCCTGCGCAAAATCGTAAAGCGCCTTGTCGGTGCGCACCTCGTGCGCCAGCGGGTATTTGCGCAGCAGTGCGTCGGCCAAGCGGTTCTGTTCGATCAGCCGCCGCACCTCGTCGGCGAGTGCTGCGGGATAAGCGGCAAGGTAGTTCGGCGGAGGCTTGGGACGCATCGGTCAGGCAAGTTGAACTCAGAGATTAGTCAGTGACCGAGCGCAACAGCGCTTCGATTTGTTTTCTGTGCAGCTCCAGATCCGCACGACACTCAGCCAGATCAGCCTCGAGCTGCACGCATTTCCTGGCCCAATCATCGCACGACTGGCAGTATTCCGCACCGCCCACCAGCTCATCCTCAGACAAGGATTCGAGCGACTCAGCCAGCAGGCCAAAGGTATCGGCTATTGCTCGAAGCGGATCAGAGACTTCCTTGACCATTTCGACACCATCTCATCAGCGACCATCCGACCGTCTTTGTACCTCTTCACAGCAGGCGCCGATATTCCCCATTACCCGTACTAAACTGCCCACCAAGGCCATAAACGAAAAACCCCGCGTAGACTGGCGTCTGGCGGGGTCTTCGAAACGGTGAGAGACCGTTTTATGCTGTTTTCCTGGCGACGACCACCTCTCGCCAGGCCACAACGATCGGGTGAATGATAGCGGCGGGCGCAACGACAAAAATGCCATGGTAGATATTGCTGCCAAAAATTGTCCCTAGGCCAACTTCGTCGTGACCACGAATCTTCGCAATGATCGTCGTCGCGAGTTCTGGAGTCGATGTGCCAACAGCGACAATCGTTGCGCCAATAACGAATCCGTCTATGCCCAAGGCATAAGAAACGCCTCTTGCGCCAGCAACGATCAGATATCCGGCAGCAACAAGCAAGGCCAGCCCAACAACGCACGATATGGCGACCGACCATCGTCGATGTTCGCCGAGCGCCTCAGTTGTATCGCTTCGTTGCTTTCGTCCCTCGATGATCGCGGTTACAAGCCAAGCTAAAAACATGCTCAACATCAAAAAACCGTCGAATCTGGAAAGCTCGCCATCCAAAACGAGAACTCCCGTGGGTACGGGAATCAGTAACGCTACAGGGAAATCCCGCTTGACGCTGTCACGAGGACTCTGAATCCCGGAAATAACCAGGGCCAGCCCGAGGATCAGTGCAACATTCACAGCATTGCTGCCCAGTGCCTCACCGAGGGCGATTTCGGGATTCCCCGCCAGCGCAGAACTAATCGATACTGACATTTCAGGACTAGAGGTGGCGAATGCCGCAACCGTTGCACCGACGATGCCTGGCGAGATACGTACCCGGAGGGCGAGGCCGACCGCGCCGCGAACAAAAAGCTCACCGCCGATGCCCGCACATACGACCCCCAAAGTCAAAACGACGAAATCGTTCATCGCACTCTAGCAGGTTGAATTTGCATATGAATAATCACGGGGTCGTGATCAATTTAAACGTGATTCCTGTCATGCCCCGCCAGGCTCAAGAGGACCAGATCAGGCACTCCCTCGACGCACAGCTTGGTCATCAGGCGTGCTTTATGTACTTCCACGGTACGAGCGCTGATACCCAGTGCGTCGGCGATTTCTTTGTTGTGCCTTCCGATGACGACCAATTCCATGACTTCCCGCTCGCGCGGCGTTAGTCTGCCAAGCAGTAGTTCGGCCTCGGCATTCCTGTTTTCATTGTTCTGCGCTGCCGCTTGACGAATGAAGGCTTCTTCAATCGCACTCATTAACTTGCCGTGGTCGATCGGTTTTTCCAGAAAATCTACAGCACGGGCCCGAAAGGCGGCCCGCGCAGACTCCACATTGCCATGTCCCGTCATCACGATGACCGGCATCTTGCAGCCCGTCTCCAGCAATCGCTTCTGGAGGGTGAGGCCATCCATACCAGGCATGCGAATATCGAGAAGCAAGCAGCCACGCCACTCCGTGCGGTAGGCCTTGAGAAAGCTCTCAGCATCAGCAAAGAGGAACACCGGGTGGCCGCGCAAGCCGAGCAACAGCCCCAAGGCATCACGGACGGATTGGTCATCTTCGACGATAAAGATCGTGTTTCCCTTAGCTTGCATTGGCGATCGTTCCTTCTGTAGGTAATATCAGCTTGAACAAGCCGTGATTTCCCATCTCAGCCGACAGATGACCGCCATGTGCTTCGACAATGGCGCGACTGATCACCAGGCCCAGTCCAAGCCCGCTGGCCTTGGATGAGTGGAAGGCTTCGAACATCCGTGCTGCCGTGGCACCGGAGAGCCCAGGGCCACTGTCTTCAATGCTAACGCAAACCCGACCTGCGCCCTCGAGCTGGGCCGATATCCGAATGCGACGTTGCCCCGCTGCTTGTTCGGCAACGGCATCGAACGCATTGGATAGGAGGTTGCGCAGGACAACCTCAAGTTGCAGACGATCACCAAAAAGTGTACTTGGTGGTCCTGGATCAATGATCAACTCGATGCCTTTCTGTTGTGCCCTGACCGTGAAAGAGCTTCCCGCCGACGCCAGCAAGTCGCCGAGGACGATCAGTTCGAGCTGAGTGGCGCCAGTGCGAAAGAAATCGCGAAGGCGGCGTACTACGTCGGCAGCACGAAACGATTCAGCGACCATGCGATGGATCGTTTCACGCAGTCGTTCGCCCGTATCGCCCTGATTGATAAGCTCCTCGCAGGCCATTCCGTAAGCCGACAAGGCGGTGAGCGGTTGATTGAGTTCATGGGCCAGTGCCCCCGCCATTTCGCCCGCTGCAGCGAGACGCAGCGTTTGACGAAGTTCCGCGCTGACTCGTTGCTTCTCGTCGATGACGATCCCGATAAAGAAACCAAATAAGGCAAGCACGGCCGCCAATGCCTGGATTTCAAGTACGGTAATCGCCGAAAATCGAAGAAACTGGACTGCGGCAATAATACCCACCTGCACGATCGCAGCGCTAAGCACGGCACCGGCTAAACCCTGCCTGGCAGCGGCCCATACGACAGGCAGGAAGAGCACGTAGAAATATTTGAAATCAGCGGCGGCGCCGATTCCGAAAGCGACCCACAGTGCCAGACCGGTCGCGATCAGATAACCCAGCGATTCCCAAGTGATGACCATCGCCCTGAGCTGACTGCGGCCCCCGTCATCGAGCAGCATCCACAGAATCGGCATCGACACCAGGACACCGACACAATCTCCGACCCAGTAGCGAACAAATGCGTCGGTCACATCGCTGAAGGGTATTAGCTTCCTGATTGATAGCGTCGCGACGTACACCACGCTGTTCAACAGGGTGCCGACGGCAACGATTCCTGCCCATTCAAGCAAACCCCTTCGATCATTGAAAATACTTCTACTCGACAGGCGGTGGCGCAAAACCTCTGCGATCGCCCAATACCCGACTGTCAGCAAAGCCGACAAACCGATTGATACCAGCAAGGACACCGGCAAATTGCGTACCCAGGCATCTGCCATAAAGATCGCCAGCGCGAGGGGAAGTATCGCGTTTCGTCCAAAGCGCAGCAGGAAAAGCAGGCCAAGCGCCGGTGCGGGATTCCACGGCGTGATATTGAGTCCGTGGAGAGGATGGATGTAGCTCGCCCAATCGAGCGCGACATAGCCCAAGAGCAGGGTCAGAAGGTCGTGCCAACCAGGACGCAGAGTCGGCAGCATGGGTGAAATCATCCCGATCCGGTTGATCAAGGTGTCATTGTGCATTGGCATATTTGATTATGTAATTCGTTAAAACACGTACGTGATTCCCTTACGGCCCCGCCGAGGCGGCCTCAGCGAGAGTTTTTCGGCAGGGCTGGAGAGCTTGTGAATAGGGGTTTCCCGTACGCGCAAGCCCCAATTTTCAAGCCAGACAAAACGATCTACATTCATCATCATGGTTCGCTCACTAACTACCTTGATTGGTCTTTTTCTCTTCTGGCTACTGCTGTCGGGAATGTTCGTGCCCTTTTTGTTGGCGGCAGGCCTTGGCAGTGCGATCGCAGTTGTTATGTTTACGCGACGCCTGGACATTATCGCCGCGGAAGCTACGCCAACCTATCTAAATTGGTTCAAATTCGTCGCCTATTGCCCTTGGTTGATTAAGGAAATCATGGTCGCCGCCTGGGATGTCACCAAGCGCATCCTGCATCCGAAAATGCCCATCTCGCCGACGATGGTTGAATTTTCGCCGTCGCAAACGACGGACACCGGGCTGGTTATTCATGCTAATTCGATCACACTGACTCCCGGCACGATCAGCGTTGAAGTCGAGCGCGGGCGCTTTCTGGTGCACGCCTTGAGCCGCGAAGGTGGGGCGTCCTTGGCCGGCAGTGAAATGGATAGCCGCTGCACTTCTCTGGAGCGTCATTGACTATGCTCGCCGCCGCCACGCTTGCCCTGCTGGTTACCGTCGCTCTGGCGCTGGCACGCGCTGCTCTTGGCCCGACGGTTTTCGACCGATTGCAGGCGTGCAGTACAGTCGGCACCTGCGCGATGTTGGTTTTAGCCTTGCTCGGCTTTCTCGGTGGACGTCCGGAATTCCTCGATATTGCCCTTGTTTATGGCCTGCTCAATGTCATTGGCGTGATCGCGGTGCTGAAGTTCTTTCTTCACGGCGATACAAACAAAGCGGGTGCCAAGTCCACTTCCGAGGACACCCCGTCATGACCATCTTCATCGACATCCTGAGCGCCTTGTTTCTCGCTGGTGGGGCGTTCTTCTGCCTGGTCGGCGGCATCGGCCTGGTGCGCATGCCTGATTTCTATACCCGGATGCATGGTGCCAGCGTCACCGAGACCCTGGGCGCCGGATTCATGCTGATCGGCCTGATTTTGCAGGCTGGACTGACCTTGGTCGCCGTAAAGCTGGCGATGATCGGTCTGTTAATCCTCTTTGCCAGCCCGACGGCGACGCACGCGCTGGCCAAGGCAGCGCTGAGGAGCGGGCTCAAACCGCAGCTCGGAAAGCAGCCTTCTGACGACGAGGTGACGCCATCGAAACCCTGATCATCAACGTGCTGCTGGTGCTGATGGCGATTGCGGTATTTACGCTGATCCTGACGCGCAATTTGTTCTCGGTGATCGTCCTCTCCGGCATCTACAGCTTTCTGATGGCGACCATTCTCGTCGCACTCGATGCCGTCGACGTCGCGATGACCGAGGCTTCGGTTGGTGCCGGGATTTCGACGGTGCTGTTGCTCGGGGCTCTGCATCTTTGCAAGAGCGAGGAAGCGAAGCACGCGCACAAGCCGTGGCTGCCTCTCGCCGTCTCGCTGTCAACTGGTGCGCTCTTGGTCTATGGCGCCTTCGGTCTGCCGACCTTCGGCGATCCGGCCGCACCCATTCACCAGAACGTCGTGCCCCGTTATATGCAAAACGAGACCGAGGTGCCGAATGTTGTCACCGCGGTTCTCGCCAGTTTCCGCGGTTACGACACGCTGGGCGAAACGACGGTGGTATTCACCGCCGGCGCCGGCCTTATCGCTCTGTTACGGCGGCGCAAGAAGACGGAGCCGGAAGGTATGCAGCGAAAGGATGACGCATGAGCAACGATCTCGTCTTGCGGGTGATAGGAAGGCTGCTGATCCCCTTCATACTGCTTTTCGCACTGTATGTGCAATTCCACGGCGATTTCGGTCCTGGTGGTGGCTTTCAGGCCGGCGTGATCATCGCCGCCGGACTGATCTTCTTCGCGCTGACCCATGGCGTGGACACTGCGCGCAAGGTGGTTCCCGACTGGCTGGTCGAAACCATGCTCGCCAGCGGCGTGCTGATCTACGCGGGGGTGGGTCTGGCTGGACTGCTATTCGGTGGCAATTACCTCGACTATTTCGTACTCGACCACAACCCGGTCCATGGTCAGCATCGCGGCATCTTCTGGGTCGAAGTCGGCGTCGCCACCACGGTGAGCGGCGTGATGCTCAAGATCTACTACATGTTCGCCTCGCGCAGCGGCTCGGAGGACTAACCGTGTTCGGGCATTTTTCCTACATCATCACCGTCTTCCTGATGGTTGCCGGCCTCTTTATCATCATTGCGCGCGGCAACCTGATCAAGAAGCTGGTCGGCCTGTCAATCTTCCAGACGTCGGTCTATCTGCTCTACATCGTTCCGGGGAAGCTGGTCGGAGGAACTGCTCCAATCATCTCGCCGCAATACACCGTCTATTCCAACCCGCTGCCGCACGTATTGATCCTGACTGCCATCGTCGTTGGCGTCGCCACCCTGGCACTCGGTCTAGCGCTTGCAGTGCGCATCCGCGAAGCCTACGGCACGATTGAAGAAGACGAAATCTTGGCGCGCGATCATGTCGTGGTCGCAGCCAGTCATGAGGAGCCCGTATGAGCCTCGCCCAGCACCTGCCGGCGCTGCAAGTGGTGTTGCCGCTGATCTCGGCGCCGCTCGCTGTTCTGCTGCGGCGCGGCGCGGTGGCCTTTGCCATCGTCACGGCCGCAGCCTGGACCGCCTTCGCCATCGCCATCGCGCTGTGGCTTCAGGTCGCCGCCGACGGAGCGATTTCGTACCACATCGGCAACTGGCAACCGCCGTGGGGAATCGAGTACCGTATCGACCGCCTCAACAGCTTCGTGTTGGTGCTTGTTTCCGGCATTGCCGCCGTCGTCCTGCCCTACAGTCGCGCCAGCGTCGAGCGCGAGATTCCGCGCGAATCGCACTACCTCTTCTACGCTATGCTCGGTCTGTGTTTTACCGGTCTGCTCGGCATCACCATTACCGGCGACGCTTTCAACCTTTTTGTCTTCCTCGAAATTTCGTCGTTGTCGACCTATGTGCTGATCGCGCTGGGCCGCGACCGTCGCGCGCTCACCGCGTCCTACCAGTACCTGATCATGGGCAGTATCGGCGCGACCTTCATCGTCATCGCCATCGGCCTGCTCTATCTGATGACTGGCACGCTCAACCTAGCCGACATGGCGACCAAACTTGCGGCGATCAAGAGCACACGTCCGGTGCTCGCCGCACTGGCCTTCTTTACAGTGGGCGTTTCGCTCAAGGCCGCGATCTTCCCTCTACACCAATGGTTGCCCAATGCCTACACCTATGCGCCGTCGGCGGTCACGGCGCTGGTTGCAGCGACGGCAACCAAGGTGACCCTTTACGCGCTGATCCGATTCTATTTCACGATTTTTGGCGAGAGCATGGTCTTCAAGAGCCTGCCCTTGCCGGAAATCATGCTGGTGCTGTCGCTCTTCGCGATGCTGGTCGCCAATTTCGTCGCCATTTTCCAGACCAATTTGAAGCGCCTGTTCGCCTATTCGAGCGTCGGCCAGATCGGCTACATCACGCTCGGCCTGTCGTTCGATTCTGTGCACGGGCTTGCCGCGTCGATCATGCATCTCGTCAATCACGGGATCGCCAAGGGCGGAATCTTCCTGCTCATCGGCGCCATCGTGGCGACTTTGACTACCCGGCAAGGCATGCCTCCGGCGCCGACCTTTGATCGCCTGGCTGGCCTTGCGAAGCAAATGCCGTTGACCTGCTTCGGCATCGTCATCGGCGGGTTTAGCCTGATCGGCGTGCCTGGGACGGCGGGCTTCATCACCAAGTGGCACCTGATCCTGGCGGCAATCGAAAAGGACCAGTGGTGGCTCGTCGGTGCGATTCTCATCAGTTCGCTGCTGGCAGTGACCTACGTCTGGCGCTTTGTCGAAGTCGCCTATTTCCGCGCCCCGCCAGCTGGATCGGCGCCGCGTGGCGAGGCCACGTATGCCCTGCTGATCCCGGCGTACGTGCTGATCGCCGCAACCATCTGGTTTGGTATCGACACTTCTTTCACTGTCGATACGGCGCTGGATGCCGCTCAACTATTGATGCATAACAGCCGATGAACAACGACAAGCTCATTCTCGCGATTCTTCTGTTGCCCGTTTTCGGCGCACTGGGCATCCTTCTGGCCAGGCGCTGGCCGAATCTGCGCGAAACCGTCACCGTGCTGACTGCGGTGTCGCTGTTCGCCGGCGTGCTCCAGTTGCTCGACCCAGTGCTCGCCGGCCTGCGCCCCGCAGTCGCCTTGCTTGAGCCGCTGCCCGGTCTGCCGATTGCCTTTCGTGTCGAGCCTTTGGGAATGATCTTTGCACTGATTGCGTCGGGATTGTGGATCGTCAATTCGATCTATTCGATCGGCTATATGCGCAAGAACAAGGAGAACCACCAGACGCGCTTTTACGTTTGCTTTGCGTTGTCCATCGACGCAGCGCTCGGCATCGCCTTTTCCGCCAACCTGCTGACCTTGTTCCTGTTTTATGAAGTGCTGACGCTGATCACCTACCCGCTGGTCACCCATTCGGGAACCGAGCAGGCCAAGAAGGGCGGCCGCGTCTATCTGGCAATCCTGATGGGCACCTCGATGCTGTTCCTGCTGCCGGCCATCGTCTACACCTGGCACATCGCCGGCACCACCGATTTTCGCGCCGGCGGCATCCTGCCCGGCGATCTCGCACCAGCCACCGTGGTCGCGCTGCTGGCGCTTTTCATGTTCGGTATCGGCAAGGCGGCGCTGATGCCTTTCCATCGCTGGCTGCCCGCGGCAATGGTCGCGCCAACGCCGGTTTCGGCCTTGCTGCATGCGGTCGCGGTAGTCAAGGCTGGAGTTTTCAGTGTCGTCAAGGTCGTAGTCTATGTCTTCGGATTCGACATCCTTTCCGGCCATACCGATTGGCTGATCGGCATTTCGTGCTTCACCATCATCACCGCCTCGGTGGTCGCGCTCAACGCCGACAACCTCAAGCGACGGCTTGCCTACTCGACGGTCAGCCAGCTCTCGTACATTATTCTGGGGGCTGCAGTTCTTACCCCGCTGTCGCTGGTCGGCGCAGCGCTGCATATCGCCGCTCACGCTTTCGGAAAAATAACGCTGTTCTTTGCCGCGGGCTCAATTTACACGGCGGCGCACAAAACTGACGTCAGCCAACTCGACGGAATTGGCCGCGAAATGCCCTGGACGATGGGTGCGTTTGCCATCGGTGCGCTTTCACTGATCGGCATTCCCCCCTTCGTTGGCTTCCTGAGCAAGTGGTACCTCATATCGGGAGCACTCGCCGGAGAGCGCTACGTGGTAGCGGCAGTCATTCTGGTCAGTACCTTGCTGAATGCCGCTTACTTTCTCCCGATCATTCATCGTGCATTCTTTCGCCCAGCTCACGATGACCCGCATCATCGCTCAGGGCACGGTGAGGCGCCGCTGCCGATGGTCATCGCCATCGTTCTCTCCGCCTCAGGGACATTTATCGCGTTCCTCTTTCCCGACATCTTTCTCAGGCTGGCGCGAGGCATCGCACTGGGAGGAACATCATGAACAGGCCGCGCAATCATCGCCACGCCGAGGCCAGACGCTGGCTGGATTATCCGGAAAACGTGCGAAAAATCTATTTTTCGGTCTGGATCGGCTGTGCCATTTTGCTGCTTCTGGAGCTGATGATCGACAAGCACGCCGAAACCACAGCCGAACACTGGTTTGGCTTCCACGGCTTCTTTGGCCTGATCGCTTGTATTGCCCTGGTGCTGGCGGCCAAACTCCTGCGCCGCATCATCTCCCGGCCCGAAAACTACTATGACCATCACTGAATTGTCACCCGGCCTGACCCTGATTGTCGGCAGCCTTTTGATTCCTCTGCTGCGTGGGCGGGCTCGGTCGGTCTACCTCGTGCTGCTGCCCCTGCTTGGCTTGGTCCATCTTGCTCAGCTATCGACCGGCGAGTTTGGCGTCCTGCACTTTCTCGGACTGCAGTTGGTCACGCTGCGGGTAGACCGCTGGAGCATGCTTTTCGGCTGGATCTTCATGATCGCCGCGCTCATCTCGGCGATTTACGCGCTGCATTTACGCACCGCGTTGCAGACAACCGCAGGATTCGCGTACGCCGGCAGCGCCATTGGCGCAGTATTCGCCGGAGACCTGATGACGCTGTTCATTTTCTGGGAATTGACCGCCGTCACCTCGGTCTTGCTGGTCTGGGCTGGCGGCACCGCTTCCGCCTATCGAGCCGGGATGCGTTACCTCATCGTCCAGATTACGTCCGGTATGCTTCTTTTCTTCGGTGCAGTGATCCAGTTCAAAGCCACCGGTTCGCTCGCCTTCGATCACATCGGTCTCGATGCGCCGGGAGGATGGCTTTTCTTTATCGCCTTCGGCATCAAGTGCGCTTTTCCGCTGCTGCACACCTGGTTGCAAGACGCCTATCCCGAGGCGTCAGAGGTCGGAACGGTCTTTCTGTCGGCATTTACCACCAAGCTCGCAATTTACGCCCTGGCGCGCGGTTTTTCCGGCACCGAGTTGCTCATCCCGATCGGCGCCATCATGACTGCCTTTCCGATCTTTTTCGCAGTCATCGAAAACGATCTGCGCAAAGTGCTGGCCTATAGCCTGAACAATCAATTGGGTTTCATGGTAGTCGGCATCGGCATCGGTACCGAACTCTCGCTGAACGGGACCGCCGCCCATGCGTTCACCCACATCATCTACAAAGCGCTGCTGTTCATGTCGATGGGCGCCGTGCTGTACCGAGTCGGAACGGTCAAGGGCTCTGAACTTGGCGGACTTTACAAGTCGATGCCATTGACCACCGTGTTTTGCATCATCGGAGCCGCGTCGATATCAGGATTTCCGCTGTTCAGCGGCTTCGTCAGCAAATCGATGATCCTCTCTGCCGCCGGACAGGGCGCCTATTTGATAACTTGGGTGACGCTGCTGTTTGCCTCCGCGGGCGTGTTCCACCATTCCGGGATCAAGATTCCCTACTTTGGCTTCTTTGGCCATGATTCTGGCAAACGCTGCAAGGAAGCGCCCGTCAACATGCTCGTCGCCATGGGTATCGCCGCGATTCTCTGCGTCGGCATTGGCGTCATGCCTGGTCCCCTCTATGCAATGCTTCCTTACCCTGTTGTCTTTGAGCCCTACACCGCGTCGCACGTGCTGGGACAACTTCAATTGCTGATGTTCTCGGCGCTGGCCTTCTCGATTCTGATGTGGACGCGCATCTATCCGCCTGAACTGCGCGCAGTCAATCTTGACGTCGACTGGCTCTGGCGTGTGGCTTTCCCGTCAGCTTGGCGTTACGGCGTTGGTTTGTGGGAAAGCTTGCTGGCAAGTGCTGCCAGTGTCCTGGCCGCAAAGTCTGCCAACATTTGTAGCTTGGTCGCTCGCCACCGGCAGGCGGACGGGTTGCTAATCCGCTCCTGGCCAACTCGCAGCATGGCGATGTGGGTAATGGTGATGCTGCTTGCCTATCTGCTTGTTTACTATATCGGCAAGTGAGGCGGACATGACCAATTCGAATGCGTTCCACCTGCTCGGCAGAGCACTAAAGCGAAGCGTGCTGGCTTGGGCCTTACCTCACATTGTGCAGGTACCGCCTGCCGAATGGGATGACGCTTTGAAGCGGGCACGGGAAACAAATTTCGACACGATCGAGCGTATTGGGGTTCTGGCCGGCATCGCGTTTACGACTTACCTGCTGCGCTTTGACGCAAATGAAGCCGAGATATCTCTTCCAATTCGTTTCCTTGCTCAATTTGCGGCCGCCGTACCGCTGCTCATCCTACTTGTTGGTCCGTTCTACCTACGTTGCTTGCGCCGTGGGCTGGATCACGTCATCGAACACCGGCGCATTGCCGGTTGATTCCCCCCAGGAGGAGACATCATGTTACCCAGAACTGGAAACAAATTTGCTTCCGACGGAAAGGCATACGGCTTAATCCACACGCAACAATTGCTGGGAGCGGACACCATGAGCACACCAGATCAAACTGAAGTAAACGCCAAACCTTTGCGCCTATTGGTACCGATAAATGCCAACCAGGATTCGCGCTGGGGCATTCAGTATGCATTGCGCCGTCACCAGAAAGGCACCTTATTGGAAGTGGTTCTACTCAATGTAGGCGAACCGATCACTCAGTGGGAGGTTCTACGTTTCCGCACGCAGCAGGAAATTGAACAGTTTCAGTCTGAGCGGGCGCAGGCATTTATCGAAGAGGCGAGCCAGTTGTTGGAGGCGAGTAATATTCCATTTCGCGGTGTTTTCAAACAGGGAAAATTAGTGTTCTCAATTCTGGATACCGCCGAAGAGCTCGATTGCGACGAGATCGTGTTGCCAACGTCTAAAACATGGTTATCGAGCCTGTTCTCTTGCGACATCGTCAGCACGGTCGTGCGTCAGCAGCGTGGTGTACCTGTCGTACTGGTGAATGATGAGGGGAGCACGCTAGAATCGAATCGAGTTCTTCAGTGAGACAAGGCAGTCCGTCGCACCGCGATTGGCGTCTACTTGTGGGGAATACAAACGTGCCCCACTCGTTGCATTCGATGTTCGGGAATACGGTAAGCGGGTGCAATCTTTGCCTTCAAGCCGTCATGAACTGAGCGCTTGGCAAATCAGAGGCATCCATGTACGTTCTACGGCCCCATTTTGCCAAGCGAGTTATGCGGCGGCGCGACAGCCGGCGCGTTCTGAGCCGGTCAATAGCCAGTTGCGACGCCCCTAGGTGATTGGCCGGATGGCGTTCTCCGCCGGGTTGTTGTCGATTGCCAAGGCGCCGTCATCGACATAGCGCATCAACGCCGGCCAGCGTTTCAGGCTGTAGTCGATGGCACGCGCTAGACCGGTGCCGTCCGCGGTCTTTACACATTGCGCAATCAGCCAATCGCGTAACGCGGTCACCTGTTTTTCCTGATTGGGGTGGTCTTCTTCGCCCATCACCCGGTGGCATTCATGGGACTGCTTCTGTTTTGTATCGGGTTTACCGAGGCCTACAAACGCCATCAGGATCGTCTCTTCCTGAGGGAGGAATTAGTGGTTGCCTTCTTCCTTGCCCGCTCGGTGACGTTGGGGGGGCTTCAGGAATGGTGGTTAGCTTTTAGCCAGGATCGCGCGCCATTGCCAGGCTGTTGAGCATCCCGTGAGGCCGCGCTTGGTGCGCACTGACGGCGGCTTCAGCAGCTCAAGCGGTTGCTAGCCTTGGCCATCGAGCCCGCAGCTATCAAACGCAGCCCCTCTAACATCAGGGGTTCGTTGGTAACGTGCCACTGGCGCTAGCCTGGATCCTTCGGACGATCCGCTTCCGATCGTGGCGTCTCCCGGCAATCAACGAGGGAGCGACTTCTCAGCTTGTTTTCGCGACGTATACGGACGGCCACACCAAAATACAAGAAAATCAGGACAAGCATCAGAGCGAGGGCAATCCAGGGTTTATCGACGATGTGCTGAATCATCGGCTACTCGCGGGAGGGCTGAATTTCACGGGGCGAAACCCAAGCGCCAGTTGCTGGTACAACTCGGGACTCAGGCGCGAGCTGACCGCTTTGGCTATCAAAGTCACCGCCATCAGACTGATGACCATCTCATGACCGTCGATCATTTCCATGACGATAATCGCCGAAGTGATGGGTGCCTGGGTTACGGCGGCCAGAAACCCGGCCATACATAGGGCGATAATCGGAATCGCCTCGGCTGGTATTCCCAGCAACAGGGCAATATTGGAGCCAAGCGCTGCGCCCACGGCCAGCGATGGGGCGAAAATTCCCCCGGGTATCCCCGAGTAATAGCTGATGAGCGTGGCCAGAAATCGAGAAAGTGGCGCGTGCCAAGGAAGCACGACTTGCCCGGAGACGACCTGAGATGTGATCTGATATCCACTGCCATAGGAAAGACCGCCGCCCACCCAGCCAATGACCGCTATCAGCACACCGCAAAGGCCGGCGAAAGCCACCGGGTGCTTGGCGCGCCAACGCCAGACGACAAATTCCTTACATTGCTGTGGCCAGATCATCAGGCGGCTGAAAAGCCCGCCGAGCAGTCCGCACACAACCCCGGCAAGAATGATCGGCAGGACGATGGAACGATTGAGGTTGTCGATCTTGAGATGGCCAAAATAGTTGTAATTTCCAAGCAAGGCGACGGCCACCAGACCCGACAGAATGATCGTGCTGACCAATACGCCGCTAGTTCGAGTTTCCAGTCGGCGGCCCAACTCCTCAACGGCAAAGACAATACCGGCCAGCGGCGTATTGAATGCCGCGGCGACACCGGCGGCGCCCCCGGCCAGAATCAGATCCTGCATGCGCAAGGCGCGCGAATGCGGAAGCCATTTGTGAACGGCGTGCATAATCGACGCCGCGACTTGAACGGAAGGGCCTTCGCGACCGGCCGAGAAGCCGCCGACCAGCGCCAAGGCGCCAAGGAATATCTTGCCGCAGGCGATGCGTAGTGAGAGCAGCGTATTGACGGCCTTTCCCTGGGCGGCCAGTCGGGTCGCGGCGATGACTTGCGGGATGCCGCTGCCCTGGGCGCCGGGAAAATAGCGCCGGGTTAGCCAGACAGTCAGCATGCCAATGGTCGGAGCCAACAGCAAGGGCATCCAGGCGCATCCAGAACACAGTACGACGAACAGCGCCAAGGCCCACTCCGCCAGTTTGGCGAAGGCGACCACCATCAGGCCGGCGAAGAGGGCGGCGAGCCAGAGCGTCATCCGAGTTCGCCAACGAAAACTACTCAATGGGCCACGAAGTCGAACCATCACCTAATCTCACCGACAATGGGGCACTCGTATTCAGTTCGCTCGCTGTGATATTTCAAATTGCTCAATCGTTCTTTCCTTGTTGCGTCAAAGCCAAATAGAGGCTGGCCTGTCATCACTGTTTATGCTCCTCGGCTGACAATGTGCATCGCGCATTGAAAAAAAATCCACGTATCCGGTTTGTTTGGCAAAAACCCTCGACGGTCCGCGACATCGAGTCGGGAATTATTCTTTTGCACGTGTCCTGCCCGTCTTCGTTCAATTCGTTCGCTGCGCTTTTGCTAATTGATCAAGCGCCCGGTCCTTGTTGTGATCAAAGCCAAAGTAAAAATGCCGGCCTTTTTTCCCGACGGAACGACCGTGCCCCGCCGAACACGAAGTCATTGACCAGCGCAGTCTCCTGCTACGATCGTCGTTGCACGAGATCTTCCCGTCCCCCCTGATCCCGCCGCAGTTCTCCGCGTCGGGAAGCTCCTTACCGCCAAGCTGACCAGTTAACGAGCACACCGTGTTGCCCTGGCGCAACTCGAAATTGAATCGATAGTTGTCTTCCGCCGCAGGCAGAAAGATCTTGGTCTTGAACAATGGGCCATCATCATCGAATTTGGCCACGAGAACGCCATATTCATCGCCTCGACGACATGCCGTGGTGATTGACAAAGCCAGGCACAGCAATCCAACGGCAATGATATTCCTTCGCATGGTTGTCCTTGCTTCACTGGTCTATTCGCGCCCACCGATCATGCCGGACTTGACAGTCATTCGTTCGAGGACTTGGAAGCGCTGCCGACAAATGGCTGGTGCAAATGGTGACTCCTCGTACTTGAGGAGCACTCTTCCACCATTTTTCAGAAAGGCCGCCTGACGTTTGCTCAGCCAACAGAAGTTCTATCGGCACCGTTTTAGTCCTCATGCCGGGCCTTGCGCAGTTGATCGCGAGCCATTTCCTCGCTACCTCCAAAGCCAAAGAAAAAACCTGACTCAGCGCCCTCGTCGGAACGACCGTAACCGCCTTGACATGAAGTAAGTAGCCATTGCAGGTTCAGCGTGCGGCCATCGTTGCACGAGACTCTCCCTGTTCCACGCAAGCCATCGCAAGGCTCAAAAAAGGGAATCCTTGGCGTTGGAATTTCACCGGTCAACAGGCACACACTGTCTTCCTGGCGGAAACCGTAATGAAAATGGTATTCACCGTCTTGTGACGCGGGAATGGCGATTGACGTGACGGTCGGCATGGCAGCGGAAAAGCCGCCGACCAGAACACCTCGGGCATCTTCAGTAACACACCCCGTTGCAATCAGCGATGAGGAGAGGATCAAAGTGTTTGTCACGATCTTTTTCAACATGGCAGTCCGGTCGCCCCGCACAGGATGTTAGACGTGCGAGCGCGGGCAAGCGCATCGCGTCAAGCACGGAATTTGTGTTGCTTCAACAAGCGGATCGCTCTTGACCATCATTGCGAATAGATTAATTCGACCCTGCGCATTTGTCGCCGACACTCGTTCGTCGTACACGATGGCAAATGCTTCACGCTGCCGCTGCGATTGCGACGAATTTGCCGGAGTGGCACGCCGTAGGTTCGAAGCTGTTTCTCCACGGCCATAAGACGCTCTTCCGTGATCGCCAGATTGTAGTTTCGGCTCCCCTGATCGTCTGCATGCCCGATCAGCAGCACGGTTTCCTTGCGGTCCAGTTTCAGACGATCGGCATGCAGGCGCAATTTTTCTTTCCCCGTATCGCTGACGATGGCCGAACGCAGCGCGAAAAATATACTGTTTTCCTCCGATACGGGGGCGGTCGGTTCCTTCTCTGGAGCAGAAGGGGGGATTTCTTCGGCAAGCGGCGCGGAAGGAACTGTGGTTACAGGCGGCGGTTGGTCTGATGGCATCAGGGTAAGCGGCGGAGGCGTGCTGCATCCGTAGAGCAAAAGAACAGAGGAAAGGCAGCAGGCGATTCGCCAAGCGACGTGACGCGCATCTCTGGAAGGCAGGTGCGAAGACCATGAAGCCAATTGCTTAGTTGTCATCTTCGCTTTGCTGCTTGACCATATCGGCAAGCGGAATAGTGGCAAAGCCATTGCCGTTTCCATTTTCATTTCCAGGCAAATGCCGAATCAACTCAGATAGATTTATATACAAAGTTTGCAGCGCGACACTGGGTATCGCCGCAAGTGCTTCCGGCAGAATGCCTTCCGCCGGTCCGGGCAACGCCGCGATCGCCTTGAGTCCGTCCGGAGCAAGGTGCAGACCGACTCTGCGCTGGTCTTCATGCATGCGGCTCCTCGCCAGACAGTTATTGGTCACCAGCTTTTCAACAAGCAGGCTGCAGGTCGATTGATGAATGCCCATTCGGCTTGCCAGCTCAGTAACTCCAAGGCCTGGCGTGCGTTGAACCTCCTGCAGTATCCACATCTGTGACCCCGATCGACCGCAGCGATCTTCGACCTCCTTGAAGTAGTGGCGCATGCTTCCGTAGATCATCCGGAACTGCTGAAGAACGACCAAGGGAAGTTGGGGTTGAGAGGCCGTATGAGTAGTCATTGATGTTGAACGGTTGCGTTGGCTGGAGATGTCAATTATATTGCACATAAATGTTGTATCGCCACACATTTGGAAAAATCTTGAAAAAGATGGTCTGAAGCCTTGGATTTCATGCCTTGATCAATCGCCAATCCGGCCGGTCAGGACCGACGCGCATCGCCCGTCAGGCGCTTCGGCTGTTTTGAAGGCGTCGCTACTGCGGCGAATCTGAAAGGGACTCCGATCACTATGAGCAAGCGTCCGCTGCGAATAGGCCTTTCCGCCCGCATCTACCACCCTGAAGTCGGGGCCACCGGATTGCGCTCAAAATCGCTGCAATATCTTGAGCAGTCCGTCGCGCACTGGGTCATGTCGCGCGAGGTGATGGTCTTCATGGTTCCGTCCGTTAGCGGTGACGGAATCGTTCATCGCAGCAGCATCCGCCTGTCGGATTATCCGCAATATCTGGACGGCCTGATCCTGCAGGGCGGTGCAGACATCAATCCGCAGAGTTATGGCGAAAAGGCTTTGCGTCCTGAATGGGCGGGAGACAAGGTGCGCGACGCCTACGAGATGGAGTTGCTGCACGAGTTCATGGAAGCCGGCAAGCCGGTTCTCGGCATTTGCCGAGGCGCCCAGCTGATCAATGTCGCGCTGGGGGGAACCTTGTATCAGGACATCGCGAGTCAAATCGAAACAGCTGGAGCACACGTTCATCCGGATTATGACCGGCACAGCCACGAGATCGTCTGGGATAGCCGGTCGGGCTTGGCCAATTTATACCCAGGCGTTGGCGGCGGTGCCGTGGTCTCGATTCACCACCAGTCGATCAAGTCCCTTGGGCGCGGCTTGCGGGTCGAGGCACGCGGTGCGGCGGATGAAATCGTTGAGGCCATACGCCATGACGGGAAGCAGTATGTATTTGGCGTCCAGTGGCACCCTGAGTTTCATCCGCCCGGTAGCCCAAACCTGCTCGATTGCACCCCCATTCTTGATGAATTTCTCAATGCCGCACGAGGTCGACGATGGTGAAATGGCGTTTTATCCCCATCGTCCCATGTCTTTCGAGGGCTTCGATAGCGGCCGCAATCAAGCCAGCAAGTGATTGGCGGCGGGTGGAGATTCGCGACAAGCACGAGTCTTCGCCTTGTTGAGCGAAGGTATTTTGCTGGCCAGGTCAGGCTGGGAGGCTATTCAGGAGCGCCTGTTCTTTCTGCCGCCATTTCCCGACCAGTTGGACTCACTGGCCCTCTTTAGCCTGCTGTTGGTCATCGGACTGCTGGTCGGCGAGTGGTTGCGCGCTCACCTCGGCTGGCCCAAAGTCATCGGTTATGTGCTCGCGGGGACGCTCTTCGGACCGTCGTTTCTGGGTTGGATCAGTATCGAAGCGCTGGCCCAGATCCGCCCGGTTGCCGATGCCGCGCTCGGCTTGCTGATGCTCGAAATCGGGCGGCGTCTCAATCTGCGCTGGCTGTTTCACAACAAGGATCTTTTGCGAGCGACGTTTGGCGACATCGCGCTCTCTTTCCTCTTCATCTTCTTTTTCGCATACCTGGTCGTCGGACTGACGCCGGCCTGGGCCGCCGCCGCGGCCGCCGTGACCATGGCCTCGGCACCGGCCGTCGTGCTGATCACGGTCGAGGAGGCCAGCGCACAAGGACAGGTCACCGAGCGGATAATCTTGCACACCGCGTTAGGCTCCGCGGCAGCGTTTATCGTTTTCGCCATTGTGCTGGGCGTGGTGCATGCCGAAAACAGCCATGACTGGCTCAACGCAGTCGTTCATCCGCTGTGGGTCGGCATTGGTGCCCAGGCGATCGCCTGGCTGATCGCGCGCCTCGCGCTGCTGGTGGCCAATCTCTTGCCGAAGAAATCGCTGGCCCAGGTGTTTACCCTGGTGGCGACAGCCCTGCTTGCCGTCGGCGTCGCCCGCATGTTGGCGGTTCCCGTTTTTCTCACGCTGTTCATGATGGGCGCCATGCTCGCGCTGATCGATACCAATAAATCGCTGAGCTATACGAATCTGCCCGACGGCCACTGGCTGTTGGCCATCATTCTCTTCGTCGTCGTCGGCGCGTCGCTGCCGTGGCAGGACTTCACCTGGCTGGTCGCGGCTCAGGCGCTCGGCCTGCTGGTTGTTCGCGCGCTGGCCAAAATCGCCGCCCAGGCATGGGCGGGTGGCAACCTGCCGCTGGTCAAGCGACTGCTGGTCGGTGTCGGAATTCAGCCCTTGTCGGCAACCGCCGTGTTCATGGCCTATGAACTTGCCGGGCTCTACCCGGAAATCGGTCGCTCGGCGCTGACTCTGCCGCTATTTGCTGCGGCGATCATGGATCTTGCCGGGCCGGCGCTCTGCCGTCTTGCACTGGTCAGGGCTGGCGAGACGAAAAAGGGCAGCAACGGAGGTATCGTATGAGCGAATCATTGACCGAGTTCAAGCATAGTCAGCCGCTGAGCCTGGGCGTCGAGCTTGAATTGCAACTGCTTTCGCAGCGCGATTACGATTTGACGCGCGGCGCCACAGATCTCCTTGGTAGCATGAAATACGATGGTCGATTCGGTGAAATCAAGCTCGAGATCACCGAGAGCATGATCGAGGTCAGCACGCTGGCGCGTACCACGGCTGACGGAATTGCCAGTGATCTGGAGGGCTTGCGGCAAACATTGGTCAGCCAGTGCGCACAGAACAATATCGCAATTTGCGGGGGCGGCACCCACCCCTTTCATTCTTGGCCGGAACGTCGAATTTGTCCCAGCGAGCGCTTCGACGCGTTTTACGACCGCTATGGCTACCTGGCCAAACAATTCACTGTTTTCGGCCAGCATATCCATGTTGGCTGCACCTCGGCCGACCAGGCGATCTGGTTGACGCAGGCGCTTGGCCCCTATGTCCCGATTTTTATCGCCCTGTCGGCGGCGTCCCCATTCGTCGACGGGGTCGATACCTTTTTTCAATCGGCGCGGCTCAACGCTGTTTCGGCCTTCCCGCTCAGCGGTCAGTGCCCCGAACTCAACGACTGGGCGGATTTCGTCGAGCACTTTTCCTTCCTCAAATCGTGCGGCATCGTCACCAGCATCAAGGATCTCTACTGGGACATCCGTCCCAAACCCGAATTCGGCACGGTTGAAATTCGCGTCTGCGATACCCCGCTGACGGTCGGATTGGCGACGGCACTCGCCGCCCTGGCGCAATGCCTGTCGCGTTTTCTGCTGCGCACGAGACCGGAGTTCAATACCCGTCAGCAACTGTATGTCGCCCGCTACAACAAGTTCCAGGCCTGCCGCTATGGTTTTGATGCGATGCTCTCCGACCCCGTTCGGCGTCAGCAGATTCCACTCAAGGAGGTTCTCGTCGAATTGCTTGACCTGATTTCAGAGGACGCGGAGGAACTCGGATGTACCGCATGGCTTGATCAGATCAAGGATGCCGTCGACAACAAGACGAGCGACGCTAATTGGCTCAGGGGACGCCATGCTATTCACAAGGGACTGAATGATGTCGTCCGCGAGTCGGCGCAGCGCTTTGCCAATATGTTCAACATGGCTGCGGAGGATGAAAAACGATGAAATACGCGCTGATTCCACTTCTGCTTTCGCTGATGCTGTCACCGTCTCCGCTTCGAGCGGCCGAGAATTGCACGATCGGATCGGCGAGAAAGAGCGAACAAAGTCCCGGGCCGTGGATCGATCAGAACAACTGGCTCGATCCGGAAAACCTGCGCTTCAGCCTGTCGGCGGCCGGCCGCTTCATGCCTCTTGTCACGATAAAGAGCCGTATTGCACCGCAGAACTTCAAGTCAGCGCCAAAACAGCTCGATCTTGAGAAAATGATGGCGATCGACCCGCTTGATCGAGAGACTCGCGATGTTGGCTTTTTGCTCGATACGCGCCTCTATGCAGACGGGTTCATTGTTCTGCGCAACGGTCGGCTACTGAGCGAGCAGTACTGGCACGGAATATCACCTAAACAGCCGCGCTTGTTGCTCGGTGCGACTCGGCCTATCCTTTCCTTGCTGGGAGCCATGGCCGTGGCGCAGGGGAAGTTCGCGCCCGACAAGTCGGTCATCCGCTACATTCCTTCGCTGACGGAGCAGACGGGGTTGCGCAAACTCTCGATCCAGCGGTTGATTGACGCGAACAGCCGATTCGAGTGGACGGCACAAGAAATCAACGAGTGGCAAATGGCCGGCGGATGGAAGCCTGGAATTGCGGTCAGCGGCATTCGAGCATGGCTCAACCATCCTGGTCGTTGGGAAAGAGGCATGACCGATGCGGCCCCTAGTTTGCTTGATACCGGTCCCGATGGTGATCTCCTCACATGGGCGCTGTCCGAAAGTTATCGTGAGCCACTGGCCCAGATATTTTGCGACAACATTCTCGCCAAGCTTCGTCCTGAAAATCCGGCATTTTGGCTGACCGATCCGCAGGGAACCGAGCTGACCGGCGGCTTGGCGCTCTCTCTGCGCGATTTCGCGCGTTTCGGGCAAATGCTCCTTGAGGCGCGTGTTAGCGGAAATCGCAGCAGGATTCCGAGCTGGTTCATCGAGACACTGACCACCTCGAACGGACCCAGAAAAACTAATTCTCCGGAGCTGTTTGGGCTGAGCAAGGGGAGTGAGGCGCGCTATGGTTTTGTCCATCTCGGCGGAACGCCAAACCGCGTCGCCTTGCTTGGGCCCTATGGCAACAGCCTCTATATCGATTTCGATCGCCGTCTGGTGATCGCTCTGTTTGCGGCTTATCCGAAAAGCAATAGCCCGGCCATGCTGGCAACGCTTGAACAAATATGGGATCAGGTGGGTCCAGCAACTCAGCCAGACAACAAACGCTGAGTGTTAAATCGGTGATGACCGGCCCGGCTCGGTGCGCTTGGACGGCGCCAGCTCCGTAGCGATCCTTTAATCAGCTTTCTGACTTTGCTGTGCAGGCTGCCCCCTATTAGCTGGATAATTTCCGCATTTACAGTGCTTGGTACAAAGACAAAACAAACCAAGCCGCCACCGCCGAATTCGCAGGTCAGCTTACAAAATGCTGCGAAAGAGGCTAGTTGACAGTTAGCACTTTGACCAGACTTCTATAAACGACAGCTAATCGGCACACTGCGGCCCGAGACCCAAGGTCGGCTCCAGCCGACGACCGGAGCGACTGGAGGCAGAATCGAGCGGCAGGTTTCAGGCGCTCAACGTGCGTAGTATTTCGCGGTCGTCTGGCGGAGCCTGGCCGCATTCGTCCTACCTCAACTTCTATTCAAGCAATCATCCTTGGTGCATTTTCACTGAAGGTCGCGCCCCGATCTTCCTCGCAAATGCCACCCTCAATCGCAGGAAAACCGAACCAAATACGCCATATCCTCTTGACGCCAATTTTCACGACCTGTCCAATATAGTTTCCGCAAAGGCTCCTTGCCCCGCTCCATCGCGGAGCGAAAAAGCGTTGCGATCGTTACTCACCCTTGAGTTCAGCCGATCCCGAATCGGCTTGCGTGACCAATGGCAGTGCGTTGCTGTTCCCCCTGGTTCTTGGTGCGCCTGCGCCCTTTGTTTCGTCGTCGCACGGCTTGGCCGGCGGCGGCAATCACCTGACCGGCGCGACATTGACCGTTGCCCCGGCTCGCAACGAGATGCTTCTCCCTGGGCATCAGGCCGGGCAAGCGCGCGGGGCCTTGTCAAGCGCCGTGATGCACGAAGAGGTGGTGCGAAGTGACGAGCAGATCGAAGGCCTGACTTTCGAGCGATGTGGAATCAGCCCCGCCCATCGGCGGCGGCTACATTACCCCTGCAATACGCTGCGGCGGTGCCGACCGGCACCTGCATCGCAAGTTCTGACGGGTGAGCGGATCGAAGGCCAGACCTTCGATGAGTGTAGCGGGCCTTGAGCCCTTCCGAGCGGTGCGGTCTTGAACCGCACCAGCATTGTGCCGCCACGGCCGGACCGTGGCCCGCCGGCCGATCCCGTCATCGGATCATTCCGACGTGTGCGAGGCATCCCTCTTCGACCCTGGGGCAATGGTCCCCGCGCGTAGTGTGCCCACAGGTACGGCGCGCGGCACCAGTAGCTGGTGCAACGCGGGCGAGCAGTAAACCAATTGCACAAACGGGAGTGGTGTCCCGGTGCCTTTTACAGTCCTGCCTGGTCGAGGCCAGACAGGCGGCAAGAAACACTCACCGAATCATTGTCACCGCGCAGGACCCGCAGAGCCGAAGGTACCCGACGATTGATAAACCTTGGCGGATCAAGAGAGAAGCTCATGTCCGGGCGAAACGAGGCGCGCCAAGCGTGATCTCGACGATGATTTCAAGCATCTGTGCCAGCGCAATCGCGATGGCTCGTTTGCTGCGCAGCACGATCGCGAAAGCATCTTGACCTTACTGGCCAACCAGCTTGAGGAAGATGGCTTTCGCCATTTACGTGCCACTGGCGTGCGCTCAAAGCATGTCGAGCATTTGGTGGAGCGCTGGCACGCGGAAGGAATCAGCGCCGGAACGTTCAAGAACAGGATGTTGGCCTTGCGTTGGCTGGCCGAGAAGATCGACAAGCGGAACATCGTTGCTCGCGATAACGCGGCTTATGGCCTCGGCCATCATAGACCTTGCGATCGACCGCCAAACCGTCGCGGAGCGCCGGCTTGGCGTGGCGGATGGCAACATCGCTCAAAGCATCAACAAGCTTTTTGGGCATGGGGATACTCCTGAAACCGTACCCCCAACCGTACCCCCAAAAAATTGGGCTGTCAAGAAACGACACGGGACGCCCAGAAAGACAAAACCCGCGAGAACACTGAGGTTCTGGCGGGTTATGCTACTTCATGGGACGTTGCAAAACGTCATTCTGGCGGAGACGGAGGGATTCGAACCCTCGATTCAGGTTTATGCCCGAATGCTCCCTTAGCAGGGGAGTGCCTTCGACCTCTCGGCCACGTCTCCGGAAGGGCGCGATAATAGCCTTTCTTACCCGCCCGGTCAAACCAAAAAATCAGTCTGCCTGATCGAGTCCAAAAGCCT
Organism: Pseudomonadota bacterium; assembly: GCA_018262095.1. Classification (GTDB taxonomy): domain Bacteria; phylum Pseudomonadota; class Gammaproteobacteria; order Burkholderiales; family Rhodocyclaceae; genus Propionivibrio. Next base: position 25,815 of record JAGTRW010000023.1, read on the forward strand.
TGTGCAGCACGCGTACGGCGAGCTCCAGATACTTTTCCTCAAGGACGACGGAAATCTTGATTTCTGAGGTTGAAATCATCCGAATATTGATTCCCTCGGCTGCCAGCGCGCCGAACATCTTGCTCGCCACGCCCGGGTGCGAACGCATACCGACGCCGACCGCCGACACCTTGCAGGTCTTGGCATCGCCGGTCACGCCGCGCGCCTTCATGTCGCTGGCAACGCCCTTGAGCATTTCCAAGGTCTTGGTGTAGTCAGCGCGGTTGACCGTAAACGAGAAATCGGTGGTGCCGTCCTGGCCGACGTTCTGAATGATCATATCGACGTCGATGTTGGCGTCGGCGATCGGGCCGAGAATTTTGTAGGCGATCCCGGGGAGGTCAGGAACGCCGAGAACGGTGAGCTTGGCCTCGTCGCGACTGAAGGCGATTCCGGAGATGATCGGTTGTTCCATTGTATTGTCTTCCTCAACAGTGATCAGTGTGCCCTCGCCTTCGTCCTGGAAGCTGGAAAGCACACGCAATTTGACTTTGTATTTGCCGGCGAACTCGACCGAGCGGATCTGCAGAACCTTCGATCCCAGACTCGCCATCTCCATCATTTCTTCGAAGGTGATGGTGTCGAGTTTGCGGGCCTCAGGGACAACGCGCGGATCCGTCGTATAGACGCCATCGACGTCCGTGTAAATCTGGCACTCATCGGCTTGCAAGGCCGCCGCGAGCGCCACCGCCGAGGTATCCGAACCGCCGCGACCGAGGGTGGTGATGTTGCCGTCTTCGTCGGCGCCCTGAAAACCGGCGACGACCACCACATTGCCTTCGGCCAGATCCTTGCGGATTCGTTGATCGTCGATTTGCAGAATGCGCGCCTTGGTGAACGTGCTGTCGGTCAGCACCCGGACCTGCGGACCCGTATAGCTCTTGGCCTTGAGCCCCTCGGCATGCATCGCCATGGCGAGCAGCGCAATGGTCACCTGCTCGCCGGTCGAGGCGATGACGTCGAGCTCGCGCGGATCGGGGACGGAAGAAATCTCCTTGGCCAGTCCGATCAGCCGATTGGTCTCGCCGGACATCGCCGAAGGGACGACGATGATGTCGTGCCCCTGCGCTTTCCAGCGCGCCACCCGCTTGGCGACGTTCTTGATGCGTTCCGTCGTGGCAACCGACGTGCCGCCAAATTTCTGTACTATCAGCGCCATTCAAAATCCCATAACTGATCACGAAAGCTCGCGATTTTACCGTAAAGGCACCTTGAAGAGAAATCGAAATTGCATTCTTTGGCCGCCCGCCCCGGTTAATCGCATGGTCTTATAAAATGCTGCTTGCAATTTTTTATGAGCCTGTTCTATACTGCAACCGCTATAACGAAAGTTATATGCAAAAGGCCACTGTCCGGGGTCATTAGAATCCCGACTTAACTCCAGCAAGCTAGACACACGAAAGGAAAGAAGATGAGCACCACCAAAGCCATAGACAAAACCGACCCGCGCGAGATTCGGCGCAAGCTGGGTCTCAATCAGCAACAATTCTGGTCGAAGATTGGCGTCACGCAGAGCGGCGGTTCGCGCTATGAAAGCGGTCGCAACATGCCGCGCCCGGTGCGCGAGCTATTGCGCCTGGTTCATGTCGAACAGATCGACATTCAGCGCGTCAAGCGCGAAGACATGGATGTCATCGACTATCTGAAGAGCGAAGAATCTGATTTGTTTAAAACGCTGAAAAAGTCCGCCAAGAGCAAGAAAAAAGCAGCCTGATTCAGGCAAGGCATCAGGGGTTGGCGACGACCTCGATGCCGATGGAGGAGACACTCTGGGCAAAGCGTTGAAAGTTTTCCAAAGACAGGTTCGACAGCCTTGGCGCAGCGGGCTGCAACGAAGGGCGTGCTAGACCGTAAAGGTGCACGCCCTTTATCTTTTCCCTGACCGAGTCAAGAAGTTCGAGATAAGCGGCGCGCTCCGCGTCACCGGCCTCCTCGCCGTCGAGCGCGAAGTAGCAGGTCTGCACCCAGGTCGGCGCCAATGCGGCGCACGCCAAGAGCGAGTCCCTGACTTTTTTCGGCGCCAGGCGCACGCCATTGACCACTTCGATCCCGGCCGGCGTCGCCCGATCGATCTTGAACCAGACCTCGCCACCCAGTTCGCCGATGCGCGCGATCCCCTGCCGCACCGATCGCCGATGCAGCAGGCTGCCGTTGGTAATCAGCCGAATCTTGAGGCTCGCCAGCAGGCCGAACTCGCGCAAGACCGCGCCGACCCGCTCGACCGCTGGCGCGAACTCCGGCGCGCTGGTCGGCTCACCGTTGCCCGAGAAGGCCACGTCAACCAGACGCCGCGCGTCGGGCGGGACGTTTCTCGCCAGGAAATCGCCGACCGTCGCGTCGTGCAAGAAACGCCTCAATTCATTATCAAGCAGCTCAAGGTCGACCGCAGGCGGACCGCCGCGCGTCAGATTGGGAACCTGGCAATAGACACAGGCCCAGTTGCAGGCGTTATTGACGTTCAGATTGATGCCCACCGAAACGCCGCCGGCGCGGCGCGACACGACGGGGTAAACATAGGTCATTCCCGCGCTGTCGCGGCGATGGTCACTGACATTCAACATGCTTGGCAGACTCCATGACGGGCCAAACGGACCCCCAATCGGGCAATGATATAATCGGCGCTGCCTTTTTCCCGAGTTTTTTTCAATGCTCGTCACCCGCCGCCTTGAATTCGATGCCGGCCATCGCATTCCGGATCACCAAAGCCAGTGCCGCCACCTGCACGGGCATCGCTATGCGCTCGAGGTCACGCTGGAGGGAAACGTCATCGAGCAGGCCGGCGATCCGGCCAACGGCATGGTGATGGATTTTTCCGAGATCAAAGCGCTGGCCGAGCAGCACCTCATTGAACTTTGGGATCATTCCTTCCTGGTCTATGCGGGCGACACCGCCATCGTCGACTTTCTGAATACGCTTCCCGGCCACAAGACCGTCGTTCTCGACTGCATCCCGACCGCCGAGAACCTGGCCGCCAAGGCGTTCAGCATGCTCGATGCGGTTTATCGCGACACCTACGGCAACCACCTGCGCCTGCAACGGGTACGCCTTTACGAAACGCCCAACTGCTGGGTAGACGCGCTTCGCCAATAGGCTCAAATCGGTGCGAAAGAGACGCCCGAAGCACTCAGAAAAACGCGTAGAATCGGCCGAGAAGAGAAACTCTAGGCCAACGCGCCGAGTTGCCTGGTGCCCCCGGTCGGAATCGAACCAACACCTGATGATTACAAATCAACTGCACGACCTTCATGCTACGGGGGCGAGCCTGACGGCTGCGGCGCGAATTATAGCCGAAGCGGGCGACTGCCGCATCCTGACGGACGCCACAGCCGCCCCCTTATTGGAACACGCGGCTGCCTGCTGCACCACACCACTTAAAGCGCACTATGGCCACACTATCGAACCCCGCTGAAATTGCGCGAGAAACACTCAAACAATTGATGACGCGGCGCATGGCGCCGTCACCGGACAACTACCAAAGCATTTACAACGAAATCGCCGGCGTCAGCGACAGCGCCGGCGAGGGCTTTGCCGAGCGCGAATTCAAGGCGCTGCTGCTGGCGCTGCCCAAGGAAACACCGGCGCAACAGCGCCTCGCACGGCAACTCGAGCAGTCGCTCAAAGAGAAAAACGGCGAGGACTACCAGAAAACACTGGTTGAATTCATCACCGAGCACAGCAGCGAAAGCGAACTGAGCTGGAGCGAACTGCTCGCCGATTTTCTGCGCCAGTGGGAAGCCAAGCAGTCCAACCTGACCCCGGCGCGCAAACGCGAATCGCTCGAACACGTGCTGGCCAGCGCGTCGAAGAACAGCGAGATCTTTTACACCCGACTGCAAAACCTGGTCAAATCGTGGGCGCAGAACAGTACCGACGACACGGTTCTGTTCGACGGCGAGATCGCCCCGCTGGCGGAAACGCCGCCGGCCGAACCACCAGCCGCTGCGCCAGCGCCGGTGAGCCGCGCCAGCGAACTGCTGCCCGAGTTGCGCAGCCTGTTCGCCTATACGCTCGAGGTCGTCGTCGCCACGCAGCTTGACGACGACCCCGAACTCGCGGGTCAGGCCAAGACCCTGGCGACCGCGGTGCGTGGCGCGACGACGCTCAAGGCGATGGACAGCCTGCTCGCCGACGTCAAACGCTTCGCCTTTCGCCTCGAATTTCTGGCCGAAGACCGCGCCGAGCTACGCGCCGGCCTGCTCAAACTGCTGCAACTGATGATCGAGAACGTCAGCGAACTGGTCGCCGACGACCACTGGCTCAACGGGCAAATCGAGATGGTGCGCGAGATTGTCGCGCGACCCTTGAACCAGCGCGCCATCAGGGACGCCGAAAGCCGGCTCAAGGAAGTCATCTTCAAGCAGAGCCAGCTCAAGCACAGCCTGACCGTCGCCCGCGAAGCGCTCAAGCAGATGCTGGCCGGATTCGTCGATCACCTCTCCGAATTTGCCGACTCGACCTCCGACTACCACGACAAGATCGAAGTCTGCGTCGAAAAAATCAGCCACGCCGAAGACATCGCCCAACTCGAAGACGTTCTCGCCGAAGTCATCCGCGAAACCCGCGTCATACAGATCAACGCCCAGCGCTCGCGCGACGATCTGCGCGCCTCGAAACAACGCGTCGAAGACGCCGAACGGCAAATCAACGAACTACAGGGCGAACTCGACAAAGCCAGCCTGCTGGTGCGCAACGACCAGCTCACAGGAACGCTCAACCGCCGCGGCCTCGAAGAAGCCTTCGACAGCGAGGTCGGCCGCGCGCAGCGTCGCAAATCAACGCTCTGCGTCGCCATGCTCGACATCGACAACTTCAAGAAGCTCAACGACTCGCTGGGCCACGAAGCAGGCGACGGCGCGCTGATCCATCTGGTCACCGTGATTCGCGAAACGCTGCGGCCGCAGGACACGCTCGCCCGCTTTGGCGGCGAGGAATTCGTCATCCTGCTGCCCGACACGCAGGTCGAAGACGCCAAGAAAGCGATCGTCCGCCTGCAAAGGGAACTGACCAAACGCATCTTCCTGCACGACAATGAAAAGATCCTGATCACCTTCAGCGCCGGACTCACCGACTACCGGCACGACGACACCCAGGCCAGCGTCACCAAGCGCGCCGACGAAGCGATGTACGCCGCCAAGAAAGCCGGCAAGAACCGCGTCGTTACCGGGTAGGTCAAAAAACAATTTTCGCGCGCCAAGGAGGCGCTGATTTATTCGTCACCCCGGCGAAAGCCGGGGTCCAGCTCGTTGTTTTCCCTGGATTCCGGCTTTCGCCGGAATGACAGCTTTGCATTTGACCAGCGTATCCCTAGCTGCGAAGGGGTTTTCATCGGGGCCAATTCATTCGCCCCGTCGGCCAGTTAGCGTCGCCGCTGGCGCCGGAAATTGTCCATGAAGCCTGCCAGTTCCTCGACTGCGGCGAGCGTCATGCCGTTGTAGATCGAAGCACGAACGCCGCCGATCGCGCGGTGCCCGGCAAGTCCCGAAAAACCTGCGGCCAGCGCTGCGTCAAGGAAGAACTGGTCGCCTTCAGGCGTGCCGAGATTGAACGCCACATTCATCAGCGAGCGATCGCTGGCGCGCGCGCGGCCACGATAAAAGCCGTCGGAATCGTCGAGCAGACGGTAGAGGACGTCGGCCTTGGCACGATTGATCGCATCCATTCGCGCGAGGCCGCCGATCTCGTCACGCAGCCAGCGCGTCACCAGCAGCACCACGTAAATGGCGAAAACCGGCGGCGTGTTGTAGTTCGAATGCGCCTGCGCCTGGACGCGATAGTCGAGAAATCCGGGCAGATCGGTCGGCACGCGCTGCAGCAACTCGTCGCGCATCAGTACCACGGTGACGCCGGCCGGACCGATGTTCTTCTGCGCGTGCGCATAGATGAACGAGTAGCGCTCGGCGCAACACGGCCGCGAGAGAAAGTCGGACGACATGTCGCAGACGCGCGGAACGTCGTCGCGGCCGAGTACGCGGTGAAACTGCACGCCCTCGACCGTCTCGTTGGAGACGTAATGCAGGTAGGGCGCCTGTCCCGACAGTTCCAGCTCGTCGTCGCCGGGCAAGCGCGTAAAGCTGCCCGATTTTCCGTCAGACTCGCCGCTCCACGCGACACGCACCGGCCCTTCGCGCTGCGCCGACGGAATCGACTTGCCGCTCCAATAGCCGGTATGCAGATAGTCCGCCGGATGCTCGCTGGCGCGCAGCAGCGCCATCGGCAGCATCGAGAACTGTTGCGTCGCGCCGCCCTGCAAGAGCAGCACGTGATAGCTGTCGGGCAGGCCGAGCAGCGCACGGATATTGGCTTCCAGCTCGTTGACGACGGCCGCGAACCAGTCCGAGCGGTGGCTGATGCCGAGCACCGAGAGGCCGGTTCCGGGAACCTCGATAATCGCCTGCTGCGCCTGCTGCAGCACGCTCTCAGGCAATACGCCGGGGCCGCCGGAAAAATTGAGGCGGTTTTTCTGATTGATCATGTTGTCGTAGTCAGGCGGAAAAGATAGTCGCGGAAGGCGTCACGGACCTTCTGCATGTGGTGCTGCTTGTACGGGAACATCGCTTCGGTATCCATCGCATGCACCACCATCGCATGGTCGATTTCAAAAACCAGCAGTTGACCATCGGCCGTCTGCGCGCAGTCGATGCATACGTAATCGAGTCCGCTGCGCTCATAAATCGCCTGCAGCGCCTGCGCGTGGCGCTGCGCGAAGTCGTCGAAGCCGGCCATGAACGAAGCCTCGTCCTCGCGCTTCCACGATTCCTCGTACATCCCGGCGTTGAGGTAATGGATCATCCAGTGCGCTGAGACGCCCATGTGGCAGGCAAAGGGGACGCCGTCGATCAAGGCCACGCGCATCTTGCGGTAGAAGCCGTCAGCGCTGCGGTAGTCGATGAAGCGTGATAGGAAAAAATCGAGCGCATCGACGCGCGCCAGATAATCGGCGAGCGACGCGCTGTCGACGATGCGGTCCAGGCCGTGGCCGCCGTGCGAACCGACCGGGCGCAGGATCACCGGGAAATCGCAATCGGCAAAGCGTTCGGCAAGGCCCGCTTGGCCTGCCGCGACCGACAGCAGTTGCGCGCGAGAGGCGCGCAGCGTCGGCGGGATGAGCACGCCCGGCGCGTCACTGAGCAAGGCGCTGGCCGCCTCGCGCCCGACCGAAGGGATATGCTGCGGCGCGTTGATCACTGGTTTGGGCCAATCGTGCAGCAGCGATTCGAGCGCAATCAACAGCTCGCGGTTGTCGTCGGCCTCGCTGACCGCCACCAGCAGCGCGTCGTGCTTAGGGATAGGCAGCGCCAGCGGATCGCCGGGCGAAACGTAGTAGAAGATCAGATCGATGTCGCTGTCTTCGAGCAGGCAGTCGAGCGGCGTATTGGCCGACAGGTCGCCGGCGACCATCAGCATCAGCAGGCGCAAGCGCGCCGGCTGCCGCGCAGCGGGAAGGTGGTAGATGCGCTGCGCTTCGAGCGCCTGCCCCTGAACGGCCAGCCCCATCTCGCGCTGGCCAAGGCTGAGCATGGCCTGCGAGAGGTTCATCCAGAGGTTGGCATCATCCGGGCGCTGCTGCGCCAGCGCCAGCAGCTGCTGGCCGTAAGGCAAGAGATCGTCGCCGGCGATGCTCAGGCGCAGAAAAGGCGCCAGTCCGACGAAGGGCATGTCGGCTTGAGTCGAGGTCATCAGAGAATTCCAGTCAGGGTGAAACCTATCCGAGGCGCCAGGGCCCCAGCAAGCCCTGCATATTACGAGTTTCGCCCGGGGCCGCAAAGCACTGCCCGGGGTTCAGCAATCGCCAAGAGGAATGGATTGCCAGGACGGCGAGTCAGTTGAGATATCGTTGGCGACCTGCCGGAATTATCCAACTGAAGAACAGCTCGTGCCCCAGAATTGCGGGGCGAACCGGACTGACGCCACGTCAGTCACCGCCAGTCAATAGGTCATGCAACGTCAACCGTAGCGCCGCAATGTTTGAAGACACGCGTGATTTATAGGCTACGACCGCATCGTGATCAACGTCCCAGAAGGTGTTATCGGGCAACTCCTTTCCAAATACATCAAGCAGGAGCGAACGGAACTTTCCAGACGTTTCAGAACCGGTTTCTCTTTGTTCCGAGAAGGATACCTGTTCGGCGCTGGTCAATGCGCAGAGTAGAGGATGAAGCCGCGCCGAGTGTACCCGCCGATAGCGCTGAATGGTTTGAATGGTACGATCCATCGGACGATCGCCTAAAACCTCGTCGCCGATCGAAAGCGTTTCGTCATCCGTCCACCGCGCTAATGGAAAGGCGTCAATGAGCCAATCGCCAAGATGAGTCGTGCGCTGACTCCCTTTGCCATAGAGCAGACTGTCCTCCTCATATCGAGCGAACCAGTGATCCAGCCGACCAATCACCAGGCGGAGCCGATCTACAGGAATTTGCGAGCGATATTGCGTACCGAAAATACCAATCCGGTGCGGAATTCTGTCTATTAGTCGAATCAGTTCGTCGGTAAGCAGCGGGGCAAACAGGCTGTTGCCTATACCAAGAACCAGCAGGTCATAATCGCCATCGGGAACATGCCACGGCGACATAAACGCATGGGTTACCTCGGCATCGGCGGGCAGCACTGAGTGAATCAGATGGTAACCAAGCCGATCTCCGAAATTGCCCACATTCGCACAGGAAAGGACAAGCACTTTCTTTGCTCGCTCGCGCGGGGGCGTACCCGGTTCGACTAGAAAAAGCGCCTGGTTCTGGTCAATTCGATCCGCGCGACGACAGAACAGGCCGGCACTCTGGAATGTGCAGTCCAGTTCGTTGAGCGAAAGATCGTTAACCCAACCCAGAGCTCGCCGGTCCAGGTGACCCGTCCAGTCGACCGGACAATAGCTCAAGATTGCCGGTTTGCCGATCTCTCGCAACTGCTGCAGAAATTTGGCAGGCTCATAGAGATACTCAAGGACACCGAGCATCGTGATGCGATCGCATTCTGCGGCAGCTGCAGGCAACGGCTCAGCATTTAAATCGCAGACAATCGTTCGGGCATCACGCGCCACGACGTCACAAGGGACATAGCTACAGGTTTTTGGCAAAAACCCCTCAAGGGCCATGGCACCACAACCGATGTCGAACACACGCGCACCGGCCGGGATGAATTGCGAGACCAATTTGGCTCGCGCATTCCAGGCCGGCTCAAGCTGCTCTCGATCAGACCAACGAAGGACGTCCGTTCGCTGTTCGACGATAACTCGTTTGCGACGCATCGATTCATCGAGAGGTGTTGCCGAAAGCACCTCGGGCGCATAGAGTTCGCACAGCGCGGCACCTACCGCCAAAATGGCGCCTTGCCAATCGCCCAAGGACTGCTGCCGGAAAAGTCGCATCGTTGGATACCACGGCGAATCGGTGCGACCGATCATCCAACGCCAGTCTGGCACGTATGGGATCAGTGTCCAAACGGGTCGTCCCAGTGCGCCGGCCAAATGGGCAGGCGCCGAGTCGACGGTGATCAACAAATCCAAATTTTCGATAAGGGCAGCGGCATCGGCAAAGTCATTGATCAATGGCGACGCATCGATTAGTTCGAGGCGCGACGTTGAATTCTTGATATCGCGCGCGCGATCCCCAATCTGTAAACTCACAAATTGCGCAGGAACGTCCGCCAGAGAATCAAACTGATCCAGGGGAATTGACCGATTCCAGTCGTTGTCATGCGTCGACCGGCCAGCCCAGACCAGTCCGATGCGAGGGAGATTGCCTTTCCCTGAAGCTTGTTCATCAAGCCATTTTCGCCATATCTCAACCTTGCCTGGATTGCTAACGACGTAAGGAACATCGGCGGGCAGCGTAGCGAGCATCGTGGCAAAGCGATGAGGGAGGCTTAGGTAAAAGGCCCAATAGTCGAAAACTTCGTCCGGCCCAATATCTGCGGACAGAACGCGATCGACACCCTCAATGGTGGACAGCAGCGGCGCAAGCGCGGGCGTAGTGCGTAGCCAGACGGTCGCCCCCATCGACTTGAGTTGCTGCGCATAGCGAGCGAACTGGATTTGATCGCCCAAGCCCTGCTCGGGCTGCACGACGATGACCTTGCCGGGCAATGATTCGCCGGCCCACATCGGCTTGCCGTAATCCGGGATCAAGATGCGTTGATAGCTTCGTCGATCAGGAGAAAAACGCCATTCGTATTCGTGCCATCCCTCCGAAAAGCACCCTTCTCTTAGCAATGAAATACCCAGAAGATAATGAGCATCGGCGTTGCTTGGCTGTATAACAAGAGCTTGGCGCAAACACTCGGCGGACTCCCGATAACTGCCGGCAGACATCAGAGCGCTGGCTCGAGCGACGAGAGTCGCCGATAACTCAGCCGGCGAATTTGAACTCGAAACAAAAGCAAGTTCTCGATTCGCCTCATCCAGACGGCCCTGTCGCATCAACAGCATATGCAAATTGATATGCGTCTTCGGGTCGCTTGGGCAAATATCTAGCGAACGCCGATAACACTGCTCTGCCGCATCGGTTTGCCCCAACCCCGAAAGGACATTGCCGAGGTTGCAGTAGGCCACATGATGCTCCGGTTGCCGCGTCAGCACCTGTCGAAACGACTTCTCCGCGTCGGAAAACCGCATTTGTTCGAGCTGCGTGACGCCCAGCGTATTCAATGCGTCCAAGTAATCAGGATCGATCTGACAAGCGCTGAGCGCGGCTTCTTCCGCATCGCGCAATCGGTGTTGGGCGGTTAACACCACCGCCAGGCTATTTAAAAATGTCGGGTGCCGATTGGCGTCAATCGCTCGGCGAATCAGCCGCTCGGCTTCGGCCAGATTGCCTCTGGCATGCTGTATCGCCCCCGACAGATGCAAGGCATCGGCATGTTCAGGCTGTTGATCAAGCAGGGACTGATAAATCTTGTCTGCCTCGTCAAGTTGACCAGACACATGCAATTCCATTGCGCGATGAAGCGCTTCGGCGAAGGCCTGGTCGATTTCTTTGGCACGAGCGGAATTGCTTGTCACTGCGGCATGTTTTCGTTGTTTCTTGCTCATACCTAGCCTTATCCTGAATTTTCAACTAACGGCCTGTTGAATTTGAGTCCGACGAGCAGCAAACCCGCCACCGAATCGCAATTCTATACGACAGCCTGTTTACCTTGCCGCACCGTTAACGCCAGCCAACGCTAAAGTCCGCGCGCGACGCACCGTTAGAGACTCACGCGGCACGCTCAAATAAATCCTAAAGTTTCGGTTGAGCGGGTCGTAAAGAGACTTGTAAGCGATTTGATCGCCACACAGGATGGGCCGGAAGAGCGCCGCGAGGCCAGTAAATCGGGAACCCAAAGTCAATTCATCCAAGGAGCCAAAAATGACCCAAGTAATCATGACCAACGTGGCGTCGCTCAATTCGCAACGTCAACTCAACAAGTCGCAAGCTTCGCTTAACCAATCGCTCGAGCGCCTCTCTTCGGGCCTGCGCATCAACAGCGCCAAGGACGACGCCGCTGGCCTGGCGATCTCGCAACGGATGACTTCGCAGATTTCCGGCATGAACGTCGCGACGCGCAACGCCAACGACGGCATTTCGCTGGCGCAGACGGCCGAAGGCACGCTCTCGACAATCAGCGACAACCTGCAGCGCATGCGCGAACTGTCGGTGCAATCGGCCAACGCCAGCAACAGCTCGACCGACCGCACCGCGATCCAGCAGGAAATCACGCAGCTTTCCAGCGAAATCGACCGCGTCGCGCAACAAACCGATTTCAACGGCACCAAGCTCCTGGACGGCAGCTTCAGCGCGCAAGACTTCCAGGTTGGCGCCAACGTCGGCCAGACCATTACCGTATCCAGCATCGCCAGCGCACGGACCAGCGCGCTCGGCCAATACCAGGGGTTCTCAAGCAGCACCGCACTCGCCGCGACGGCCACCGATACGGCTGCCGCAAAGACCATCTCGGTTGGCGGTAACACCTTCAGCTATAACGTTGCCACCGACGCCAAGGCGATCTCCGCCGCGATCAACTCGTCAGGCATCGCCGGCTTGACCGCTACTGCCAGCGCGACCACCGTTGCGAGCGTGGCCACCACGACGGCCACCACGACGGCTGGTACCGCCAGCTTCGTGCTCAACAACATCACCATCAATGTTAACGCGGTAGTTGGCAGCGCCTCGGCCAACAAGGCCACTGCGCTCGCAGCAATCAACGCCCAGTCGTCAGCCACCGGCGTAGTTGCATCCGACGACGGCACCGGGCTGAAACTCACGGCAAACGACGGGCGTAACATCACGATGAGCGCCATCACGCTGGGGACTGCCGTAGCGACCACCCTCGCCGACTTTGGTCTGGCCGGTGCGGCTACGACGGGCAGCACGGTCAACATGAACTACAAGGCCCCGTCGGGAGTCACCGGCTCGATGACTTTCACCGGCGCTTTTGCTCCTGGTGCTCAGGCCATTGCCGCAACCGGCACGTCAATCGCCGGCCTCGACGTCACCACGGTTGCCGGTGCTAACAAGGCCATCGACTCGATCGACGCCGCGCTGGCCAGCGTCAATAGCTCGAAAGCCAACCTCGGTGCGATTCAGAACCGCTTCACCTCGGTCGTCGCCAACCTGCAATCGTCGTCGGAAAATCTGTCTGCTTCGCGCAGCCGGATTCAGGATGCCGACTTTGCCGCAGAAACGGCTGCCATGTCCAAGGCCAACATTCTGCAACAAGCCGGTACGGCGATGCTGGCCCAAGCCAACTCGGCACCGCAGAACGTTCTTTCGCTGCTCAAGTAAGCGCTTGACCCGCTGGCGGCGCAGAAGTCGGAACCCGGCGCCGCCAGGCGAAGTTCGCAAGGTATGATAGGAGGGCGCAACTGCGGCAACGCAGCGGCGCCCCTCGCCCATCTAGCAGGAGTTGACCATGGCTATCGAATCGATCCCAAGCGCAACCGTAAACACGGCGCCCGCCGCGCCATCAGAGACGCGCTCGTTGGCCCGCAGCACGAGCGCCACAGAACTCACGGCAGCCCCGTCGGTTTCGGAAAAGACACCGGTCGCCAAGCCACCTGCCAGCGAGGCCCAGCTGCAAAGCGCGGTCAACGCCGCCAACGACTTCATCAAACCGATCACCAACGCGGTCGAGTTTTCTCTCGATGAGGAATCGGACCGAATGGTCGTCAAGGTCATGGACAACGCGACCAAGGAAGTGATCCGCCAGATTCCTTCGGAAGAAATGCTCGCCATCGCCCAGGCGCTCGACAAGATTCAAGGGCTGCTGATCAAGCAAAAAGCGTAAACCCGGCGTACACTGGCGGGAAGTTTTCAAGGAGATTGCAATGGCCTCTGTATCCTCTCTCGGTTCAGGTTCCGGGCTTGCCCTGGAAGAGCTGCTGACCAAGCTGATGACCGCCGAACAGGCGCCGCTCACGGCGCTGGCGACCAAGGTCACTTCGACCAACACGCGCATCTCGTCGCTCGGCACGCTCAACAGCGCGCTCGCCGCGCTGCAGACCGCGGCGCAGGCGATGAAAACGAGCATCGGCCAGACGGCTGCCAGCAAGTATTCAACCTTCAGCGCCAGTACCAGCGACGCAACGGTGGCCACCGCCAGCACGACGACCGGCGCCGCCGCCGGGACCTACAAACTCACCGACGTCGTTCTCGCCACCGCGCAGCAGATCACCAAGACGAACGTCACTGCGCCGACCGTCGCCGGCTCGCTGAGCATCCAGGTCGGCAGCGGCACAGCGGTCAACGTCACCCTGGGTGAGAACTCGACACTCTCCGACGTCGCCAGCGCGATCAACAGCTCAAGCGCCGGCGTCACCGCGTCGATCGTCACCAGTGGCAGCGACAGCTACTTGACGTTTACGGCCAACAACACCGGCGCTGCCAACACCATCACCATCACCGGCAGCGATACAACTGGTGGCGGCTCCGCGTGGCAGACCGCTTTCGGCTACTCGTCGTCGGCAACGAACAGTTGGACGCAGAAAACGGCTGCGGCCGACGCGTCGCTCAAGATCGACGACGTCGCCGTCACCAGCGCCAGCAACACGCTGACCAGCATCAGCGGTCTGTCGATCAATCTACTCAAGGCCGGTACGACGACGGTCACCGTCACCAAGGATTCGACGACCAGCCTGACCAGCGCGCTCAACACTTTCGTCACCGCTTACAACTCGGCCAACACGACCATGGGCGGGCTCGGCGCCTACAACGCGACGACCAAGAAAGCCGGCGCGCTGCAGGGCAATTCAACGCTGCGCAACGCCCAGACCCAAGTGCGCAGCCTGTTGTTCAGCAACCCGACCGGCGGATCGTCGCCCTATCAGCTGTTGTCGGACATCGGCGTTTCGGTGGCCAAGGACGGTTCGCTGTCGGTCGACAGTACCAAGCTCAACAAGGCAATTACGGCCGACTTCACCACCGTCGCCAGCATGGTCGCCAAGGTCGGCGCGGCCTACGACACGGCGCTCACGGGGATTGTCGGCACCGACGGTTCGATCGCTGCGGCGACCAAGAGCGCCAACGCCACGATCAAGGATCTCGAAGCACGCAAGACCGCGATATCGACGCGCCTGACCAAAATTGAAGCGATTTATCGTGCGCAATTCACCGCGTTGGATACCCTGGTGGCCAAGATGAAGACCACTCAGTCGTACCTCACTCAGCAATTCGCCACCAAAACGTCCTCTTAGCGAGACCTAGACAAAACAATGGGATTTGGAACAGGCTTTGGCGGCGCCTCCGCCTACGCGCAACTTGCCGTCGAGACGAACGTCGCTTCGGCCGACCCGCACACCTTGATCCTGCTGCTCTTCGAAGGCGCCGAAGCGGCGATTCGCCTGGCCAAGAACAAGCTGGCGGATAAAGATACGGCGGCCAAAGGCAAGGCGATTTCGCAGGCGATTCAGATCGTTTCGGACGGCTTGCGCGCCAGTCTCGACGTCAAGGCCGGCGGCGAGCTCGCCGAACGCCTGGCCGCGCTCTACGACTACATCGCCGCCCGCCTGCTGTGGGCCAACCTCAAGAACGACGAGGCGGCGATGGACGAGTGTCTCAAGCTGCTCGGCGAGATCCATGCGGCCTGGGCGCAGATCGCCCCCGATCAGCAGGCGGTGGCTTGAACCATGGCCACCGAGGCGCATTATCAACAAGTACTGGCGCTGAGCCAGCGCATGCTGGCCGCCGGCATGGCGCAACACTGGGACGAACTGGTGGCGCTCGAAGCGCAACGGCAGACACTGCTCGACCAAGCGCCGGCCACTACGCCGAACGAGTCGCGCCCACTGAGCGAACTGATCGGCGAGATTCAGCAGTGCGACGCGCAATTGAGCGAGAAACTCGAGGCCTGGCTCTCCCACGCCCGCATTCTGCTGCGCATGGACGCCAAATCATCGCCTAAATCCTGACCATGATCCCCGCCGACGTCGCCAGCCGCCTGCAGGTTTCTGCCGACACCGCGCTGCGGCCGGTGGCGCCGGCGCAGGAAATCGCCGATCGGCTCTCGGGGCTGGTCGCCGGCCAGAAGGTGATGGCCGAAATCCAGGCGATGTTGCCCAACGGCACCTATCGCGCGATGATCAATCAGCGCAGCATCACCCTGGCGCTCCCGTTTTCGGCCAAGAGCGGCGACTCGCTCGAACTGCAGGTGACCGAATCGGACGGCAAGCTGGCGCTCGCTGTCGTCGCCAATCCCGACGAAGGCGGCAAGCCGGCCGCCGCCACGACGTCGGCAACGCTCAGCCGCACCGGCCAGCTGATCAGCAATCTTTTTTCCGAAGCACGCGACGCCAAGGGCGGCCCGGTGACGACGATGCTCAACGCCAACCAACCGATCAGCGCGACGCCGGTCAGCGCCCAGGACTTGCTGCCGCAGCTCAAACAGGCGATCACGCAAAGCGGCATGTTCTACGAATCGCATCAGGCCGAATGGGTCGAGGGCCGTTTCACCAAAGCGGCGCTGCTGCAGGAACCGCAGGGCAAGCTGTCGTCGCCGGCCACGCTGGCCGCCGAGGCGCTCACGGCCAACATCGCGCCAGCGACGCCCGCCACGGCCAACCAGACTGCCAGCCCCCTGGCCGACCCAAAGGCCGAAAATCCGGCGGCGACGGCACCGCTCAAGGCGCGGCCCGATGCCGGCGAACCCGCCGCCACGCTGCGCCTGGCTATTGACGGCGCGCCGGCCGGCGAGACGGCCAAGGCCAGTGCCGCGCAGGGAACGACGCAAAGCGCCGTAGCGTCACCGGCCCAGGCGCATAGCCAACAACTCGTTGCGCCGCAGGCGCAAGCGCTGGTGCAACAGCAGCTCGACGCGTTGGCCACGCAGAATTTCAGTTGGCAGGGCCAGATCTGGCCAGGCCAGGAGATGCGCTGGGAAATTGACGAGGACGCTGCGCGCAGCGCCCCAGGAGAAGATGAAACCGCAGCGAAATGGGCAACGCGGCTGCACCTGACGCTGCCTAACCTGGGATCGGTCGATGCCCAGATTCGCTTGCAGGGCAACGAGATCACCCTATCAATGACCGCCGGCAGCGAAAAAACCCGCGCCCTGATGCGCGCTTCGGGCGTCGCGCTGCGTAGCCAGCTCAGTGAGGCGGGAATCTCGCTCGCCTCGATGGGCGTTGCGGCGACCGACAAGAGCGATGGCCAAGCCGGATAATGATCCGCTGAAAAGCGCGGTGGCGTTGGCCTACGGCCAGACCGACGCGGCCCCGCGCGTGGTCGCCAAGGGGCGCGGCATGATCGCCGAGCAGATCATCCTGCGCGCTCGCGAACACGGCGTTTATGTGCACGAATCGCCGGAACTCGTCTCGCTGCTGATGCAAATCGACCTCGATCAGCGCATCCCGCCACAGCTCTACATCGCCGTCTCCGAACTGCTGGCCTGGATCTACCGCCTCGAAAGCGGCCAGCCGGTCGCCGCGGCGCCGATTCTTTCGGCGCTGCCCGAGACGCTTGACAAGACCTAGGGCCGATTGCAAGCTCTCCGAAGTCGTATCGCGATGCTGCCCGCGCAAGTCTTTCTTTTCCGCCGAGCGCAAATTGCTTTAAACTCTCCCCGCAAACGCGATCAGGATAAACAATGGCAGAAAGCGAAGCCCCGACGGGCTCAGACCCCCTCCCCCCGGTATTTGAACTCGAACAAACCGACGACTACAGCAGATTTTTGCTGCACTCGAAATCGGAAATCCTGGCGTTGTTGCGTGCGCTGATTCAAAAAAGGTCGATGATTACGGTTCATTTCGATCATGGCCGGTCGTTCCTGCTCACCACGATCATCGCGCTGAGCGATGACAATCGCGAGTTTATCCTCGACATCGGCAGCAACGAAGACATGAACCGCAGGGCGCTGCTCGCCGACAAGCTGATTCTGACGACGATCGCCGACAAGGTGAAGGTTCAGTTCAGCCTCAACAAGCTGTCACCGACCCAGAGCGGCGGCGGCCCCGCGTTTCTGGCCAAGATACCCGAACAACTGCTGCGTCTGCAGCGCCGCGAGTTTTTCCGGCTATCAACGCCGGTCGCCAACCCGCTCAAGCTGTGCGCCACCCTCACCGGCGCCGACGCCAGCGTGCAGCAACTCGAGTTGCCGCTGATGGACCTCAGCGGCGGCGGCGTCGGCCTGGTCGCGCGCCCCGACCAAGCCGAGCTATTCAAACGCGGCGACACGCTGAAGGACTGCCAGATCATGCTTCCCGACGAGGGTTTGTTGGTCGCCACGATCTGCGTGCGCAACATCTTCGAGGTCACCACCCGCATCGACTCGCATTTCTTCCGCCTCGGTTGCGAGTTCATCGGCCTGTCCCCCGCGCGTTCGACGCTGGTTCAGCGTTACATCACGCGTGTCGAGCGCGAACGCAAGGCGCGACTCAACGGACTGAGCTGAAGAGGCGGCAAGGCCCGAGTCCAGGGCTGGCAGGCCCGGTCATCGCTTGAGCCAGGCCGCCGCATCGAGTGCGAAATAGCTCAGAATACCATCGGCGCCGGCCCGTTTGAAGGCCAGCAAGCTCTCCAGAACACAGGCTTGTTCGTCGAGCCAGCCATTCTGGATGGCGGCCTTGAGCATGGCATATTCGCCGCTCACCTGGTAGGCATAGGTCGGCACCTTGAACTCGTCCTTGATGCGACGGACGACGTCAAGATAGGGCATTCCCGGCTTGATCATCACCATGTCGGCGCCCTCGGCAAGGTCGAGCGCCACTTCGCGCAAGGCTTCGTCGCTGTTCGCCGGATCCATCTGGTAAGTGGTCTTGCTGCCCTTGCCCAGATTGGCCGACGAGCCGACCGCATCGCGGAACGGGCCATAGAAGCTCGACGCATACTTGGCCGAGTAGGCCAGGATTCGGGTATGGATTAGATTCGCCGCATCGAGTTCGCAACGAATTCGCGCGATGCGTCCGTCCATCATGTCCGACGGGGCGACCACATCGGCGCCGGCCTGCGCGTGACACAGCGCCTGTTTGGCGAGCACCTCGAGAGTTTCGTCGTTCTGCACGTAGCCACGCGCATCGTCGCCATCGATCAGGCCGTCCTGGCCGTGGCTGGTGTAGGGGTCAAGCGCCACGTCGGTGACGATGCCCAGTTCGGGAAACGCCTTCTTGAGCGCTGCCACCACGCGCGGGACGAGCCCCCGCGGGTTGTACGACTCTTCGGCGCCCGGCGTCTTGAGCGGCGCGTCGATCACCGGAAAAAGCGCCAGCGCCGGAATCCCGAGCTCAAGCGCACGTTCTGCCGTTTTGAGCAGATGGTCGAGACTTTGCCGCTCGACGCCCGGCATCGAGGCCACCGGCTCGGTGCGATCGCATCCTTCGAGAACAAATACCGGGTAAATCAGATCGTCAGCGCTAAGCGCCGATTCGCGCATCAGGCGGCGGGAAAAATCGTCACGGCGCATGCGGCGCATGCGCGTACCGGGAAAACTCGCATTGAAATTCATCGCGTCCTCGTCTCCAAATCCGAAAAAAAACCCGCACGCGGGAACTAAGCCCAGAACACTTCACTCTGAGTAAGCAGATGGCTCACGCCGTCTCCCGCTTCATCTCCCTGAGCGGGCGCCTTGCATCTAGGCAAGGCATTTTGCCCCCGGTTTGCGCCGGGGGCTTTTTATTTCCCGCTCTCCTTGCCGCGCGTCGTTCTGGCGCTCCAGCCGATCGCCTTGCGGTTCTTCGGCCGCGCGACTTTCTCGGTGCGCAGGCCGACCGGTGGGGCTTTCGATTCACTGACTTCCATGCCCAACCAGCCGCCGAGCACCGCCTCGGCCTGCGCCACGCCCGTTTTCTTGAGGCTGGAAAAGAGCTGCAGCGTACAGTTGTCGCTGATTTCAGCCAGCGCCAGCTGGACCTCGCGCAAGGCCACCGCTTGCTCCTGACGCGTCAGTTTGTCGGCCTTGGAGAGCAGGATATGAATCGGCTTGCCGGTCTGCGCGAACCACGCCAGCATCTGCAAATCGAGATCGGTGAGCGGATGGCGGCTATCCATAATCAGCACCAGACCGACCAGTGGCTCGCGATAGCGCAGATAAGGCGCGAGCAGCCCCTCCCACTGCGAGCGGATCTCCTCCGGCGCCTTGGCAAAACCGTAACCGGGCAAATCGACGAAATATTTCCCGACATCGAGAGTGAAATAATTGAGATGTTGCGTCCGGCCCGGGGTCTTGGAAACAAAGGCCAAGCGGGTGTGATTGGCCAACGTATTGATGGCCGACGACTTGCCGGCATTCGAACGCCCGGCGAAAGCAACCTCGCATCGGGAGTCGACTGGTAAATCGGACAATTTGGCGACGGTCGTATGAAAGACCGCCTTCTGAAAAATGGGCATTGGCAGACCGAAAAGAGGCTAGCGTGACTGATCGCTAAAGTGCTATAGAATATCAGGTTTGGGAATTCGCATCTCTGAACTCGAACGCATTCACAGGAGTTTGTACATGATTCGCGCCACTGCACTTGCGGTTCTCATGGCCGTTGGCCTCTCCTCAACATTCGCGGCAGAAGAAGTGAAGGCCCCCGATCTGGCCAAGGCCAAGAAGATCGCCGAGACGGTATGCGTCGCCTGCCACGGTGCAGACGGCAATAGCCCGACGTCGGCCAACCCGATCCTCGCGGGCCAGGGTTCAGCGTACCTCCTCAAGCAGCTCACCGAATTCAAGGCGGCCGACGGCAAGCCGGCTGTGCGCAACAACCCGATCATGGCGGGAATGACTGCGGCACTGACGGTCGACGACATGAAGGGCTTGGCGCTTTATTTTTCGCAACAAAGGCGCAAGCCGGCGAGCGCGACGGACGAAAAACTGGTCGCCGCCGGCAAGAACCTGTGGCGCAAAGGCGACTTCGAGAAGGGCGTTCCCGCCTGCGCCGGCTGCCACGGCCCGGCAGGAGCCGGCGTTCCCGCCCAATACCCGCGACTCGCCGGGCAATACGCTGAATACACCGACCTGCAGCTCAAGAACTTTCGCAGCGAGGAGCGCTCAAACGATCCAGAAAAGATGATGCGCGCTGTTGCCGACAAACTCTCCGACAAGCAAATCAAGGCGCTTGCCGACTACGTGGCCGGCCTGCGCTGACCTTCCTCTCGAATCACCTGAAGACCGCTTGGCTTTTCTCACCCACTTGGATGCCTCATGAAAACTCTAAAGCAGCTCATCGAGAGCAAGAACAAGAAACTGGCTGCCGTCGCCCCCGAACAATCGGTGCTGCGTGCGCTCGAAATCATGGCCGAGAACGACGTCGGCGCATTGCTCGTGCTCGACGGCAAACGCCTGGCAGGCGTCTTCTCTGAGCGCGACTATGCGCGCAAGGTGATCCTGCAGGGCAAGGCGTCGAAAAGCACAAAAGTCAGCGAGATCATGACCGGCAAGGTCGTTTATGTCACCTTGAATCGCACCATCGAGGAGTGCATGGCGATCATGACCGAAAAGCACTTCCGCCACTTGCCGGTCCTCGACGACGATCACAATGTCGTCGGCATCGTCTCGATCGGCGACATGATCAAGGAAATGATCAGCCAGCAGAAGTTCATCATCGACCAGTTGGAAAACTACATTACCCGCTGATCGCCAAGCCAGGCCGTAGCGGCTGTTACGGCCGGCTGCGTATCCTGCAAAAAGAGGGAGGGGGCGCTCAGTTGTTGATGAAGCGCGACTCGAGGAAACGCGTCGCGTTGTCCAGATCGCTGTAGATCTTGCTGCCGTGAAGTGCCGAAACGAACTTCCGCCAGTTGATATCGGGCTCAGCCAGACGAAAGCCGTAGAGTCCGCGGGCCTCGCTTCTCTTTTCACGCAGGATGAAGGCGTTGACGTGCGAAACGTCGGCGTGCCCCAACTTGATAGTCGCTTCGCACCAGGTATTGAGCGGCAAGACCCCGTGGGCAAGCGCCTGGAACCCGTCGGAAGAAACCTCGATTACCTTGATCGATATCTTGCCCTGCTTGCCGTCGACCGAGGTGTAGGTGATTCGCCCCGGGCACTTCACCGAGAAACGCTCGTGACGGCGTAACGGGCTATCTTCTGGACTGACTGACGGCGTCGGCAACACCGCACGATACTCGGGCAGATCGTAGATGGTGTGGAGCAAGGCTTTTTTTCGCTCGCTCAAATTCTCGAAGGTATGCGTCCGAACGTTGAAAAAATAGTCGATCAATGCAGGCGTCAGCACCGGGTCGTTGGTGGTGAAAAAACGCCGGCTCGGAAAATGAATATTGGGTAACTTGATCTCAGTGAAATACGCGTAGAGGTTGCGGCGCGCGGGCTTCGACGCATAATGCTCGCGCATGACATTGACCGCTTCCTTGAGGTCAAGGGTAGCACCGACGGCGGGCGCACCATTGACGAAATCGTAGTTTTCGACGACGTTCGCCGTCAGTCGCTGGAAAAACAACAGCGACTCGTACATCTCGATATGGCTCGGATTAACGGCGATGACCAGGTGCCGGGTGTCGAAAAACGTCGTGCAGTATTCATACATGAACTTCATCAGCGGAAACAGGATGGTACCGCCCGTTTTGCGGAACTTGCGGTTGATGGCCAGCGCAGACACCTCGGCGATCAAGCCTTCCTTTTTGCGCACCGACGTCAGGTCGAAGATCTGCTGCAGCGGGAAACCCAGTGCGCTTTCGCGGATCAGCGAGATGGTCCCGACTACCTCGCCGTCGTACTTGGCACAGAGCGTCGTCGTGGTCGGCAGCGCGTGGTAGATGGTCACCCGCATCCCCGAGGGATCGGGTTTCATGAAGCCGCTATCGACGTAGGCGTCGTGCAGCACCGAGAAGCAGGCCTCAAGCTCCTCTTTTGTTTCGGCGATCTTGAGCACCAGCCGCTCGCTCGGTGCCGGGTCGCAGTTTGCAAACGAGCGAAATACCTCGAAACGCTTCTTGCGCGGCAGCCAGGAGATCAGCTTGCGGGCCGATTCACGCACCAGTTTTCGCAATCGTAAGCGAAGCCTCTTGAGCACTGTGCCACCTCCGACGAACCTACCCGTTCATCATACTAGGTTTATACCAAAAACAAAGGGCGTCGAGTGCCTATCCTGGGCCGCCCAGAGAATAGGGAAAATTGATGCGCCTGACGGCAATTAGACTATTTTTCAGGGTCAGAAACGCTCGGACCGCCAAAATATGACGATAGAAAATACGGAACCACGACGATAACGACCGTGAAAGCAATCGTCGCATATAGAGTTGAATTCATGAATGTCTCCTTTCGTAATGCGAGTGATGTTTCAATTTCACGAAAAGAAGCTTATCGAAACACGTGCCACAACGCTGTTGCCACTGTGATTGGCTTGCGTGCCATGCTGTAACGTGGTGGAACTTTTGGCACCATATGCCAAGCGGCACAATACGCCTTCAAGAAAAGGCAATGCGGCCGCCAACTGCATTAAAAAAAGGGCTGGGGGGTGTGGGGAACACCGAGCCAGCCCGCAACCCTAGTGCAAGGAGGGCTTGCAAAAGGCCACGTCCAATCTAATTCAGCCTGCACTAAACACCAATACCGTGTTCCATGTAGTTCCCGCCGAGCGCGAGGCTTCATGCCAAAGGATCCACCACCACCAGGCGTTCTCAGACAAAGCAGCGACGAAGGGACAAGACACCGGCCCAACGCTTAGACAGCGCTTCCGACCTTACCCGCGACGACCTTCGAAGAAGGTCGCAAAGAACCGCTTATTGCGGCAGTGAGCAGTTGCTGTGACAGTTTGAACACATCACAAAATCCGAAAGCAAGCTCGGCCTGACTGCCCGGACTGCTGCGGAAGGACGCGCGACACGAAAAACCTGTGCGCCTCAAACTGGCAAGAATTGAAATCGTGCCAGAAACAACAAATTTACAGTTCTACAACTGGCGAAACGAGTTGCCGCTTAATTCCAGTCGTATTGCTCAAGTTTCATATCGTTTTTCTTGAGGTACACTTCCACGATTCGGGGCAGAAGGATGAGAACAAACAAGAAGGCGACGATCGCAAAGTCGTTTAATAATTTCATGGTTATTTCCTTTCGGCGTGATTTGAACTATTAGGCGGATTCGAGATTGTTCTTTGAACTGGCAGACAGATCGATCAGCAGGGCAATTGCCTGGGGCAGCACGGCAACGATGACAATCGAAACGGCAAAAATCGCTTGAGCTAAAACCATTGTGAATACCTTCCGTAATGTGAAACACAAATTCATCTAACGGAAATGATTCTAACGATTGGAGCGTTTTTTCTCAGTTGCGTCATTGATTCGGTTTGGTATCAGTTTGTGACACGAGTCATCAGCCCCTGTGTCCATGCGTTAGTCAGGCATTGCTGATCAACGAAGGAAAACCGTGAAAAAAGCCGTGCTGGCAATCGCTCTTGTTGCCGCCCTCAGTACTCCCGCGCTGGCCGCCGAGGTGGGCGTTTCCGTGACCATCGGCCAACCAGGCTTCTATGGTCGGCTCGACATCGGCGGTTTTCCGCCGCCGCAACTCATCTACGACAGCCCGCGCTACATTGGGCGAGTTCCCCCTGGCCGCCCACCAGTCTATCTGCGCGTCCCGCCCGGCCATATCAAGCACTGGGACAAACACTGCCGGGAGTACAACGCCTGTGGCGAGCCTGTTTTCTTTGTCAAGGACGACTGGTACCACCGCGAATACGCCCCGCGTTATCAGGACCGTCGAGGCGATTACCGTGATAACGGCACGGGGCCGCATGACTATCGCCAAGACGAAAGGCATGACAATCGCGAGCACGACAAAGGTCACGGACACGGCCGCGACCATTAGCCATGGCATGACCCGCTGACGCTGCCAGGCGAGAGACGAATCGCCCGGCGGCAATGGCCGGTCCTTGATTCGCTTTGCTTCGTATTGGTGCCCATGGGCAGGATTGAACTGCCGACCTCTCCCTTACCAAGGGAGTGCTCTACCACTGAGCTACATGGGCTGACGAGGACGTGCTGCCTGGTGTTGCCAGCCTAGTCTGAAAAAGAAAAAGGCCTACATCACTGTAAGCCTTGTCTTTATGGTGCCGCTGGCCGGAATCGAACTGGCGACCTTCGCATTACGAATGCGCTGCTCTACCAACTGAGCTACAGCGGCTCTGCAAGCCATCAGGTGAGTGCAGGGTCGGCATTCTAGCAGTGCCGGCCGATTTTTCAAAACCTATTTTGCGCGCCTGGATCGCCAACATTCTGCGCGCCGCCACCGTCTAATCGAGGCGAGCCAGCCTGGACTTGGCGAGCGGCGGATTGGCCGAGAAATATTTGCGGATCCCGGAGATGATCGCCTCGGCCATCTTGTCCTGATAGACGTCGTCGTTGAGCCGCCTTTCTTCTTCCGGATTCGAGATGAACGCCGTTTCGATCAGGATCGACGGGATGTCAGGCGCCTTGAGCACGGCGAAACCGGCCTGTTCGACGCTGGCCTTGTGCAGACGGTTGATGCCACCAAGCTCGCCGAGCACCGCTTTGCCCAATTTCAGACTGTCGCTGATCGTCGCCGTTTGCGACAGATCGAGCAACGTGCGCGCCAGCATCGGGTCCTTGACGTCGATATTGACGCCGCCGATCAGATCGGAGGCGTTTTCCTTTTGCGCGAGATAGCGCGCCGCCGAACTCGACGCGCCGCTTTCGGACAGCGCGAACACCGACGAACCGTTGGCGTCGGGACGCGTAAAAGCATCGGCATGAATCGAAACGAACAGGTCGGACTGGATACGCCGCGCCTTCTGCACGCGCATATGCAGCGGCACGAAGAAATCGGTGTCGCGAGTGAGCACCGCGCGCATATTGGGTTCGGCGTCGATCTTGGCCTTCAGGCGCCGGGCGACGGCCAGCGTGACGTTCTTCTCGTAGCTGCCGCCACTACCGACTGCGCCGGGGTCTTCTCCGCCATGCCCGGGATCGAGCGTGATGGTGACCAGCCGATCGACGACCGGCTTGCCCGAGCGCGGCCTTTCGGCCTTGATCGCCGAATTGGGCTGCGGCATTTTTTCGACCTGCAGCCCCATATTGCCGAGCAGCGTGTCGTTTCTTTCGAGCAGTTGCAGCAAGGCGTCAGGCGGCTCCAAAGGATAGACGTCGAGCACCAGGCGATGGCCGTACTCGCCGGCCGGTGGCAGCACGAAGACCTGCGGCTTGACCTCGTTCTTGAGCTCCATCACCAAACGAACGACGCCGGGCTTGAAGCGGCCGGCGCGCAGCAGCTTGATGTTGGGGTCGTCCGGTGAAATTTTCCCGGCCAGCCCTTCGAGCACTCGGTTGAACTCGATTCCCTCGAGGTCGACGACCAGACGCTCGGGGTCCTTGATCATGAAGTGCGAATATTTGAGCGGTGCCGAGCATTCGATCGCCACCCGCGTGTAATCGGCGGCCGGCCAGACGCGGACGGCAAGAATCCCGGGGGAGCGGTCAACGGCGGCGCGTCCGACCGGGCTGACCAGCAGCAGCAGCGACGCGCCGGCGAACTTGATCAGGTCCCGGCGCCCGGCCAGCGGCTGGCGAGTTCGCTCAGACATTGCCGCCCCGTCTCGCTATGGGCGACGAGTTCGAGCAGGCGCCCCGATTCGGGTGTCTGTCCGGCAAAGCGAAAGACGAGCGCGAGATCAGCCGGCGGCACGTAACCAGCGGCCTTTTCAGGCCACTCGACGAGGCACACGCAATCATCCCGAAAGTATTCGCCAAGGCCGGCATCTTCAAACTCTGTGGGTTCATTGAAACGATAAAAATCAAAGTGATACCAGTATATGCTCGAAACTACGTAAACTTCAACCAGCGTATAGGTCGGGCTTTTGACCGGACCGCTGTGGCCGAGCGCACGCAGCAGCGCGCGCACCAGCGTGGTTTTGCCGGCGCCCAGCTCGCCGTCGAGCCAGACAACCATGCCGGGAGCCAGCAATGGCGCGAGTTCGCGCCCGAGCGCGATGGTCGCCGCCTCGTCCGGCAACGAGCGCGTCAGCGTTGACGCAGAACGAAGCGGGCTATGATTCGGGCTATGCACAAGAAAAACTCCGATACGGGCGCACTCGCCGCGGTCGCCCGAGGCCCGGTCGATTGGGGCGCGCTGGTCAAAAAGATAAAAAGCTGGGGCCAGGAACTGGGCTTTGCCGAGCTGGGAATCGCCGGTGCCGACGTTTCTGCCGCCAGTCCCGGCCTGTTGCGCTGGCTGGAACTCGGCCGTCACGGCGAAATGGATTATATGGCCAAACACGCCGCGCTGCGCAGTGAGCCGCCAGCGCTGGTGCCCGCAACGCAATCGGTGATTTCGGCGCGCCTGCCCTATTGGCCGGCCGCCGCCGATGCGCAGGCCGTGTTGGCCGACGGCCAACTCGGCTACATCTCGCGCTACGCGCTCGGCCGCGACTATCACAAGACGTTTCGCCTGCGCTTGCAGAAGCTCGCCGAGCGCATCGGCCAGGCCGTCGCGACGAGCGAAGCCGATTCGTCTTACGCCTACCGCGTCTTTGCCGATTCGGCGCCGGTGATGGAAGTCGAATTCGCGCGCCAGTCGGGAATCGCCTGGCGCGGCAAGCATACCTTGTCGCTGACGCGCAGCGGCTCGTGGCACTTTCTCGGCGAAATCTACTGCACGCTGCCGCTACCGCCCGACGCGCCGATCGCTGAGCACTGCGGCAGCTGCACGCGCTGTATCGCCGCCTGCCCGACCGCCGCGATCGTCGCGCCCTACGAAGTCGACGCGCGCCGCTGCATCTCGTATCTGACCATCGAGCTGCCCGGCGCGATACCGGTCGAACTGCGAGCGCTGATCGGCAACCGCATCTACGGCTGCGACGATTGCCAGCTATGCTGCCCGTGGAATCGCCTGGCCCACGTCGGCGATCCCGCTTTTGCCGTTCGCCACGGACTCGACGCGATGAGGCTCGCCGAGCTCTTCGCCTGGAGCGAGCGCGAGTTCGCAGAGCGGCTCGCCGGCAGCCCGATCCGCCGCATCGGACACGCGCGCTGGCTGCGCAATATCGCCGTCGCGCTGGGCAATTCGCCCGCCAACGAGGCGATGCGAGCCGCGCTCGGCGCACGTCTCGACCACCCATCGCCGCTGGTGCGCGAACACGTCGGCTGGGCGCTGGCGCAAGCGAACACCGATCGCGCTTGATTTCCACCGGCGTTCCGATACTATCAACGCAGGTCGTTCTAGCGCCGGTCAGTTGCCTCAACGGCAGGCGGCGGCGCAAAAGTCACTGCACCGACCGGAAAGCAGGATTGATCGTGATTTCTTACTTCAGATACCGCCGAGCGCCGGCATCCAACCGCCCGACCTTGGCCGCCAGTTCGGCAGCGCCTCGCTGAAGACAAGCGCATGAGCAAGCCCGCCGCGTACCGCCCGTCGAACAAAGTCGTCTCGCTCAATGGCCGCGGTCGCGACCGCAGCCCCGGACTGCGCATTCTTGGCGAATGCCGCGAGCAGTTGCTCGAGCATCTGAGCCGCTGGCTGCACGACGTCGCGACTGGCATTTCCGAAGAGCTCTTTGTGCTCGCCGACGCCACGCGCGATCGACAGGAACAAACGCGTTATCTCGACCTGCGCGCAGCGATCGAGAAAGACTGGGCGTCGCTGCTCGAGACCTTTCGCCACGACCTCGTCGCCGAAGCCGAGCTGTGCCAGAATCAGGCCAATCCGCCAGTCGGCGGCAGCGAGCAGCCGCTCGAACTGCCCGACTTTCACGGTCTTGAACTGGTCGACGACGAAGACCTCGCCAAGCACATCGTGATCCGCGAATTCGCCGCTCAGCTTGGCGAGTCGTGCGACGCTGAACTCTACCCGCTCAACCGCCGCGTCGCCGTCCTGCTCGGCCAGGACGAGGCCGCCGGCAACGCCAATCCCCTGGCCCCGCCGGTCGTTTGCCGCGCACTGTCCAACGCCTGCGCGACGCTAGTCGCCGATGGCCAAACGCAACTGCTGCTGCTGCGCCGCCTCGAACGCCACCTGCACCTGGCGCTGCCGCCGATCTACCGGCAGCTCAACGCCGCGCTGATCGAACGCGGCATCCTGCCCGACTTCAAACGCAGCTATCAGCGCAGCACGGCGCCGCCCGTTCCCGCAGCGCAGCCATCGGGCGGCGCGACGGCAAGCGCTACCGCGCTCACCGACCAAGGCATCCTGGCAACGCTGCAACGCCTGGCGCTGGCGCGCGTTGGCCACACCGCCGTGCCGGCGACGGCGACCGGCGCGACACCCGACACGGCAGGCATCGATCAGCTGCTGCTCGCCTCGCTCGACGAACTGCAGCACGCTCCGGCCGGCTCGATCATCAACCAGGTGCGCCAGGTCCGCGACTCGCCCAACGCGCAGCAGGTCGGCGGTCTCGCCGCGGTGACGATCGACATCGTGGCGATGCTGTTCGACTTCATTTTCGACGACGCGCACATTCCGGTCGCCGTCAAGGCGCTGCTCAGCCGGCTGCAAATCCCGGTACTCAAGGTGGCGATGCAGAACCCCGGCTTCTTCGCCGACCGCCAGCATCCGACGCGCCGCTTCCTCGGCAGCATCTCGGGGATCTCGATTCGCTGGGGTGGCTCGGTGGCCCAAAGCGACCCCTTCTATCGCAAGCTCGCCGAACTCGTCGAGAGGATCCAGGCCGAGTTCCAGAGCGACGTCGAGATTTTCGGCACGGCGCTCGCCGAACTCGAGTCCTTCGTCGGCGAACGCCAGAACGAGGAAGACCGCACGGCGCTGACCGCGGCCAACGTCGTCAATCTGCGCGAACAGCAAAACGCCAGCTGGGAACGCGCGCAGCGCGCGCTCGAAACGGCCAGGAGCGCCGGCGCGCTGCCCGCGCTGATCGACGATTTTCTCGCCGAACACTGGCTCGGCGTGCTGCAGGCCGGCGCGCTCGGTGACGACGACAACGCCTGGCAGGCGGCCGTGCAGACGATGAACGACCTCGTCTGGAGCGTCGCGCCCAAGACGCGACCGGAAGATCGCCTCAAGCTGATCAGCCTGCTGCCCGGCTTGCTGGCGCGGCTCAACCAGGGCCTGGCCAGCGTCAATACCGGCGCCGAGCAGAGCAGCGCTTTCTTCGACCGCCTGCTGCCGTACCATGCGGCGGCGCTCAAGGGCGAGACCCCGGCGCCGCCGATCCCGGCCCACGACGAGGAACCGAACGTCGCCGCGCTGTTCACCCCGGCCGCCGAGGGCGATCTGGTGATGACGCGCAGCATCGATGACGGCGTCGAGGTCGAGGAGGTGATGCTGGTCGGCGCGCGCCCGATCTGGCGCGCCGACGACCGCGAAATTCATCGTCAGGTCAGCGAGCTCAAACGCGGCGACTGGGTCGAGTTTGGTAGCGAAGACGCCGGCAAGCGCGAACGACTCAACTGGATCAGCCCGCAGCGCGGCATCTTGCTGTTCAGCAACCATCAGTCGGCCAAGGCCATCTCGATCACGCCCGACGCGCTGGCGCGCCAGATCCGCGACGGCGCGGCGCGAATCGTTCGCCAGGAAGAGATCTTCGAACGCGCCTTGAGCGGCGCGCTCGAATCGGTCAACGCCGCCTAACGCCTGCGCCAGACAGCCGCCAACAGGTCATCCTGGCACCCCACCTGCGGAAAGCCGCATGCTCATTGGCTTTCCCGGCGGGCAGCGCCAGCCTGCCCGTGCCTATTGGCGTGCAGGCCGGCGCTTCAGACGGACTTTCTCAACGCGCGACCGGCCGCGCCGGATCGCTGCACCATTCGCTCCACGACCCGGCGTAGAGCCGCGCACCGCGCAGCCCGGCGATTTCCATGGCCAGCAGATTGACGCACGCCGACGCGCCCGAGCCGCAATACATCACCGACTGAGCAGGCTGCGCGCCAGCGAGCAACTCGACGAATTCGCTGCGCAGTTCAGCGGCCGGGCGAAACAGCCCATCGCCGTCGAGGTTGTCGCGGAAGAAACGGTTGCGCGCGCCCGGAATGTGGCCGCCGACCGGATCGATCGTCTCATTCTCGCCGCGGAAGCGATCGGGCGAACGCGCATCGACCAGCACCAACTCGCCCTGGTCGAGATTGGCCAGCACCGCGGCGGCACCGAGCAGCCAGTCGCGCGGCGCGATCGTTTCGGCAAAAAGAGCGGGAGCCGAGGTCGGCAACTCGGTCGACAGCGGCCGGCCTTGCTTGACCCACTGACCGATGCCGCCGTCGAGCAGCGCGACTTTTTCGTGCCCGAGCCAGCGCAGCAAGTACCACAGCCGCGCGGCGATCATTCCGCCCGCATCGTCATAGACGACTACCTGCGTCGCCGGCGAAACGCCTGCGGCGCCGAGCAGGTCGGCCAGGCGCTCGCCATCGGGCCACGGATGGCGGCCGTTGGTCCCGTTCATCGGCGACGACAGGTCGCGGTCCAGATGGACGAAGAATGCGCCGGGCAGATGCCCCTCGGCGTAGGCCCGGGCGCCGTAATCGACGTCGGACAATTGATGGCGGCAATCGAAGACGCGCCAGCTCGGATCGTCAAGGTGGCTTGCCAGAACGTCGCAGGACACCAGCGTCGAGAAGCTCATGCGGTTTCGTCCAGCCACGCGCGCGCCGCGCCCTCGTCGGCAAAGACCTGCATTTGCGCCTGGACGAAAATCTGCGACAACCAGGCGCTCCAGGCCACCCACTGACTGTGCGTGAGCACCGCGATGCGGCGAAAATCGTGCGCATGGGCGCGTGCGAAGACGATGTCTTCCCAGGCCACGTCGAGCGTGAAATCGGCCATCTCGCGCAAATCGAAGAGCAGATCGACCGAGCCATCGACACGGACCGTGTCTCCCACCATCGCTTCGAACTCTTTGTAATCGGCCAGCGTGAATTCGCCGTAGACGGTGACCGTGACGCGTTTGGGCTGGTGTTGGGTAACAATCATGACATTCTCCCGGTGTGTTCGTGCGAGTGTAGCATCAGTCCTGCTCGGCCGGATTGGCGCGCGAAAAGAGCGAGGCGAGGACACCGCTGGTGACGATCAACGCGATCGCCGACCAGGCGCCGAACGACAGCGTCTCGTGCCAGAACAGCATGCCGAACAGGCTGGCGAAGATCACCGTCGAATAGGCCAGGCAGGCGGCCATCAGCGTGCGGCCGCGGTTGTAGGCGCGCGTCATGGCCAGTTGGGCGAGCGTTCCGAAGCCGCCGACGCCAAGCAGCAGCAGTCCGCCCGGGACGTTGATGCGATGAAACTCGAAGAGCGTCATCCAGACCCCGCTGATCACCGCCGAGACCAGCGAGAAATAAAATACCGTGCGTTCCTCGACTTCGCCGCGCTCGCCCAGTTCCTTGACGTTGTAGTAGGCGAGTCCGGCGACCATGCCACTACCCAGCCCGATCAGGCCGCCGAGCAACTGCTCGGCGTGAAAGGTCGGGCGCAGCAACAGCACGACGCCGACAAAGCCCAGGCCGAGCGCGCCGAACATCGCCGGACGCAGCCTTTCGTTCCTGAACCAGCACAGAAAAAGCGTCAGAAACAGCGGCGAGGTATAGGCCAGCGTCACCGCGGTGGCCAGCGGCAGCATCGACAGCGCGTAAAAATAGAGCATCAGCGAAACGAAGCCGCTGATGCTGCGCCACAGCTGGAAGCGCCAGTGCGGCGTGGCGATCGGGATGGCACGCGCGCGCACCAGCAGCAACATGAAGACCAGCGCAATGAGGCTGCGATAGAAAACGATTTCGGCGGTCGAAAAAAACTCGGCGGCAAACTTCACGCAGACGCCCATGCAGGCGAACAGGAAGCTGGCCGCAATCATCCACAGGGATTGCATATTGGCGGGAGCTATTGAGCGGACGCCAGACCTTCTGGTCAGGCGGCCAATTCATTGAAAAGGGCATTTTAATCGCATTCCAATTGACCGGACGCCCCTATTTGGGCTATTTTACCCGGTTTGATTCGAGCTTTTCCGATGCCGCGATCCCACCCTGCCCAAACTGTCGACCTGCCGGCCGGCGCTGTGGCCAAAGAAACCACGTATGAAGCGGCGCTTGCCGAGCTTGAGCAGATCGTCCAGCGCATGGAAGGCGGACAACTGCCGCTCGAAGAATCGATCGCAGCGTATCGGCGCGGCAGCGAGTTGCTCAAGCATTGCCAGCAGCAGCTCGCCGACGCCGAGCGCAAGATAGAGGTGCTTGAAGGCGGCGCGCTGCGCGATTTCGACGCGGCCAGCGGGGCCGCCCAATGAGTGACGCCGTGAATAATTGCTCCACCGAAAACAGCGCTGACCTGCCCTTTCCCGACTGGATGCGCGCCGTGCAGGCGCGCACCGAAGCGACGCTCGCGCGCTTGCTGCCCCCCGAAGAAGCGATCCCGGCGCGCCTGCACCAGGCGATGCGCTACGCGACCCTGGGCGCCGGCAAACGCGTACGCCCGCTGCTCGCCTTCGCCGCCGGCGAACTGACCGGTGCGACGGCGCAACGCCTGGAGATCGCCGGCTGCGCGGTCGAACTGATCCACGCCTATTCGCTGGTGCACGACGACCTGCCGTGCATGGACGACGACGTGTTGCGCCGCGGCCGGCCGACCTGTCACGTCGCCTACGACGAGCCGACCGCGCTGCTGGTCGGCGACAGCCTGCAGACGCTCGCCTTCGAGGTGCTCGCACGCGCCGACCTGGGCGCGCGCCAACTCGCAATGGTTCGCCTGCTGGCCCACGCCAGCGGCTCGTGCGGCATGGCCGGCGGCCAGGCGATCGATCTGGCGGCGGTCGGCCAAACCCTCAACCAACCCGAGCTCGAGCTGATGCACGCGCTCAAGACCGGCGCGCTGATCCGCGCCGCGGTGATGCTCGGCGCGCTGTGCGGAGACCCGCTCGAAGCCGACGCCGAGGCTGCGCTCGACCGTTTCGCCAAACGCGCCGGTTTGCTCTTTCAGGTCGTCGATGACATCCTCGACTGCACGGCGAGCACCGCGACGCTGGGCAAGACCGCCGGCAAGGACGAAGCCGCCGAAAAACCGACCTATGTCAGCCTGCTCGGCCTCGAAGGCGCGCGCGAATTCGCCGACAGTTTGAGAACGCAAGCGCTCGATTCACTCGCCGTGTTTGGCGAACGCGCCCGGCGCTTGATCGCCCTCACTGATTTCATCACTCACCGCAAGTTTTAGCCGCTCGACCGGACCCGCCTCGGCGGGCGGGACCGACGACTCACGCCAGATTGTGCACCCATGACTTCCTATCCTCTGCTCGACACCATCAGCACCCCGGCGCAGTTGCGCGAACTGGATCGGAAACAGTTGCCGCAATTGGCCGACGAGTTGCGCAGCTTCCTCGTCGAGTCCGTCTCCAAGACTGGCGGCCACCTCGCGTCCAACCTCGGCACCGTCGAACTGACCGTCGCGCTGCACTACGTCTTCGACACCCCCAATGACAAGCTGGTCTGGGACGTCGGCCACCAGACCTACGCCCACAAGGTGCTCAGCGGACGGCGCGCGGGAATGGCCGGGCTGCGCGCACACGGCGGCGTTTCCGGCTTTCCCAAGCGCGGCGAGAGCGAGTACGACACTTTCGGCGTCGGTCACTCGTCGACGTCGATCTCGGCCGCGCTCGGCATGGCGCTGGCGTTCAAGCTCAAGGGGCAGACACAGCGTACGGTGGCGATCATCGGCGACGGCGCGATGTCGGCTGGGCAGTCCTTCGAGGCGATGAACAACGCTGGCGTCGCCGACGCCGACATGCTCGTCGTGCTCAACGACAACGACATGTCGATCTCGGCGCCGGTCGGTGCGCTCAACAAGTATCTGGCGCGCCTTTTTTCCGGTACCACCTTCAACGCCGCGCGCAAGGCCGGCGAAAAGGTGCTCGGCGTCTCGCCGTCGCTGCTCGAATTCGCCAACCGCGTCGAAGAGCACGTCAAGGGAATGCTGACGCCGGGAACGCTGTTCGAGGAGCTCGGCTTCAACTATATCGGCCCGATCGACGGCCACGACCTCGATTCGCTGGTGCCGACGCTGCAGAACCTGCAGAAGCTCAAGGGGCCGCAGTTCCTCCACGTCATCACGCGCAAGGGGCACGGCTACAAGCTCGCCGAAGCCGACCCGATCCTCTACCACGGGGTTTCCAAGTTTGCCCCCGAGGTCGGCATCGAAGGCGGCAAGACCGGCGGCAAACCGACCTATACGAAGGTTTTCGGCGACTGGTTGTGCGACATGGCCGCCGCCGACCCCCGACTGGTCGCGATCACCCCGGCGATGGGCGAAGGCTCGGGAATGGTTCGTTTCGCCGAGCTTTTCCCCGAGCGCTACTTCGACGTCGGCATCGCCGAGCAGCACGCCGTGACCTTCGCCGCCGGACTCGCCTGCGAGGGAATGCGGCCGGTGCTGGCGATCTACTCGACCTTCCTGCAGCGCGGTTACGACCAGTTGATCCACGACGTTGCACTGCAAAAGCTGCCGGTCGTCTTCGCGCTCGATCGCGGTGGCCTGGTCGGCGCCGACGGCCCGACGCACCACGGCAGCTTCGACCTGTCGTTCCTGACCTGCATCCCGAATCTTACGGTGATGACGCCCGCCGACGAAGAGGAATGCCGCCGCATGCTGACCACCGCCTACCGTCTCGACGGTCCGAGCGCCGTGCGCTACCCACGCGGCTCAGGCCCCGGCGTCGCGACGCAGCAGGCTCTTGCCGATCTGCCGGTCGGCCGCGGTGAAATCCGCCGCCGCGGCAAGGCGATCGCACTGCTCGCTTTCGGCAGCATGGTCACGCCGGCGCTCGCAGCGGCCGAGGAACTCGACGCGACGCTCGCCAATATGCGCTTCGTCAAACCGATCGACCGCGAGCTGATTATCGAGCTGGCACGGGAACATTCGCTGCTGATCAGCGTCGAAGAGAACGCCCTGATCGGTGGCGCCGGCGCCGAAGTCGCTCGCGTCCTGGAGGAAATCAACAGCCCGACGCAATTGGTTCGCCTGGGTCTTCCCGACCGCTTCATCGATCATGGCGATCAAGCGCTGCTGCTCGCCGAAGTCGGTCTCGACAAGGCCGGCATCATCCGCACCGCACGCGCACACCAGGACCTCGCGCCGACGGTCCGCTAATCGGCCACCGCGCCACTCAGGAAACGCAATGAACGCACCGCAAACCCCGCCCGCCCCCGTCGCCATGGTCGACGTCCAGAATCTCGCCGACACCCGGCGGATCGCCATCAACCGCGTCGGCATCAAGTCGATCCGCCACCCGGTCAAGGTCCTCGACCGCTCGGGCGGCATCCAGCACACCATCGCCGTGTTCAACATGTACGTCGGGCTGCCGCACAATTTCAAGGGAACGCACATGTCGCGTTTCGTCGAAATCCTCAACAGCAACGAACGCGAAATCTCGGTCGAGAACTTCCCGGCGATGTTGCGCGAGATGGTCGACAAGCTCGAGGCGCAAACCGGACACATCGAAATGAATTTCCCGTACTTCATCAACAAGGCGGCGCCGGTCTCCGGCGTGCAAAGCCTGATGGATTACGACGTCACGCTCTCCGGCGAAATCTGTCACGGCGAAATCGCCTCGACGGTCAAGGTCGTCGTTCCGGTGACCAGCCTGTGTCCCTGCTCGAAGAAAATTTCCGAACGTGGCGCGCACAACCAGCGCTCACACGTCACCGTCAGCGCCAGGATCAACGATCACCTGTGGATCGAAGAGATCGTCCAACTGGTCGAGACGCAGGCCTCCTGCGAGCTTTACGGCCTGCTCAAGCGCCCCGACGAAAAATACGTCACTGAACGCGCCTACGACAACCCGAAATTCGTCGAGGACATGGTTCGCGACGTCGCCGCGCGGCTTTCCGCCGAAACGCGAATCGACTCCTACGTCGTCGAATCCGAGAACTTCGAGTCGATTCACAACCACTCGGCGTATGCGCTGATCGAAAGCCAGAAGACCCACCGTCCGGCCTGAGCGTTCGGCAAGCGTCAACGACAACGGGGCAGCGTCTTGCGACGCTGCCCCGCTTTTTTGCCTGTCGCTTATGCTTACTGAGCGACGGCTTCCTTGACGCGACGCGTCAGCTTTTCCTTGATGCGCGCCGACTTGCCCGAACGCTCGCGCAGGTAGTAGAGCTTGGCGCGACGCACATCGCCACGACGCTTGATTTCAATCGCGGCGACCAGCGGCGAATAGGTCTGGAAAGTACGTTCGACGCCCTCGCCGGACGAAATCTTGCGCACGATGAAGCTCGAGTTGAGTCCGCGATTGCGCTTGGCAATCACGACGCCCTCGTAAGCCTGCAAACGCTCGCGCGTACCTTCCTTGACCTTGACCTGGACGACGACCGTGTCGCCAGGCGCGAAAGCCGGAACGGTTTTGCCCAGACGGGCGATTTCTTCTTGCTCAAGTTGCTCGATCAGATTCATTTTTTAACTCCATTTACAAACATTACGTTTTATTATGCTGACCGCATTGCTCCTGAAACTGCACCAGGAGTTGCGTTTCCTCTTTCGACAGCGAACGCCCCGCCAACAAATCGGGACGTCGCTGCCACGTTCGCCCCAGCGCCTGTTTGAGGCGCCAGCGACGAATCTGCTCGTGGTGACCGGACAACAGCACGTCCGGCACCCGCTGACCCTCGTAATCCTCCGGCCGCGTAAAGTGCGGGCAATCCAGCAAACCCGCGACAAACGAATCCTGTGTTGCCGACTCGGCGTCGTTGAGGACGCCCGGCAACTGCCTGACGACGGCATCAAGCAAGGCCATCGCCGGAATCTCGCCACCCGAAAGAACGAAATCCCCGATCGAAACTTCCTCATCGACGCAGCGCTCGATCAGACGCTCGTCGATTCCTTCGTAACGCCCGCAAAGCAGGATCAACCCGGCTTCACCCTGCAGCGCGTCGTCCACCAAACCCATCACCCGCTGATGCGTGAGCTGCGCGCCTTGCGGCGACAGACAGATCACCCGGCTACGGCTCACCCCCGCCGCCGCCTGCCTGGCCTTGGCCGCCTCGATCGCCGCGACCAGCGGCGCGGCCATCATCACCATCCCCGGACCACCGCCGTAAGGCCGATCATCGACCGTCCGGTGCGCGTCCTGCGTAAAATCGCGCGGATTCCAGAAATTCAAGCTCCAGCGCGCTTCTTCGATCGCCCGCCTGGTCACGCCTGACTGCGACAACGCGACGAACATCTCGGGAAACAGCGTCACCACGTCGGCAACGAAACATCGCTGGCGAACGGGCAAAGTCACCAGTCGGCTTCCCAATCAACGCGCACCGTCTTCGCCGCCAGATCGACGTCGAGCACCACCGCCGCGACAAAAGGCAGCAACTGCTCGTCTTTCTCACCATCGCCAACCCGCAGTACCGCGTTGGCAGGCGTTTCGATCAGGCCGAGCACGCGCCCCAGAAGACTCCCGCTCGTGTTGCGCACCTCGACCGCACCACGCAAGCCATACGGGCCTACGATCTTGCCCAGAACAACGATGTCGGCTGGCGCAACAAAACCAGCAGACTCAGGCAAGGAGTTCTCTAACAAGCGTTCCGACAAACGATCAGGCTGCAACCTTGGCGCCGAGCTGCTTGACCAGACGAGCGACGGTCGGCGACAGCTGGGCACCCTGCTGCTGCCAGTAGGTCAAACGGTCGGAAGCGACGCGCAGCCCCTCTTCTTTCTCAGTAGCGATCGGATTGTAGAAGCCAATCCGTTCAATAAAGCGGCCATCACGACGAGTGCGCGAATCAGCCACCACCATATTGTAGAAGGGACGCTTCTTGGCGCCGCCACGGGCCAGACGAATAACTACCATAGGATCTATTCCGAATTCAGAAAAAGGGCGAAATTATAACAAGAAAGCGCGGAAAAACAAGCTGATATTTAATCTCGTCAGCACGGCCCCGCCGGCGGGACTGCAGTCGCTGTTCAACTGGCTCGACTCGCCGCGACCGCCCAACGCCGCCGACGAACTGGCGCAGCTGCACCGCCAGCTGGGAACCTGGCGCGTCAGCCAGCTGACGTCCGAGCAACGGGCGCTGACGCTGGCGCGCCTCTACGCGCGTGGCACTTCAACGGTCAGCATCATACTCGCGTCGCTGAGCGATGCCGCGCTGCCGATCCCCATTCCGCGGAAAACCAGGCAACTGATCCGCAGTCTACAGCTCTTGCTGCGCACGCTGGCCGACGATTTGCTGGCGACCCTCGACGAACATCCGGTCAGTGTGCCGCCGGAGCAGACGCTGGCGCAAAGTCTGCACGCCCTCGCCCAACACCTGCTGATCAGCAGCCTGGTCGCCTCCCCTCCCGTCGTCAGCATCTGGCGGCAACTGCACCAGACCTACGAGACCGCACGCCACCTCGAACTGACCAACGCCATCCCGCCAGGCGGTCGCAGCACGCTGCAGGACATCTATTACTCGGCGGTGCTGCTCGCCTGCGCGCAACCGGCGTCGTTCACCTCGACCGAGATCGAATTTGTCGCCGCCTACCTCGCCCGCTTTGCCGACGGCGTCGAGCCTTGCGACGAGAGCGCCGCGCCAACGCCCGCCGCCTTCTGGATCGACCCGGCACGCGACGCCGGAGCATTCGCCTGTGCCCGCAACACGCCGCCGCCAGACACCCCCGTCTATTATTTCAGCTGCGCCCGACTCGCTGCGCGGCTCAAGCAACAGCTCGCCGAACTCGAAGCCGGTGCGCAGGCCAAGGCGATCGGGCTGCCGGACTTTGCCGACACGTCCGCCGGACGCGGTGTGCTGCGTCGCCTGGTCAGCTACTGGGGAGAGCCCGACAAGCGCCGCTTTCCACGCCGCCGACAGAATTATCGCGCGCTGCTGTGCTGCGGGCTGACCAACCTGTGGCGACTGTTCCAGCATGGCGAAGCGGCGCTACAGGAAACGTCGAACTGGATGATCATCAACGAAAGCCCGGATGGCTACGCGTTCATGCACGTCGCCGGAAAAACCAGCGCGTTGTCGGTCGGCGACGTTGCCGCGATCCGCACCGAATCAGGGAACACCTGGCAAATCTGCATCGTGCGCTGGGCGTTGTCCGAAAATCAGGAACACCTTGAATTAGGTCTGCAGATCCTGGCGACCCGCGCCGTTCCGGCGCTGCTGGCACTACCCGGCGAATCTGGCGACCGCCCGCTGCGCTCGGTACTGATCCTGCCCGAAATCCGCGCCTTGCGCTCGAGCGAGATGCTGGTTGTCCCTTCCGGTGCGCTCGATGAACAGCCGAGCCCCCTGATCCTGGTCATCGAAAAGGACAACATCGTCGTGCGCGAGGTCAAGAGCACTCACCTCAACGAACAAAACAGCCAGATCGCTATTTTCTCGATCGAACCCGACGCGCCCCAGCACCTGACAATGCGACCGCCTCAGTCCGACTGACGATCGGCGCAGCGAAACTCGGGAAGCGTTGCGGCCACCAGCGCACCGAGCAAAACCATGGCCCACGACAGGTAGAGCCAGAGCAGAAAAATCGGGACGGTGGCAAAAGCACCGTAAACGAGCGTCAAGGACGGAAAGCTCGCGAGGTAAAGCTCGAAGCCCTTTTGCATCAACCAAAAGCCGAGGGCGGCAAACGACCCGGCCCACAACGCGTCCCAGGCAGCGACACGCGCATTGGGAACGGCGATATAGAGTCCGGCGAAGAAGATCGCGGCGACGGCCAGCCCCGCCGCCTTGAACACGACGCCGCGCAACCATTCGGGCTCATTGATCAGGCCGAGCGAAGTGGTGACCGCGTAGTAGGTGGCCAGCACCACGCCGCTGACGACGAACGGCCACAGTGCGAGAACCGCCGCGTAGAGCCCGAGCTTTTTCCACCACGGCCGATCTTCGCTGACGCGCCAGATGTGGTTGAACGTGCGTTCGATGGAAAGCAGCAACAGCAGCACCGAGGCGACCAGACCCGCCA
Organism: Pseudomonadota bacterium; assembly: GCA_018262095.1. Taxonomy (GTDB): domain Bacteria; phylum Pseudomonadota; class Gammaproteobacteria; order Burkholderiales; family Rhodocyclaceae; genus Propionivibrio. The sequence continues at coordinate 66,069 of JAGTRW010000023.1, forward strand.
GGCCGAACACGGTGACATTGGCCGCCTTTTGCGAGAACTCGAACACGTAGTTGATGATCATCCCGGCGCTGCGCTCGGGCAACAGACTGCGCATCACGAACTGATTGAGCTGCTCGACCATTCCCGGAAAGCTCGGCAGCACCGACATCACCCCGAGCACGACGGCGACCAGCGGCACCAGCGAAAGCAGCGTCGTAAACGCCAGGCTGGCGCTGATCTGATCGAAGTTCTCTTCGACGAAGCGCTGGACGATACGCGCCGCAAAGGCGCGCGAACGGGAAAACAAATGGGTCATAATCTCTCTATAATGGCGCAGCCAATTGCAGCCTACCGCGGCAGTCTACTGCGGTTTCCCCTTCGACCACAGCCCACCCGATCGACCAGCCATCCCGCCGGCACAGGATCGGCAAAAAGGTCGCCCGACCGGCCTCTTGAGCCAGCACAATGACTTTACGCAATCTCTATCTTGGCGCCTGCAGCAGCCTGATCGCACTGATTTTTCTTTGCCTGGCCTGGGAGTTGCGCCTGGCGCCGATTCAGTCCGGCGGGTCGTGGCTGGCGCTCAAATGCCTGCCGTTGCTGGCGCCACTCTTTGGCATCCTGCGTGGCCGCCGCTATACGTATCAGTGGGCGTCGATGCTGATCCTGCTCTATTTCGCCGAGGGCGTCGTGCGTGCCACCAGCGAAACCGGCGTCAGCAGCGCGCTGGCGGCGGGCGAAATCATCCTGTCGCTAATTTTCTTCGCCTCGGCGATCGGCTACGTCAGACGATCCCGATCGCCGCGCTGAATGAGCTACGACAGTTCGGCGAGTACCCGGCTCGCTGCCGAGACCTTGTCGCCAATCACCACTTTGACCTTGCTGTCGAGCGGCAGGTAAAGATCGACGCGCGAACCGAAGCGGATGAAGCCGTAGCGCTGACCGGCCTCCAGAGCGCTGCCGGAATCGACGTAATTGAGGATGCGCCGCGCCACCAGACCGGCGATCTGAACACAGGTGATGTCACGCCCATCGTCAGTCTTCAGATGCAGCGCACAGCGCTCGTTCTCGAGCGATGCCTTGTCGAGCGCCGCGTTGAGGAAGCTGCCCGGCTGATACCACTTCTGCAGCACGCGGCTCTTGATCGGCGAACGGTTCGAATGCACGTTGAAGACGTTCATGAACACGCTGATTTTTAGCGCGCGGCGCTTGAGGTAGGGATCATCGGCCTCCTCGACGACGACGATGCGCCCGTCAGCCGGCGCCAGGACGCTTGTGGCCCCACCGGCAATGACGCGCGCCGGATCGCGGAAAAACTGGACGCAGAAAATGAAGATCACCCACAGCGGCAGCGACCAGAATCCGGCAAACGAGGCCACGACGGCCAGAAGCAAAGAGCCGGCGATGAAGGGCCAGCCTTCCTTGGCGAGAAACGGATGCGGATAGTTCATTTCAATCCTTAAAAGCACTTGGGCGGGTCGGAAACCGACACCGCCCAAAGTGAGAACAGAGCCCGCAGGCTCCGCCGAGCCAGATCAGTTCTTGGTCTGGTCAACCAGCTTGTTTTTCTTGATCCAAGGCATCATGTCACGCAGCTTGGCGCCGACGACTTCGACCGGATGCTCGGCGGTCAAACGACGACGCGCGGTCATCGAAGGATAATTGGTCTTGCCTTCGAGGATGAAACTCTTGGCGTATTCGCCATTCTGGATGCGCTTGAGCGCGTTGCGCATGGCATAGCGCGACTCTTCGTTGATCACTTCCGGGCCGGTCACGTACTCGCCGTACTCGGCGTTGTTGGAGATCGAATAGTTCATGTTGGCGATGCCGCCTTCATAGATCAGATCGACGATCAACTTGACTTCGTGCAGACACTCGAAGTAAGCCATTTCAGGTGCGTAACCCGCTTCGGTCAGCGTTTCGAAACCCATCTTGATCAATTCGACGACGCCGCCGCAGAGCACGGCCTGTTCGCCGAACAAGTCGGTTTCGGTCTCTTCGCGGAAGCTGGTCTCGATGACGCCGCCCTTGGTACCGCCGTTGGCCGCCGCATACGACAGCGCGATGCCCTTGGCCTTCTTCGAGACGTCCTGATGCACGGCGATCAGCGACGGAACGCCGCCACCCTTGAGGTATTCCGAACGCACCGTATGGCCGGGCCCTTTCGGCGCGATCATGATGACGTCGAGGTCGGCGCGCGGCACCACTTGATTGTAGTGAATGTTGAAGCCGTGCGCGAAAGCCAGCGTCGCGCCCTTCTTGATGTTCGGCTCGACATCGTTGTAATAGACGGCCGGGATGTTCTCGTCGGGCAACAACATCATCACCACGTCGGCGCCCTTGACCGCCTTGGCCACTTCCTCGACCTTGATCCCGGCCGCTTCAACCTTGCTCCACGAGGCGCCGCCCTTGCGCAGGCCAACCGTGACCTTGACTCCCGAATCGATGAGATTTTGAGCGTGCGCATGGCCTTGCGAACCGTAGCCAACGATGGTGACCTTCTTGCCCTTGATCAGCGAGAGATCGGCGTCTTTGTCGTAATAGACCTTCATGATGTTCCTTTCGTGCTAAAAACTGGAAAAATTAGGGAGTCAAACTTTCAGGATACGGTCGCCACGGCCAATCCCGCTGACGCCGGTGCGAACGGTTTCGAGGATCAAATCAACATCGATGGCCTGGATAAAGGCATCGAGCTTTGAACCGCTACCGGTAAGTTCGATCACGTAGTTCGACTCGGTAACGTCAATGATGCGCCCGCGGAAGATATCCGCCATGCGCTTGATTTCCTCGCGGTCCTTGCCCGAGGCGCGAACCTTGATCAGCATCAGTTCGCGCTCGATGTGCGCCGCTTCAGACAGATCGACGACCTTGACGACATCGATCAGTTTGTTCAACTGCTTGGTAATCTGCTCGACGATTTCGTTGCTGCCGCGCGTGACGATCGTCAGTCGCGACAACGAACAGTCCTCGGTCGGCGCCACCGTCAGCGTTTCGATATTATAGCCGCGCGCCGAGAACAGCCCGGCGACGCGCGAGAGCGCGCCGGCTTCGTTTTCGAGCAAGACTGAAATGATGTGTCGCATGGTCTCTTTCCCTTACAGATCTTCGGCCAAAATCATATCCGACAGGCCCATTCCCGCCGCCACCATCGGAAAGACGTTGGCTTCCCGATCGGTGTAGATGTCGAGAAACACCAGATCGTCCTTGTGCTCGACGAAGGCCTTGCGCAGCGCCCCTTCGACGTCCTCCGGCCGCTCAACGCGAATACCGACGTGGCCATAGGCTTCGGCGAGTTTGACGAAATCGGGCAACGAGTCCATATACGACCCTGAGTAGCGACTGCTGTAGAACATCTCCTGCCACTGGCGAACCATCCCCAGATAGCGATTGTTGAGGTTGATGATCTTGATCGGCAGGCGGAATTGCTTGGCCGTCGACAGCTCCTGGATGCACATCTGGATCGAACCTTCGCCGGTGATACAGGCGATCTGCCGGTCCGGGTTGGCGAGCGCAGCGCCCATGGCGTACGGCAGGCCGACGCCCATGGTACCCAAGCCGCCCGAGTTGAGCCAGCGGCGCGGCTCATCGAACTTGTAATACTGCGCCGCCCACATCTGATGCTGGCCGACGTCGGAAGTGACGATGGCCTGGCCGCCGGTCACCTCGTAGAGTTTCTCGATGACGTACTGCGGCATGATCACGTCTTTCATCGTGTATTTCATGCACTGCTTGGCGCGCCAGCCTTCGATGTCCTTCCACCAGTCGGCGATCTGGGGCTGACCCGGCTCGGCGTCGAGCAGCTTCTGCATCTCGTCGAGCACGTCGGCAACGCTGCCGACAATCGGCACATCGACGCGAACGCGCTTCGAAATCGACGACGGGTCGATATCGACGTGGATGATCTTGCGCGGCAGCGACGCGAAGTTTTCCGTATTGCCGATCACCCGATCGTCGAAGCGCGCGCCGATCGCCAGCAACACGTCGCAATGCTGCATCGCCATATTGGCTTCGACGGTGCCGTGCATTCCCGGCATGCCGAGGAACTGCCGATCAGTCGCCGGATAGGCGCCGAGCCCCATCAGCGTGTTGGTGATCGGGAAGCCGAGACGGCGCGTCAGCGTCGTGAGCTGTTCGGCGGCGTTGGCGAGAATCACGCCGCCGCCCGTGTAAATCATCGGCCGCTTGGCGCCGAGCAACAGTTGCACGGCCTTCTTGATCTGCCCCAAATGGCCCTTGACGACGGGATTGTACGAGCGCATGGAGACGCTTTGCGGATACTCGAACTTGCACTTTGCCGCGGTGATATCCTTCGGGATATCGACGACCACCGGCCCCGGACGACCGGTACTGGCGATATAGAACGCTTTTTTGATGGTCATCGCGAGTTCGCGTACGTCCTTGACCAGGAAGTTATGCTTGACGCAGGGACGCGTGATCCCTACCGTATCGCACTCTTGGAAGGCGTCCTGACCGATATAGAACGACGGCACCTGGCCGGTGATGATCACCAGCGGGATCGAATCCATATAGGCGGTGGCGATGCCGGTCACGGCGTTGGTCGCCCCCGGCCCGGAGGTCACCAGCGCCACGCCGACCCGGTGCGACGAGCGCGCCAGACCGTCGGCAGCATGCACTGCGGCTTGCTCATGACGAACAAGGATATGTTTGACCTGATCCTGCTTGAAAAGCTCGTCGTAAATATGAAGAACCGATCCGCCTGGATAGCCGAATACATATTCGACCTTTTCTTCCTGCAGGCACCTGATTACAATCTCCGCACCGGTCATCATGGATATCACCCCCGCCTTGCTTAGCAAAATGCTCGAAAAAGCTCGTAACGTTAAAGCCTAGACCACAATTGGTCAAGGCGTCCCCCAAACGGCCGTCACCTCCGGGAGCACTTCCCGCCCGGCAATATCAAGGATTTTGATTCTGGCCAGCCCACGTGAACTGTCAGATTTTCTTGCGGCTTCAGAGCGACGAGCTTTCAAGCAGGCGATGTTTGCCGTCCGCAACGAGGAGTCCGCGCTCGATGTCGTGCAGGACTCGATGATGAAGCTTGCCGAAAAATACGGTGACCGCCCGGCCGAAGAACTGCCGATGCTTTTCCAGCGCATCATGCAGAACACGATTCGCGACTATTACCGGCGCAGCAAGGTTCGCTCGCTATGGACGACGCTGCTTTCAGCGCTTTCGCCCAACGACGATGAAGAATACGACCCGCTCGAAACGCTCGAGGTCGAATCGGGAAGCTACACGCCGAGCACCCCGGACGGTCAGCTTGAGCAATCGCAAGCGCTTGTAATCATTGAAAAAGAAATAAAACTTCTGCCGCCGCGTCAACGCGAAGCCTTCCTCATGCGTTACTGGGAGGACATGGATGTCGCAGAGACCGCTGCGGCAATGGGCTGCTCGGAAGGCAGCGTGAAAACGCACTGCTCGCGAGCCACGCACACGCTGGCGGTCGCCCTGAAAGCAAAAGGAATCACGCTATGAACGAAGAATATTTCGGTTACAAGATCAGACAGCACCTCAATCGCGGTCTGCACCAACTGCGCCCCGAGACGACCGCCCGGCTCGCGGCGGCCAGAGAAGCGGCAATGGCCTGCCAGCGGCAGGCCGTCAGCCAGTCGCTACTGGCCACCGTCGGCGGCTTCGTACAGTCGCAGTTTGACAACCTGCGCCTCAAGCAGTTGATCACCGCGCTGGCCTTGTTCGTTGGCGTCGTCTTTTCCGCTTACTGGGTTGCCGACCAACGTGTCGCCGAGCTTGGCGCGATCGACAGCGCTTTGCTCGCCGACGATCTGCCGATTAGCGCGTTTACCGACAAAGGGTTTGACGCATGGCTAAAACGCGCCTCGCCGCAATAGTCTTCTGTTGTCTTCTGAGCACCGCGGGCTGGGCCGAAACGACCAGCCCGTCGCTCGTTGTCACGCCGCCACAGCCTAAATGGAGCGATTTGACGGTACAGCAGAAAATCCTCCTCGCCCCGCTCGCCGACGACTGGGATTCGCTGGAATACTTCCGCCAAAAAAAATGGCTGGGAATGGTCGCGCGTTTTTCGACCATGACCCCGGAGGAGCAACGCCGCATTCAAACGCAAATGCAGGAATGGGGAAAGCTCACGCCAGCGCAACGTGAGTTGGCGCGTGAAAATTTCAAGGCAGCCAGCCAGCTTTCCAGCGAGGAAAAGCAGGAATTCAAGAAGAAATGGGAAGAGTACGTCAACCTGCCTGACGACGAAAAAGAGAAATTCAAGCAGCAGGCGGTCAGCAAACCCGCTCCCAAACCGAGCAGGCCAGCGCCACCGATCACCGCGGCCCCGCTGCCGCCGACCCTTGTAGCGCCGGCTGCGGCGCCGGTGCAGGCGCCAGCGCCCCCCCCCGCCTCGCCGCCCGCGGCGACCGACGCCGCGCCATCAACCGCCGCCGAAACGACGACCAAACCCTGATGCCCGCGGCGCGCCTTGTCCGCGCAGGCCTGCTGCGCCGGCTGGCCAGCATGGCTTATGAAATACTGTTGTTGTCCGCGGTGCTCACCGTCACGCTGATTCTGCCGCATGTGCTGCTTGGCGCCTTCGCGCATCGCGTCGCGACGCCGACGCTGCTGTGGGCGCATCTCTTTGTCGTACTGCTCATCTATTGCCTCGGCTTCTGGTGCCACGGCGGCCAGACGCTGGCCATGAAAACCTGGCGGATCCGCCTGCTCACGCGCAGCGGCGGCCCGGTCCGCCCGGCGCAAGCGCTGCTGCGCTACCTGCTGTGCTGGCCGAGCCTCGGGCTCGGCGGGATCGGCATCGCCTGGGCGCTGATCGACCGCGACCGGCAGTTCCTGCACGACCGCATCGCCGGCACCCGGCTGGTCAGCGCCTGATCAGCGCCGCTCGACCCACCAGATCAGCCCCACCGCGGCCAGCATGAACAAGGCCGACGGAGCGACCGCGCTGAGCACCGGCGACCAGCTGTTGATCGCGCCGAGGTTGGAAAACAGGCCGTTGAGCATGTGAAAGAAAACGCCGGTCATCACCCCGGAAAAAATCTTGAGACTGACCCCGCCGACCCGGTTGTGGGTGTAGCCAAAAGGCAAGGCGAGCGCGACCATCACCAGCGCCGCCAGCGGATAGACCACCTTCTTCCACAACGCGATATCGTAGCGCTGCGTCTTCTGGGCATTCTCGGCCAGATGCTTGGTATACGAAGAAAGGTGCAGCAGCGACATGCGCTCTGGCGAGACCATTAGCACCGCCAGGATGTCCGGATTGAGCGCCGAGTGCCATTCGAGATCGGGCAGCTTGACGACTTCGGCGCGCTCGCCGTGCAGCACGGTCTGCACGACGCCGCTCAAGCGCCAGCTCGCCGGCGGAACATACGCGCCCTCGGCGGCATCGGTGACCGAACGCAGCTTGGCGCTTTGGTCAAAGTCGTAGATGCGGATGCCGCGCAAACGGGTGTCGGGAAGGACGGTCTGGACGTTGATGAAGCGGCGTTCGTCCTTGACCCACAAGCCGCTGTTCAGATCCTGACCGACCACATCGCCCTTGGCACTGAGGCGCAACTGCTGCGCCGCCCGCTCGCACGGCGGCGCCACAACTTCACCGATCAGGAAGGTCAGCAGCGCAAACACCGCCGCCACCTGAAACAAACCCGAGAGCAATTTTCGGGTCGACAGGCCCGAAGCGCGCAGCACGGTGATTTCCGAATGCCGCGCCAGCGTCGACAACGAGTAGAGCGTACCGATCAACACCGCAATCGGCATCAGTTCATAAACGCGCCCGGGCATGCGCAGCGCGACGTAGGCCATGGCGTGGTGCAACTGATACGACCCCTCACCGACATTCTTGACCTCGGCGATCATGTCGAAAAAGCCGAACAGCGCCAAAAAACCGCCCAGCACCAACAGGATCCCGCCGGACACTTCGCGCGCCAGATAACGACGGTAGATTTTCATCGGGAGAACCGCGCCAAAGAGAGCACCGCGATGCGGCGATAGAAAAGGAGCGGCAGCAGACAGAGCATGAAGAGATGGATCGACAGCACGCCGAAAGTGAATGACACCTTGCCGCTCGCCACCCACGCCTGACTGATGGTCATCAAGTTGTTGTAAACAAGGTAGGTAAACAGCGCCAGCAGCATGTTGGCCGAACGGCCGGCACGCGGATTGACGAAGGAAAGAGGAATCGCCAGCAGCGCCAGAACGATCGCCGAAAGCGGAACGCCCAGACGCCACAGCAGTTCGGCACGGTAGACCGGCTGGTCGAGCTGGATCAGTTCGGCCGTCGACATATTCTTCGGCGTCATCTCGATACCGCGCGCCTCCTTGGTCTCCATCCGAATCGCGTAGCGCCCGTATTCAAGGGTGCGAAGTTCGGGGGTCCCCGGCTCGATCTCGTAGCGACTGCCCTTTTCCAGAACGATGAAACGATCGCCGTTGGCCGCGATTTCCTGGTGCCCGGTCGCCGCCATGGTCACCCCCAGGCGCCCGTTTTGCACCGAGCTCACGAAGACATTTTTGACATAGCTCTCGTCGTCGGCAACGGCCTCGACGAAAACGACGCGGTCGCCCGAAGACGACTCCTGGAAGGCCCCGGGCGACACCTGCCCGGCGTCCTTGCGCACATCGAGATTGCTGAGGTATTCAGAACTCTGCGACAGCGCCCAAGGCGACACGAACAGCGACAAGCCGGCAATCGCGACGACCAGCGGCAGGGCAAACACCAGCACCGGACGCACCCAGGCGGAAAGCGACAAGCCGGAAGAAAACCAGACGACCATTTCGGAATCGCGATAGCTGCGCGACAGCGCCAGCAGAATCGCGATGAACAAGGCCAGCGAGAGCAGCGTCGGGATATAGTTGAGCGCCGAAAAGCCGAGCAGCGCGACGACCGCTTCCGGCGCGATCGAGCCTTGCGCCGCCTCACTGAGAAAGCGGATCAGCTGCGTCGTCAGCAAGATGGCAAACAGCGCGATAAAGACACCGGCCGCCGACTGGGTAAACTCGCGCCGGGTGGCACGCTGGAAGATCATTTTTTGACTTTAACGAAAAACTGCAGTGATAATCGGCTTTTGCTACGCAAAGCACAGAGTGAGGAATAGCCGGTGGAATTTAGCATAAAAAGCGGCAGCCCGGAGAAGCAACGCAGCGCCTGCGTCGTTATCGGCGTCTTTGAAGCGCGCAAACTGACGCTTCCCGCCGAGCTCATCGACCATGCGGCCAGCGGCTACCTGGCCGAAATCGTTCGCCGCGGCGACATGGACGGCAAAGCCGGCTCGACGCTGCTGCTGCACGACGTCCCCGGAACACTGTGCGACCGCGTGCTGCTCATTGGACTGGGCAAGGAAAAGGAATTTCGCGACCAGGCGTATGGCGCGGCGATTCGCTGCGCGGTCAAGGCGCTCAGCGAAACCGGCGCCTCTGACGGCACGCTGTTTCTCACCGAGATTGCAGTCAAAAAACGCAGTTCTGCCTGGCGCATCAGGCAGGCGGCGATCGTCGCTCAGGAGGCGCTCTATCGTTTCGAGCAGTTCAAAAGCAAGAAGGATCAAGTTCGCCACCCGCTGCGCAAATTGACCTTCGCCGTCGAACGGCGTGGCGAACTGGCGCCCGGCGAAGAAGCGCTGGCCCAGGGACTCGCTATCGCCGCCGGCGTGGCGCTGGCCAGAACGCTGGGCAACCTGCCGGGCAACGTGTGCACGCCCGCTTACCTTGCCGAAACGGCGCAACAGCTGGCCAAAGAGCACAGCCTCGACTGCCAGATTCTCGAACGCGAGGCGATGGAAGCGCTGGGCATGGGTTCGCTGCTCTCGGTCGCCAAGGGTTCGGTACAAGCGCCCAAATTGATCGTGCTGCACTACCGGGGCGGCCGCCAGGACGAAAAGCCGCAGGTGCTGGTCGGCAAGGGAATCACCTTTGACTCGGGCGGAATTTCGCTCAAGCCGGGTGCCGAAATGGACGAGATGAAGTTCGACATGTGCGGTGCTGCCAGCGTGCTCGGCACGCTCAAGGCGATCGTGCAGATGAAGCTCGCCACCAACCTCACGGTGATCGTGCCCTCCGCCGAGAACATGCCAGGCGGCGCGGCAAGCAAACCCGGCGACATCGTCAGCTCGATGTCCGGGCAAACCATCGAGATCCTCAACACCGACGCCGAAGGCCGTCTGCTTCTGTGCGACGCGCTGACCTACGCCGAGCGCTTCAAACCCGCAACGGTGATCGACGTCGCGACGCTGACCGGCGCCTGCGTGATCGCGCTCGGCCATGTCGCGAGCGGGCTTTTCGCCAACGACGACGGCCTGGCGCGCGACCTGCTGCACGCCGGCGACGAGGCGCAGGACCGCGCCTGGCAGATGCCGCTGTGGGAAGAATATCAGGACCTGCTCAAAAGCAACTTCGCCGACATGGCCAACATCGGCGGCCGCGCCGGCGGCGCGGTTTCGGCCGCCTGTTTCCTGTCGCGCTTCGCCAAGAAATACGACTGGGCGCACCTCGACATCGCCGGAACGGCGTGGAAATCGGGCGCCGACAAAGGCGCGACGGGACGCCCGGTGGCGTTGCTCGCGCATTACCTGATGGCGCGCGCCGGGAAACTCAATTGACCCAGATCTTTTTTTATCACAACGCCGCCGACCGCATCGCGGCGGCCGCCGCGCTGATCGGCAAAGCCTATCAGCAGAAGAAAGGGCTGCTGGTCTATGCGCCCGACGCCGAAGTCGCCGGGCAACTCGACCGCCAGCTGTGGATCAACCCGCCGACCGGATTCCTGCCGCACGTGCGCAATAGCTCGCCGCTGGCGGGCGAAACCCCGGTGGTGATCACCGACGAGCTCGAATCGCTGGCGCACAACGAGCGCTTGTTCAATCTTTCCGAAGCGATCCCCGGCGCCTTCTCGCGTTTTGCCAGCGTCATCGAAGTCGTCGGACAGAACGAGAACGAGCGGCTGGCCGGTCGCGAACGCGCCAAGTTCTACAAGGACCGCGGCTACGCGATCAAATTCATCGACCTGGCGGAGTATCACTGATGGCCGCGCCAGCCGACGTCGTCGACCGCGCCGACTCGCTGATGCGGCGGCGGCGGACTTTTGTCGCGGCGCGGCCCAGCGCGCCGCAAAGCGCCAGCGTCGCTCAGCCGCCGGTAATTGAAGACGACGACCTGCCGGTGCTCACCGAGGTGGTCTCGGCCGACGCCGCAGGTTTCGACGAGCCCGGCGAGCGCTTCGACGAGACCCAGGTTTCATTGCTCGCATCAGACATCGCCCACGCCATCGGCCAGCAACTGACCTGCGACCTGCCGAGCCTGCTCGAAACCGCCTTGCTCAACGCCGGCGAAGAACTGCGCGCTGGAATCACCGCGACCATGGAAACAGCGCTGCGCGATTTCATCGCGCGGCGCAAGCAGTTGCGGCTGCCGCTCGACGAACCGGGCAAGGAGTAGCTTGCGGCGCGTCCGGCGCGGTCGTGGGCGGCGGTGCTATCCGGTATAATCGCCGGTTTTCGCCATCCTCTACGACTATCCCCATGGAACTCGCCAAAAGCTTTGAGCCTGCCGACATCGAACGTCGCTGGTACCCTGAATGGGAGGCCAAGGGCTACTTTGACGCCGGCCTCGACACCAGCAACGAAAAAGCCTTCTGCCTGCTGCTGCCGCCGCCCAACGTCACCGGCACACTGCACATGGGGCACGGCTTCAACCAGACGATCATGGATGCGCTGACGCGCTACCATCGCATGCGCGGCGACAACACGCTGTGGCAGCCGGGAACAGACCACGCCGGGATCGCGACGCAGATCGTCGTCGAACGCCAGCTCGACGCGCAGGGAATCTCGCGCCACGACTTGGGCCGCGAGAAGTTCCTCGAAAAAGTATGGGAATGGAAGGAATACTCGGGCAATACCATCACACGCCAGATGCGCCGTCTCGGCACCTCGCCCGACTGGACGCGCGAACGCTTCACGATGGACGCGGGACTGTCGAAGATCGTCACCGAAACCTTCGTCCGCCTGCATAGGGAAGGCTTGATCTATCGCGGCAAGCGCCTGGTCAACTGGGATCCGGTGCTGCATACGGCGGTTTCCGACCTCGAAGTGGTGAGCGAGGAAGAAGACGGCTTCATGTGGCACATCCGCTACCCGCTGGCCGACGCCAATGGAAAAGAAGCGGGCCATCTGACGGTCGCCACGACGCGCCCCGAAACGATGCTCGGCGATACTGCGGTGATGGTGCACCCCGAGGACGAGCGTTACCAACACCTGATCGGCAAGATGATCAAGCTACCCTTGTCGGGTACCGGAGCCGATCCGCTCGACGCGGCGGGCTGGCGCGAAATCCCGATCATCGCCGACGCCTACGTCGACCTCGAATTCGGCACCGGTTGCGTCAAGGTCACGCCAGCGCACGACTTCAACGACTATGCCGTCGGCCAGCGCCACAAGCTGCCGATCATCTCGATCCTGACGCTCGACGCCAAGATCAACGACAACGCGCCCGAAAAATACCGCGGCATGGACCGCTTCGACGCGCGTAAAGCCGTCGTCGCCGACCTCGAAGCGCTGGGCATCCTCGAAAAGACCGACAAGCACAAGCTCAAGGTGCCGCGCGGCGACCGCACCGGAATCGCCATCGAGCCGATGCTCACCGACCAGTGGTTCGTCGCCATGAGCAAGCCCGGCGCCGACGGCACCAGCATCGTCGGCAAGGCGCTCGAATGCGTCGCCTCGGGCGAGATCAAGTTCGTCCCCGAGAACTGGGTCAACACCTACAACCAGTGGCTCAACAACATCCAGGACTGGTGCATCTCGCGCCAGCTGTGGTGGGGCCACCAGATCCCGGCGTGGTACGACGAAGCCGGCAACGTTTACGTCGCCCACGACGAAGCCGAAGCGCGCGCCCAAGCCGCGGCCAAAGGCTCGAGCGGCCCATTGACGCGCGACCCCGACGTGCTCGACACCTGGTACTCGTCGGCGCTGTGGCCGTTCTCGACGCTCGACTGGACGCCCGAATGGCCGGCCCAATCGAACCCGGCGCTCGACCTCTACCTGCCGTCGACGGTGCTGGTCACCGGTTTTGACATCATCTTCTTCTGGGTCGCGCGAATGGTGATGATGACCAAGCACATCACCGGCAAGATCCCCTTCAAGCACGTCTATGTCCATGGTCTGATCCGCGACGCCGAAGGCCAGAAGATGAGCAAGTCGAAGGGCAACGTGCTCGACCCGATCGACCTGATCGACGGCATCAACATCGAGGACCTGGTCAAGAAACGCACGACCGGCCTCATGAACCCGAAACAGGCGCAGCAGATCGAAAAGCGCACGCGCCGCGAGTTCCCCGAAGGCATCGCCGCTTTCGGTACCGACGCGCTGCGCTTCACTTTCCTGTCGCTGGCCAGCCCCGGCCGCGACATCAAGTTCGACCTGCAACGCTGCGAGGGCTACCGCAATTTCTGCAACAAGTTGTGGAACGCGACGCGCTTCGTGCTGATGAACACCGAAGGCCAAGACAATGGCCTTGGCCATTGCGGTGAAGACTTACCTGCGCAGCAGGTTAGTCGAAACCACTGCGGCATCGACGCGTGCACGCCGTCAAGCTGCGGCAAGGAACTCGACTTCTCGTTCGCCGACCGCTGGATCGTCAGCAAACTGCAGCGTACTGAAGCCGAAATCGCGCAACACTTTGCCGATTATCGCTTCGACCTGCTGGCGCGTTCGATTTACGAATTCGTCTGGGACGAGTTCTGCGACTGGTATCTCGAGCTCGCCAAGGTGCAGATGCAGACGGGAACGGCCGAGCAGGCGCGCGCCACGCGGCGCACGCTGGTGCGCGTGCTCGAGACCGTGCTGCGCCTCGCCCATCCGCTGATCCCGTTCATCAGCGAAGAGCTGTGGCAGGCGGTCGCGCCGCTCGCCGGCCGCAGGACGCACGACTCGGTGATGCAGGCCGCCTACCCGCAGGCGCAGGTCGACAAGATCGACGCCGCCAGCGAAGCGCAGGTGCAGCAACTCAAGGACCTGGCCTACGCCTGCCGCAACCTGCGCGGCGAGATGAACCTCTCGCCGGCGGTCAAGGTACCGCTGATCGCCAGCGGCGACAGCGAGTCGCTGACCCGCTTCGCACCTTATCTGAAGTCGCTGGCCAAGCTCTCCGAGATGCAGATCGTCGGCACGCTACCCGAAGACGCCAATTCGCCGAGCGCCGTCGTCGGCGAGACACGCTTGATGTTCAAGATCGAAATCGACGTCGCCACCGAAATCGAGCGACTGACCAAGGAGATCGCGCGCATCAAAGGCGAGATCGTCAAGGCGCAGGCCAAGCTGGCCAACGAAAGCTTTGTCGCGCGCGCGCCGGCGGCGGTGGTCGAGCAGGAGAAGAAACGCCTCGCCGATTTTGCCGCGACGATCGACAAGCTCTCGCCGCAACTTGAACGACTCAAAAAGGGCTGACGCCCTTAGCTTCCGGGCGGCCGGCGCGCCCAGCGCCGGCCATGTGCGCCGTGGCCGCGATTCAATAGCGCGGGGTCTCGCGGCGCAGCAACAGCCACAGCGCAGCGACCAGCAGCACCAGGAAACAAATGCCCGACCAGTTGGCGAGCGAAAGCCCGAGGAAAACCCATTCCTTGTTGGTGCAAAAGCCGGTGACCATGAACATCGCCGGCCACTTGACGCCGAGCCAGTTGATCAGTTGCTCGGTCAGCGTCGGGTCGCCAAAACCGCATTCGGTCGCCAGTTGCGGCGCATACTGCATCCAGCTCTGTTGCGCTGCGGCGACGACGCCGCCGCCCGCCGCCAGCGCAACGAGCAGACTCCACAGTTTGCGCCAGCCGGGCAAGAGCACGCCGCACAAGGCAAAGAAAGCCAGCACCAGGTAAATCAGGCGCTGCAGATTGCACAAATGGCAAGGTTGCAGCCGTGCCATCTCGCCGATGACCAGGCCAGACGCCAGCAGGCCCAGCGACGCCGTGGCGAGCAGCGCAAATGCACTACGGGAGGAAAGACGCATAAAACTCCGATCAGTTATCGAATGACTTGGCAAGCGCAGTGATTCTAAGTCATTTGCCCCGAGACGAAAAACCGAGGTACGATCAGCGTCGAAATTGAATCGGGCCAAACCAGGTGCCTGAGTCGCCCGGCACCGGCCACCAGGTATTTTTTTCGGGGATCTTAAACCCGCCCCCTACAACCCGTTATCATTGAGCCATGAAAACACGTATCCTGCTGGTTGAAGATGATGAGCGCCTCGCCGATCTGACCGCCGAATATCTGCGCAAGAACGATTTCGAAGTCACGATCGAAGCGCGTGGCGACACGGCCGAAGCGCGTATCCTGAACGACGATCCCGAACTGGTGATTCTCGACGTGATGCTGCCGGGCAAGGACGGTTTCGAGGTCTGCCGCGCGATCCGCGAAAAATACAAAGGCGTGATCCTGATGCTGACGGCGCGCGACGAAGACCTCGACCAAATCCTCGGGCTCGAACTCGGCGCCGACGACTACATCGCCAAGCCGGTACAACCGCGCTTGCTGCTCGCGCGCATCAAGGCCTTGCTGCGCCGTTCGCCGGTTGTCGCCACGGCCGACGAAAATGGTGAGCTCGATCAGGCAACACAGCTGGCCTTTGGCAACTTCTCAATCAGCCAGGCGACGCGCAGTACCCAACTGGGCGACGAGACCATCGACCTGACCACCGCCGAGTTCGACCTGCTGTGGTTGCTCGCGCGTCACGCCGGCAGCATCCTGTCGCGCGACGATCTGTTGCAGGAATTGCGCGGCATCGGCTTCGACGGCCTCGATCGATCGATCGACGCGCGCATCTCGCGCCTGCGCCGCAAGCTCGGCGACGACCCGGAAAACCCGACACGCATCAAGACGGTCCGCGGCAAAGGCTATCTGTTCAGCAAGCATGACTGGCAATAGTCGCAACAGCCGGCTACTCGACATCATCGGGCGCTACAAGCCGGTCCCCTGGCGCGGCCGCTACAGCCTGTCGCGCCTGTTCTTCAATTTCTACCTGCTGGTGATGGGCTCTTTCGTCGCCATCGCCTTTTTCGCCGACTTCGTGATCTCGACCTCGGTCAAGGGAATCACCGACGACTACACCAGCCGCTTCATGCGCGGCACCATCGTGCTGATCGAGGAAGACCTGTTTCGCAAACCGAGCTCGCAATGGCCGAAGGCGATCAAGGTTCTCGGCGAAAAATTCTCGTACAAGCTCAACATCGTCGAGCGCTGGACGCTCAAGCTGCCGCCCAAACAAGCCGAGAAGCTTGACGCTGGCGAGTTGGCGATCGACTCCGACGGCGACATCCTTTACCACCGCCTCAAGCAGACGCCGCAGGTTCTGGTCGTCGGCCCGATCAGCCCCGACGCCAACCCCGATCGCCCGCGCGCACTGCCGCTGGAACTGCGCATCCGCCTGCTGACCTGGAGCCTGATCGGCTTGTGTCTGGCGATCGCCGTGTGGTTCTGGGTGCGGCCGGTCTGGCGCGACCTCGAGGCGCTGCGCCAGACGGCGCGCGCGCTCGGTGAAGGTCACTTCGAAACGCGCTCGCCGCCGGCGCGCAGCAGCGCCTTCGACCTGCTCACCGAAACGCTCAACGGCATGGCTGAACGAATCCAGCGCCTGATCGCGACGCAAAAGGAAATGGCCAGCGCCATTTCGCACGAATTGCGAACGCCGATCGCGCGCATGCGTTTCGCGCTCGAAATGCTCAGCGAAACCGACGAGCTCGCCGAACGCGAACGCTTGTGGCAAATGATGGAAGTCGATCTCGACGAGCTCGACAATCTGATCGACTCGAGCCTGACCTATTCGCGCTTCGAGCGCGAACAACCCGAGCTTCACCTGTCGCCGGTCGAATTCGCGCCCTGGCTCGAGGAGGAAGTCGAATCGATACGCATCCTCGGCCGCAGCCTCGAACTGACCGTCGAGAGCAGCGCGCTGCCGGCCGCACTGCGCGTCGAGCTCGACCTCAAGAGCATGCCTTATGCGATCACCAACTTGCTGCGCAACGCGATCAAGTACGCGCGCTCGAAGATCGCCGTCAGCGCCGAAGTCGTTGGCGACCATATCCGCGTGCACGTCGACGACGACGGCATCGGCATCCCGGAAGAAGAGCGCCAGCGCGTGTTCTTCGCGTTCACCCGACTCGATCGCTCGCGCGACCGCTCGACCGGCGGCTACGGCCTGGGCCTGGCCATCGTCAGACAGGTCATGGAGCAGCACGGCGGTTCGGCGACCGTCGCCGCGTCACCGCTCGGCGGCGCGCGTTTCACGCTCAGTTGGCCGGTGTTACAAAACGTCACGCAATCCTGACGAACGAACTAAAGACACGCGTGCTTCGCCCCACTATGATCGCCCGATCCGGTGGTGATCAAATCAATGGAGAAGCCCGACATGTCCGTAGCCCAAAGCAAGCAGTTTCGCGATCGCTTCCTCGGCCGCTTCTCCGTCAGCTCCCGCTTTTTCGCGACCGACAAGTCGGCACAACTTCCCTCATGCGCCAGCGGCACTTCGCCGCGCCCCGGAAAGAGCGACGATTGATTACCATGCCAGCACCGCGCACGACGTTCCCGATGGCCGAAGGTGTGGGCATCTTCGTCGGCGTTGTGGCCTGGTATCTGCTCACCGACGGCCACATCGAAGCCATCCGCGCGCTAATCATCGCTTCGGGATGCTCGCTCGTCTGGTTTGGCCTGCGCTGCTGGAAAAACCGGCGTCACTGATCAGACCGGCGCGTCGCGCAGGATGCGCACTTCGCGTTGCGGGAACGGAATCTCGATACCGTTCGCGCGGAACGATTTCCAGATCGCCAGACTGATCTCCGAACGCACGTTGCCGGTTCCCGCTTCCGGGTCAGCAACCCAGAAGCCCAGTTCCAGATCGATTCCGCTGTCGGCAAAGCCGGTGATCAGCACGCCCGGCGCCGGTTCGACGAGCACCCGAGACGGCTGCTGTGCGGCATCGACCATCAGCGCCATGGCTTTCTCGAGATCGGCGCCATAGGCGACCTGAACGCCGACGGTGACCCGAACCCGCGTGTCGGTAAACGACAGATTGCGCACGATGTTATTGACCAGATACTCGTTGGGGATGATCACCTCGACGCCGGTCAGCGTGCGCAACACCGTGTAGCGCGTGGTGATCTGCGTCACCGTCCCCGACGTCTTGTCGTCGACGGCGACCAGGTTGCCGAGCCTGATCGAGCGGTCGAGCAACAGGATGAAGCCGCTGACATAGTTGCTGGCGATCTTCTGCAGGCCCAGCCCCAGGCCGACCGCCAGCGCGCCGCTGAACACCGAGAGCGTGGTGACGTCGATGCCGACCAGCGACAGGCTGCACAGCAGCGCGATCACCGAGAGGACCGCCTTGGCCAGTCGCGCCAGCACCTCGCGCACATTGGCGTCCATTTGCTGCGCCGCCATCAGTCGATTCTCGATCAGGCTGGCGACCCACAGCGCCAGCAGCAGCGTCACGCCGACCGTCACCGCGCCATGCAGCAGCATCCACAAATTGAGCGTTTGCTTGCCGACCGAAAAGCTCACCTGTTCGAACATTTCGATCAGCGGATCGTCGAGCCCGGTGATATTGAGCACCACGCCGCCCCAGATCGCCGAAGTGATCAGCCGCTCGAAAGTGGTGAGGAAACCGCCGTTGGAAAAAACGCAGCGCAACAGATAGACCAGCACCCTGACCAAGCCCCACGAGACGAGCAGCGGAACGGCCAGATCGAGCAGGCTGAGGTGCCCGACCTGCAAGGCCTTGAGCGCCTTGCGCAAAGTCAGCACGAAAACCAGCGCGAGCACGGGGAAAAACATGCGCTTGAGGCTGCCGACGCCAAACGAGCGTAGTGCGCTCTGTTCTGATTTTCCGTACAGGCTCTGCTGCTGGCGCAGGCGCGACGACAGCCACCACGAAAAAGCCAGAATCAGCGCCAGCGCCAGCACCTCCCAGTAAAACTCGGGTTGCTGGAAATCACGCCAGAGCTGACCGAGCAGCGCGAAGATCTGTCTTTCGCTCATCGGCGCGACCGGCTAGCGGCGTTCCATGACGGCCGCGAAGAAGCCGTCGGTGCCGTGACGATGCGGCAACAGGCGCAAGCGATCGCCGCCCTCAGCGTCGCCATCGATGTCGATTCCCTGCTGGCGCAGCACCTCGGTCGCCGACAGCGAAACAAACTCAGGATGCGCGGCCAGAAACGCCGACACCACGGCGTCGTTCTCGGCGGCGAGCAGACTGCAGGTGGCGTAGACCAGGCGGCCGCCGGTCTTGACCAAAGCCGACGCGGCGTGCAGGATCGCCGCCTGCTTGACCGTCAGTTCGGCGACGCTCTGCGCGGTCTGCCGCCACTTGAGGTCGGGGTTGCGGCGCAGCGTGCCGAGCCCGGAACACGGCGCGTCGACCAGCACGCGATCGAGCTTGCCGGCGAGCCGCTTGATCTTGATGTCGTTTTCCGATTCGATGCGCACCGGATAGACGTTCGACAGACCGGAACGCGCCAGGCGCGGCTTGAGCTTGGCCAAGCGTTTCTCGGCGACGTCGAAGGCGTAGAGCCGGCCCTGCGAGCGCATCAGCGCACCGAGCAGCAGCGTCTTGCCGCCGGCGCCGGCGCAAAAGTCGGCGACCATCTCGCCGCGTTTGGGCGCCAGCAGGAAGCCGAGCAGCTGGCTACCCTCGTCCTGAACTTCAAAGCTGCCGTCGAGGAACAGCGGGTGGCGCGAAATCGACGGCTTGCCGGAAAAACGAATGCCGAGCGGCGAATAGCGGCAGGCAACCGCCACCAGTCCGTCAGCATTGAGCCGCGCCAGCACCGCGTCGCGCTCGGCCTTGAGGACATTGACGCGCAGGTCGAGCGGCGCCGACTGATTGAGGCCGGCGGCCAGCGCTTCGAGTTCGCTTGCTGCGAACTGCGCGGCGAGCGTCTCGTAGAGCCAGTCGGGCAGGTCGAGGCGAACCGCCGGCGGCAAATCCTCGAGCTTGACCGCCTTGGCCTGCGCCAGCCACTTGCCCTCGGCCTCGTGCAGAACGACGTCGAGCTCGCGCCGGTTGAGTCCCTGGACGCAGGCCAGCGTCGCCAGCAACAGCCGGCGCGAGGTCACATCGTCGCCGCAGCGCGCGGATAGGGAACGCTTGCGGCGCAGCACCGAATAGACGGTTTCGGCGACAAAGCCGCGATCGGCGTGCCCGAGCTCGCGATTCTGGCGAAAGTAACGCGAGACCACCAGATCGGCGGGGAACGTCGAGCGCAGCAGTTCGGAGAGCAGCGCTTCGGTATGGTTGAACAGGGCGGGGCTAAAGCGCATGGATCAATGGTCCTTGTAAGAAAGCAGTACGGCGTACGCCACGGTCAGCGCGGCTGCGGATTGTCGGGCGCATCGCCGACCTGGATTTTGGTCGCGACCTGGACAAAGCTGTCACCCTGACCGTCCACGTAGCGGATTTTAACCGGCAGCAGCAGATAATCATAAGCCAGCCACAGTTCAGTCGAATTTTCCCCCGGTGTGCGCAGGTGCAATGTTCGCATGCGCCCGGCCGGCAACTCGACGTCCTCGTCGCCGAGCACCTCGAGACGGTAGATTTCGTACTTCTTGCCGGTCGCGATCGGCAGCGCGTCGCCGGCCTCGCGATGATCGAGGAAGCCGAGCTGATAATTGAACGACAGCAGATCCTGGGCGCCCTCGTCGAGCGGCTGCGCAGCGCGGTCGGCGACGCGAACGGTCATCGCCGACCAATCGAAATCGGCCGTCTCCTTGGTTGGCTGGCCGTTGCGGCGAACGGCAAAGGTCTGCGGCTGCAGGCCCGCGGCGGTGATCAAGCCACGGCTTTCCATCTCGATGCGAATCGATTTGAACAGCCAGACCAGGCCCGTCGTTTCGGCGACCGACGTCAGTCGGTAGTGTCCGTCGGCAATCGTCCACTCGTGCTGAGCAAAACCGATCTCGAAGTTCGAATCGCCGCGATCGACGCGGTAGCGGATCATTCCGCGCGGCGGCAGCCGTGCGACAACCGGCGCCGGCGCAGGCGCTGGCTCGACAGCTGGCGCGCTAGCCGGCGGCGCCGGTTCGGCGATGGACGCGGGGGCCGCCGCAGCGACGTCGTCGGGAATGGAGAGCGGCGACTGACCAGCAACGCTGAGCACCGGCGACGCGCTCGCCACGCGCGCCACCTGGCGGCGCGGCGCTTTCGCCTTGACCGACTTTGGCGGCGCGAGCGTCGCCGCACGCTGCGCTGGCGGCAGAGGCGTCGGTTTGAGTTCGACCATCAGCGGTGGTGTTTCGACTTGCTTCGACAACTCGAACTGCGGCCCGAACAGGACGGCAACGTGAATACCCAGCGACGCGGCAAAGGCCAGGATCAGGACGAGCGGCATGCGAGGATCAAACGCCCCCGGGCGAAATCAGCGCACTGCCGCCGTCCTGCGGCGCCGCGCAGACCACCTTGCCGTCGCAGAGCTGCAGCCGGCCTTCGGCGAACCAGCGTACGGCCAGCGGGTAGACGCGATGTTCCTGCGCCAGCACGCGCGCCGCGAGGCGCGCGGCATCGTCGCCGTCGACCACCGGCACGGCGGCCTGCACGATGATCGGCCCGTGATCGAGCGCCGGCGTCACGAAATGCACGGTACAGCCATGCACCCGCACGCCTTCGTCGAGCGCGCGCTGGTGCGTGTGCAGTCCGGGAAAAGCCGGCAGCAGCGACGGGTGGATATTGATCAGCCGCCCGGCGAAATGACCGACGAAGCCGTCGGAGAGGATGCGCATGAAACCGGCGAGCACCACCAGATCCGGAGAAAAGCTGTCGATCGCGGCGGCCAGCGCCGCGTCGAACGCCTCCCGGCTGGCAAACAATTTGTGATCGACGACGCGCGTCGCCACGCCCGCCGCGGTGGCGGTGGCCAGCCCCTTGGCGTCGGGCCGGTTGGCCAGCACCGCAGCGACGCGCACCGGCAGCGCACCGTCGGCGACGGCCTGGAGCAGCGACTCCATATTGCTGCCACGGCCGGAGATAAGAATTACGATTGATTTCATTAAAGTCCCAATGCGCTGACCGGCAGGAAAACAGCCGTTGCCAGGTTCTGCGTAAAACGCGTGACGGCTCGGCCGTGCTTGTCGGCGACCACCCTCGACAGGAAATCCAGCAGACCGATGACGCGACCGAACTCACGCTCGAAACTCAGGTTGGGGTTGTTCGGATCAAGTTCATTGGACAGCAGCAGCGGCTCGCCGCGCGCATTTCGCGTCGACGACATCTTCCACAGCGCGATCTCGATGTTGCGGGCGCAATTGTAGAGCTTCTGCTCGTTGAGGTCATCGAGCACGTAAAAATCATCCTTGTGCTCGAAAGCCGCATAGACCATTCCCAACAATCCGGCCATCACGGCCAGCACGCGGTCGCCGTGGTAGTTCGGGCTGAACGCGAAAAGCGCCGCGGCGCCCTCGCGCCGCCCTTCGAGCTCGATGAAATCGACGCCACCGGCAAACAGCCGATCGAGCGCGGCTTCGCTGCTGGACTGCCCGGACTTCTTCCACTCGCGCGGATTGCGCCGGTAGAGCTTCTCGGCGACGCGGCGCAGACCGGCCATCACCTCGGCGCGGTCAAGATCGATCACCCGATCGATCTCGGTCTTGGCCAGATAGCGCGGCTCAAAACGCATCTCCTTCTGACCGCTGCTACCGGTGCGGGTCACACAGGCGGCGGGCAGAAAAGCCAGCACGACGAGCAGCGAAGTCAGCAAGGGTTTGACCATGGCGCATGATAGCGCACTCGCCGGCAAGCGCCAGGGTCGGCCGCGGCCGACCTGGGCGCTGTTCAGCCAGACCTAACTGACGAAATAGAGCGCGGCTTCGTGGTTTTCGCGGTTGGCTGCGACGATGATGTCGCGCTTCTCCTCGTGCAGCACATGGACGTTGCTCGGGCCGACGCCTTGATCGATGACTTCGGCGGTCAGTTCGAGCGGGTCGCGACGGCTCGGATGAACATAGAAGAGCTGCTGCTTGCCGCGCCGACAGCCGCCGATGAACACCGGCTGACCGGCGAGCGTCGCGCCGACGACCACGTGATAGAACTCGGTGACCTCGGGATGCTCGTAGATCTTGGAAAATTTACCGTCGATCTTCTTGTAGACGCGAAAGTAAGTCCCGTGGAACGACTCGATGGTGGCATATTCGAGTTCGCCGTCGCCGTCGATATCGATCGCCGAGATGTCGCTGATCGGCCAATCCATGAATTGTTCGACGCGCCACTCGCCGCTGGGATGCGCCGGTGGCGTGACCGCGAAGGCGCCCTCTTCGCAAGTCACCAGGCCGTGCATCACGCCGTCCTTGAGCAGACGGCTATAGCCGTGGTTCTTGGTCAGGCCGCTCTTGAGCACGCGCAGCTTGAGCGGCCCCGGGCCGCTATATTCGCCGACCCAGATTTGTCCCGGATTAGCCCAGTCGGCGACCGATTCCTTCCTGGTCGCCAGCGTACAGGCGATCAAATAATTGCGGTCGCCGACGGTCAGCAGATCGAAGCGATGAACGTAGGGAAGATCGATGACGTCGGTGACGTCGTAGCCGCCGCCCGCCAGAGGACGCACATGAACGATCTTGGCGCCCTCCCAGTCGTACATCCGGAAGAACTTCTGCACCGCCAGGAACTCGCCGTTGGTTCCGGGGATCGGAACGATCGACATCGTCCCGCCGGGGCCTTCCCAGACCGTCTGGCAATCGCCGTAGTCATCGCCGCTCCACGCCAGACAGGGGCCGCCCTCCGCCTCCGAAGCCAGCAGGATGTGGGTCCGGCCGTCGATCACCAGGCTGTTGGCGGCATAACACGACGGCAAGGTGGTGAGCAGCCGTTTTGAAATTTTCATAGTAATCTCCTTACACGACGCAGGCGGCGGAATGCCTTGAAATGCGCTCGATGGCACAGACGTGCCGCCCTTGGGGCGGCCCCACCGCCCCAGTAGTCAGTCACATTGAATGGTGCTGACGAAATGAATTCGTCATTCCCGCGAAGGCGGGAATCCAGCATCGGCGCTTGCTTATTTCTGGATTCCGGGTCAAGCCCGGAATGACGAGCTTACGTATCAGTTTTACGTTGACTAACTACTAGACTTTGATTCCCTGTTCGCTGATGTAGTCGCCGATGATGCCTTCGATATTCTGATCGGCGACGAAACCCAGTTTGACCGCGCGCGCGGTGGAGAACCGCGCCGGCCAGGTCTTGACGATCGCCTGAACACGCGCATCGGGTTTCCATTCGACGAGATCGGCAACCTGGTCGCCGGCGATCTTGCGCAGCGCGTCGACCATCTCCTTGACCGAGGTGGTAATCCCCGGCAGGTTGAGCACTCGATTTACCCCCCACGCCGACGAAGGCAGGTCGTGGGCATGAATGAAGTCATCGACCACCTTGCTCGGCGAGAGGATCCAGACACAGGTCTCGGGATCCACCGGGCACGGCGAGACGACGCCGGCGAGCGGCTCGCGGATGATTCCGCTGGCGAACGACGAGGCCGCGAGATTGGGTTTGCCGGCACGCACCGAGATCGTCGGCAGGCGGATCGAGCGACCGTCGATGAAGCCCTTGCGGTTGTAATCGGTGGTCAGATATTCGCAGCACACCTTTTGCGCGCCATACGACGACTGAGGGTTTGGCGTCGTCGAATCGTCGACCACTTCCGGCAAGTCGCCGCCGAAGGCCGCGCAGGTGCTGGCAAAGACGTAGCGCGGCGGCCTCGCCTGCGCACGACAGGTTTCGAGCAGCGCACGCGTACCGTCGAGGTTGATGCGCAGACCGAGATCGAAATCGGCTTCGGCGCCGCCGCTGACGATCGACGCCAGGTGGAACACCGATCCCGTATCGGACCCCATGAGCTTGGCCAGCAGCGCCTTGTCGGTGAGATCGCCGGTGACGCATGTGAGGCGCGGGTCGACCTGTGCCGGGAAAGCGATGTCGAGCAGGGTAATCTGCGAAATGGCCGCCTGCTTGCCTTGCGCATCGGCCAAGGTCCCGCGTTTGAGCAAGGCCAGCGCCAATCGATAACCAATAAAGCCGCCGCCACCGGTGATAAGAACTTTCATTGTCTTCTCCATAGAAAATTTAAAAGGCCAGGAATCACAGACCAAGCCACTCGGGAATGAACAGCGTGATCTGCGGAATGAAGGTGATCAGCACCATCGCCACCAAGATCACGACGTAAAAAGGCATAGCCGCACGAACCAGGCGGTCCATCGGGATATTACATATCGACGAAATGCTGAACAGGCAGACGCCATAGGGTGGCGTCACCAGACCGAGCGCAAAACCGCAGACCATGATGATCAGGAAATGCGTCGGATCGACGCCCAGGCTGACCGCCACCGGCAAGAAGAGCGGGGTGAAGATCAGCGTCGCCGGACCGGCGTCGAGCATCATGCCGATGATCACCAGGAAGACCAGGATCAGCGCCAGAAAGCCGGACACGCCGCCCGGCATGCCGATCAGCGCCTTGGCCATGACCTCGGGAACGTTCTCGTAAGCGATGATCCAGTTGGCCATCGCGCTCGACGTGGCGATGAACAGGATCGCCGAGGTCAGCACCGACGTGCTCCTGGCGGCGGTGACGAGGTCGGACCAGTTGAGGCGCTTGAAGATCAACATGTCGATGAACAGGATGTAGAACACCGCGACGAGCGCGCCCTCGGTCGGCGTCACGACGCCGGAAAAAATGCTGCCGAGAATGATCAGCGGCGCGATCAGCGCGGTCCAGCAGGTCATGAACTTGCGCAGCACGTTGCCCAGCGAAAACGGGATCTTGGTGCCATAACCGTACCTCTTCGAAATGAAGTAGTTGGGCAAGAACAACATTACCGTGATCAGGATTCCGGGCAGTATCCCGCCGGCCAGCGCCTTGCCGACCGACTGCAGCGTCGACGCGGCGGCCAGCACGATCAGGATGCTCGGCGGGATGATCACCGCCAGGCACGACGACGTCAGCGTCACCGCCGCCGCGTAGTCCTTGGGATAGCCGTCATCGACCATGCGCGGCACCATGATCGTTCCGAAGGTCGCGGTATCGGCCAGCGACGAGCCGGAAATCCCGCCGAAGATCATGCTGCCGGTGACCGTCGCGGCGCCCAGCCCGCCTTTCATCCAGCCGACCAGTGAAGTCGTGAAATCGATCAGGTTTCTGCCCATCGAGCCGCGCTCCATCAGGTTGCCGGCCAGAATGAACAGCGGCACGGCAAGCAGGATGAACGACGTCGACGCTTCGCTGAACATCTGCGGAATGATCAGCATGTTCGGCACCGGCTGAAAAACCAGCATCACGACGATCGCCGACAGGCCCAACGAGACGGCAATCGAAACGCCCATCAGCATCAGCGCGACGGAAAGGACCAATAAGGTAATGCTCATCACCGGCATGATCAGACCCCCCCTTCGCTGCCGTAGCTCGGGAAATACGCGGTTTCGCGATCGGTAAAGACCCGGTACTCCTTGATGCACAGCCGCAGGATCGTCGCCGCGCAACCGATCAGGATCGGCAGGCGAACCCAGAACATGCTGATCTGCAGGATCGTCGATTTGGCGCCAAGCACCAGATAGTAATCGAGCACCTGCACGGTGAATCCGCCGAGCAGCAACAGGTAGGCGATGAAAATCCCGTTGTTGAGCAGCACCATGAATTTCTGGGCTTTATGCGGCATGCGGCGGACGATCAGGTCGAAACTGACGTGCGCGCCGCTGATCACGCCGGCACTGATGTTGAGCCAGATCAACGCACCGAGCAGCATTTCGCTGACTTCGAGCGTCCAGGAAATGGTGTTTCCGGGCAGTACGCGACTGACGATCTGGAGAAAGACGACGACCAGAATCACGAACAACAGCGCGCAACCGACAATGCCGTCCAGGTTTTTGAGATAATGCAAGGCCCTCTTCACTTCGGCACATCCTTTTCTGTCGAGTTGGAAGCTCGCGCCAACCAACGGCCAGCGCGCCAATGCGGGCGGGAAGCTCCAGTCGAACTCCCCGTGCCGGTCGGGCTATTTCCTCGTCTTGACGATTTCTTCCTGGTACGCTTTCCAGTCGGCAGCGCCGACGACCTTCTCAAAGTCGGCGTACACCGGCCCCATCATCTTGGCAA
Source organism: Pseudomonadota bacterium (assembly GCA_018262095.1). Classification (GTDB taxonomy): domain Bacteria; phylum Pseudomonadota; class Gammaproteobacteria; order Burkholderiales; family Rhodocyclaceae; genus Propionivibrio. Next base: position 93,139 of record JAGTRW010000023.1, read on the forward strand.
AAGCCTGCTTGCCGGCGTCGTCCATGTCGTAGAACTTGACGCCGGCTTTTTCCATATTGGTGCGGGCCTTGACCGAATACGTGGTGTCCTCGTCGATGTTGACCTTGACCCATTCTTGCCCGGCCTTCTTGAACAGCGCTTTCTCGTCGGCGGAAAGCTTGTTCCAGAAATCCTTGTTGATCACGACCAGCGAGGCGTCGGCCATGTAGTTCCAGATGGTCATGAACTTGGCGACTTCGTGCGTCTTGAAGTCATAGACGACCGGCGTCGAGTTGTCTTCGCCGACCACCGTTCCGAGCTGGATCGCGGTATAGATTTCGCCCGAGGACATCGGCACCGGTTTGGCGCCCATCGATTCGAAGACTTTGACGAACATCGGGTTCTGCGGCACGCGGAACTTCATTCCCTCGATGTCGGCCGGCGTCTTGACCAGTTTGGTCTTGTTGATGAGCTGGCGGAAGGGGCGCGGCGCGATGGCCAGGACGACCAGGTTCTTTTCCTCGAATTTCTTGAGCCACTTGTCGAGCACCGGCGGATTGGCCTGCATGAAGCGATTGAGATGGTCGAAATCCTGGTAGAGGAAGGGCAGGTTGATTCCGCCCAGCTCGGGAACGATCGACGCCAGCGCAGTGACGCTTTCGATGGCGATGGTGTTCGAACCGGCCTGCGTCTGTTCGAACATGATGCGCCAGTTTTTCTGATTCAAAACGCCGTTGCCGAACAGTTTGACGTCGTATTTTCCAGCGGAGCCCTTGTTGATCATGTCGGCCATCACCACCGCCCCCTTCTGCCAGGGACTTTCAAGCGACGAGGTATGCGAGACCGAGACCTTGACGGCGTCAGCAGCGCCGACGGGGGCGACCAACGCCGAGAGCATCAACGCTGCCAATAGACGAAACGTTTTCCTGTTCATTTCAAATCCCCTCTTAAAATGTTCTTGATGGCCATGGGTTTTCCCATGTTTTATGTCAACGAAGCAACAGCTGTTCTGACACCTTTCGGGCTATGCTGCCCGATCAATTTCAATCACGACCTTGGATCCTTCGGTCGCAGCGAAACGGCTAGCGGGCAAACCGATCGCCAGTCTCCGCAGGCCAAAAACCCTATCGCCTGAAATTCGAAAATCATTCTCGGGATATTGATGCCACGTTACAATTGATCGTTTGTTATACCCCGATCACTTTTAGCGAAAAGCCATGGTCAATCCCCTGAGTCTGATAAGCGGCCGCCTGCGCATGCGTCATCTCAGATTGCTCGCCGTGCTCGCTGAGCACGGATCGCTGCGCAAGGCGTCCGAAATCATGTCGGTGACGCAACCGGCGCTGTCGAAGAACCTGCACGAAATCGAGGAACTGGTTGGCGAAGCGCTGTTTATCAGGAATCCCAAGGGGATCTATCCGAACACCCTGGGCGAAGCGCTGATTCGTTACGCGCGACTCGTCTTCGCCGACCTCGGCGGTCTGCACAAAGAGCTGTCGGCATTGCAGTCAGGCAGCATCGGCAATATCCATATCGGCGGAATTTCGGCGCTGACCAACAGCCTGCTGCCGCAAACCGTCGCCTTTCTCAAACGGGCCCATCCGCTGCTCGACATCTCGGTCGAGGTCGAAACGAGCGACCTGCTGCTGCGCGCGCTCGAACAGGACCAGCTTGATCTGGTCATCGCCCGGATTCCGGAAGGTTATCCGACAGAGAATCTGAATTTCACCGAATTTAGCGCCGAGATCATCGTTCCCGTCGCGCGTTATGACCATCCGGAAATGAGCAATCGCGAGCTGACGCTGGAAACGTTGAGCCAGTATTCGTGGGTGATCCAGGCCCGACCGGCACCGCTCAGAACGATCTTTCACCAGCTGTTCAGGGACGCCCAGGTCAGCCCGCCCGGCAGCACCGTCGAAACGTCGTCAACGCTGCTGTCTTTGTCCCTGCTCAAGGAGTCGGACATGATTTCCCTGCAGCCGGTCGCCCTGATCAACTATTACGAGAAAATGAACATCATCGCGCGGCTGCCGGTTTCGCTGTCGATCAAGATGAACTCGTATGGTTTGATCAGCCGCAAGAACAGGATCCCCACGGCGGCGATGCAAGTCGTCGCCGAGGCGTTTCTGAGTCACGCCGGCCTCTAGCCCGCCAGCACGGCCCGCCCCGGCCTGGTCGCGCCGAACGACGGCGATTGACTAAACATGCCATATTCATCGATACTCCTCTTTGTCATATTTCAATATCAATCTTGGACAGGAAGAGAGCCACGGTGTTGATCAACGCGAGCCGGGACGCGACGATGCCAGAGGATGACGAGAAGATTGCCGACCTGCACGGCCTGGCGCTTTCTGCCAGCCGCTTCCGGATGCTCGAGGACATCGCCAGGGAGCTCGCCGGCGAGGTGGTTTTCCCGACCTGTTTCGACGCCGCATTCCGCCTGCGCCACGAACTGCAGAACCCACAGCTGCCGACCGCACGCGTCGCCAGCATCGTCAGCGTCGAGCCGCTGGTCGCCACCAAGCTGATGCGCCTGGCCAATTCGGCGTTTTACCTGCGCCGCGACAGCACGCCGGCCAACGACCTCAAGAGCGCGATCGCGCGTCTGGGTGTCGATCTGGTGCGCACCACGGCGCTGGCCGTGGCCATGGGCCAATTGCTGCGCTCCAAGGAGCTGGTGACTTTCAGCGAGTTCACGCGCGAGCTGTGGACGCATTCGATCAAGAGCGCGGCAGCGGCGCGCATCCTGGCGCGCACGCAGACCCGGATCAATCCCGATGAAGCGCTGCTCGCCGGCCTGGTGCACGACCTCGGCGCCTTCTACATGCTCTACCGCGCGGTCCAGTACCCGGACTTGCGCGCCCGACCGGGCACCCTCAGGCGGCTGATCCTGCAGTGGCACGAAAGCATCGGCGTGACGCTGCTCAACGCCCTGGGCATGCCCGATGAAATCGTCCAGGCGACGATCGATCACGACCAGCCGCGACGCCTGCCGACGCCGCTGCGAACGCTCGCCGATGTCGTCCATGCCGGCAATGTCATCGCCGCGACGCATTTCGCCTGGCTGCACCAGGACTTCGACGAAAACGATGGCGAGGCGGGGATGGTGCGTCAGCGCTTCGCCGAACTGCTGCCTCAAATAGACGCCGAGACTTTGGAAATGCAGGCCGTGTTCAGCTGAACCCGACTAAATTTGACCTGACTCGCGACCGACACTGGAGACACGATGCAAGAGAACGCCAACCCGAACGAACCGTCGCGCGACGAAATCGACGCGCTCGAACAAGCGGTGCTGATCGAATTCGGCACCGCCTGGTGCGGCCATTGCCAGGCCGCCTTGCCGCTGATCGCCGCGGCCTTGGCCAAGCACCCGCGGGTGCGCCACATCAAGGTCGAAGACGGACCAGGCCGCCGCCTCGGGCGCTCGTTCGGCGTCAAACTGTGGCCGACGCTGATCTTCCTGCGCCGCGGCGTCGAACAGACGCGACTGGTGCGCCCCGCCGATGCCGACGCGATCGAACTGGCGCTGGCGCAGATCGACGCGCTCGCTGACGCAGCTTAGCGCCGCTCGCGGCCTGCTTCGATCGCCTAGAGGCGCTCCCAGACGGTCACTTCGGAGAGCGTGTGCTGGAACTTGCGTTTCGTTTCGCGAATCACGAAGGGCACCGACAGCGGCCCGCTCAGTAGGCGGAAGTGCTTGCCGAGCATCGCCTTGAGCCCGTCGAGCGTGGTGAAATTCTCGCCGTCCTTCTTGAAGCCGCCGATCCACGCTTCGCGCTTGGTGTGCTCGGGCAACCAGGTGTAGGGCGAGGCGATGAGCAGCAGCCCGCCGCGCCTGACGCGCTCGTGCACGGCTTCGAGAAACTTGGCCGGATCGTAGAGGCGGTCGATCAGGTTGGCGGCAAGGATCAGGTCGTAATCGGCGAACACCGGCTTGAGGTTGCACGCGTCGCCCTGGAAGAACTCGACCTTGGCGGCGACTTCGGCCAGCCCGAGCTCGGCCAGCGTGCGCTCCTTGTAGCTCACCAGTTCGCCCTCGTCGACCAGCGTATAGCGCAAGCTGCCCTGCTGCGCGAGGCTGGCGCCCAGGCCGATGAAGCGCGCCGAAAAATCGATTCCGGTGACCTGGTCGAAATGGCGCGCCAGTTCGAAGCTCGCGCGCCCGGTCGCACAGCCCAGGTCAAGCGCCTTGCGCGCCGGCCGCTCGCCCAGCGCGGCGATCGCCAGGCGCGCCAGCGCGCGCGGGAAGTTGGGAACGCCGAAGTACTCGTCGCCGTAGTGGAACTCGGCGTACTCGGAAAGCTGACGATCGGTCTCGTAATGCAGCGCTGGCGCGCTCGCCGGCGCCGCACAAACGACGTAGCGAAAACCGGCGTGCTGGAAGAAATGACGGCGAAAGGCGTAACGTGAGTCGGGCGACGCTTCGTTGCCGCAGGCAATCCACGAGCCGCCCTTGATCAGGTTATGGCGACCGTCGAAGGTCGGCGTCGTGAAATCGTCGTAGAGCGGATGGACTGCGAACCCGTCGAACGGATAGATCGGCGTCTCGGTCCATTGCCAAACGTTGCCGATCACGTCATAGAGCGGGCCGTGCGCGAACTGCCCGACCGGGCACGACGACGCGTAGAGGGCGAGCCCGAGGTTGGCCGCGCTCGCCTCGTCGACAGCGGCGAACTCGCGCAGCGCTTGCCACTCGTCCTCGCTCGGCAAGCGCACCGGCGTGCCGCTCTCGCGCGACTGCCAGCGGCAGAACGCCTGCGCCTCGTGGCAATTGGTTTCGACCGGCCAGTCCCACGGCATCGCGACCTCTTCGAGCATCAAGCGCAAACGCCACTGCCCGCCGTCGCGAACCCAGAAGGTCGGCTGCTCGGCGCGAGCAAAGTTCTTCCAGAGCGCGCCCTCTTCGCTCCACAGCGAATCGTCGCGATAGCCGCCAGCCTCGACGAAAGCCAGATACTCCTGGTTGGAAACCAGGTAACGACTGGCCTGGAACGCCGTCGTAGCGGCCTCGTGGCGCCCGTATTCGTTGTCCCAGCCGTAACGCGGGTCGCTGCGCTGGCGGCCCAGGCGAACGCTGGCCGGCGGGATCGCGACCAGCGCGTTGGTCGGCGCCGGCCCGGCTTGGCGGCACGGTTCCCACGCCGGGTGCGGCGCGACATACTTGAGCTGGTGCTGGCGAATCAGCACCGACGAGGTCTCGAGGTGGATGCGCTCGTGCTCGATTCCCATCAGGATCGCCCACCACGGTTGCTCCCAGCCGATCGGCAGCGTCAGCGGCAGGCTGCGGATCAGCTGGTCGACGCTGGCGCGAACCGCGTCGCGATAGGCTTTGACCGCGGCGACGCTCGGCCAGTCGTAGCGGCCTTCGCCGAGGTCGTCCCAACTCATCTCATCAACGCCGACGGCGAACATCGACTCGAACTCGGGATTGATTCGCTGCGTGATCAGCCCGGCGAGCAGCAGCTTGTTGATGAAAAAGGTCGCCGTGTGGCCATAGTAGAAGATCAGCGGGTGGCGTAGCGCGATCGGCTTCTTGAAATAGGCATCGTCACCGCTGAGCACCTCGAACAGCAGTTCGTAGCGGTCAAAAGTGGCGTGGAAGTAGGCGAGAATCTCGGCGCGTTTTTGCTCGACATCGGCACCGTCAAGCAGCGGTGATCCTGGCAGGGGCGGCATGGAAAGAGACATGGGATTTCGGCTTTCGGCAGAGGTTCTGGATCTCCAGAGACGCGTGTATTCTAGTCGCTCGGCATCGCACTGAGCAGGAATGGACGCCGCACCGCGAAGATCGTTCCCGCATGAGCTTGCCAGCGCCGCGCTCAGCCGCCCGGCGAGGCCCAGGCAGCGGCCACGGCGACGCCGTTCTGGCGAAATAATTTAACGACAGCGGCAAGAAATCCAAGGTACGATTCACGATGCTGCGGGCCCGCTGATCGCCCCGGCCCCATAACCACTTATCGGAACCCCCATGAAAAGACCAAACAAGGTAGAACTCGCGCCGGCCAGGCGAACCGCCGGCATCGTCGCGCTGGCCTGCAGCGCATTCATCACCGGTTGTGCAACCGACGGCTCGATGCTCGGCAACGGCACCAGCATCACCGCCTCCGACAAGACGCGCATGACCAAGAGCGGTTTTCTGTCGGACTACGCGCGCTTGCAGGCGACGCCGTGGGGTGAAGGGATCGAATGCTGGCGCGCGCCCAATCTCGCGGCCAAGGACTACGACAAGATCATGATCTCGCGCATCGTCGTCTCGATGACCCCGCCCAAGGATGGCGAAAAGGAACAGACGATCGACCCGAGCGACCTCAAGACGCTCACCGACTACTTCCACGGATCGCTCGACAAGGCCTTGAAACCTCAGATTCAGGTCGTCAACCAGGCGGGTCCGGGGGTCATCGTGCTGCGCATTGCGCTGACCCACCTGGTGCCGACGGCGGTCGGCGACAGCGTCGCCGGTACGCTGATTCCCTACGCTTTCATCGCCGAAGCAGGTTCCGGCGTAGCCTCCGGGCGGCCGGCGGGTTCCACTCCGTACCTGGGCGAAACCGGGATGGAGATGCAGTTCCGCGACGGCGCAACAGGCGCGGTCCTGGGCGAGTGCCGCGACACCGAGATCGGACGCAAGTACGCCGCCGACAGCAAGGCGGGCGCCGGCGGCGCCGCGCAGACCTGGGCCGGCGGCTATCTCAACTCGTTCCAGTCCTGGTCTTACGCCAAGAACGCTTTCGACAAATGGTCACTGCTCGTCGGGCAGCGCATCGCCCTGCTGCGCGCCCCCCAGTCGATCACCAAGTAAAGCCGAGAATCGGGCTGACTGAGCCGCCGCCCCTGGCGGACAGCAGCCGCTCGCCAATCGCCTCGATCGCCGGCCCGAGGACCATGAACGACGACAGGCCGATCATCGCCAAATGCTGATGCGGCCGCCACCGCCCGAACACGGGTTCAATTTCGGCGTAATCCTGCCCAAGGAAGGCGAGGTCATGCCGCTCGCGCGCGAATTCATCGACTGTCTCAAGAGCGAGATCGACAATCACCTGGTCGCCGGTTCGGTGGAAAGAATATAAAGGCGCAATTGTTCGGCAAGCCAGGCACGGCGGGCAAACGTTAGGTCCGGCGGCCAGCCATCGACGCGCCGAGCGTCGTCACAAAAAGGAAATCCGGCGGTAAACAAACGGTCATCGATGATCACGATACTCGATCGTTCCGCCGACGACGACGCGTCGCGGCCAACTTTTTCGAGGACGTCTGCATGGCCCCAATCATCACCGTCAAACGCTGCGCGCTGGCCGCGCTCAGCCTGGCTTTCCTGCCCTGCGCGGCGTCCGCCCAGACCGCCTACCCGGCGGTGCTCGCCGGACACGCGATCCTGCCGGCGCTGTCGTTGATCCAGGCGCCCGCGACGGCGCCGGCCGACCTCAAACACGCCGGAAAATTCACCACCGGCCAGCGCGTCGAAACACCCGGCAGCGTCGAAGGACTGTCGGCCGGCCGGCCGACCGGAATCGGCCTGCCGTTCACCGGGCAGCCGCTGCAGGGCCACTCGGGGATCAAGCACATGGCCGACGGCAGCTACTGGCTGCTGACCGACAACGGCGCCGGTTCGAAAGCCAACTCGCCGGACTTCATGCTCTACCTCAACCACTACACCGTCGACTTCAAGAGCGGTCGCTTCAAGCGCCTCGAGACGGTCTTCCTGAGCGATCCGGACAAGAAGGTACCGTTCCGCATCGTGCACGAAGGAACGAAACAACGTTTCCTGACCGGCTCCGACTTCGATACCGAGAGCTTCCAGTTCGCCGGCGGCTCGCTGTGGATCGGCGACGAATTCGGCCCCTTCCTGATCAAGGCCGACAAGAAAGGCCGCGTGCAGAAGGTGTTCGAGACCGAGGTTGACGGCAAGATCGTGCGCTCGCCCGACCATCCGGCGGTGACCACGCCGGCCGCGCCCGATATGCTGACGCCGTTCCAGGTGCGGCGCTCGAAGGGCTTCGAAGGAATGGCCGCGGCGAAGGACGGCAGCAAGCTCTACGCACTGCTCGAGGGCGCGCTGTGGGACGAGGCGGCCAAGGCTAACGAGATGCTCGACGGCAAGCAGTATCTGCGCGTACTCGAGTTCGACGTCGCCGCCGAAAAATGGACCGGGCGGCACTGGAAATACGTTCTCGAAGCCAAGCACCACGCCATCGGCGACTTCAACATGATCGACGGCGATACGGGCCTGATCATCGAGCGCGACAACGGCGAAGGGACCGCCGACAAGGCCTGCCCGGAAGGCCAGCAACGCAGCGACTGCTTCCCCGACATCGCCAAATTCAAGCGCGTCTACAAGGTCGAGCTATCCGACGCCAACGTCGGCGGCCCGCTGCGCAAGATCGCCTATATCGACCTGCTGACCATCGCCGACCCCGACCACCTCGCGCGTAAACCGCTGACCGGCGGCGCGCTGGCCTTCCCGTTCTTCACCATCGAGAACGTCGACGTCGTCGACGCGCAACATATCGTCGTCGGCAACGACAACAACCTGCCGTTCTCGAGCAGCCGCGAACCGAACCAGGCCGACGACAACGAGCTCGTGCTGCTCGAAGTCGCCGATTTCCTCAAGGCGCGCTGATGAACCCGCTGCTGAAAGGAACGCTGGCCGTGCTGCTGCTCTCGACCAGCCTCTTCGCCAGCGTCGCCGCCGACGCCGAACCGCTGCGCATCGCCCATCGCGGCGGCACCGGCGATGCGCCGGAAAACACCGTGACCGCGATCCGCGCCGCCCTGGCCAACCGCGTCGACGCCGTCTGGATCACCGTCCAGCTGTCGCGCGACGGCGTTCCGGTGCTCTACCGCCCGGCCACGCTCGACGTGCTGACCAACGCCAGCGGCCCGGTCTCGGCGCAGACGGCGGCGCAGCTCGCGCAGGTCGACGCCGGCTGGAACACAGGCAAAAGCGCCGGCAGCGCGGCGACGCCGTGGCGCGGACGCGGCATCGGCATTCCGACGCTCGAAGCGGTGCTGCGCGACTTTCCCGAAACGGTCTTTTTTGTCGACATCAAGTCGCCCGACGCGCCGCCGCACGCGATGGCGCAAGCGCTCGCCGGCGTGCTGCAGGCGACCGGGAGTCTCACCCGAACGCGCGTCTACTCGACCGACCAGCGCTACCTCGGCGCGCTGCCGGCGCAGGTCAACCGCTTCGAATCGCGCGATCTGACGCGCGGCGTTCTCGCCCAGAGCGCGATGGCGCACCGCTGCGAATTGCCGGCAGCCGATGACGGCGGCGGCGAACGCTGGTTCGGACTGGAAATGAAACGCGACGTCGAAGTGGTCGAAAAATACACGCTCGGTGAAGCGCGTTCGCGCGCGCTTCTGGTGTGGGACCAGGAGGCGATCGACTGTTTCCGCAGCCAGGGTCGGGCGCGCATCGTGCTGTTCGACGTCAACTCCGAGGCCGACTACCGGCAAGCCAAAGCTCTCGGCGCCGACGCGGTGATGATCAACTCGCCGGCACAGTTCCGCGCGATCGCACGCTGAGCTTGCTCGGCAAGCCCATATTTGCCGTAGTTGGCGGGCGACGCTGTCCTGCAGTCGCTCGATAGACTGATCAACAGTCAGGCGGCCATGCTCGCCACCAACCGGATCATGACGGCGGTCGGCATTGTCTTTCTGGTGGCGGCCTTGCTCATCTGGCTGGCGCCGAAGCCAACGCGTGTCGTCGACGCCTTTGCCGAACGCCCTTATCATTGCCCTGCTCTCTCGTACCAATGAGGACCTTGGCAGCGGCAATGACGAAGCGAGCAAAAATCACCACAAAGGGAATGACATGAAGGATCACATGATCGATCTGCGTAGCGACACGGTAACGCGTCCGGGCCAGGCCATGCTCGCGGCAATGACAGCGGCCGAGGTGGGCGATGACGTCTGGGGGGATGACCCGACGGTCAAGCGCCTGCAAGACGCTCTCGCAGAGCGGACAGGCAAGGAAGCGGGCTTGTTCTTCCCCAGCGGCACGCAATCCAATCTCGGCGCATTAATGGCGCATTGCGCGCGCGGCGATGAATACATTGTTGGGCAGCTCGCGCACACCTACAAGTATGAAGGGGGGGGCGCTGCCGTACTGGGCAGTATCCAGCCGCAGCCCATTGAAAACGCAGCGGACGGCTCATTGCCGCTCGACAAGGTTGCCGCAGCGATCAAGCCGATTGATGACCACTTTGCGCGTAGCCGCCTCCTCGCGCTGGAGAACACCATTGGCGGCAAGGTTCTGCCGGTGCAGTACGTCACCGACGCCACAACTCTGGCGCGGAAACGGGGACTCGCAAGCCACCTGGACGGCGCGCGTATCTTCAACGCGGCGGTCGCCTCAGGGCTGCCCGTAGCCGACCTGTGCGCGCCCTTCGACTCGATTTCAATCTGCTTCTCCAAGGGCTTGGGGGCGCCGGTTGGATCGGTGCTGGTTGGCAGCAAGGCGTTCATCGAGGTCGCCCACCGCTGGCGCAAGGTCTTGGGCGGCGGCATGCGCCAGGCAGGCGTTTTGGCCGCCGCGTGCCTCTATGCGCTCGACCACAACGTTGAACGTCTTGCCGAAGATCACGACAACGCGGCCCATCTCGCGTCCGGCCTCGCGCAGATTGATGAGGTGACGGTCCTGTCGCAAGCGACCAACATGGTCTTCGCGCAGCTTCCACCTGAGCATTGCCAACAACTCGAAGCTTGGCTCAAGGAGCGTGGCATCCTGACACAGATGGTGTATTCGAGCCGGTTCGTGACCCACATGGACGTATCGCGATCGGACATCGACGTGTTTGTCGCCGCACTGAAAGCGTATTTTCGCGCCTCTGCCGTTTGTTAAACGGGTTGAAAATACCGAATGGCAGCTTTCGGGGATTTGTCGAACCGACACTCTCGGCCAGGAGCCGCCTGTCAGTATCCCCCTTGTTCAATCATTTGAATGACCGCTCCGCAACTGCTACCGGAAATTATGCGACCGCGTATGTTATTGTGATATTTTTCAGCAGCTTCAAGAAGGGGGGCACAAATGCCTTCGGAACCGCAAATCAAATCTCTCATAGATGCCACAACTATGCTCAAAGAGTTGCCATCGTTATACGAAAAATCGAAGGGTCGTATCAGCGCGTACGACGCACATCTGAAAATTCTTCATCGGTTTGATGAAGCGCGGGAGTATTTGAATCGCGAGCCCGTCAGAAATTGGGAAAACGAAACCGCGCTCAAGGCGGCATACAATTCGGGACTGGCTGTGCTCAATCTGTCTTTCGATGCTTATATCGCAGGATGCTCGACAAAGTAACTCACGGTTGGGCGTAAGTGATGACTGAATGGAATCTGCTACTCCTTCGAAATCCCACTAAAAAGGAATGCATGGGCGTAGCAATGCGTTACGTTGAGCAATACGCAAGCTCGATGCCTACAGAACGTGCTAGGCATGCAGCAGAGTCGGCAGTTTGGAATCTTTGTAGTCCGCGAAATGCGGGCAGCCTCGACTGGCCCGATGGCTATAACGAGTGGACCTGGGCAGAACTCTCGCAGTCCTTAGAGTTGACAGGGGGCGATTCGAAGAACGTTGTGCCCGCCTTCCGCTTGGCAAGTCTTATCGCAGTCCGGGTCCGCGCCTGGGTGACAATGACACTTGCAGCCTACGGCCCCGTGCCTGCCGCTATCGAGCGGGGCAAGCGTGATTGGGCTACCGCAATTGGGCACCACCAGCGAGCTCAAACGTTCGATATTCAAGCGTTTCGGACGAAGTTGGTGACCGCTGTTCAACAAGAGATTGGGGAAGAGTGGCACCAAAACCCTGCTGCACGGAGCCTTGTTGATCGCCTTGTAAGGAAACAAGAGGCCAACAAAAGAGCTACAGTTCAAGAATTCTTTAATGACGCATCGTCATTCATGCAAGACAAGTATTTTCTTGTCGTCACACCATGTCCTGAGTGTGTGCGACAGCAATGCACAAAGTCACAAATTGAGGCGCAAGAGTTGGCATTGCCGCCATTTCACCTCACTTGTTCATGCGAAGTAGCCTGGCAGCATGAATGGGTGTTCGACGAGCCTGATCGCAGCACTGAAAATTTCGAGGCATCAATTCAAGGCTGGCTCGCCTCCTCGCTTAAAGGGCTGTCGATTCAGCCGCCATCAATCCGTGATTTGCTCTCTTTTGAAGAAGCGCGGTTGCGCGACAAAGAATTGTTGGTATGCCCAGTATCTTCGAAAGAACATTCGTTTTGGAAAAGGATTGTTGCCAGTTTGACTGGAAAATGAACACGTTTGGCATCGAAGTTGCCAATACCTAAGCGTATAGAAATTTTCTACATTTTTTTCGTCAGCTCAATTTTTGGATATTCCCTTCGCGGTCCGTAGCGGCCATTGCCTTCCGCGTTCGGCCAAAGGCCGCTGTGGGTCGGGACCGGCTGTAGCCTGAAGCGCCAGCCGGTCGTTCCAACTGATTTCGCACCTACGGCCCGGTGACCTATGCATTGCGGTCGTTGGCAGCCCGGCGCCCCAATGACTATAAAGAGGACTTCCCACATTCCTCAGGTGGCATAAGCCAACCGGCATCGATGTGCCAAGATTGAATTTCCATCAATCAATCTGAAACGCAG
>JAGTRW010000067.1 GCA_018262095.1 Pseudomonadota bacterium
AGAAGCGGCCGTGCGCGCCGGAAAGGTTGAGCAGCATGCTGTCTTCGCCGGCGACCGGGATCACCCGAAGTTCGGTGACGGTCGGCGCGCCGCTGCAGTTCGTTTGTACTTGAGTCACGAAGGTTTCCATTCGATGTGCTTGCGGATTAGCGGCTCTTGCGGCCGAGGCTCGGCTGCTTGGGGTCGTATTTCCAGCCCGGAACGATGAACTGCATCGCCATCGCGTCGTCGCGAGCGCCGCTGCCCAGACCCTTGTAGACCTCGTTGGCCTTGAGGATCCGGTCCATGTCGGGCTCGATTCCCAGGCCCGGTCTTTGCGGCACCAGGACCTGCCCATTCTCGATCCTGAGCGGTTCTCGGGTCAGTCGTTCCCGGCCCTCCTGCCAGATCCAGTGGGTGTCGATCGCGGTGATCTCTCCGGGCGCAGCGGCGGCAACGTGGGTGAACATCGCCAGCGAAATGTCGAAGTGGTTGTTCGAATGCGAACCCCAGGTCAGGCCGAATTCGTTGCACATCTGCGCGACGCGGACCGACCCCTGCATCGTCCAGAAATGCGGATCGGCGAGCGGAATATCGACGGCGTCGAGCTTGAGCGAATGGTTGAGCTGGCGCCAGTCGGTGGCGATCATATTGGTCGCCGTCGGGATGCCGGTGGCACGCTTGAACTCGGCCATGATTTCGCGGCCCGAGTAACCTGCTTCGGGACCGCACGGGTCTTCGGCGTAGGCCATGATGTGTCCCTGGCCTCTGCACAGTGCGATCGCTTCGTCGAGCGACCAGGCGCCGTTGGGGTCGAGCGTGACACGCGCGTCGGGAAAGCGCTGCTTGATCCCGGCAATCGCCTCCATTTCGTCGGCACCGCTCATCACGCCGCCCTTGAGCTTGAAATCGCTGAAGCCGTAGTAGTCGGCCGCCGCTTCGGCTTGGTGAACGATGGCTTCGGCGTTCATTGCCGGTTCGTGACGTGAGCGATACCAGTCGCTCTTGGCGCTGCGGTCGGCGAGGTAGGGCAGGTCGGTCTTGTTTCGATCGCCGATATAGAACAGGTAGCCGAGCATGCGCACGGCGTCGCGTTGTTGACCGTTGCCGAGTAGCGCGGCGACCGGCACGTTGAGGAACTGACCGAGCAGGTCGAGCAACGCCGCTTCGATTCCGGTGATGACGTTATCCATGCGCAGGTTGATTTCATGCGGTTGCTTGAGCACTGCCGCTTCGGCCGCCGAGCTCACCTGGTGCACCGTCGATTGATGCGCGGCCTTGCCGCCGCCGCTGAGCATCTGGCGAACGCCGTTGAGGATGGTGTTGTAGAGCCCGAGCGGTTTGCCGATCACCAGCGGGATCGTGCGTTCGAGCGTCTGGCGAATGCCTTCGCCGCCCGGCACTTCGCCGACGCCGACGCGACCAGCGTTGTCTTTCAAAATGACGATATTGCGCGTGAAAAACGGTCCGTGCGCGCCGCACAGGTTGAGCAACATACTGTCGTTTCCGGCGACCGGGATGACTTGCATGTCGATGACGATCGGCGTATCTCCCCTGCCAATACTCGCTACAGCTTCAGTCATTGATGACCCCTTGTTTTGTAGTAGCTGATTTCGTGCTGCGCTTTCGACGGCATCCGAGGCGATCTTTTTCTTAAGATTCATATGTCGTCGTATGTCGGTTTTCGAAGTATAATGAGGTGGTACTTTTTTGCAAGCAGAAAATTGAACTTCTTGAAAAAGCCGAAATGGCCCCGTTAGCAACTATCGTTTTACCCCGCCGGCGCTCTCTGAGTCTCGTTCAGGAGGTCATGAACGACTTCAGCGCGAAGATTCAGCGCGGCCTCTATCTGCCTGGCGAGAAGCTGCCGACAGAGCCGGAAGTGATGGCTGAGCAGGGCGTCAGCCGTACAGTGGTGCGCGAAGCTATGTCACGATTGCAGGCCGCTGGTTTGGTCGAGACCCGGCATGGCGTCGGAACCTTCGTTCTTGCCCCTCCGGTCGGTGCCGTGGATGCCCTGGCGACCAATCTTACGATCAATGACGTGCTGGCCATGCTGGAGCTGCGTATCAGCGTCGAAACCGAAGCGGCAGGGCTGGCGGCGCTGCGCCGCAGTGACGAGCAGCTGGCGCTGATGCAGCGCGCACTCGATGACTTCGACGAGAATGCCAGCAAGGGCGAGAGTTCGGTCGATGCTGATTTTCAGTTCCATCTGCAAATCGCGTTGGCGACCGGCAACAAATATTTCGAAGATTTTTACCGCCGTCTGGGTGTCTCGACGATTCCGCGGACCCGCCTGGATATCTCGAAATTCATGCCGGAACCGACGCAGACCTATATGATTCGGATCAACCTCGAGCATCGCAACATCCTCGATGCGATCGCCCAGAAGGATCCGCAGACCGCCAGCGCCGGAATGCGCATGCATCTGACCAGCAGCTATAAGCGGTTGCGGCACGCCATCGAATTGGCCGGTCAGCACGATGGCGCGGCGTGAGAATTGCTGCTTGCTGAGCGCTTTTTCTCGTTGGTCGTCGTATGACTGTCTTTGGGAGGGGGACAAGACCCGCCGAGGATTTTCTTGCTGACTCAGACGGCGCCTTGTGCCTCGACGTAGAGCGCATAGAGCGAATGGCTGCTGGCCAGGTACAGGCGGTTGTTCTTGGGCCCGCCGAAGGTCAGGTTGGCGCAGCGCTCGGGCAGCTTGATGAAGCCGATCGCGCGGCCCTGTGGGTTGAACACCATCACGCCGTCGAGATCCTCGGGCCGGCCCTTGAGCTGATACACCAGGCGTCCATCGACCGCGCTCGGTGCTGACTGCAAAACACCGTTGCTGCCCCAGCCGCACCACAGGTTGCCGTCGCGGTCGACCTTGAAGCCGTCGAGCGCGCCCTGGTCGGCGGCGTCGATCAGCTTGGTTCGGGCGCCGACGGTGCCGTCGTTGGCGACGTCATAGCTCCAGATGCTGCGGTTGGGCGTGCCCTGGCACTCGACGACGTAGAGCTTCTTCTCGTCGGGCGAGAAGGCCAGGCCGTTGGGGTTGGCGATGTCGGTGATCACCGCGCTCAGCTTGCCGTCGGCGCCGATGCGAAACACATTGGTGCTGGCTTGTTCGGGCTCGGCCTTGAAGCCTTCCCACTCGCCGCTGATGCCGAACAGCGGGTCGGTGAACCAGATCGAGTCGTCAGACTTGACGGCGATGTCGTTGGGTGCATTGAGCTTCCTACCTTCGAAGTTGTCGGCGAGCACCGTGATCTGGCCGTTCTTCTCGGTGCGCGTGACGCGACGCGTGACCGAATGCTCGCAGGTGACGAGGCGTCCCTGGCGGTCGCGGGTATTGCCGTTGGCCCAGTTGGATGGCTTGCGGAAGACGGTGAAGCTGCCATCCTGCTCGCTGTACTTCATAATGCGGTTGTTAGGGATGTCGCTGACCAGCAGGTAGCCGCCGTCGTCGGGGAAATACACCGGGCCTTCGGCCCAGCGCATGCTGGTCGCCAGCTGCTCGATCGAGCTGCTGTAGAGGCGGTACTTGGCGAAGCTCGGGTCGAGGATCTGCACCGCGGGGTCGGGGTAGCGTGGGTTGGGCGTGAATTTGGATAGACTTTGCTCGTTTTGCATCACTACTCCTTGAACGTTTCATTGCGCTTCTTGTTGATGGTTGGCGAAAGCACGACGATCGGCGCGACGACCCAGAGCGCCAGCATCGTCGCGCTCAGTGGCCGGGTGATGAAGATGCTCAAATCGCCGCTCGACATCAGCAGCGTGCGCCGAAAATTGAATCTTGTCTTGAGGTAAGCGAATGAAAATTGTCGTACTCGATGGGCTGACGCTCAACCCCGGAGATCTGAGCTGGGACGCGCTCGAAAAGCTGGGTGAATTGGCGGTGTATGAGCGGACGCCTCCGGAACTGGTCGTCGAACGGATCGGCGACGCCGACGCCGTATTCACCAACAAGACCGTCGTTTCGCGCGAATTTTTTGCGCAGAGCCCGAGCGTCAAGTTCGTCGGCGTGCTGGCGACCGGCTACAACGTCGTCGATATCGCTGCCGCCAGCGAGCGTGGAATCCCGGTCTGCAACGTGCCGACCTACGGAACGATGGCGGTCGCGCAGTTCGCCACCGCGCTGCTGCTCGAGCTGTGCCATCGCGTCGGAAGACACAGCGACGACGCGCGTTCGGGAAGTTGGGCGAAGCGCACTGATTTTTGCTACTGGCTCAATCCGCTCGTCGAGCTCGACGGCAAGACGCTGGGGATCGTCGGCTTCGGCCGCATCGGCCAAGCCTTCGCGCGCATCGCGCAGGCGCTCGGCATGTCGGTGCTGGCCTGCGACGACCATCAGGACAAGCGGCTCGAAAGCGAGTCGCTGCGCTACGCGACGCTCGGCGAAATCTACGCGCAGGCCGACGTCATCAGCCTGCATTGCCCGCTGTTCGACAACAACCGAGGGATGATCGACGCCGCAGCGATCGCCAGGATGAAGCCCGGTGTGCTGTTGATCAACACCTCACGCGGTCAGTTGATCGTCGAGCAGGACCTCGCCGATGCGCTCAATACGGGACGGATTGCCGGCGCCGCGCTCGACGTGCTGTCGTGCGAGCCGCCCGCTGCCGACAATCCGCTGCTGGGTGCCAGCAATTGCATCGTCACGCCGCATATCGCCTGGGCCACCAAGGAAGCCCGCGCGCGAATCATGGCGACAGCCGTCGAAAATCTGGCGAAATTCGTCGGCGGCTGCGTCCAGAACGTCGTCAATCGTTAGCGGCTGACTTCGACTCGCCGCTGCCTTGGCGCCGACGGCTTGGGCTGCCGCTCTTTTCGCTGCTGCCGGAGGCGTCGCTGGTCGGCGCGACGAGCATCCCGTATTTGCGCGCGACCTGCTGGTGGAGTTCTTTCGCCGAGATGACCTTGGCGTTGCGCAGCTCCTTGGCCTGCGCCAGGCGCAGGTAGCGCGCGCCGCGTTCAGCGAGTTCCTCGTTCCAGCCCTGGCGGTCGAGCAGCGTGAAGATCGCCTTGCTGGCGTTGACCAGAAACTGCAGGTTGGGAACGCGCTCGGCAGCTTCGATCAGCATCTGCACCGAACCCTCCAGGTCGCCGCTGCGCGCGGCCAGAACGCCGCGGTTGTTGAGCTCGACAATTTCATTGCCGACCTTGGCGAGCAGCGACTGACCCGCTTCTTCGTTGCCCGTCTTGGCGAAAACGCCTTGGATCTGCGCGATCATGCCGCGGTCTTCGTTGTTTTCGGCGGCGACCTTTTCGAGGATCTGTTGCGCCATGGCTTGATCGCCGGTGGCCAGACAGGCGTGCGCCAGGTCGACCGAAATCTTCTGCGAAAAGCCGTTCTGGTCACCGTCGCCCTGCAGTTCCTGGTGCATCGCCAGCGCCCGCTCAAGCGCTTGCTTGGCCTTGACCGGCTCGCCTTCCTTTTCGGCGCACAGGCTGTCCATGATCAGCACGGCCAATTCGCCGTGCTTGCTGCCGCGCCAGTCACGGCGCAGATCCTGGGTCACCTTGCGGGCGCCGTCGGTGTTGCCTTTGTCGAGCATGACGCGGGTCAGATTGGTGTAGTCGTCGATAATCCGCAGCGACGATCCGCGATGGCGGTTAAGCACCTTGCCATAAGCGCGCTCGGCGGCGTCAAGGTCGTCGTTGCGCACGGCGACATCGCCGACCATTCGTTGCCGCAGCGAGTTATTCGGCGAGATGGCCGCGGCCTTCTGCAGAACGTTCTGCGCTTGCGCGAAATTTCCCGTTTCCTCGCTGACGCTGGCGACAAAATCGTAGGCCGACAGATACTCGGGAAATTCGTCGATCACTGCGCTGCCCAGCGCTTCGGCTTCGTCGAGCCGGCCCAGACCGCGCAGCGCACAGGCCAGACCCATGCGCGCCCACGGCACCATGGCGTTGTCCATGACCAGTTGATAAACCGCTTGAGCTTCCTCATGACGGCCGAGCACGTTGAGGATTTCGCCCTTGAAACGCAGTGCGTCGTAGAGAAAACTGTCGTCCTTGCCGATCAGGCCTTCGCAAGCCGTCAAGGCATCGGCAAAAGCGCCCTGGTCCAGATGCACGAGAACCGGTTCGAAAAACTGTTTCTTGCAGATCGCCTTGGCCAGCCGAATTTGCAGTTGATCGGCGGTGAACGGCTTGATCAGGTAATCGTCGGGACCGAGCTCGGCGACCGAGACCACGTTGTGATAGGCGCGCTCGGCGGTGATCACGATATAGACCGTGGTCAGCGAAATCAGGTGCTTCTGGCGCAGCTCCTCGAGCAGTTGCTGCCCGTCGCGAGCGTCGTCGAGGTGGTAGTCGGCCAGAATGATGTCGAAAGAGTAGGCGCTGACCTGCCGCAGCACTTCGGACGAGGTGCCGGCGTTGTGGATGCTCTTGACGCCCAACGTCGACAGGATGATGCGTATCGAATTGCGCGCCGTGGTATGGCGGTCGACCAGCAGTACCCGCATGTGCGCCAGATCCTTGGCGGCTTTCTGGATCGTACCGGCGGGAAGGGGAGAGGCTGGGGCGCTCATTGCGGCACCTTACGCGACTCGTTGCCTTCGGGCAAGCCGGGCGGCGAAGCCCTGACCAGCTGGCGCCGAGCCGCTAGCGAATGGCGCGCCTGCCTGGCGTTGCAGGGCGCACCGCGCCTGCTTCGCCGGCGGACTTGCGGGGCGTTCGAGGATCGGTCGAAACCTGTTATTTTTCAGCGAATTGGCGTAGAATCCGCATCCCTTCAGCGTTCCCGGACTAGACGTATTCCTCATGCAGTTTCCTGACCGTTTCGACGTCATCGTGGTCGGTGGTGGCCACGCCGGCACCGAGGCCGCGCTCGCCAGTGCGCGTATGGGCGCCAAGACGCTGTTGCTGACGCACAATCTCGATACGCTCGGGGCGATGAGTTGCAACCCGTCGATCGGCGGTATCGGCAAGGGCCATCTGGTGCGCGAGGTCGATGCGCTCGGTGGCGCGATGGCCGCCGCGACCGACGAAGCCGGCATCCAGTTCCGCATCCTCAACGCCAGCAAGGGGCCGGCGGTGCGTGCGACGCGCGCGCAGGCCGATCGCGTGCTCTACCGCCAAGCGATTCGCCAACGACTCGAGAATCAGCCGAACCTGACGCTGTTCGCCCAGGCCTGCGACGATTTGATCGTCGAGGGTGATCGCGTCGTCGGCGCGGTGACCCAGCTCGGCGTTCGTTTTGCTGCGCAGAGCGTGGTGCTGACCGCCGGAACCTTTCTCAACGGATTGATCCACGTTGGGCTGGCGCACGCCCCGGGCGGGCGTATGGGCGATTCTCCCGCGCTGTCGCTGGCCGCCCGCCTGCGCGAACTGCAACTGCCGGCCGGGCGCCTCAAGACGGGGACGCCGCCGCGCCTTGACGGCAAGACCATCGATTTTTCGGTGATGGAGGAGCAGCATTCCGACACGCCGCTGCCGGTCTTTTCGCTGATCGGCAACGCCAGCACCCATCCGCGCCAGCTGCCGTGCTGGATCACCAGCACCAACGAGCGTACGCACGACATCATCCGCGCCAACCTCGACCGTTCGCCGATGTATACGGGAGTCATCGAAGGCGTCGGCCCGCGCTACTGTCCGTCGATCGAAGACAAGATCCATCGCTTTGCCGGCAAGACCAGCCATCACGTCTTCCTCGAGCCGGAAGGGCTGACGACGCACGAAATCTACCCCAACGGGATTTCGACGAGCCTGCCTTTCGACGTTCAGCTCGCGCTGGTGCGTTCGATTCGCGGCCTCGAAAACTGCCACATCCTGCGCCCCGGCTACGCCATCGAATACGATTATTTCGATCCCTGCGGACTCAAATCATCGCTCGAAACCAAGGTCATCAACGGACTCTTTTTCGCTGGCCAGATCAACGGCACCACCGGCTACGAAGAAGCCGCGGCGCAAGGCCTGCTGGCCGGCGCCAACGCGGCCTTGCAGGTGCAATGCAAGGAAGCCTGGACGCCGCGGCGCGACGAAGCCTATCTCGGTGTGCTGGTCGACGACCTGATCACGCGCGGCGTTTCCGAGCCCTATCGGATGTTCACCAGCCGTGCCGAATATCGCCTCTCCTTGCGCGAAGACAACGCCGACCTGCGTTTAACCGAGCACGGTCGGCGCTTGGGCCTGGTCGATGACGCGCGCTGGGCGATCTTCTGCGAGAAACGCGAGGCGATAGAGCGCGAGCAGCAGCGCTTGAAATCGACCTGGGTCCATCCATCGAAGGTATCGGTCGATTCGGCGACCCGCGTCCTCGGCCAGCCGATCGAGCGCGAATACACGCTCTACGAGCTGTTGCGCCGGCCCAACGTGACTTACTCGTCGCTGATGAGTTTGCGCGCAAGCGACGATGAAACGGCAGAGGCTCGCGGATTGAGTGACCCCTTGGCCGCCGAGCAGGTCGAGATTCAGGCCAAGTATCAGGGCTATATCGACCGTCAGGTCGATGAGGTGGCCAGGACGCTGTCCAACGAACAGACGCGCCTGCCGGAAACGATCGATTACAGCCGCATCGGCGGGCTGTCGATCGAGCTGCAGCAAAAACTGATCCGTCACCAGCCGCAGACGATCGGCCAGGCGTCGCGGATCCAGGGAATGACGCCGGCGGCGATCGCCATCCTGCTCGTTCACCTCAAGCGCGGTGCGCTCGACGCAGCGCGCCGCACGGCATGACCAACAGCATGAATGCCGCGCTGCAGCTTGAGCAGGGGCTCGTTGAAATGGGCGTCACGCTGCCGCCTGCCGCGCAGCAGAAACTGCTCGCTTATGCGACTCTGCTCTACAAGTGGAATCGGACCTACAGCCTGACCGCGCTGCGCGAGCAGGACAAGGCGGTCAGCCACCATCTGCTCGACTCGCTGGCGGTGCTGCCTTGCGTTGCCGCCGGGTCTTTGCTCGATGTCGGCAGCGGCGGCGGCATGCCCGGAATTCCGCTGGCGATCGCGCGTCCGGAGCTGCGCGTCACCTTGCTCGACAGCAATTCGAAGAAGGCCGCTTTCCTCAAGCAGGCGGCGATCGAACTCGCGCTGCCCAATATTTCCGTTCACTGCGGGCGAGTCGAACAGTATCATCCGCAGGATTGCTTTTCGGCGATTACCTCGCGGGCATTTTCCGAACTCGCCGATTTCGTTGCGCTGACGCGCCATTTGCTGTGCGCTGACGGATGCTGGCTGGCGATGAAGGGGCTCTGGCCGCACGACGAAATTGCTGGTCTGCCGCACGATATCGCGGTCGACGAGGTGCGTCGCCTGGCGGTGCCTGGCGTCGATGGCGAGCGCCATCTGGTGCTGATGAGTTTTGGCGGCGCTGCGCGTCACGGGGAGAGTTGAGTTGGTGAAAATATTGGCGGTGACCAATCAGAAAGGCGGCGTCGGCAAAACGACGACGGCGGTCAATCTGTCGGCCTGTCTGGCTGACCTCGGTCAGCGCGTGCTGATGATCGACCTCGACCCGCAGGGCAACGCGACGACGGGCTGCGGCGTCGTCAAGCGCGCCGCGCTGCCGACCGTCTACCAGATTCTGATCGGCCGTTCGACGGTCGTCGAAGCGCGCATCCGCACCGAGTTCGGCTTCGACATTCTGCCCGCCAACCGCGAGTTGGCCGGCGCCGAGGTCGAGCTGATCGAGATCGAAGGGCGCGAGTACCGGTTGCGCGAAGCGCTGGCGCTGGTCCAGGGCGACTACGATTTCATTCTGATGGACTGCCCGCCGGCGCTCAATATGCTGACGGTCAACGGGCTGGTTGCGGCGCAGGCGGTGATGATCCCGATGCAGTGCGAGTATTACGCGCTCGAGGGGCTGACCGATCTGGTCGCGACGCTCAAGAAGGTTCGCGTCAACCTCAATTCGAAGCTCGAAATCGAGGGCTTGCTGCGCACGCTGTTCGATTCGCGATCGACGCTGACGCAACAGGTCTCGGGCGAGCTGGTCGAGCACTTCGGCAACAAGGTCTAT
>JAGTRW010000024.1 GCA_018262095.1 Pseudomonadota bacterium
TTCTTGACCTGCGCGCTCTTGTCGCGGTGCGGGAACATCGGATCGAGATAGATCACCTGCGGCGCCTCGCCGTTCCAGGCGCCCATCAGCTCGATCGCGTTGCCGCAGACAAGCTGCATCGGCGCGACGATGGCGCCGACCTCGGCGTCAGCGCGCGCGCGCGCCAGACCGTCCTCGAGCAGCGCGGCAATCAGCGGCTGGCGTTCGATCAGCGTCAGCGCGCAGCCGAGCTGCGCCAGCACGAAAGCATCGCGCCCCAGCCCGGCGGTCGCATCGAGCACCACCGGGCGAACGCCCGGCTGGATGCCGACCGCCTTGGCGATCATCTGCCCGCTGCCGCCGCCGTAGAGTCGCCGGTGCGCGACCGCGCCGGCAACGAAATCGACGCGCACCGGCCCCGCCGCGTCCGGCCCGAGTTCGACGAACTGCAAGCCCTGTTCGCCGAGCTGCAGCGCATACGCATACCGCTGCGCATCGCCGTCGAGCGGCAGATGCAAGCGCTGCGCCCACGCTGCCGCTTCGCCAGCAAAAACCGGATCGAGCGATTGCACGCAAATCGCAGCGGACTGATCGTTCATCGACGAAACGCTGGATCGGCGCCACGCCAGGCGCCGCCGAGGACGAGCTGATCGATTCGCCGAGTTCGGGCAGAGAGTCGCCCCGTTCGGGCTGAGCCTGTCGAAGCCCTTGGCAAGGTACTGATTGATGATGACAGCCCTTCGACAGGCTCAGCCCGAACGGAATAAATCGGCATCGTCCTAGATCAGGCTGCGCCGGGCCAGCGTTTGCAGGACCCGCGAACGCTCGCGGCGCCCGGCGTAGATGCTGGTCCAGATGCGTTTTTCGAGGTCGGCGTTCTCGCCGGTGCACTGCTCGGGAGCATAGTTGGCGAGCAACACCTTGCCGACCAGGAATTTGGGCGACTCGCCGACCAGCTCGGCGAGGTCCTCGGCCAGCGCGTCGTCGGTGGTGAACGCGGCGATGCAGCGCGCCAGGTGGACGGCCTGCTCAAAAGTCTCGAGCTTGAGCGACGGCACGTAGGCGACGCCGGCGGCAGTCACCCGGTCGGTCGAGATGTGCATCGCGGCGACGATCAAGCCGCTGATGCGTTGAAGTTCGGTGCTGTTTTCCATATTTTTCCTCAATGAATTCGGCGAACAGCCAAGGAGGCGAGTTTAACCAAGAACTGCGCCAATGCGGTCACCGTGCTCAACAGCCCGACAAAAATGACCGTCGATTGCGCTGTTTGATTGAACAAGCGGCAATTCAGAGCAATTATTATCCCGATTATCGCAACATACATTCAAGCGCAGCGCTCTTTATCTCCACATTCGAGACGACTAAAGTGCAGTTCAGCGCGCGGCCAGTGCGCACCAACCAGGAGACGCACCATGACGCAACCGATCCTCTTTCTCTCGCACGGCTCGCCGATGACGGCGCTCGGCGGCGACACGCTGACCCGGATCTGGTCCGACCTGGCCGCACAGCTTGCCACGCCGGCGGCGATCGTCGCCGTCTCGGCGCACTGGACGACGCATCAGCCGACGCTCGGCGGCAGCGCGCAGCCCGAAACGATTCACGACTTCGGCGGCTTTCCCGAAGAACTTTACCAACTGCGCTATCCGGCGCCCGGCGCGCCGGCGCTGGCGCAGCGCATCGAAAAGCTGCTCGCCGACACCGGTATCGCCAGCCGCATCGACGCGCAGCGCGGCCTCGACCACGGCGCCTGGGTGCCGCTGCGTACGCTGTTTGCCGCCGCCGACGTCCCGGTGCTGCAGCTCTCGGTACAACCCGAACTCGACGCGCGCCACCACTTCGCGCTCGGCGCCGCGCTGGCGCCGCTCACCGCCGACAACGTCCTGATCGTCGCCACGGGTCACCTGACGCACAACCTCGGCGAATACATGCGCGGCAAGCCGCGCGCGCAGCAAACGGTCGATTTTCGCGACTGGGTGAATGAAAAGCTGCTGGCGGGCGACAGCGAAGCCCTGCTCGACTGGCTGGAGCGCGCACCGCACGCGCGCTTCGCGCACCCGACGCCCGAGCACTTCCTGCCGCTCTTCGTCGCGCTCGGCGCCGCCGGACCGCGGCACGCGACCGAAGCGCTCGGCGGCGGCTGGGTCGCCGAAGTGCTGGCCGCCGACAACTACCGCTTCAGCGCAACGTGATGGCGTGATGCCGGCAAGCCAGGATGTCGTACTCATTACAGCACGCGCTGTCGGGATTCTGGTCGCGCCGCATCACTGACGAGCATCGCCAGGTCTACCGCGTCGAAGGCGATGCGCTGCTGATCGCGCAACTGCGATTTCGTTACTGAGACGCCCGATGCTCAAGCTCAAGGACTCGGCTTCTGCAGATGTTGGACGAAAGCGAGCCTGTGCCCCCAGCGCTGCCCGATCAGAAATCCCGCCTCGCCGGCAAGCGCCGAGACCGTTCCAACGCCCTGAAAATGGGGATCGAAGATCACTTCGGTCACCGACAGAATTCCTCCCGGCTTGAGCGCGTTGAAGATCTCGACCAGCGCCGCCTTGGGATTGGTGATCTCGCCAAGCACGGTAATCAACAGCGCACGATCGAAATAGCCGCCTGGCAAGCGCCCTTCTCCGAGCCCGGCCGGCACGAACTGAACATTGCCAAGCCCCGCTGCGGCGACCTTCTGCCGGGCGCGGTCGAGCATTCCCGACTGAACGTCGACGGCGACCACCACGCCCGCCGCGCCGACGCGCTTGGCGACCGGAACGGTGAGACGCCCGGGCCCACACCCGGCATCGAGAACCGCCATTCCCTGCTCAAGGCGCAGATGTTCGACGATGAACGCAGAACGGTTGGTCTGGGTGAAGGGATTATCCAATTCGACCAGCCAATGGAGCCACGCCGGACACGGCAGCTCGCGGCGACGCGAAGCGAATCGCCAGACGATGCCGACGGCGATACCGAGACAGACGATGGCGATGAATATGTTGATGCCTGGCTGCATATGACCTGACGTGCGAATCAACCGGCTGGCGCGACGAGAAGGAGCACTACCGGACCTGTGCGCTCAGTGGCGCCTCGACGGTTGGCAGACCGGCACGTTGCCAGGACTCAATCCCGCCTCGATACCAGTAGAGGTTGGTATAGCCCTGTTTTGAGAGGCGTAACAAGGCATTTGGCGATAACCAGCATTCCCAGCTCAGGCAATAGACGACTATCGGCGTATCCTTTTTCGGCGCGATGTCCGACATTATCTTGGCGAAATAATCGTCGATCTTGGTATTGTTCTTTTCATCGAATATACCGGCCCCGCTGATCCAGTAAGCGGAGGGAAGCAGAGCTTTTCGGAAGCTGTCGGTCGGTAGTAGCACGTCGAGCACAACAGGCTTTGTCGCCGAGGCAAGCATTTCAACCAGCGACGAAGTCGTCACGGTTTTGGCCACAGCGACAGTCGTTGGCGTCGGCTCGTGCAGATTACCTTGCTTGATGCTCTCCGTTGGCGAAACGCCGGTATCCCTGTCCTCGTCTGCATATGCCTTCTTTGCCGGCAAAGCCAGCTTGCCGAGAGCTGCTTTCGCTTCTTCTTCCGACGCGGCGTAGTCGTCCAGAATCAACTTGTCATCAACCGCGTAGAGAAAGCAGCGCTGCGTTGAATTCTTGAAACAGTTGTAAAGCGCCGATCGTGCCGCGCGACTTGCCGAGTCACGCTCGACAGACCAGCCGTGGTTCCCGGCCTTCGAAATGGCAAAAGCCTTGTGCTTTTGGCCAGCCAGAAATTTCTCCTTATATACGTCTCTTCCTGAATCCTTGACCCAAGGAATGGCGCCAGCATCGTCAATTCCAGCATGGGCAGCAAATGGAACCAAGACAACCGCCAGCAAAAGAACAGCTCTTTTCATTGCTACTCCCTATATTTTTGCAAATCGAGTTCTGTGTTCGACCGCTAATCGGCGACTTCTCGCACCAACTGATGCTCGAAGTCGATGTACGTGCTGGAATCGGGACATGAGCACCTGTGCAACGGCGGCGGGCGCCGCGCTATCGCGCGGCCCGTCAGGCGGCGCGAACCGCCAAACGCTTGCGCATTGTAATGCTTGTTGGCCTGAGGTAGCCCGGGTGCGCCGTTTCGGCTACCTTCTCGAAGCCCAGCGCAGCGAAGGCGCGGTGGTTCTCGATGAGTTCGACGCGGGTCCGCAGCTCGAGAAACTGCCGACCATTCTCGCCGGCGAGCGACTCGGCGACGCGCATGATTTTCCTGGCGATGCCGCAGCCACGGGCGCGCTCGGCGACCGCCAGCTTGCCGACATAAACGCAGTCGGCTTTGACCTCGGCGAACGCGCACCCGACCAGGCCAGCGTCATTGCGGGCGATGATCAGCGACTCGTCCCGAGCCTTGGCGCGCAGCTCGGCGACTCCCATCTTTTGCAAGGAAGACGGCGGGTCGATTCGTGCTTCCATGTACGCAAAGGACTCGCGCAGCAGCGCAAGCAGCGCCGCCCAATCAGCGAACTCTGCTGGCGCGACGCAGACGCTCGGCAATCGCGTCGAGAGCGGAGCATCGCTTTCAATCACGCTTGGCGCTTGGCGATCACCACCGCCGTGCCATAGCAAAGCACCTCGACCGCGCCGCCGCGCGGCTCGACGGAGGAAGCATCATAGCGAACGCCGACGATGGCGTTGGCGCCAAGCGCCTTGGCATGATCGACCATGTCGTCGTAGGCTTGCGAACGGGTCTGCTCGCACATCGTCGTATAGGAACCGATTTTTCCGCCGATGACGTTTTTGAGTCCGCCAAAAAAACCTTGTGAAATCGTTGGCGAACGAACGACGATGCCGCGGACAAGCCCTTTGCTTTCGCTAATGTCGTAACCGTCGATGGTGAAGGTGGTCGATGCAATCATGGCTGCTCATTCATTCAAAGGGGTTGATCGAGAGGACTAAGGTTTGAGTCCTCTGCAACGTTCAAGGCGAGGAACAGCCCTGCGGCGAAGCCGACCAGGTACCGGGAAGCGCAGCCCCCCGACCGAGGGCTCGGGCAATTGCGTCATTTTTCGGTGATCCAGCTTGCAATCTCAGCGACAACAGCAGCTTCAATGCCGTTGTACCCGTGATAGGCCATCGCTTCGCACGGGTCACCGCGCGATTGCCCGTCCTTAAATGAGCGCAGCGCCTTTCGGCTGGAATGATCGAATTTTTCCATCAACGCCGGGATGTCGCCATACGAACAGTGACTGCAACCGTCAAGCTCGTGGTGAACGACGAGTACGGGAATGGTCACTTTGTCGAGCGGCAGCGACGGCACAGCGATCGACCTGTTGTCGGACAAGATGCTGGAAGTCAGGACGATGCCATCCGGGCCGTCGGGAAGACCGAGTTCGGTGGCGACATACGCGACTGACTGGGTGCCTCGACTCGTACCAACGAGCCAGACAGGAATATTTGACTGCCGGCGTACCCAGGAGATGACCGCCTTGATGTCCTCAACGTGACGACTTGTCTGTCGGAAGCCACCAAGGAAGGGGTTGCTTTGCCGATCCGACGGGGCATCGACGACGACCGTCAGCAAGCCTTGGTCAGCAAATAGCTGGCGACTCCTGACCAGAAAATTGCCCTTGCCCCAACCGAAGCTGCCGTCAGGCGCCAATTGCAGCCCACCGTGCCCGCCGGCAAAAAGAATGACCGCCGCCCTTGGCGCTTGCGCGGCGACCACCAGCACGCGTTGGGTAACGCCGGTGCGAGTGGGAATGTCCACGACACCGGAATTGACCTCCCCGTGGACAGAGAACGCCCAAAACAGAAGCGGAAAAAGGATAGAGAGTCGGACGATTCGGCGCATGAATAAATCTCCTGTTGCTCAACGTGGAGCTAACTGGCGCTGCGCGGCTTTGTCGCGCAATGCTCCGAGAGCGAGGCGAACGGAGTTGAGCGCCGCGCTAGAACTCGCTCTCATGGGCGCAGCAGTGAAAAAAGCGGAGAGCTTAGCGCCAGGAAGCCGAGGACGTTCAGAACCACGCTCCCCCAGAAGGCAGAACGAAAGGACGCCTTGTTCGACTTATGGCGCAGAACCTGCTGCGCAATGATGGCCCCAGGCCAACCACAGGCGAGGCCCAGAACAATCAGCGTGTCTTCTGATACTCGCCGGCGACCGGCAGTTGCCGCCGATTTATCGATTTTGTACATGATGAAACATACAACACTGGCCGCAACGTACAGACCCGCTACCCAATTTGGGACACGCCACAGTATGGCGGCAATAAGAAAAACAAAGAAAAAGGCAGGAATGGCGAAATAACTTGCGGTTCCCCATTGAGCAGGCGAGTCATTACGCTTGCGAGAAGTAGAGCGAGCCACTTGAACGGGCTGCACGCGTTTGGCTCGTTTCTTCCCTTCTGTGCTCATCTCGATTTCGAACGTCAGGCGCTGGCCAATCTGAGGCCGACCCATACGGGTCTCAAAAGCCTTGATGTGCACGAAAATCTCCTCCCCGCCAAGTGATGGTTCGATAAAACCGAAACCTCGGTCGTCGTTCCACGATTTGAGCGTTCCGTCGATTCGCATAACCATTGCGTGAGTTCTAATGTTTGAATTCACTGGCCTTGCGCGGCTTTGTCGCGCAATGCCCAGCGAGCGAAGCGAACGGGGTTGAGCGCCGGGTTGAGCATCAGGTGCTCAAAGGCTGCGCCCATCAAAATGCCCCACCTTGATCGATGACAAGTCGACACCATCCAAGCAGCGTGCGTTGATTGCAACCATGTAGTTGCCAGAAGGCGCTATACCTTCACTATATGGCGCGCACCCGCACTTGGGGCAGTAGCGATGCTTAATGATGTGCTTGTTGAATGTGTATGTGCTCAGGCTGTCTTCGGGGGTGAGCAAACGAAAATTCTCTTGGGAAACAAACCAGTGAAGCGAACCGTGCTTGCTACAAATTGAGCAATTGCACTCGATGACTTGCTCTAGATTCCCGTCTGCTTCGAACGCGACCTGCCCACAGTGGCAGCTACCCTTGTAAATCATTGGATCGTTCCTTTCGATGATTTCGCTTCAGGCTCTTGGTATTCCTGCGGCCCCCGGTGCTCTGACGTCCACGTTTGAATTAACCGGCTGGCGCAGCCTTATTGAGCGTCCGGTGCAATGATGGGATGAATGAGGATTCGATAGATGCTATCACCATTTGACCAACGCCTTTTGGAGTCGCGAACAGAATGCCTGAACCTCTTTGGCTGCAAGGTTTTCGGCTTTATATAGCGACAACATCTCAAACCGGCAGGTAGGCGCACAGACGCCAAAGAGCGCCGTGCTTAATATCCGCTTCAGCGGTTGCCGCATGACGAAGCGATCTACCCACCACGGCGAACCCAGCGACGTCACGGCGAGCGCTCTTCGAAGATTGTAAAGGCGAGGCTTGATAGGGCCAAGATCGCTCGCGTGATCATAGGCGATGCCAGGCGCCCAAACTCGATCAAACCAACCTTTGAGGATGGCAGGGAAACCGAACCACCAAGTGGGAAAGACAAGAATGAGCGCTTCAGCAGCAAGCAAACGCTCAATCTGTGGTTGGACAGCGGCTGCGTCAAAAGAAGCGTGGTAGTAGCTTTGACGTTCAGCGATCGTGAGCGGTGGCGAAAAGCCGGACTCGTACAGGTCTTCAATTTGCACCTCATGCCCCGCTTCGGTCAATGCGGCAATGGCAGCGCTAGCCATTGCGTGGCACAAGCTGTTCGAGTCTGGATGGGCAATAACGACAAGGCATTTCATGAAAAGGCAATCTGACCAGGAGGCTTGGCACTCAGGCGGGCTAACGTGTCAGCCCAGGGGCGCGAAGCCGGCTTGCCGGCGAAGCGTCTCTCTGGAGTGGGGTTAGAACTCTCATTTCTTACCGGGCTGCTGCTGTTTTTCAATCAGAGCGCGTGCCAACGTCTCGGCACCTTCGGTCAATACGGTCTCCAGCAAATCGCCGCTTTCCTGAACTCGATTGCGTGTTACATCAGACTGTGTCTTGCAGTTGTCCATCCAGAACTGCTTGGCTTGCGCCAAGTCGGCTTTTGCCCCAGCTTCCTCAAGCGCTCTGCGAGTTTTCTTGTACGGATTATCAGGCTGTAAGTAGTAAATTTGAGTGACCAGCAAAGGAACGAGCGTAAACGGAGCATCAAACACCTTGGGGTTGCATGCCCATAGCGTCTGTCTGAATGCCAGGTTTGACGATAGCCACGCGGACATCCCCGTTTTATTTGTTTCGTCTATAGCACCCCTAACGGCGTCCGACTTGAGTAACTCGTTGACCACTTCGGAGTACCCCATGAATGCGGCTGCAATTAGCGGTGTTTGGCCTGTTTCGTTCTTCTCTACGAGATTGAGCGGATCAAAGCCCCCGCGTATGTACTCGCGAATTTCTGCTGCTGCCTTTTGTTCGGCATCGACAAATCGCTCCAACTTGGGATTTGTTTCACCGATGGCATACATGCGCTGGCGCAGGTCGCCAACAATCTGATGCGGTTTCCTGGGGGTGTCCGCCCCAGAGGCAAGACCGCAATTCGTTAGCAAAAAGACACTGAGAGCGATGGGAATGATGCGAAAGAGAATTGGCATAAGAGTCCTAACGCTTTAATTCACCGGCGCTGCGCGACTTCATCGCGCAGTGTCCAGCGACTGAAAGGAGCGAGGTTGAGCCTCGGGTTAGCCGTTTCATGCGCGATGCTCGGTGAGTGCCAAGCGGATTCCAAGCGAGATAAAGATGGCGCCCAAAGTACGATCTAGCCAGACCGATGCCCTTGGATTGCACCGGAAGAAATTGCTTGACCGTGCGGCAGCCAAAACAAAGAGCGATTCGATAATGATGGCCACCAAGATGACAAGCAGCCCAAGAACAACCAACTGTAGAGATGAATTGCCATGGTCTTGGCGGACAAATTGCGGAAGAAATGCCATGAAGAAAATTGCCGCCTTCGGATTCAATACGTCGACCAGAACGCCTTGGCGAAAGGCTTGCCATGGCGTGACCGTGACAGTCTCTTTTTGTGCGGGGAGTTCGAGCGTGCTGCCTTGTGACTTGAGCGCCTGAACGCCGAGATAAAGCAAATACGCCGCGCCAACATATTTGACGACGCTGAATGCGGTGGCTGAAGCAGCCAATATGGCCGAGAGGCCAAATGCAGCGGCGAGGACATGCACAATTGCGCCAGAGCAAACACCTGCGGCAGACGCCAAACCGACCTTCGAACCCTGTGCGATTGTTCGGGAAAGAATGTAGATCAGGTCCGGACCGGGGGATACATTCAGTGCGACGGCGGCAGTGAAAAAGACAAGCCAGTAGTTCAGGTCAGTCATAAATGGCTCCAAAAGGGTTAACGTTTGAATTCACCGGCCTGCGCGGCTTTATCGCGCGGCGTCCGGAGGAACGATGGGTTGGGCAGCGCATATGTAGGCGGACTTGAAACGTCACTTTAACGGCAAGTAGACATCGGTAATCATTTCCTCTCCTCTCACATTTGGTCCTATGTTGACGTAGTGAAAGAAGATTGGGAAATCACTGGGTGATTCGCCACTTTGAGGTAACCATGTTTCGTACAGATAGGCAGCGGCCTTGTTGTTTGAACGCGAGCCGACGTCTTTTGCGAGAGCGCAACGAAGCTCGGGAATTACCATGTTCCGAATGCCGTAAGGATTGGAACCAACTTCTTCGTCAAAGGAAAGACAGAAGTCGACACGGTGGTTGGAAGGTGGCTTGATATGTGGATTTGTGTAGTGGATGCCGTAGCTTCGGTACTTCGATTGATCTAGCAGTCTGTTTTCGAGCTTCCAGGCGACTAACTTTTTCACCGTTTCGTATTCAAGCGCTGGCGACCCGAGGTGCGCAACGGCAACAACCTTTGTTTCGGGGAACGCGACAATTTTGACTTCCATGAACGTTCCTATTGTGATACCCAACGTCTGAATTCAGGGACGCGACGCAGCTTTATCGCGGCGCGTCCCTTGGAATGATGGGTTAGGTATTTTGGCAACGGAGTAGCTGCTATTCGCATTCTGCTTTCTCGAAGATTCGATTCTTTTCAAAAAGACGTTGCTGCTGTTTCTCTACACGAGCGCGGAAATTTTCCAAAGTCTCTTTTTCCCTCGGGCGCAAATCCAATAGCCCTTCTAGCCACGTTGCGTAATAGTCTTCAAATTTCTGCAGGCGACACGTTTTAGGAAGCGATGATCTCGCATAGAGGTAAATTGGTGCAGTCGAGGTTGCCATCGTTGAGATGCAATCTGGCGGTTCCAAATTAGTCAAATTCTTCTCAGCTTCTGTTGAACAAACAACGTAGCGGGAAAAGGACGCAATGCGAAAGCAGGTAGTAGGTACGATCTGCGACGGATCGCCGCATTGAGAGCGAACGTAGTCATCCTCTACTGCGAATGCAATGAGTGGCACAAAAAGTATAAAGAATGCAGCGACAATTTTGCGCATGGAAATACCTAACGTTTGAATTCAGGGGCGCGACGCGGCTTTATCGCGGCGCGTCCCTTGGAATGATAGGTTAGGCGTAGGTGACAAAAGCCCATTTTTTATCAGAATATCTTCGACGTGCAATCCTTAGCTATCGTGACGCACTTATTACAACCCGGCTCCCAACATCTAGACTTAGCTCAATGAGGTATCCTCCATTGATAACGATTGGGTCAAACGTTCTTATAACCGCCTGGTCTTTGACAGTATAGCCGTTTCTTACTTTACCAATATATACCTGAGCATACTTGTAATTTGACGCGATATCGCACCGCACCAAATCTTCCACAGACTCTATGGGGCTACCTGTGTTGGCCGCCTGCGCTTGATTGGCGATCTCGCACTTAAACAGCCGATAGGTCTGTTTCGCACCGTTCTCGGTAGTCACTATTGCTGTTCCATTCTTGTCGGCAAGAGTCAAGGCCATATTAGAATACTTAGAATAGTTTCGCCTCGAATCAACCACGCGATAGTTTCCGCTTAGACGCGAAAACATCTCATGACGCTCATCACTGGTTTGCACGCGTAATGGATCAGTAGAAGCACACCCGCTTAAAATAGCTAGCGCCAAAATTCCGAATATTTTCGTCTTAAAGTTCATTCCTTATCTTCCTCTATTCGTTGCGAATCAATCATGATGCGTAAAATAAACACACAAGCCCTAAGATAACAATGCAGCCTAGCGTTGGAGGTAACCGGACTGCCGGTTGCGGCAGGTCCGGTTGACCGAAGGGTTAGGTGTGGATGGCGTTGTGCTCACCGAAACACCATTTTCTTTACTACAGCGAGAACATCATTTAACTGAGATGAGATTTCTGACTGTAAAGAGCCTCCGCACAATTGTATTGCGTGGGAGATAGAGTCTATTAACAGTGCCCAACCATCGGTAAGACCGTTGATGGAAGACAAACCTTCTGTGAGTAATTGGGCAGCCGCGACCTGGTCTTGACTCTGTAATTGAGTGGCCAGATCACGAATGTGTTGGAACAGGTCTTCGTTGGACGAATAGGCTCGCACGGGCATAACACCTAACGTCTGAATTCACCGGCGATGCGCGGCTTTATCGCGCAGCGTCCGGTGGAATGATTAGTTAGAACTTTAACGGAGAGTGGCGTACACAAACGATCATCCATTTGCTTATACCGCCCGAAAAATACTGATGGCTGGAGCAGCTATTGCAAGCACAAACGGGAGAACGTGGTCGGTTGCCTTTGGTGTGTGCATTGCAACGCAATACAGCGACCTCCCGGACCATAACAGCGTTCTCATGAAAGGCAATGGGCTGTTTCTTATTTCTCTCAAATCACCGTGGGCTGGATCATATTCTTTGACGGAGTAGCGCCACCATAATCCCTGCCGTGAAAACTCAATACTTCCCGAAAGAATCGTTTTGTTGAGCGCTCTGAGAACATACGCTCTTGCCCAGCCTTCAAAGCGCGACTTAATGCTGGAAGTGATGCCTAGATCGCTCTCGACTCTTAGGTACTGGTAATACCTGAGCAAGAAATAGCCCCACATGACCCACGCAAAGTAGACAACGACTCGGGCATCACCGACCAGCAGTTCAGTTCCCATAATGCTGATTTTTGTAACGGTGACTTTTGCGAAATCGAAAAGAACGAGTCCACTGCAAATTATGATCAGATTGCGACGTTGACGTAGCAGGTCGGGATTCATTGAAGTTCTAACGTAGAGCTAACCGGCGCTGCGCGGCTTTATCGCGCAGCGTCCAGCGACTGAAAGGAGCGAGGTTGAGCGCCGGGTTAGCCGACAGAAATGTAGTTTGCATCAAGTTCTTTCCACTCTACAAATGACGGAAACACTTGCCCGGCGGAAAATGCAGAGAATATCTCGGTGATTTGTTTGATAAGGAACCACTCGTTCTGAGCCAGTGCAATTTGGTTGCCAGTGAAACTGATGATTGTGCCGTCTTGGAATGGCACCACCGGTGAGTTTTGCTTTGCGCGAAAATGTTTGCCTTGAAAATTCTTGTACTCGAGCGCGAAGAGCCCTGGTCCGCCACCAACTTGAATATATGACCCGTCCGAAGCCGTAATTGACGCAAAGGACGATTTGGTGAGCGACAGAGCGCGACTGATTTGCTTTTCAGTCGGAGAGTGAATTGGTTTACAACCTGATCGTTCGAGCTGCATGGCAAATGACGGCTAACGTTTGAGTTCAGCGGCTGCCGAAGGCAGTCCGCTGGAATGATGGGTTAGCCATTGAGCCAACCCTTCGCTGTAAGGCGCTCGACCGCCGCGAAGTAACTTTCGTTTGGAATGGAAGAACTATTTTCCGTAGCCATGACTTCGTGGAGATGCTCTGCCATGACTGACGCGATGGCGTGAAGCGCATCATGGCGTGACAGTCCTTCCATCTGCAGGCGAGACACAGCGCGCACTATCGTTTCTATATTTTCAGCGATCTGGTTCTCGATAATTGCATGAAACACTGCGTGGGCTTTTTCATTCGGCGCCTTTATCCGGGCTGCTTTATGAAATCGATAAGCGAGATCGATACGCACGTGCTCTCCAAGTGCCAGCCACTCAGATGCATTCGGCTTCTGCTCTGGATCGTAAATCAGCATCCTCTCATCCTTGATTGGCTAACGTAGAAGTGAGGGGCGCCGCGCGAGGCGGCGTGAAGAGAAAAACGGCTGCTCCTTCGGCGTCCCCTCGAGTGCCGGGTTAGGCGTCGTTCCACGCATCGTTACTATTTCTCGATTTTCTTGAAGTCTAGCCATGGCAATAATGCATTTTCAAGCGCCGCCATAATCTCGTGCAGATCTCGTTTTGATGTTCTTGTCGACGACCAGGCGCTGTGTTCGTCTTTGTCGTATGGCTCAGCCCCAAATTTCCTGTCGAACTGTATGAGGAAAGCCAACGTGTCTTTTAGCTCTGTGAGAGCCTTATAGACAGCGGAGTCCTTACCGAACAAGAACAAGGATTCGCGATAGGCGCAAATGAAATCTCTTGCGCAGTTATCAATTAAATCTTCAGAGTGGTTTGATAAGTAATAGGACTGGAAATATGTCAGCGACTTTTCGTAAACAGAAAACCGCCGGTTGTAGAGGTCTAGACGGAGCTTGTACCGGTTAATTTTGTATTGGAAGTAACCTATGAGTGCGACCGCGGCAGATATAAAAATCGGGGCAGAGGCCATAGCCCAGTCGTAGTAGGTTTTTCCGCAACCGATGCTGGTCAGATTTATATCCATGGTAGCGATGTCAGAGGCCTAACGTTTGAATTAACCGGCCGCCACGAACGGCGGTTGAAGGGAGAACGGTGGCATGTTGGCGGTCCGGTTGAATGATTAGTTAGAGCAACTGGAGGATGGCGGGTTGATACAGCGACCACCATAGCAGGACGACTGCCGAGCCACGATGCGCGGCGCGTAAAGCACCCGAGAAACCAAGCGAGCGAAGAGCAGATAACGGGAAAACCAAGCACGGCCAAGCGCGAACGACGGAGCGCCGACCGCAAAGCGCGATGAGGCGAGCGCTTGAGCTGGCGGCGCGCAACTGACACCACTGGCGGTGGCGCTCAGAAGCGGCGGTGGAATTGGCGTGAAGTTGTGCATGGCGAAATAATGAAGAGCGCTAACGTAAATTCGACCTCGAATTGAGGATTTATTGGCTTATTTATCAAGATGATGCCCACCGGCAAGTCGCTGGCCGGAAAGGCTTTGATGGTCTTTAATGGCCTTCATGATGACAAATAACACTTCCCATGACAAGGTTCTTGTCGAGGCGACGCCCGCGCCGCGTCTGCTTGAGCAGGCGCGCGACCGGCTGCGGCTCAAGCACTACAGCATCCGCACCGAGCAGGCGTATCTGGGGTGGATCAAGCGCTTCATCCTGTTCCACGGCAAACGCCATCCGGCCGGGATGGGCAAGGCCGAGGTCGAGGCCTTCCTCACCGCGCTGGCGGTCGAGCGCAACGTCGCTGCGGCGACACAGGGGCAGGCCCTGGCGGCGATCCTGTTTCTCTATCAGGAGGTGCTGGGCGAGCCCCTGCCCTGGCTCGATGAGGTGACGCGAGCCAAGCGCCCGGCACGGCTGCCGACGGTTCTGTCGCAACAGGAGGTTGGCGCGCTACTGGCCGCTGTCGACGACCCGGAACTGGCGCTGGTCGCCAGGCTGCTCTACGGCACGGGAATGCGCCTGATGGAGGCGCTTCGCCTGCGCGTCAAGGACGTCGACTTTGCCCGGCGTGAAATTACGGTGCGCGAAGGCAAGGGCAACAAGGATCGCGTGACGATGCTGCCGCAAAGCCTGGCCGCGCCTTTGCGCGCCAAGGTCATGATGCGCCAGCACCAGCATCAACAGGACCTCGCCGACGAGCGCGGTACGGTCTATCTGCCGCATGCGCTGGCGCTAAAATACCCGTCGGCAGCGACTGCCTTCGGCTGGCAGTACGTTTTTGCGGCACCGGCGTTTTCCAAAGATCCGCGCTCGGACGCCGTTCAGCGCCATCACCTCGACGAGCAGCGCGTGCAGCGTGCGATCAAACGCGCGGCCGATCGCGCGGGCTTGCACAAGCCGGTGTCGCCGCACACCTTGCGCCATTCGTTTGCCACGCATCTTTTAGAGACTGGACAGGACATCCGCACCGTGCAGGAGCTGCTCGGCCACAAGGACGTCAGCACGACGATGATCTACACCCACGTGCTCAATCGCGGCGGGCTCGGCGTGCTATCGCCGCTCGACAAGCTGTAACGCTCGCCCGCTCACGCCATGCGCCAGCTCGGCGAGAGGACTATTCGCCGACCGCCCCGCTTCCGGCGGCGGGTTCGGTAAGCCGCCGGATCGTCAGCGCACAGCGTTGTTCAATCAGGTCAACGATCCGCTCAATCACGGCATCGCCCGAAAACTCGTGCTGCGGGTCGGATTGGAGCTTGCGAGCGGTGGCCGGCAGTGACTTCGCCAAGGTGAGAATGCGCTTTCTGGTCTGCGCCTTGGCTAGCCCGACGCTGTCTGCGAACTGGTCCCAGTGCCGTGCGCAGACTTCGTTGAACTTGTACTTGCTGCCGATCTTCATCGCCATTTTTGGCGTCAGACTCGGATACACCGCAGTCGACAGCGTGTCGTAGAGCGGCGCCAGGACGAGTGCTTCGCCCGACTTTTCACGCGCATGGAGCAACGAGAAATTCTTGGCATGCGCGTCGTGGTTGCCGATCAGCGCATTGAAGATCACGTCGTCGAGCAAGCGCAGGACCTGCGGCGCGCTGGGGCGCGTCACGCGGCGTACCAGTGCGAAGCATTGCGCAAGATCCGGCCCGCCTTCGTTTTGGTACTTCATTTCGGGGACGACGCCCAGCGCCTGGCAAAAATCCTCTTGATGAAGGCGCTGCCGCCGCCCGTGCTCGTCTGCAACCCGGTCGTAGCGCTCAACCAGCAGGAAGCGACGATCGCCAACGGCATGAACCTTCGCTTTGGCGGGCGACAGTTGCATGACCTCGGCCAGCGCCAGGCAGTAGCCCTCGTTGACCACGCTACCCTCGACGCCCTGGATGGCTGGCTTCAGGATGTGCGAGCTGGGCGTGCCATGGCGAGGCAGGCCAACGCGGGCGCCGTCGAAGACCACCGGCAGTTTGTCCTGGGCTCCCGCCAGAGAAAGCCGCAGTCCGTCTGTGCCTGCGAGCATGGGGCGGCGAGGCAATTCATCAAGGATGGCGAGCAGCGCTTCATCGCTCAGCCATTGAACGTCATCGCTCTGCGCGGGCGCACGCAAAGCCTGGCCGGGCTCCAGCAGCGTCACCGCCCCGGCGCATTCGCCGCCGATCCGATCGAGCAAGGCAAAATCGTTCTGACCCGAGACCTGGAACTGCTGTGCGATCAGGCGGCGCATTTTCCCTTCCGGCAGCAGACCGGCAAAGAAGGGGCGAGTCCAGCGATCGTCGAACGGCTCGCCTCGCAAAGGCAACGAAGCGGACAAGGCGGCGGCGCTCGGCAGCGCCAGCCAGCTTGGTGCGTAGCAAAAACTCAGCCTTCCATCGACCAACGCCAAGGTGCCGACGCGGTCGGCGAATAGCCAGACTTCCAGCTCATGCGCCATGGTCGCTGCCCGGTTGTTGATCTTCGGCAGCGGCGGACGGCAAACCGGAGAGTTGGAGCTCGCCGCCCAGAGCGTCGATGACGCGCAGAACATTCTCAAGGCGCAAGGTCGGCTTGCCCGCTTCGAGATCGACGATGAAGCGCACGCCGACTCCGGCCGCCAACGCCAGGCGCGGCTGCGTCAGCCCGAGCTGCTTGCGGGCGGTGCGCAGTGCAGCGCCGAGGTGTTGCGGTGAGCGGATCGATGTCATGGCTTTCTTCCCGTTCGGGAAATTATCAGCCTGAATCGAGCAGAGAGCAAGACATATTTCCCGATCGGGAACGTTCTGTATCGCCAGGCGATAATCAGCGAAAAATTTCCCGAACGGGAAATAACACAAGCGCTTGTCTTTTGTCGTCCACGGAGACTTTTACGGGAGCGTCTCTCACGGGTGTTTCCTGTGGGAGCGCAGCTGTGCATTCCCTGCGGTCGAAATGAGCGCGTGGGCTGTCATCCCGACCGAAGGGAGTGCAGAGCCGAACGAGGAGAGGGATCTTTCGCCGTATCACGATGGCCAAACAGGTAACAGCCGTACCAAGTCACTTCATTCGGCGGGCTTGCCGATCAAGGGAACACCGCCTAGAATGTGTATTATCTAACAAAGGAATACACATCATGCGCACCAATATCGTCATTGACGACAAGCTGATGGCTGAAACGCTTCGCTTAACCGGCCTCAAAACCAAGCGTGAAGCCGTTGAGCTCGGCCTCCAGACCTTGTTGCGCTTGCGCCAGCAAGAAGAGATTCGGGGCTTGCGCGGCAAACTGGACTGGCAGGGCAATCTGGAAGAGATGAGGACAGACCGGTGATCCTGGTTGATTCCAGCGTTTGGATTGACTACTTTCGCGGCACGCAAACGCCACAAACCGAAAAACTTGACGGATTGCTGAGCTGTGAGCCGATTGCTGTAGGCGACCTTATTCTGACCGAAGTACTCCAGGGGTTTGGCAGCGAGCGCGATTTCAACGAGGCCAAGCGATTGCTGACATCGTTGCTCGTCGTTGAGCTAGGTGGCCGGGACATTGCCATTCAAGCCGCCAGGAATTTCCGTATTTTGCGAGCGCAAGGCGTCACCATACGCAAGACCATCGACACCGTGATTGCCACCCGCTGCATCGAAAGCGGCTTCACTTTGCTGCACAGCGACCGGGATTTTGATCCGTTTGTTCAGCACCTTGGTCTGCGTTCAGCCTTGTTCGAAACCTGATCGGACAGAAAGAAACTTCGTGCCCCCCACGCACGCGTAGTCGGCAAAACGCCCCGGACAACTCTGACAGCCGAGCGTCCGGGGCGTTTTTACTTCAGGCTACGCCTGCTTCAGACCTGGACGGTATCGGCGACTTCCTTGAACTCGGGGATCTTGTCGAAGTTCATGTAGCGATAGACGTCGGCCGCCTTGGCCTTGACCACCTTGACCTGCTCCATGTACTCGGCGACGCTCGGGATCTTGCCCATCAGCGCGCAGATCGCGGCCAGTTCGGCCGAACCGAGATAGACCTGGGTGTCGATGCCGAGGCGGTTGGGGAAGTTGCGCGTCGAAGTCGACATCGCCGTGCTGCCCTTCTTGACCTGCGCCTGGTTGCCCATGCACAGCGAACAGCCCGGCATTTCCATGCGCGCGCCGCTCTTGCCAAGCACCCCGTAATAGCCTTCTTCGGAGAGCACCATGGCGTCCATCTTGGTCGGCGGCGCAACCCACAGGCGGGTCGGGATGTCCGACTTGCCTTCTAGGATCTTGCCGGCGGCGCGGAAGTGGCCGATGTTGGTCATGCACGAACCGATGAACACTTCGTCGATCTTGGTTCCGGCGACTTCGGACAGCACCTTGACGTCGTCCGGATCGTTCGGGCAGGCGACGATCGGTTCCTTGATATCGGCGAGGTCGATCTCGATCACCGCGGCGTACTCGGCGTCAGCGTCGCGCTTGAGCAGTTGCGGGTTGGCGATCCACGCTTCCATCGCCTTGATGCGGCGCGTCAGCGTGCGCGCGTCCTGGAAGCCATTGGCGATCATCCACTTCATCAAGGTAATGTTCGACGTCATGTACTCGATGACCGGTTCCTTGTTGAGGTGCACCGTACAGGCGGCAGCGGAACGCTCGGCGGAGGCGTCGGAGAGCTCGAACGCCTGTTCGACCTTCAGATCCGGCAAGCCTTCGATTTCGAGGATGCGGCCCGAGAAGACGTTCTTCTTGCCCTGCTTGGCGACGGTCATCAGCCCCGCCTTGATGGCGTAGAGCGGAATCGCATTGACCAGGTCGCGCAGCGTCACGCCTTCCTGCATCTGGCCCTTGAAGCGGACCAGCACCGATTCGGGCATGTCGAGCGGCATCACGCCGGTGGCGGCGGCAAAGGCGACCAGGCCGGAACCAGCCGGGAACGAGATGCCGATCGGGAAGCGCGTGTGCGAGTCGCCGCCGGTGCCGACGGTGTCGGGCAGCGTCAGGCGGTTGAGCCAGCTGTGGATGACGCCGTCGCCCGGACGCAAGGAGACGCCGCCGCGGTTGGTGATGAAGCCGCCGAGCGTGTGGTGCGTCTTGATGTCGACGAGCTTGGGATAGGCGGCGGTGTGGCAGAACGACTGCATCACGAGGTCGGCCGAGAAGCCGAGGCAAGCGAGGTCTTTCAATTCGTCGCGCGTCATCGGGCCGGTGGTGTCCTGCGAACCGACGGTCGCCATCTTCGGCTCACAGTAGGCGCCCGGACGGATTCCCTTGCCTTCCGGCAGACCACAGGCGCGGCCGACCATCTTCTGCGCCAGCGTGTAACCCTTGCCGGTATCGACCGGCTCCTGCGGCAGACGGAACAGCGTCGACACCGGCAGGCCCATCGCTTCGCGCGCCCGCGCCGTGAGTCCGCGGCCGACGATCAGCGGGATGCGGCCACCGGCGCGAACTTCGTCGAGCACGACCGGCGTCTTGAGTTGAGATTCGGCAACGACCTTGCCGTTCTTGGTGGCGGTGACCTTGGTCGTGGCGAAGTCGATGTGAAGTTCGATCTCGTCGCCCATTTCAAGCTTGGTCACGTCGATTTCGATCGGCAGTGCACCGGCGTCTTCGAGCGTGTTGTAGAAGATCGGGGCGATCTTGGAGCCCAGGCAGACGCCGCCGAAACGCTTGTTCGGAACGAAGGGGATGTCTTTACCGGTGAACCACAGCACCGAGTTGACCGCCGACTTGCGCGACGAACCCGTGCCGACCACGTCACCGACGTAGGCGATCAGGTTGCCCTTGGCCTGGAGCGCCGCGAGCTGCTTGAGCGGGCCGCGGGTACCCGGCACGTCGGCTTCGATTCCGGGACGCGGGTTCTTGAGCATGGCCAGCGCGTGCAGCGGGATGTCGGGGCGCGTCGTGGCATCCGGTGCGGGAGAGAGGTCGTCGGTATTGGTTTCACCGGTCACCTTGAAGACGGTGAGCTTCTGCGCGGCAGGAACTTCCGGACGCGAGGTGAACCACTCGGCGTCGGCCCACGACTGCATCACGCCCTTGGCGTTGGCGTTGCCTTTGTCGGCGAGTTCCTTGACGTCGTGGAAGAAGTCAAAGACCAGCAGTGTCTTCTTGAGCGCTTCGGCGGCGACGGTGCCGACCTCGGCATCGCCGAGCACGTCGATCAGGGGTTTCACGTTGTAACCGCCGAGCATGGTGCCGAGCAGTTCGGTGGCCTTGGCGCGCGAAATCAGCGCGCACAACTCTTCGCCCTTGGCGACCTTGGCGAGGAACTCGGCCTTGATCTTGGCGGCATCATCGACACCGGCGGGAACGCGGTAGGTCAGCAGTTCGACCAGCGCCTTCTCCTCGCCTTTGGGCGGATTCTTGAGTAGCTCGATCAGCGCGGCGGTCTGTTGGGCGGTCAACGGCAGCGGCGGGATACCGAGCGCAGCGCGTTCGGCGACGTGGGCACGATAGGATTCCAGCATGGGAAGGTCCTTTCTCAAAAGTGGCGTGGTGGAAGAACGACTAATTCAACTCAAAATCGGAGAAGGCATTCTAATGCAAGGCCACGACGCTTATTCCGCGCGCCATTGCTGACATTTCGGACTGACCAAGTGCGAAAAGCGTCGAATATCAACTCTTGTATATGATAGAAGATAACTGTCCTAATGTGAAGGAAATCCACAACACGTTGACCGCCGGCCTCAGGACTCGTTCCGGGCGATCAACTCGACGTTCTGGTCGCCATAGCTGACGCGCTGGCCGGGACGCAGTTTGGCGCGCTTGCGCGTCTCGACGAGCCCGTCGACGCAGACCTTGCCGGCGGCGATCTCCGAGTGCGCAAAACCGCCCGAATGGCACAGTCCGGTGGTCTTGAGCAGTTGATCGAGTTGAATGTAGTCGCCGATCACTTCAATTTGCATCGCAATCCTTTCAGAGGGGGGGCAAGCCGTGGCGCCGCCGCGCGCGATCGCAGGCGTCGTCGCCGATTCCCAGCGGCGCGTAAGGCGCAAAATCGCGGCACGGGCCGGGTCGTTGTTCGTAGATGGTACAGCGTACCGACTTGCCGACCTCGCCTTCGAGCGCGATGCAGCGCGGCGGCGCTTCGTCGGTGCCGCGCATGCGAACCAGCGTCGCGGTCAGCGGGACGGTGAGCGCCACCGGGACGCCCTTGGCCTCGCTTGAGGCCAGATCGGCGCAATGGAAATCGACGCGGAACGCGGCGCAACAGGCGCCGCAGCGGGTACAGGCAAAATCCGTCATGGTCATGGCGAAAAGGTGGGCAAGGCGCCGATTGTCTCGCACCTGCCGGCTGGCGGCTAGAGAGACGCAGATCAAATGCAAAGTTGTCATTCCGGCAAAAGCCGGAATCCAGGAAAAACAACGAACTGGACCCCGGGCTCTGCACTTCCTGCGGTCGCATTCGCCGGGGTGACGAACAAATCAGCGCATCCCTAGAGCTTTACCACCGTGCGGTAAAGCGGATGTCCCGAAGCGAGGTACTTGCGCTCGAAAGGCGTCAGCGCATCGGTCGGAGAATACGGCTCGCAGAGCGGCTTATGCGGCGTCAGGCGGGCCACCGCGAAACAGAATTCTTCGACGTAGATGCGCCAGTTGCTGCGGCACTCGAGCACGCCGCCGAGTTCGAGCAGCGTCGGAAAGACCGGGTGGCCGTGCCAGCGCCGCGAGAGGTGGCCGATCTTCGGCCAGGGGTTGGGATAGAGCAGGTAGTGGCGCGCCAGGCGGATGTCAGCATCACGCAGCAGCCGCCAGTAATCGACGAGGTCGGCGCGAACCAGATCGAGGTTGTCGGGCAGCGGCTGCGCGCTCACGTTTCGCTCGAGGCGCGATTCGGACTGGTCGACGGCGATCACGTAATGGTCGGGAAAGGCGATCGCCAGCGCG
This sequence comes from Pseudomonadota bacterium, assembly GCA_018262095.1. Classification (GTDB taxonomy): domain Bacteria; phylum Pseudomonadota; class Gammaproteobacteria; order Burkholderiales; family Rhodocyclaceae; genus Propionivibrio. The sequence goes on from JAGTRW010000024.1 coordinate 21,894, forward strand.
CGGCTGCTCTGCCCGACGCCGCAGCACGAATCGAGGATCAGCGGCGCCGTTGGCGCGATTCGCGCGCGGCGCGCCATGCTGGCGTCGAAGGCGGCGCGGTTGTAGTCGGTGTAGGGCTTGCGGAAAGGCGAAGCGAGATGGCGGTCGAGCAGCGCGCCGAGGTGATCGTGGATCCCCTGCTGGGCGCTCGTCGGCAAACGTGAATTGGCGTGCATCAGGGGTTAGTCGTCAGTCATGAAGAAAACAAGGGATAGCCACGTCATTCCGGCGAAAGCCGGAATCCAGTAGCCCCCCTGGATTCCGGGTCAAGCCCGGAATGACGGAATCTGATAGGTCTTTCTGATTCATGTTGACTGGCAACTAGTTCACTCAGGCGGCGCGCGGCAAAGCGTTGCGCGACACCGGAATGCCGTGGCTTTCGAGCATCTGAGCGGTCTGCTCGATAGAGCGCAGCGGACGCACCGCCAGGTAGAGCGAATCGGCCTCGACGAAGGTGCGGCGCAGGCAGTTGAGCCACAGTTTGAGCCGCCCCGGCGCGTGGCGCGCTTCGACGCGCAGCTGAACCAGGCGCCAGAAATCGGCGAGCGCGGGCAGTAACTGAAGCCAGTCGTCGCCGCGCTCGTCGCTGATCGCATCGCCGGCGGCCAGCGCCCGGATTCGCCGCGCCAGAAAGGGATCGGCGACCGCGCCGCGACCGATCATCACGTCGTCGCAGCCGGTTACTTGCCGACAGCGCTGGTAGTCCGGCGCGCTCCACACCTCGCCGTTGGCGATCACCGGGACGCTCACCGCCTCGCGGATTTTCGCCACCCACTCCCAGTGCGCCGGCGGCCGGTAGCCGTCGTCGCGCGTTCGCGCATGGACGACCAGCGACGAGACGCCGCCCGCCGCCAGAGCAAGCGCGCAGTCGATGGCGCGCGCGGTATCGCTGACGCCGAGCCGCATCTTGGCTGAAACGGGGATCGCCGGCGACACCGCCTGCCTGACCGCGGCGGCGATGCGGCCGATGAGCTCGGGGTCGCCGAGCAGCGTCGCGCCGCCGCCGTGGCGGTTGACCGTCGGCGCCGGGCAGCCGAAGTTAAGATCGACTCCGGCCGGCGACAATTCGGCGAGCTGCGCGGCGTTCTGCGCCATGCACTGCGGATCGCTGCCCAGCAACTGCACGACGACCGGTGTTCCGGCGCGCGTGCGGCTGGCGTTGGCCAGCTCCGGGCAGACCCTGAGGAAGGTGCGGTGCGGCAGCAGGCTGCCGGAAACGCGGATGAACTCGCTGACCGTGCCGTCGTAGCCGCCGATGCGCGTCAGCACCTCGCGCAACACGCAGTCGGCGAGTCCGTCCATCGGCGCCAGCAATATTTTTCCCACGAGTGTTCCGCGTGATTGCAAAGCCGCGATTCTAACCGCGAACCGCGCTCGCCGATCACCCACTAGATCGCCAGCTGGGTGCCGAGCTCGACGACGCGGTCGATCGGTATCCTGAAAAACTCGGTGGCGCTGGTCGCGTTCTTCGACATCCGCGCGAAGAGACGCGCGCGCAGCATCGAGATATTGTGCTTGAGCGTCGGAACGATCGTTTCGCGCGACAGGTAGAAGGTCGTCTCCGACATCTCGAAACTCTCGCCGAAGCGCCGGCAACGTTCGAGCGCGCACGGAATGTCCGGGTCTTCCATGAAACCGTAGCGGATGATCAGGCGAACGAAGCCCTTGGGCATGCGGTGCAGGTAGATGCGATCGAGTTCATTGACGTGCGGCGTGTTGGTCGTCTGCACGGTGACCAGCACGACCCGCTCGTGGAGCACCTGGTTGTGCTTGAGGTTGTGCAGCAGCGCGGCCGGAACGCCCTCCTTCGAACTGGTCATGAAGACCGCCGTGCCATTGACACGATGGACGTTGCCGATCGCATCGAGAAAGGCGTGCATCGGAACGCTCTGCTTGGCCATTTCGTCGCCGACCAGACGGCGGCCGAGACGCCAGGTGGTGAGCACGGTGAACGAGGCGAGCCCCATCGCCAGCGGGAACCAGCCGCCTTCCGGAATCTTGAGCAGGTTGGCGCCGAAGAACGCCAAGTCGACGAGCAGCAGCGAACCGGCGACCAGTACCACCGCAATGCGCTGCCAGCGCCACAGCAGCACCATCACGAAAGCGACCAGGATGGTGTCGATCAGCATCGTTCCGGTCACCGCGATGCCGTAGGCGGCGGCAAGGTTCGACGAGTTGCGGAAGCCGACGACCAGCGCGACGACCGCGAGGTAGAGCGTCCAGTTGGTGAACGGCACGTAGATCTGGCCCTCGGCGTGGCCCGAGGTATGGACGATCAGCATGCGCGGCAAAAAACCCATCTGGACCGCCTGGCGCGCCACCGAGAAAGCGCCCGAGATCACCGCCTGCGAGGCGATCACCGTCGCCACCGTGGCCAGGATCACGATCGGCACCAGCGCCCAGTCGGGTCCGAGGTGGAAGAACGGACTGGCGATCGCCGCCGGTTCGCTCAGTAGCAGCGCGCCCTGGCCAAAATAATTGAGCACCAGCGCCGGCAGCACGAAAGCGAACCACGCCAGGCGGATCGGCAGGCGACCGAAATGGCCCATGTCGGTATAGAGCGCTTCGCCGCCGGTCACCGCCAGCACCACCGAACCGAGCGCCAGGAAGGCGAGTCCCGCATGGTTGCCGACGAAACCGATCGCATAGAGCGGATTGAGCGCGACCAGCACGCCCGGATGGCGCGCCACCTCGATCGCGCCGAGCACGCCGAGGATCGCGAACCAGAGCATCATGATCGGACCGAAGAGCAGGCCGACCGAGCCGGTGCCGCGCTTCTGGATGAAGAACAGGCCGGAGAGCACGGCGAGCGTGATCGGCAGCACGTAGGGGGTGAACGCTGGCGTGATGACCTCGAGGCCTTCGACCGCGGAGAGCACCGAGATCGCCGGCGTGATCATGCTGTCGCCGTAGAACAGCGCCGCGGCGAAGATGCCGAGCAGCGTCACCGCCCAGGTCAGTCCCGAATTCTTGGCGCGCTCGGTGACCAACGCCAGCAGCGCCAGCGAACCGCCCTCGCCCTTGTTGTCGGCGCGCATGATCAGCGCGACATATTTGATCGAAACGAGCACCATGATCGACCAGAAGATCAGCGACAGGATTCCCAGGATGTTCTCGGGCGTCACCGGGATCGGATGGTGGCCGTTGAAGATTTCCTTCATGGCATAGAGCGGGCTGGTTCCGATGTCGCCGAAAACGACACCGATGGCGCTGACCGTCAGCGCCGGAAGGGCTTGGCGAGAATGCATGACACCCCCTTGCTGTTGTTGGCAAGGTTCGCCGCGACCGTCGGCTCCCCTGCCCGCTACACGATGCTCATGGTTTTTGCTGTGAGCATACTGCAAAACCATTTTCACCGAACGGTTTTGCGACAGCTCGCCAAAGACGCCGCTCGCACCGTAATGCCGTTCAGTTAAGAAAAAAAACCGCCGCTCGCCGTGAGCCGTGAGCCTGTCGAACGGCCGAACGGTCGACGGGCTACTGGTGGTCGACGCGGCCGCGCAGGACCTTGACCAGGCCGCGCCGCACCTTGCTCTCGACGCGCTTTTTCTGCGCGCTGCGGCTCGGCTTGGTCGGACGCCGCACGACGGGGACGAAGGCGGCGCGCGCGATCAGCTCGCGCAAGCGCGTCAGCGCGTCGATGCGGTTGCGCTCGAGGCTGCGGTGCGACTGCGCCTTGATCACCACCACGCCGTCGGCGCTGACGCGCTGGTCGCGCAGCTGCAGGAGTCTCTCCTTGATCACCTCAGGCAGAGACGAGCTGGCGATGGCAAAGCGCAGGTGGATCGCGTTCGAGACCTTGTTGACGTTCTGACCGCCGGCGCCCTGCGCGCGAATCGCGATGAACTCGACCTCGTCTTCACGCAACATCACCGATGGCGACTGAATGCTCATCGCGGGAAGCGGCTCACGCCTTCTTGAGGAAACAGGTCTTGAGCACCAGCCCCTTGACCTTCTCGACGCGGCACTCGACTTCTTCCTCGTCGTCGGTCAGATGGATTCCCTTGACCAGCGTTCCGCGCTTGAGCGTCACCGACGTCCCCTTGACCTTGAGGTCCTTGATCAGCGTCACCGAATCGCCTTCGCTGAGCAAAGTGCCGTTGCTGTCTTTGACGTCCATGAGTGTGTTTCCCGTGCTTCGTGGTTTGAAGCGCGCATTATAAGGGCTATCGCGCCGCGCCCAGCGAGGCAATGCGGGCCAACTCAGCCGAACAGCGCGTCGATATCCTCGGCAAACCGCATCTCGGCAGTGTTGCGCCTGACAATGGCGCCATCGGTCACCAGCCGTTCATAACAGCAGACCTGATTGCGACCGTGTTCCTTGGCGTAGTACAAGGCCTCGTCGGCACGCCCGACGACGTCGGTCGACACGTCCATGCTCGATACCCCGGTAAAGCCGATAGAGCAGGTCACCTGTCCGATCTGCGGAAATTCATGCTTCTCGAGCGACGTACGGAAACGGTCGAAACTGCTCGCTGCCAGCGCTTCGCTCGGCGCATTGAGAACGACGACGAACTCTTCGCCGCCAAAGCGGAACAAGCGGTCGCCGCCGCGAAAGGTCTTGCGCATGTGCTCGCCCATGCGCAAAAGAACTTCGTCGCCAAAGAGATGGCCGAACGAATCGTTGACCCGCTTGAAGTGGTCGATATCGATCACGCAGAGCCAGGCCGGCGCCTTTTCATCCTGCGACTTGCGCAGATCTTCGATTATGTCGTCGGGCGGCGGGGCACATGAGGCATTGAGCAAGCGCTCGAAAGTTTCATCAAAGGTCTTGCGATTGAGCAGTCCGGTCAGCGTATCGAGTTCGCTGTAATCGAGCAGTTTGATCTGGCTGCCGTAGATTCTCGCCAGGCAAGCGATCATTTCGGCATGCTCGATCGGATCGGCCTGATCGAGCTCACAAGCCAGAATAAGATGCTCGGAAGTCAGTTCGGAAGGCTGCAGCAGCAAGGCGCTGCAACGACGGCCGCCAATCATCCGCGACCTTGGCACGCCGACGGTACGCACGTCGTCGAGAAACTCGAGCCATTGAGCCGCCGCCGAGTTCATCGTGCTCGGCGCGGAAAACTGTCTCAAGACGGCTTCGCCCGGCGCTTCACGCGAGAAAATACCGACCTTCGCCGCTTTGCCGAAGAGCGTCGCCATGGCCTGCAACAGCGCACGGGGCAAGCGCCCCCGATCCCTGCACGACGAAATCGATTCAATGCTTTTCAACAGAGACAGCACAAGATTGCACTCTCAAAATTAGCACGGCAAAGATCATCACGAGGAAATGGGCAGGTCCAAGGCATACGCTTCCGGCACCCCGCGAAAGAAAGCGAATGTAGCACCAAGAACCCCTGAGCGCCTAGCGGGTATTGACCGTCACCACAAGACTGTGGCCAGGCGCATTACAATGCGCGTCCGGCGGCGACGTTTGAAACGACCTGCGGCGCCGGCCATGAAACCAAGGATCGCCTGCAACCATGAGCACACCCAAACCTCGCCGCGTCGTCCTCGACACCAACATCGTGATGGACATGCTGCACTTCGACGACCGTCATACGCAGCCGCTGCGCAGCGCGATCGACGCAGGTCAGTTGCAGTGCTTCAGCGATGGCGAATGCCTTGCCGAACTCGAACGGGTGACCGGCTACCCGGCCTTCGCGCTCGACGACGCCGGACGCCAGGCTTTGTTTGAAAAGTACCAACGCCTGGTCACGCGCTGCGACGCCGCTGCCACCGAAGACTACCGGCTGCCGCGCTGCCGCGACGAAGACGACCAGAAGTTCCTGATCCTTGCCGCGCGCTGCGGCGCCGAACTTTTGATCACGCGCGACAAGCTGCTGCTCAAACTCGCGCAGCACCGGCGTCTGCCGCCGCCCTTCACCATCCTGACGGCGCAGGCCGCGTGCCAGCTACTGGCGCTCGGCTGATTCCCGGCGAAAGACCCAGCGCGTCGCGCTCGACGCTTCGGCAGCAAAGCCGTAACCTTCGGCGGAAAAATCCTTGAGACCGTCGGCGCTCTTCAGGCGCTGCGTGACCACGTAGCGCGCCATCAGCCCGCGCGCACGCTTGGCGTAGAAACTCACGACCTTGTACTTGCGCTGGCTCGCGCTCCAGTCCTCGAACACCGGCTCGACGACCGACGCCGCGAGGCGCGACGACTTGATCGACCTGAAGTACTCCTGCGAAGCGAGATTGACCAGCGCTTTGGCCTTGACGCCGCGCAGCGCCAGGTTGAGCGCATCGACCAGGCGCTCGCCCCAGAACTCGTAGAGATTCTTGCCGCGCGGATTGGCAAGCCGCGAGCCCATTTCCAGCCGATACGGGGCGATCAGGTCGAGCGGTCGCAGCAGGCCGTAGAGTCCGGACAGGATGCGCAGATGATCCTGCGCGAAGTCGAGATCGGCGGGCGCCAGTGTCGCCGCATCGAGTCCCTCGTAGACGTCGCCGTTGAAGGCGAGCACTGCCTGCTTGGCGTTGTCTGGCGTAAGCGGCAGCTGCCAGTCTCGAAAACGCGTCGCGTTGAGCGCGGCGAGCTGGTCGCTGATTCCCATCAGCTGGCCGATTTCGAGCGGAGAAAACTCGCGCAAGCGGTCGATCAAGCGCTGCGACTCTTCGAGAAACCCCGGCTGGGTATGCTTCGCGACGACCGGAGGCGTTGTGAAATCAAGGCTTTTGGCGGGAGACAGTACGACAATCATGGCGATATCCGGATTCTGCACAATAGTTTGTTAGGATTGTAAGCGACACGGCAGACTGCTCGCCGTTCCCCGGAAGACAAAAACAATGGAACAACTGCTCGCCCGCTTTGCCGCACCCGACACCGACCCGACTGACCTGTTCGCCCGCTTGATCGACGAGATCAGGCCGCGCCGCGCCGACGACGTTGAAGCCGCGCGGCGCACGCTGCAGGCGCTGTGCTTCATTCTCGGCAACCACCCCGAACTGCGCGCCAACGTTCGCAACGCCCTGCTCGCGCTGCAGCAGAGCTGCCGCCACGCCGAGCTCTACACCTCGACCGGAATCCTGCCCAACACCGGATTCTTCAGCGAAATTTTCCGCCGCATCGGCCACAAGTGCCTGCCCGAAGTGCTCGATCCCGAACTGCTGCGCAGCTTCCTGCGCCGGGTCTTTCGCCGTCCCAGCGACCGCCACTGGGTGATCGGCGTCGGCGACGAGGCCTGGCTGGAGTTGATCCGTGCGCTGCGCTTCGACGAACTCGCGCCGCATCCGGCGCTGCCACGGCCGCTCGCCGAAATCCTGCGCTCGCTGCGCGTCATTTCGTACTGGACTGCCGCTTTCGGCATGGAACCCGAGCTGCTCAACCTCGACCCGGCGCTCGAAACCTACGAATCGCCTTTCGTCACGCAGAACGTCGAACTGATCGCCTACATCGAAGCCTACCCGGCGAGCTGGCGCGACAGCACCACAGCGCAGGGATTCGACGACAAGCATCTGCGCGTACTCTTCGACCAGTGCCGCGAGGTCATCGCGCGCGCGCGCAAACGCGCCGCGCGCCACGGCACCAGCGTGCGTCTGACCTACCACCTCAAGCGCCTGCAGCAACTGCTGCGGCGCAGCGAGCACCTGCTCGACATCCTCGAAAACCTGCGCGTCGACCCCGACGGACAGTCCGCCTACCCGGCGATCGTCGCGCTGTTCACCCGCCTGATCCACGACGAGTGCCAGCGCAACGACCTGCGCCACCACTGGCGGCAGAACACCGAACTGATAGCGCTGCGCGTCACCGACCACGCCAGCGCGCACGGCGAGCACTACATCAGCGAAACGCGCAGCGAATATTTCGAGATGGCACGCTCGGCAATGATCGGCGGTGTCATCATCGCCTTCATGGCCGGCTTCAAGATCCTGCTCGGCAAGGTGCAGATGCCGCCGCTGACCGGCGCCATCGTCTATTGCCTCAACTACGGACTCGGTTTCTGCCTGATCCACATCCTGCACGGAACGGTCGCCACCAAGCAGTCGGCAATGACCGCCAACGCGATTGCCGCGAGCATCAGCGAATCGGGCGGCAAGCTGCGCGACATCGAGACGCTGACCCGCTTGATGGCGCGCACGCTGCGCAGCCAGATCGTCGCGATTCTCGGCAACATCGGCATCGCCATCCCGCTCGCCGCGCTGATCGCCTACGGCATTTTCCACTTCAGCGGCGAGCACTTCGTGAGCGCCGAGAAAGCCGTCCATCTGCTCGAAGAGCAGAGCCTGATCTACAGTGCATCGTTCTTCTACGCGGCGATCGCCGGCGTCTTCCTGTTCCTGGCCGGGCTGATCAGCGGCTACTTCGACAACTACGCGGCGTACAACCGCATCCCCGAGCGTATCCGGCAACTTGCCTGGCCCCGGCGGCTGTTCGGCGAGTCGCGGATGTGGCGCGTATCGACCTACGTCGGTGACAATCTCGGCGCGCTGGCGAGCAACCTCGCCTTCGGCTTCCTGCTCGGCGGAACGACGATCCTGGGCGTGCTGCTCGGCCTGCCGATCGACATCCGCCACGTCGCCTTTGCTTCGGCCTTCGTCGGCATCGCGCTGGTCGACCTCAACTTCGCGCCTGATCACTGGCTGCTGCTGTGGGCGGTGCTCGGCGTCGCTCTGATCGGCATCACCAACCTCACCGTCAGCTTCGCGCTGGCGCTCAAGGTTGCGCTGCGCTCGCGGCGGGTCACTGAAACGCCGTGGCGGCAGATCGTCAGCGCGCTGCTGCGCCACCTGCTGCACCACCCGCGCGATTTCCTGCTGCCGCCGAAAAAAGGCGAGTGAACGGACGCGCCGATCGCTCGCGCGACGATCAGGCAAGGCGCGCGTCCCCGCGTCTTGGTACAATGGCGGATTGTTACGCTTCGCAGGTTCACATCATGAAACGCAATCGCCTCTCCTCGCGCAAGCGCATCTCGGCCGACGCCACCGAACTTGGCCGACTGGCGACCGGCCTCGCCGAATCCGGCGGCAAGCTCGAAGACCTGTTCTGGGAAAAACAGCTCGCCGAACTGATCGACAAGCTGCTGCACGACGGCGCCGAAGACGACCTCAACGCCTCGCTCGACCGCCTGTTCGATTCGCACGCCGCGGCGCACGACAGCCTCGCCGACCTCATTGAGTCGCGCGCCGAATCGACCATCCTCACGCACCAGGGCCAGGACTACGACATCCTGCTGTTCAACGTGCCGCTGCTCGCCTGGTCGCGCTTCTCGATCCCGGCCGTGTCGATCCCCAAGAGCACGCTGCAAACGCTCAAGGTGCAGCTGGGCGCGCACGTCTTTTCGGCCGACGCCAAGCTGGCGCTCGCCGACTATCTCTACAGCCCGGATCAGCTGCCGCGCAGCTTCGTCGACACCTGGCAGCTGATGCGCGACCTGGGCGGCGCGGCGCTCGGCCAGGAAGCCTTGAAGCTCGACCTGTCGACGCTGCCCGAAACCAACCAGTTCCTCTCCGACACGCGCTATCTGATCGGCGCCATCGCGGTGCCGCGCGGCATGCCGCTGTTCCGCTGGAACGAGTCGAAGACCGTCACGCGCGAGACCGCGCTCAAGGAATGGGTCAAGCAGGGCGGCCCCAGCCTTGAGCCGCTGCTCACCGGCTGCGCCTTCGAGACACTGCTCGCCGACGCCTACCACGCCGCCTGCCGCACCGCCGACATGGCGTCGCGCCCGTACTCGCTGCGCGCCTCGGTGGCCTTCCTGCAGACCACGCTGGGCAAACCCGCCGAGTCGCTGCGCGCGATCATCGGCGGCTTTCACGATAAGCGGCTCGAGGAATACCGCATCGGTTTCGGACCGCGCGACAGCGACGCCATCTACCACGGCGTGATCTGGCCGCTGCTCGGCGCCGAGGACGAGACGACCGACGTCGTCGGCGAAGTCGAAACGCTGCTGCGCGAGTCGGGGATCAAGGAAATCGTCGTGCATAGTCAGCAGTTCCCCTTCGAGTTCTGCGACGACTGCGGCGCGCCGCTCTACCCCAACGTCGACGGCGAACCGGTGCATGCCGAACTGCCCGAACAGAGCAACACGCCGTCGCAAACGCTGCACTGAATGAATTGACCACGGCGGACATGCAGCAAAGCAAATCCCCTTGGGGGACGGCGAAACAACAGCGGAAAATTCTCGTGGGAGAGCGGGTTTTCCTGCCGTCCAACCCAGGGAAGAATATTCAGCTTTTGCCCGGATTAGTTCGGTTCTCGCCGTGTTCGCCGTGCCCGCCGTGGTTAAGCGCTTTTTTTGGGATGTTTTTCTTTGATGCGCAACACTGACCTGCTGCAACGCAGCCTCAAGGCCGTCTGGCATCCGTGCACGCAAATGAAGCAGCATGCCGGCGCCGACGCGCTGCCGCTGATCCCGATCGCGCGCGGCGAAGGGCTCTGGCTTTATGACTTCGACGGCAATCGCTACCTCGACGGCGTCAGCTCGTGGTGGGTCAATCTCTTCGGCCACGCCAATCCGCGCATCAACGCGGCGCTGCGCGACCAGCTCGAAACGCTCGAACACGTCATCCTCGCAGGCTTCACGCAGCAGCCGGTGGTCGAACTCTCGGAGCGTCTGGCGGCGCTGACCGACAACACCTTGGGCCACTGCTTCTTCGCTTCCGACGGCGCTTCGGCGACCGAGATCGCGCTCAAGATGTCGTTCCACTCGTGGCGCAACCGCGGGCGTTCAGAAAAAAACTCTTTCCTGTGCCTTGAGGGCGGCTACCACGGCGAGACCGTCGGCGCGCTGGCGGTCACCGACGTGGCGATCTTCAAGGACGCCTACGCGCCGCTGGTACGTGCCGCGGCGACCGTTCCCAGCCCCGACGCACGCCGCGCACGCGACGGCGAAAACGCCGCCGATGTCGCGCGCCGCGCCGCCGCCGCGCTCGCCGCCCACCTCGAACAACACCACCAGCACATCGCTGCGCTGATCGTCGAGCCGCTGATCCAGTGCGCCAGCGGCATGGCGATGTACGACCCGGAATACCTGCTTCTGGCGCGCGCACTCTGCGACCGCTACGAGGTGCACTTAATCTGCGACGAGATCGCCGTCGGCTGCGGGCGCAGCGGAACGTTCTTCGCACACGAACAGGCTCAAATCGGACCCGACTTCCTGTGCGTCTCGAAAGGCATTTCGGGCGGCTACCTGCCGCTCTCGATCGTTCTGACCACCAACGACGTCTATGCTGCCTTCTACGACGACGCGACGGCGCGCGGCTTCCTGCATTCGCACTCCTACACCGGCAACGCGCTGGCCTGCCGCGCGGCGCTGGCAACGCTCGACATCTTCGCCGAGGACGACGTGATCGCCGCCAACCGCGTACTGGCGGCGAAGCTCGGGCAGGCGCTGGCACCGCTCGCCGATCATCCGCAGGTCAGGCACCTGCGCCAGCGAGGAATGATCGCGGCGTTCGACGTTGACACCGACGATCCAGGATTCTCGCGCCGCTTCTACCGCGCAGCGCTCGACCGCGAGGTGCTGCTGCGACCGATCGGCAACACCGTCTATTTCATGCCGCCCTACGTGATCAGCGCCGAGCAATGCGAGTTCCTCGTCGATCGTGCCGGCCAGGCGCTGAAGGCGGCGCTCAAGCGATGATCTGGGACGAACTCGAAAGCGCGCTCGGCGAGATCGACGCGGCCGAACTCAAGCGCCGCCGGCGAACGCTCGAGGCGCCTTGCGGCCCGCTGGCGGTGGTCGACGGCAAGCCACTCATCAGTTTTTGCAGCAACGATTACCTGGGGCTCGCCAACGATCCGGCGCTGATCGCTGCCGCGTGCGCCGGCGCGCAGGCCTGGGGCGTCGGCAGCGGCGCTTCGCACCTGGTGAGCGGCCACCAGTCGCCGCATCAGGCGCTCGAAGACAAGCTCGCGCAATTCACCGGCTTTGCCCGCACGCTGCTGTTATCGACCGGCTATATGGCCAACCTCGCGATCGTCCCGGCGCTGGTCGGGCGCGGCGACGCGGTGTTCGCCGACAAGCTCAACCACGCTTCCTTGATCGACGCCGTCCAGCTCTCGCGCGCCAACAGCGAGCGCTACGCGCACGGCGACCTCGCCATGCTCGAGCGGCTGCTCGCCAAAAGCTGCGCAAAACGCAAGTTGATCGTCACCGACGCGGTGTTCAGCATGGACGGCGACTTGGCTCCGCTGCCCGGCCTGCTTGAACTTGCCGAGCACTACGACGCCTGGCTGGTGGTCGACGACGCGCACGGCTTCGGCGTCCTCGGCCAAGGCGGGCGCGGTAGCCTCGCGCATTTTGCGATCGATGCCAACAACCCGCGGCTCGTCTACATGGGCACCCTGGGCAAGGCCGCTGGCGCCTCGGGCGCTTTCGTCGCCGGCTCGCAGCTGGTGATCGAGTGGCTGCTGCAGCGCGCGCGAACGTATATCTTCACCACCGGTTCGAGCCCGCTGATCGCCTGCGCGCTCTTGTCCAGCGTCGATCTGATCGCCGCCGGAGAGGCGCGCCGCGCCCATCTGCGCGAGCTCGCCGGGCAGCTGCGCGAAGGGCTGACCGCGACGCGCTGGCAGCTGCTGCCCTCACCGACGGCGATCCAGCCGGTGATCATCGGCGACAACCACGAAGCGCTGCAGGTGGCCGGCGCGCTCTACGAGCGCGGGCTGTGGGTTCCGGCGATCCGCCCGCCGACGGTTCCCAAGGGAACGGCGCGATTGCGCGTCTCGCTGTCCGCTGCGCACACGAGCGAACACGTCGCCGCGCTGGTGACCGTGCTGCAGGAGCTGGCGTGAAGCTGACCCGCGTCGGCGACGGCCCCGACCTCGCGCTGATCCACGGCTGGGGAATCGGCGCAACGGCGTGGGACGAGCTGCTGCCGCTGCTGACGACGAACTTTCGCGTGCATCTCATCGCGCTGGCCGGCTACGGCAACGCGCCGGACGGCGCCGACTTCAGGACGACGGCCGCGGCGATCGGCGCAGCGCTGCCCGCCGGCTGCACGCTGTGCGGCTGGTCGCTTGGCGGCCTGCTCGCGCTGCAGGCGGCGGTTCTCGCGCCGCAGCGCGTCGGTCGGCTGGTGCTGTGCGGCACGACGCCGTCCTTCGTGCAGCGCGACGGCTGGCCGCACGCGCAAGCATCGACGCTGCTCGACAGCTTTGACGCGGCGCTTTCCCAGGACGCCGCGGCAACGCTCAAACGCTTCGTCGCGCTGTTCAATCAAGGCGACCGCGCCGCGCGCGCGATCACCCGCACGCTCGCCAAAGCGCTCGCCGCCGACGGTCCGGCGGATAGCGCGACGCTCGCGCGCGGACTCGACTGGCTGCGCCGCGTCGACCTGCGCGCGCAGACCAGTGCGATCATTCAGCCCACGCTCGTCATCCACGGCGAGAACGACCCGCTGATGCCGCTCGCCGCCGCATCGTGGCTTGCCGCAACCCTGCCGCAAGCGCGGCTCGAGGTCTTCGGCGGCGCCGCGCACGCGCCTTTTCTTCACGACCGCGAGCGCTTCGCCCGACTGCTGACCGATTTCTGCAATGCATCAATCCCCCGATAAACGGCGCGTTCGCGAGTCTTTCGACCGCGCCGCGACCACCTACGACGGCGCCGCGCTGGTTCAGCGCCGCGTCTGCGAGCGGCTGCTCGAAGAACTTGCCGAACCAGACCGCGCCCCGCGCGCGCCGCTCGACGCCGGCTGCGGCACCGGTTTCGGTTCGCGCCTGCTGCGCGCGCGCTGGCCGGACGCGCGAATCACCGGCGTCGATTTCGCACCTTCGATGCTGGCGCTGGCGCGCCGCAGTGCCGACTGCTGCGCTGGCGACATCGAAAATCTGCCGTTTGCCGACGCCAGCTTCGACCTGTGGTGGTCGAGCCTGTCGATTCAGTGGTGCGACGCCGCGGTCGTTTTTCGCGAAGCGTCGCGGGTGCTGGCGCCCGGCGGCCTGATCGCCGTCAGCACGCTCGGCCCGGACACCTTCAACGAGCTGCGCCAGGCCTTTGCGGGAATCGACCCGCACCGCCACACGCTGCACTTTTGCGCGCCCGAATCGATCGGCGAAGCGCTCGCGCGCGCCGGATTCGTCGACATCGACCTGCGCCGCGAAACGCACACGGTCCACTACCCCGACCTCAAGACGCTGCTGCGCGCGGTCAAGGCGATCGGCGCGCAGAACGTCGGCGCCGGCGGGCGCAGAGCAATGATGGGACGCGCCGCCTGGCAGCAGCTCGAAGAAGCCTACGAACGCCACCGCCAGCCCGCCGGCCTGCCGGCAAGCTACGACGTAATCCTGGCTTATGCAATGAAGAAGCGATAAAAAACTGCCTACCACGGCGAACACAGCGGACACAGCGAAAAGCACCGCACACAACCCGAAAGGCAGCGTTTCTTCGCCGTGTTCGCCGTGCCCGCCGTGGTTAATGCCTTTTAATCGATATCCAAACAAATGAATTCAAACCCAGAAAACCCCGCCTGGTTCGTCGCTGGGACCGATACCGAAATCGGCAAAACCTTCGTCGCCTGTGCGCTGCTGCATGCGCTGCGCAATCACGGCTACTCCACCATCGGCATGAAGCCGATCGCCGCCGGAACCGATCAGCACGGGCGCAACGACGACGTCGAGGCGCTGCTCGCCGCAGCGAGCGTCAAAGCGCCGCGCGAACTCGTCAATCCCTACCTGTTCGCGCCGGCGATCGCGCCGCACATCGCTGCGCTTGAAGAAAACCGACCGATCGACATCGAGCGCATCGCGCAATCGTTCGCCGCGCTGCGCCCGCTCGCCGACGCGCTCGTCGTCGAAGGCGTCGGCGGCTTCTGCGTTCCGCTCGGGGCCACGATCGACGCCGCCGACCTCGCGCAGCGACTGGCGCTGCCGGTGATCCTGGTCGTCGGCATGCGCCTGGGGTGCATCAACCACGCGCTGCTCAGCGCGCAGGCGATCGAAGCGCGTGGCCTCAAACTGGCCGGCTGGGTCGCCAACCGCATCGACGGACAGATGGCGCGCTTCGACGAGAATCTGGCGTCGCTCGAAGAACGCCTGGCGGCGCCGCTGCTCGGCGTGGTTCCGGCGCACAGTACGCCGGAAAAAGCGGCCAAGCTGATCAGGCTACCCGAGCATTAGCGGTGCATATTCGTGGCAGATCGCAATCGCGATACTGCGCATGAATTCCCAGAATGTCGTTCCAGCAGCTCATCAGCGCCTCGACGCAGAGCGGATCGAAATGTCCGCCCGAGCCGACACGCATATACGATGCCGCCTGTTCGATCGGCCACGCCTTCTTGTAGGGACGTTCGGAGGTCAGCGCGTCGAAGACGTCGGCAATCGCCACGATTCGCCCGAACAGCGGGATCGCGTCGCCGGCCAGGCCAAAGGGATAGCCACCGCCATCGTATTTTTCGTGGTGCGAGATGGCGATCGAGGCGGCCGACTGCAGCACCGTCGACTCGCTGCCCTTGAGCAGTTCGAAGCCCAGCTCGGCATGGGTTCTCATCACCGCGAACTCTTCGGCGGTCAGCGCCGCCGGCTTGAGCAGGATATGGTCGGAGATGCCGATCTTGCCGACATCGTGCATCGGCGCGGCGCGCAGGATCAGTTGCTGGTCATCGGTGGAGAGGCCCAGCGCGCCGGCGATCAGCCGCGAATAGTGCGACATGCGCTGAATGTGCGCGCCGGTCTCGGGATCGCGAAACTCGGCGGCGCGCGACATGCGGAACAGCAGTTCCTGCTCGCGCGCATGCACCGCCATCGTCGCCTTGGTGACTTCTTCGGCGAGCCACGCCGCGCGGTTCGCGAGTTTCCTGCGGCTGGCGCCGAGCGAGAGCATGTTGTGCACGCGCGCCGAGAATTCGATGCGGTCGACCGGTTTGGTCAGAAAATCGGTCGCCCCCATCTGCAGCGCCTCGTAAAGCACGTCGCGATTGTCATTGGCGGTGATCATCAGAATCGGCACGTCTTCGCGGCCGGCGACCGCACGCAGGCGCGTGATGAACTCGATGCCGTCCATCTGTGGCATCATGTAATCGACGACGATGAGGTCAGGCAGATTTTCCGAACACCAGGCCAAGCCCGTGGGCGACTCGTCGAAAGGCAGCGCTTCGCAATCGCCCAGCGTACCGATCAGGGCGGCCAGCAGCGTCAGATTAATGACGCTATCGTCAATAATAGCGATCCGGTTCATCGCGTCCTCCGTGAATATTCCATATGAGTATAACAAAGTCATAAAGACTAGGCGTGGACAGCGTGGCCGATAATCAGCCATAATCCTCAGTTATTTTTCTGGCCATCCCATGAAATTCCTGTTCGACCTGTTTCCGGTGATCCTGTTTTTCGTCGCCTTCAAGTTTGGCGACATCTATCTCGCGACGGGCGTCGCCATGGCCGCGACCTTTGTCCAGATCGGCTGGGTCTGGTTCAAACACCGCAAGGTCGACGCCATGCTCTGGGTCAGCCTGGCGGTGATCTCCGTGTTTGGCGGGATGACCTTGTTTTTCCACAACGAGAACTTCATCAAGTGGAAACCGACAGTCCTCTACTGGTCTTTCGCGATCGCACTCGCCGGCAGCGCGCTGTTCTTCAAGAAGAATCTGATTCGGGTCTTGCTCGCCGAACAGTTCAAACTGCCCGATCCCGTCTGGAACCGGCTCAACTGGTCGTGGGTCGGATTTTTCGTCTTCATGGGCGTAGCCAACCTCGCGGTGGCCTTCGCCTTCAACTTTTCGACCGATACCTGGGTCAATTTCAAGCTGTTTGGCGGCACCGGCCTGATGTTCGTTTTCGTGATCATCCAGGGCCTGCTGCTCTCAAAATACATCGAGGAGGACAAGTAATGCTCTACGCCATCGTCGGCCAGGACGTCCCTGATTCGCTTGCCGCCCGTCTGGCCGCCCGGCCAGCCCACGTCGAACGGCTCAAAACGCTGCAGGAGCAAGGGCGAATGATCCTGGCCGGACCTTTCCCGGCGATCGACTCGCCCGACCCCGGCCCGGCCGGTTTCTCCGGTAGCCTGATCGTCGCCGACTTTGCTTCGCTTGAAGCGGCGCAGGCCTGGGCCGCTGCCGACCCCTACGTGGCCGCCGGCGTCTATGGCAGCGTCAGCGTCAAACCATTCAAGCAGACCATGCCAGCATGACGCAGGCCGCTGGCGCCGAGGACCGCTCGGAATTTGAAACCACGCTGCGCGAGCAGTTGGCCGCACTCGCCCCACTGCGCCTCGAATTGATCGACGACTCGGCCAAGCACGCCGGCCACGCCGGCGCCAGAAGCGGCGGCGGCCACTACCGATTGCTCATCGTTTCGGCAAGCTTTTGCGGAAAATCGACGCTGGCGCGTCACCGGCTCGTCTATGACGCCCTTGGCGAGCTGATGCGTAGTAAAATTCATGCCTTGAGCATCCAATCGCTAACGCCCGACGAAGCGCAGTGAATACTCTGGCTACCACGAACACTATCCTACTCAACAAACACCAGACTAAAGGACACCCTTAAATGCACAACCCCTCGAAACTTGCGGCAGCACTGCTCATCGGAACAATGCTTTCGGCATCGGCGCTGGCCGCCGGCAATGCCTTCGTAACGGTCAACGGCGTTGCCGTTTCACAAACCATGGCCAACGTTTTCATCGCCGAGCAGAAAGCGCAGGGTGCCCCCGACACGCCCGAACTCAAGAATGCCGTTCGCGAAGAACTGATCCGGCGTGAACTGCTGCTCCAGGAAGCCAAGAAGGCCGGGCTCGACAAGAAACCCGACGTCGCCGCGCAAGCCGAGGCGGCGCGCCAGGCGTTCTTTGTCCGCGCTTACGTCCAGGAATACGTCAAGAAGAACCCGATCGGCGACGCCGAACTCAAAGCGCAATACGAAACGATCAAGGCTCAGCTCGGCAATACCGAATACAAGGCGCGCCACATCCTGGTCAAGGATGAAGCCGACGCCAAGGCGATCATCGACAACCTCAAGAAAGGCGCCAAGTTCGAGGAACTGGCCAAGCAATCGATCGATCCGGGTTCCAAGGACAACGGCGGCAGCCTCGACTGGGCGAGCGCCGGCAACTTTGTCAAACCTTTCAGCGATGCGCTGACCGGACTCACCAAGGGCAAGTACACCGAAACCCCGGTCAAGACCGACTTCGGCTACCACATCATCATGCTCGAAGACACCCGCCCGCTGACCGTTCCGGCCTTCGAGGAAATCAAGCCGCGCCTGCTGCAGCAAGCGCAGGGACAGCAGATCAACAAAATGGTCGACGCGCTGCGCGCCAAGGCCAAGGTCGAATAGGCTGCGCTTGATCAAACGAAACGCCGGGCGGGCTTGAAGCTCCCGGCGTTTTTTTGCTAATTGGGACAAGGCATGTTGAAAAATTCGCTTATCGCGTTGCTGCTCGCCTGCGTGACGTTCGCTAGCTCTGCGGCGCTGCCGCCAAAGTACCTGGGCATCAAGGACTTCAAGCAGTGCCTGGCGGTGCAGCAAATCGGCAGCTATCGCGCCTGGTGCATGCCGTCCGAGAAGCCGCAGAGTTGCCCGGCGGCAAGCTGGGATGAGCTCAAGGCGCTCGCCGGCAGCGACCGAATCCCCGATTGCCCGATCGAATCGACGGCCTCGCCGGCAGCGAAGCCGAGCGAGTCGAAAACGTCGGAATGAGCGCTGAAAGAATCGCAGCGGTGGTGATCGGCGCCGGCCTCGTCGGCCTGGTCTGCGCGCTGATCGGGATCGCTGCCTGACAAACACATCGGCTTGGCGTACAAAAAAAGAGCGACCCGCGGGTCGCTCTTTTTTTGGCTAATCCGGCCTTAGGCGACCCACTGCCGCGCGTTGCGGAACATGCGCAGCCACGGCGAATCTTCGCCCATGGATTCGGGGTGCCAAGACATCTGGACGCTGCGGAAGATGCGCTCGGGGTGCGGCATCATGATCGTGAAACGGCCATCCGCGGTGGTGACGCCGGTGATTCCCGCCGTCGAACCATTCGGGTTGTACGGATAGACTTCGGTCGGCTTGCCGCCCCCCACCGCGTTGTCGAGGTAGCGCATCGCGACCAGCGCGTTCGCCTGCTGCGCGGCCGAAGCGAAACTGGCGCGCCCTTCGCCGTGCGAGACGACCACCGGCAGGCGGCTGCCGGCCATGCCTTTGAAGAACAGCGACGGCGACTCGGGCAGCTCGACCATCGTGAAGCGCGCCTCGAACTGCTCGACGCGGTTGCGCTCGAAACTCGGCCAGGCGTCGGCGCCGGGGATCAGGTCCTTGAGCGCGCTCATCATCTGGCAACCGTTGCAGACGCCGAGCGCGAAAGCGTCGGGACGAGCGAAGAAGCGCGAAAACTCGTCGCGCGCGCGGCCGTTGAAGAGGATCGTCCGCGCCCAGCCCTTGCCGGCGCCGAGTACGTCGCCGTAGGAGAAACCGCCGCAGGCGACCGCGCCCTTGAAGGACTCGAGCGAGACGCGCCCCGCCAGGATGTCGCTCATATGCACGTCGACCGCGGCAAATCCCGCGCGGTCGAAGGCCGCGGCCATTTCGACGTGGCCATTGACGCCCTGCTCGCGCAGGATCGCGACCTGCGGACGCTTGCCGACGTTGATATACGGTGCGGCGACGTCCTCGCTCGGATCGAAGGAGAGCGAGAACGACAGGCCGGCGTCGGCGGTGTCGAGAATGCGGTCGTATTCCTGCTGCGCGCACTCGGGGTTGTCGCGCAGCGACTGCATGCGGTAACTCGTTTCCGACCAGGCGCGTTGCAGATCGACGCGCTTTTCCCTGAGTGCATTCTTGGCGTTGCGGATGACGCGAATCTCGTCCCAAGCGTTGGGCGAACCGATGAAGTGCGAGCAGGCGCCCAGGCCCGCTTCGCGCAGCACGGTCATCACGCGCGAGCGGTCGGCGCGGCGGATCTGCAGCACGGCGCCGAGCTCCTCGGCGAACAACGCGCGAATCAGTTGTTCGAAGGCGCGGCCCTGCAGCAGATCGGGCTTCTTTTCGCTGCCGTCGACGTCGCTCGCAAGCGCATCGAAACAGAGCCCGTCCATGTCGAGCGAGACGCCGCAGTGCGCGGCGAACGCCATTTCGACGACGGCGGCGAACAGCCCGCCGTCCGACCGATCATGATAGGCGAGCAGCAGACTTTCACTAGTGAGCCGCTGGATGGCGACGAAGAACGAGACGAGCCTGGCCGGGTCGTCGACGTCGGGCGTCTGCGACCCCGTGGCATTGAATACCTGAGCCAGCGCCGAACCGCCCAGGCGGTTCTTGCCCGCACCGAGGTCGACGAGCAGCAGGTCGGTTTCGCCGCAATCGAGTCTGAGCTGCGGCGTTGCCGTGCAGCGCGCGTCAGCGACCTTGGCGAAGGCGGTGACCACCAGGGAGAGCGGCGAGACGACCTGCTTCTTGTCGCCAGCGTCTTCCCAGGCGCTGCGCATCGACAGCGAATCCTTGCCGACCGGGATCGAGACGCCGATTGCCTGGCACAGGTCGGAGACCGCGCGCACCGTGTCGAACAAGCGCGCATCCTCGCCCGGCGCGCCGGCGGCGGCCATCCAGTTGGCCGACAGCTTGACGTCGCCGAGTTTGGCGATTTTCGCCGCGGCGATATTGGTCAGCGCTTCGCCGACCGCCATGCGGCCCGACGCCGGCGCGTCGAGAATCGCCAGCGGCGTGCGTTCGCCGAGCGCGAAGGCTTCGCCGAGCGTCGTGCGGTAACCCATGGTGGTGACCGCGACGTCGGCGACCGGCACCTGCCACGGACCGACCATCTGGTCGCGCGCGGTCAGTCCGCCGACGCTGCGATCGCCGATGGTGATCAGGAAGGTCTTGTCGGCGACTGCCGGCAGGCGCAGCACGCGATACGCGGCGTCTTTGAGTTCGACCGCGGTCGGATCGAACGCTTCTGCCAGCGACGGCTGGTGGCTCACTTCGCGAGTCATTCGCGGCGGCTTGCCGAGCAGCGCGTCCATGTCCATGTCGACCGGCTTGTTGGCGAAATGCCGGTCGGCGACGATGAGGCGGTTGTCATCGGTCGCCACGCCGACGACCGCGAACGGGCAGCGCTCGCGGTCGCACAGCGCAGCAAATTCGGGCAGACGCGATGGTGCGATGGCCAACACGTAGCGTTCCTGCGCTTCGTTGCTCCAGATCTCGGCGGGCGACATTCCCGGTTCTTCGATCTTGACGTCGCGCAACTCGAAATGCGCGCCGCAACCGGCGCCGTGCGCAAGTTCGGGAAAAGCGTTGGAGATGCCGCCGGCGCCGACGTCATGCACCGACAGGATCGGATTACCCTGCCCCGGCGTCGAACCGTCGCCCTGCGGCGCGCCCAGCTGCCAGCAGCGGTCGATGACTTCCTGCGCGCGCCGTTCCATTTCGGGGTTGCCGCGCTGGACCGAGGCGAAATCGAGGTCTTCGCTGTTGGCGCCGGTGCTCATCGAGCTCGCCGCGCCGCCGCCCAGACCGATCAGCATGCCGGGACCGCCGAGCTGGATCAGCAGCGTTCCGGGAGCGAAGGTCGGCGCCTTGTGCGACTGGCTGTCGGCGATGTTGCCGACGCCGCCGGCGACCATGATCGGCTTGTGATAGCCATAGACGACGGCGTTCTCGTCGCTGCCGACGCGCTGCTCGTAGGTGCGAAAGTAGCCGGCGAGATTGGGCCGGCCAAATTCGTTGTTGAACGCCGCGGCGCCGATCGGCCCTTCGAGCATGATGTCGAGCGCCGAGGCGATTCGCGCCGGCCGGCCGTAGTCGGCGCCCTGGGTTTCCCAGGCTTGCAGCGCTTCGGGCAGGTAGAGGTTGGAGACCGAAAAGCCGCACAGGCCGGCCTTGGGCTTGGAGCCGCGGCCGGTCGAACCTTCGTCGCGGATTTCGCCGCCGGAGCCGGTCGCGGCGCCCGGGAAAGGCGAAATCGCCGTCGGATGATTGTGCGTCTCGACCTTGGCCAGGATGTGCGTGAGCTCCTCGTTCCAGCCGTAGACACCGCCTTCGCCGCCGGCGCCCGCCGAAAAACGCTCGACCGGGGCGCCTTCGAAGACCGACGAATTGTCCGAATAGACGACGACGTTGCCTTCGGGATGCGCCGCGTGCGTCTCGCGGATCATGCCGAACAGCGTCTCAGCGCGCGGCGCGCCGTCGATCACCCAGGCGGCGTTGAAGATCTTGTGCCGGCAGTGCTCGGAATTGGCCTGCGCGAACATCATCAGCTCGACGTCGGTCGGATTGCGACCGGTCTTGGTGACGAACAGATCGACGAGGTAGTCGATCTCGTCTTCAGACAGCGCCATGCCGAGTTCGCGGTTGGCAGCGACCAGCGCGTCGCGACCGCCGCCGAGCAGGTCGATGGTGGCGAGCGGCTTGGGCGCGAAGTGGCGGAAAAGCTCGGCGCTCTCGCTAAAATCGCCGAGCACCGCCTCGGTCATGCGGTCGTGCAGCAGCGCTGCGATCTGCGCGCGCTGCGCGCCCGAAAGCCCGCCTTGCGGCGTTTGCAGGCGGTAAGCGATGGCCCGTTCGATGCGCTCGATGGCCGCGAGGCCGCTGTTGTGCGCGATGTCGGTGGCTTTCGACGACCACGGCGAAATGGTTCCGATGCGCGGCGTCACCAGGAACAGTTCACCGCTCGCGAGATCGTCCTGGGCGCGTTCTTCGAGCAAGGCCGCCAGCTGCTTTCGGTCGTCGTCGCCGAGCGCGTACCCCAACTTGGCGAGGTGCCAATACTCGGCGCTGACCAGCGTCGCCGCCGGAACCAGCGCCTGGATACGCTGCTGCAGACCCTGCAGACGAAAAGCTGAAAAAGCGGGATCACCGCGCAGAAAAAGGATGTCGGCCATGGTTTTTGACTGAAAAGGGCAGGTAAACCTGCGTGGAAACGAAAGAGAAACGCAAAGCGGCGTGAAGGCAAACGCGACGAAGGCGCCATTATAGCCGACAGCTCGCGTGCGCCAGAGGTAGACTCGCGGCTTGCCACCGACTCTCTGGAGAATCTGCATGACCCCACGTTCGATCATCATCGACTGCGACCCCGGACACGACGACGCCGTCGCGCTGCTGCTGGCGCTCGCTTCGCCCGAACTCGACACGCTCGGCATCACCACGGTCGCCGGCAACGTGCCGCTGGCGCTGACCAGCCGCAACGCGCGCAGCATCGTCGAGCTCGCCGGACGCTGCGCGGTGCCGGTCTTCGCCGGCGCCGACAAGCCGCTGCTGCGTCCACCGGTCAGCGCCGAGCACGTGCATGGTCAGAGCGGGATGGGCGGCGTTTCGCTGCCCGAACCCAAGCCGGCGCTGGCCACTGAAAACGCCGTCGATTTCATCATCCGCACGCTGTGCGAGAAACCGGCCGGCAGCGTGACGCTGTGCGCGCTCGGCCCGCTGACCAATCTCGCGCTGGCGCTGATGCAAGCGCCCGAGATCGCCGCGCGGCTGCGCGAAATCGTGCTGATGGGCGGCGCCTGCTTCGCCGGCGGCAACGTCACGCCGTGCGCCGAATTCAACCTCTATGCCGACCCGCACGCCGCGCAGGTCGTCTTCAGAAGCGGCGCGACTATCGTGATGCTGCCGCTCGACGTCACGCACCAGGTGCTATCGACTCGCGCGCGGATCGCGGCGATCGGCGAGCTCGGCAACCGCGCCGGCCAGACCGTCGCGCAGTTGCTGTCTTTCGCCGCCAGCACCGGCGTCGAAAATTACGGCGGCGATGCGCCGCCATTGCACGACCCCTGCGTCGTCGCCTACCTGCTGCGCCCCGATCTCTTCGGCGGCCGCCATATCAACGTCGAGATCGAAACCGGCAGCGCGCTGACGATGGGGATGAGCGTCGCCGACTGGTGGAGCGTGAGTGGACGGCCCGCCAACGCCACCTTCATGCGCTCGGTCGACGCGCCGGGGTTCTACGCGCTGCTCGGCGAGAGGCTGGCGCGGCTGCCTTAGCGCCGCCGCGAAAGGCCATTTGGTAGAGCTACCAAAAAGAGGCATAATCAGCGGGTCATCATTGGCCAGCAGGAGTATCCCTTGAACGTCAAAGACGCCATCCTCGACGCCAGCGTCGAACTGCTCAAAGACAAGGGAATCGCCGCGCTGACCCAGCCGCAGGTCGCGCGCGCCGCGGGAATCAAGCAGAGCCACCTGACCTACTATTTTCCGACGCGCGCCGACCTGCTGCTCGGTGTCGCCGAGCATTCGATCGGCGTGACGATGGCGCAGGTCGGCGCGCGCCTGCGCGACCGACCCGAACCGGCGACGATCGCCAGCGTCATCGCCGAGCTGATGATCGGCGGGATTCCGCCGCGGCTGATCATCGGACTGATCGTCGCCGCCGACGCCGAGCCGGGTATCCGCGAGTCGCTGACCAGATTCATCAAGACCGTGCGCGAACGCATGCGCGACGTGCTGGCCTCTGCCGGACTGCCCGCCGACGCCGATGCGCTACTGCTCTTCCACGCCACCATCGTCGGTCTCGCCGTGATGCACCAGGCGCGGCTGTCGCCTGAGTCGGCACGCGAGGTCAAGGACGGCGTCGCCGCCATCCTGCGCCTGCTCGCGCCGCCGACGCCAATCGCGGAGAAATCATGAAAACTACGCCGACAATGATCTCGCGGCGATTCACCGCCACGCTTGCCGCCATCGCACTGGCCGCTTTGCTGACCGCCTGCGACCAGGACGCCGTGCCAGCCTACCAAGGCTATGTCGAAGGCGAATACCTCTACCTTTCAGCGCCGCAGGCGGGCTACCTCAAGTCGATCGACGCCGCGCGCGGTTCGCGCGTCACCGCCGGCCAAGCGCTGTTCGCGATCGCCAGCGACCCCGACGCGCAGGCGCTCGACGAGGCCGAAGCACGCGCCGGTTCGGCGCGCGAGAAGGTCGAGAACCTCAGGGAGCCGCGCCGCGCGCCCGAGATCGCCGCGCTCGAAGCCAACCTGCAGGCGGCGCAGGCGACGCTGCGGCTGGCGCGAACGCGCCTCGCGCAGCAGCAGGCACTGGCGCGCGCCAAGTTCGTCTCGCAGGCAGCGCTCGACGAGGCGATAAGCGCGCACGACCAGGCCGTTGCCCAAGCCGAAGCGGCGCGCCAACAGCTGGCGACGTACCGCGCGACGCTCGGCCGGCAGGCCGAGGTGCGCGGCGCGCAAGCCGACCTGCAGGCGGCCGCGGCGCTGGTCGCACAGAAACGCTGGCTGGTCGAGCGCAAAGCGGTTAGCGCGCCGGCCGCCGGCGAAGTCGCCGAGACCTATTACCGCCCCGGCGAATGGGTGCCGGCCGGTGCCGCGGTCGCCAGCCTGCTGCCCGACGCGCGCCGCCGCCTGCGCTTTTACGTCGGCGAACGCGAAATCGCCGCGCTGCAACCGGGTCAGCGCGTCGAAGCGAGCTGCGACGGCTGCGCCGCGCCGATAATCGCGACCATCGACTTCATCGCCGCGCAAGCCGAATACACGCCGCCGGTGATCTACAGCCGCGGCAGCCGCGAAAAACTGGTCTTCCGCGTCGAGGCGGCGCCCGCCGCGGGGCAGGCGGCAAGCCTGCGCCCGGGACTGCCGGTCGACGTTCGCCGGGCCGGGCGCTGAGATGGAAACGGATATGAAGATTGAGAAAGGCGGCGCGCCGCTCGTCATCGACGTCGCCGGGATCAACAAGCATTTCGGCGACAAGCACGTCGTCAAGGATCTTTCCTTGCAGGTGCGGCGCGGAGAGATCTTCGGCTTCCTGGGACCCAACGGCAGCGGCAAGACGACGTCGATCCGCATGCTCTGCGGACTGCTGACGCCAGACAGCGGCAGCGGCAGCTGCCTGGGCCTCGATGTGCTCACGCAAAGCAGCCAGATCAAGCGCCAGGTCGGCTACATGACGCAGAAATTCTCGCTGTGGGACGACCTCACGATCGGCGAGAACCTCGACTTCGTCGCGCGAATGTTCGGCATGAAAAAGCGCCGCGTCGTCGTCGACCGCGCGCTCGATGAACTGGGACTTACCGGCCGCCGCGACCAGCTCGCCGGAACGCTGTCGGGCGGCTGGAAGCAGCGATTGGCGCTCGCTTCATGCCTGCTGCACGAACCGCAGCTGCTGCTGCTCGACGAACCGACCGCCGGCGTCGACCCCAAGGCGAGGCGCGACTTCTGGGAGGAGATCCACCGCCTGTCGGCGGCCGGAATCACGGTGCTGGTATCGACGCACTACATGGACGAGGCCGAGCGCTGCCACCGCCTCGCCTACATCGCCTACGGCACGCTGATGGCGTCGGGAACCGCCGCCGAAGTGGTCGCCGGCCAGCGGCTGCAGACCTGGGAGATTGCCGGCGCCGACCTCCAGGGCCTGGGCCAAGCGCTGCGCGCGCTGCCCGGCGCCGACCTGGTCGCCAGCTTCGGCGCGACGCTGCACGTCTGCGGCCGCGACGGCGCGGCGCTCGAGGCGAGTCTCACGGATTTTCTGAGCGACCGGCCGCTGACCATGAGCCGCGTCGCGCCGTCGCTCGAGGACGCCTTCATCGACCTGATGCAGGGCAGCCAGGACCAGTTCAAGGAGTGAGGCGATGAAGCGCTTCTCGGGTTTTTCGGGGTTTAGTTTTTCGCGGTGGCTCGGCATCATGCTCAAGGAGTTCATCCAGCTCAAGCGCGACCGGCTGACTTTCGGCATGATCGTCGGCATCCCGATCATCCAGCTCTTGCTCTTCGGCTTTGCCATCAACTCCGACCCCAAGCAGTTGCCGACCGCCGTCGTCATGGCCGACCCGGGACCTTTCGCGCGCGCCTACGTCGCGGCGATGCAAAACAGCGATTACTTCAGGATCGTCGGCAGCGTCGACGAAAGACAGGCCGACGACTTGCTCGACCGCAGCGAGGTGCAGTTCGTCGTCACTTTCGCGCCGGGCTTTCACCGCGATTTGGTGCGCGGCAAGTCGCCGGTGCTGCTGGTCGAGGCCGACGCCACCGACCCGATGGCGACCAGCGGCGCCATCGCGGTACTCAACCATCTGGGCGCCGAGGTCTTCGCACCCGACCTGCCGGGGCTCGAAAGGCCCACCGCAGCGCCGCTCGAACTGCGCGTACACCGGCGCTACAACCCCGAGGGGCTGACCGCGTACCACATCGTCCCCGGCCTGCTCGGCGTGATCCTGACGCTCACCCTGGTGCTGATGACGGGACTCGCCATGACGCGCGAACGCGAGCGCGGCACCTTCGAGAATCTGTTGGCGACGCCGGCGACGCCGGTCGAGGTGATGACCGGCAAGATCGTCCCCTACATCCTGATCGGCTTGATCCAGGTCACGCTGATCCTCGCTGCGGCGCGCTGGATCTTCGACGTGCCGATGCACGGCAGCCTGCTCTTGCTCTACGCGGTGGTGCTGCTGTTCATCTGCGCCAACCTGCTGCTCGGCATCACCTTCAGCTCGATCGCGCGCAACCAGTTGCAGGCGATGCAGATGACTTTCTTTTTCTTCCTGCCGTCGATGCTGCTCTCGGGCTTCATGTTCCCGTTCCGCGGCATGCCGCAGTGGGCGCAGATGGTCGGCAACGCGCTGCCGCTGACGCACTTCCTGGTGCTGGTGCGCGGCATCATGCTCAAGGGCAACGGCATCGAGCAGCTCTGGGATCACAGCTGGCCGATTATGTTATTCATCGCCGCCGTGCTGGCGATCGGCCTCAAGACTTTCCGCAAGACGCTCGACTGAGCGTCAGCAGCCGGCCGGCGGCTATTTGCCGCCCTTGGCGCGACGAATCAGCTCGGCGAGCTGTTTTTTCTGGTCCTCGTCGAGCTTGTCGATGTTTTTCTTCCAACCGTAGTTGCTGTAGTTGGCCTGGACGAATTGCCATCCCGCCGATCCATAGGCGTCGATTCCGGCCTTGAGTTTGGGCACCGCTTCGACGACCGACCTGAACTGTTTCCAGGGCAGGCGCTGCAAGTCTTTTTCCATTTTCGCGCTATCGACCTCGGCGTTCGCCACCCGCGTTCCGGCGGGCGAATGCACCGCGCCAGAAGCGTTCGCCGCGAGGACCGGGGCGCCAGCCAAAACGAACAGCAGCAGGACAAAAATCGCTTTCATACGCCGCAGTTTACACCAGGCCGATCGGCGATGCCGCAAGGCGCCCAAGCGACGCTTTCGACGCCGTGCTGATCGCCTCTTGACGAGAGGCGTCGCGATGCGATCTACTTCGACCATGAAAACCAAATGGGTTTTCCGATTTCAACGGACCGCGACGCTGTGATCGAGCGATTGACCGCACAGCGTTCGCGATCGGCCAAAGCGAAAACAGCAGGAAGCTGATGAGCAAATTCAAAACCCTTTTGCTGGCCTACCATGGCGGAAACAACCACGCGATTTCGCTTGCCGTCCGGCAATTCTCCGAAAATGTGACGCAGCGAACGAACGGCCAGATCGCCATCGCCATCGTCCAGAACAGCGCCTTGGGAAGCATTCCACAATTGCTTCGCCTGGTCATCGACGGTTCGGCCGATATGGCGCTTCTGCCGTACGAGCGCCTTGGTCTGTACGCGCCGAAATTCGGCTGCGTCAGCATGCCTTTCGTGTTCGACGACTACGCCCACGCCGACCGCGTGCTCGACGCCGAGTTCGATGCCTGGGCTCGACCCAGCCTGGTGGCCTTGGGCGTCACCTTGCTCGCTGGCTGGGAATGGGGATTCCGTCAGCTATCCAATTCCCGCCGCCCGATCCTGCGCCCCGAGGATATTCAAGATCTGAAGATCCGCCTGCCGCCGGTGCCGCCCTTCCGTTCTATGGTGGTGGCGCTCGGAGGCATCCCGGTGATGGTCGAATTTTCGCAACTGGTTCGCGCCCTTCGCCGAGGCCTGGTCGATGGACAGGAAAACCCGGTGTCGGTGATCCACTCGCTGGGCTTGCAGTTCGACCAGAAATATCTTTCGCTACTCAACTACATCTATGGACTACTCGGTCACGTCGTCAACAGCGACTGCCTCGCAGGCCTGACCGAGTCGCAGCAAATCATACTCAAAGAAGAGTCGATCAAGGCGGCAGAACTCGCGCGCCAATTTGCCCGTTCTCACGAAGCGGCGCAACTCGACGAGTTCGCCAGGCAGGGAATGCAGATTGACCGTCCCGACGTGGCGCCGTTCAAGGCGCTGATGAAGCCTGTCTATGCGGAGCTTGGCGAAATCTATGGCGCCGAAAACGTGCGCAGCTTCCTCGCCATGGTCGAACGCCAACGCCAGACGCCGGAGCGATTAGCGACATGAACGAAGCACGATCGATCAGCCCATGGCTCGCCACGGTGCTCAACACGATGGCGGAAGGCGTTCTGGGGCTGGACCGGGAGCAGCGGATCACCAGCGCCAATCGCTCGGCCGAGCACCTGCTCGGCTGGACCAGCGAAGAGCTCATTGGCCGGGAGGTGAGCGATTTTCTGCAAGCGCGCCAGCGTGACGGCGGCGTCCACCCTGAAAGCGGCAGTCCGTTCGCCTGGCTCAAGGACCGCGGCGAACTGTACTTCATCGAGGACATCTTCCTGCGCAAGGACGGCCGTACGGTCGATCTCGAAATCTCAGCACTCGCGCTGCCGCAACAAGACTCAGAGACCTGCGCCATCGTCCTGCTGGCCGACATTGCCGAGCGCAAGGAAAGCCAGGCCGCCTTGCTCAAGGCTTTCGCCGATCGCGACACGCTCAACCAGGTGCTCGAAACGGCGCAAGGCCGCTTGTTGCAGGCGGAGAAAATGGCGTCGGTGGGGCATCTGGCGGCCGGCGTCGCGCACGAGATCAACAACCCGATCAGCTTTGTCAGTTCCAATCTGCACACGCTCAAGGAGCAGATCGCCGACCTGTTGTCAGTCCTCGCCGCGTATCAGCAGGCCGAAACGGCGCTGTCCGCGTTCCCCGACCTGCTGGATGCGATCAACCGGGCCAAGGACGCCGCCGATCTGGGTTTTCTGCAACAGGACATCAACAACCTGATCGACGAGTCGCTCGAAGGGGTCGGCCGCGTCAAGAATATCGTCGACAACCTAAAGGATTTTTCGCGCGTGGACTCTGCCGAGTGGCAGTATGTCAGCCTTGAAAATGGGCTCGAGAGTACGCTCAAGATACTTGGCGACGAAATCAAGGACAAGGCCGAGATTGTCAGGCGCTATTGCGGCCAGCCCGAAATCGAATGTATCGCTTCGCAAATCAATCAAGTCTTCATGAATTTGCTGCTCAACGCGGCGCAGGCCATTGAGCAGAGCGGAACCATCACGCTGCGTACCGGCTTTGACCAAAGCCAAGCCTGGGTCGAAATCGAAGACAGCGGCCGCGGCATCCCGCCAGAACACTTGGAAAAGATCTTCGAGCCCTTCTTTACGACGCAACCCATCGGCAAGGGAACTGGGCTCGGCTTGTCGCTGGCCTACGGGATTATCCGGCGCCACCACGGCAGCCTGGTGGCGTCGAGCACCTTGGGCAAAGGCTCGGTTTTTCGGATCACGCTGCCACGCCGCAGAGTGGACGACAGTCTTGCATGACGCCAACGTGCTTTTGGCAACAGCCCGGGCTTCAACAGCTCATCGCTGACGAATTTGACGGCGCAGACGCTTGCACAAGCATCGACGCCGATGATCTTGCGATCTCGGCACTCATGAAAACACCGGAGAAGAAAAAATGAAATCTTTGCTGCTATCCGCCATGCTGCTGGTTTCCAGCGGCGCCTTTGCCGAACTGGTCTATGACCGGCCGGTGAACGACAAAATCGATTCCGGCGCCATCGAATATTTTATTCAAGGCAAGGGCGGCGCCACGCCGAAGGGCAATGCCGCCTGCGAGGATGGCTTGTTCTACAACGACCACTTCATCGCCCTTTACGACGGCGCCACCGACAAATCGGGCAAATCGTACAACGGCAAGAAAGGCGGGCGTATCGCCGAGGAAATCATCGAAAACGTGTTCAAGGGCCTGCCGCCCGAGGCCAGCAAGGAAGAGACGCTGGCGCGCATCAATCGATCGTATCAGGACTTCTACAAGGCGCATCCGGAGATGGACTTCGTCAAGAACACCACCTGGCGCCCGACCGCCACGCTGATCTGGTACAGCTTCGCGCGCCGCGAGCTGGTGGCGATCGGCGACTCCAAGGCCCGTATCGACGGCGTGAATATCAACAAGAAAAGCAAACTGGTCGATGACCTCAACAGCGAATTGCGCGTCAGGGTGATCAAGCAGCTCAAGCTCAGCGAGGCCGACATCGCCCAGAACGACCTGGGCCGCTTCTACATCCTGCCGCTGCTCGAGCGCCAGTCCGATTACCAGAACAACCCCAAAGCGCCCAAGGCATTTCAATACTGGGCGATCGACGGTTTTGACGTCCCCGCCGAGGAAGTTCTGGTCTGGCGTTTCGACCAGACGCCGAAGCTGATCGAGCTGAGCAGCGACGGCTACGAAAACTACCCGGCGGCGAGCAACGTCAAGGCTTACGAGGAAGATTTCGCGAATTTCCTCAAGGAAGACCCGCAGCGAATCAAATACCCGTCAACCAAGGGGCTGCAGCAAGGCAACGTCAGTTTTGACGACCGCGCCGTACTGATCTACCAGGCCAAATAGTCGATTCCGCGTTTGCTCTTCGAAGCGCAGGCAAGTCGAGTATATAGTCGTGCTTTTGTTTACCCACGAGGCACAGTGATGAAAAGGCATTGCTCGCTCAAGCTGCTTGGCGCAGCGCTCTTGGCATCGTCTTCCCTGCTCACCCAGGCGGCGTCGCTCGCCCCGATCGCCGCGCCGCACGGCATGGTCGTCAGCGCGCAACACCTGGCGACCCGGATCGGCGTCGACGTCCTGAAGCGCGGCGGCAACGCCGTCGACGCCGCCGTCGCCGTCGGCTACGCGCTCGCCGTCGCCTACCCGGCAGCGGGCAACCTGGGCGGCGGCGGCTTCATGACGCTGCAGCTCGCCGACGGGCGCAAGACCTTCATCGACTTTCGCGAAAAAGCGCCGCTCGCGGCAAGCGCCAACATGTATCTGGACAAGGACGGCAACGTCATCAAGGGACTGAGCACGCGCGGCTACCTCGCTGTCGGCGTTCCCGGCAGCGTTGCCGGATTCGAGTACGCGCGCGCCAAGTACGGGACGATGCAGCGCGGCACGCTGATCGCTCCGGCGATCGCGCTCGCCGACAAAGGTTTCGTTCTTGAGCAGGGCGACATCGACCTGCTGCACACGGCGACGGCTGATTTTGCCAAGGACGCGCCGAGCGCGGCGATCTTCCTCAAGCACGGCGAGCCGTTGGCAGCCGGCCAGAAGCTCAAGCAAAAAGACCTCGCCAGGACGCTCAAGGCGATCAGCGCGCGCGGCACCGACGGTTTCTACAAGGGACCGGTCGGTGCGGCACTGGTACGCGCCAGCGAGCGCGGCGGCGGCATCCTGACGCAGGCCGACCTCGACCAATACCGCCCGCGTGAGCTGGCGCCGATCGAGTGCGACTACCGCGGCTACCACGTCGTTTCGGCGCCGCCACCGAGTTCGGGCGGCGTCGTCATCTGCGAGATGCTCAATACCCTCGAAGGCTATCCGCTCAAGGATCTGGGCTTCCGCTCGGCGCAGGCGGTGCACTACCAGATCGAGGCGATGCGTCACGCCTACGTCGACCGCAACAGCTACCTCGGCGACCCCGACTTCGTCAAGAACCCGATCGCGCGGCTCACCGACAAGGCCTACGCGGCGAAGCTGCGCGCCGTCATCGCCGCCGACCGGGCCGCCGTCTCGAA
This sequence comes from Pseudomonadota bacterium, assembly GCA_018262095.1. GTDB lineage: Bacteria > Pseudomonadota > Gammaproteobacteria > Burkholderiales > Rhodocyclaceae > Propionivibrio. Next base: position 54,509 of record JAGTRW010000024.1, read on the forward strand.
GGACCTCAAGCCCGGCGTCGAGCCGCACGAAGGCAACAACACAACGCATTATTCGATCGCCGACGCTCACGGCAACGCGGTCTCGGTGACCTACACGCTCAACGAATGGTTCGGCGCCAAGGTCACCGCCGCCGGCACCGGCGTGCTGCTCAACAACGAAATGGACGACTTCACCGTCAAGGTCGGCGTCCCGAACGTCTACGGTCTGGTCCAGGGCGAAGCCAATGCCATCGCTCCCGGAAAACGTCCCTTGTCGTCGATGAGCCCGACCATCGTCAGCCGCGACGATCAGCCGCTGCTGGTCGTCGGCACGCCGGGCGGCAGCCGCATCATCACCGCCGTGCTGCACACCATCATCAACGTCGTCGACTACGCAATGACCGTACAGGAAGCGGTCGACGCGCCGCGCTTCCACCAGCAGTGGCTGCCCGCAGCGACCAACCTCGAGCGCTTCGCAGTGAGCCCCGATACGCAGAAGCTGCTCGAAGCGATGGGTCACCAGTTCGGCGCGCCGCAACCGGCCAACCACGTCGTCGCGATCATGATCGGCGCGCCGTCGCTCGGCGGCAAGCCGGTCGGTGACAACCGCTTCTACGGCGCCAACGACCCGCGCCGCAACACTGGCCTGGCGGCGGGCTACTGACCCGCGACACCGCGCGGCAGGCGTCTGAGATGTAGGCGCTCGCCGCTTCGCGCCGACAGTCCACCAGCGGCCGACGCGGTGTCAAGACACGTAATTTCGCATTTCCGGAAAGCCTTCCCCGACTTGCGGGCCGCCAACGCGTACCGGGTCTGAGAGCGCGAGCCAGAAAACGCCCGCTGCCTGCCTTGCGCCAACGCCTGATCGACGGCGGGCGGATGCATCGGCTTGCCGACAAGACGCCGCATCGTGATTGCAAAACCCGACGACGCATTTGCTGGCGCTCGTCGTTGATCCTTGCAAAAAAATTTCCTTGCAAATGTTATTTTATGTGCTGTAATGTTACATAAACGCACACAAACTAACACTTAACGTCACAAGAGAGGCCGCCAGTGAAAAGTCCTTCTGCCAGTTCCTTAGCCCAGCTTGCCTCTCAAGGAGGCTGGTAAGCATGGTCAATCCTCTTGCTGAGCATCGACTTGAGCTGATCATGTCGGCCATGTCGGCCAACGGTGAATGTCGCACGCAGCAACTGGCCGAGCGCTTCCAGATGTCGATGATGACCTTGCGCCGCGATCTGCTCGAACTGGAAACGCGCGGACTGTTGCGCCGGGTGCATGGCGGCGCGGTGGCGCTCAATCGCGATGTGCATTACAGCCAACGGCTTGAGCTCGGTCAAGCCCAGAAGCAGCTGGTCGGCCGCGCGGCGACCCGCTTGCTCAAAAGCGGACAAACGGTCTATCTCGACGCCGGCACCACCGGCTTTGAAATGGCGCGGGCGATCGGCCAGGGCCTGCCGCTGGTCACCCATCTGCACATCGTCACCCACGGCATCAGCATCGCCAGCGAGCTTGCCGGACGAACCCCCTACCAGCTGCAGCTGATTGGCGGCGAGGTCTATCAAAACGCGCTGAGCACGGTCGGCCCGGTCGCCCTGGCGCAAATCGGCGACCTTGACATCGACGTCTTCTTCATGGGTGCCGGCGGTGTCGACGCGCAGCAGGGGTGGACCAATTCGAATCATGTCGAGACGCAGATCAAGCGCGCGGTCATTGCCCGCAGCAAGGACGTGGTCGCCATCTGCGACAGCGCCAAGTGGGGCCAGCGCTCGTTCGCGCCGATCGTCCCCTTCGCCGGTATCAAGCGCTGGATCGTCGATCGCGGCCTGGCGCAAGAAGGCGTCGAGGCGGCCAGGGCGGCCGGCATCGCGCTGACCTACGCCGACGGACTGTAAGCGAGCGCCACCTGGCAGTACCCCTTAATCGTATCCGCCCGCACGGCCGGCACCCCGGAACCAGGGCGACCCAAGGAGAGCAATGATGATCAAGCTGACCCAGGCAAACATCCGCCTCAACGCCCAGGCCCGAGACAAGACCGAGGCCATCCGCATCGCCGGCAGTCTGCTGGTCGACAGCGGCAACATGCAATCAGGCTACGTCGACAGCATGCTGTTGCGCGAGAAGGTGGCCAATACTTATCTTGGCAACGGCATCGCCATCCCGCACGGCTTGCCCAAGGATAGAGAACTGATCATCCAGACGGGAATTTCGGTGACCCAGTTTCCCGCCGGCGTGCAGTGGAATCAAGGCGAGACGGTGTACCTGGTGGTGGCCATCGCCGCGCGTTCCGACGAACACATCGAACTTTTGGCCAACCTCACCGACGTGCTCGACGACCCGACGACGGTGCAGCGCCTGGCGCGCACCAGTTCGCCGCAGGACATCATCGAGCGGCTGACCCAGGCGCGCGATGGCGCAGCGGCGAGCAACGCGGCCCCGGCCGCCGAAGATTTCGAAAAAGGCGTCGATGTCGCGCTGAGCGGCCCGGCCGGATTGCACGCGCGGCCAGCGACCACTTTCGTCGAGATCGCCAAGCAGTTCGAATCTGAGATCCGCGTCCGCCATCAGACCAAGGTGGCCAACGGTAAGAGCCTGGTTTCGCTCTTGAAGCTCGGCGCCGACAAGCACGCCAGCCTGCGCATCATGGCCCGCGGCAGCGACGAGGATGCCGCGCTCAAAGCCCTGGCGGCGGCCGTCGAACACGGGCTCGAAGACGAAGCCGAAGCGACGCAGGCAAGCGCCGCCGGTCCGGCATTGCTGCTCGAGGCGCGTTCGATTCCCGGCATCGCCGCCTCGCCGGGGCTGGCCATCGGCCCGTTGCGCCGTTTCCGTCGCGAGAAGATCGTCGTCGCCGCGACGGCCAGCGACGCGGCCCTGGAACAAACGCGCCTGAGCCAGGCGATCGTCACCGCCAAGCTGCAACTGCGCGAATTGCACGACGAGCTCAAGGCGCGTTGCGGTGCCGCGCGCGCCGCCATTTTCCGCGCCCACGAGGAGTTTCTCGACGACCCCGATCTGATCGACGCCACGCTGCTGTTGATCCGCGCCGGACACAGCGCCGGCTGGTCCTGGCGCCAGAGCATCGAAGAGCGCGCCAGGGAGGTGTCGGCGCTCGACGACGCATTGCTCAAGGAACGCGCGGTCGATCTCCAGGACGTCGGTCGCCGGGTGCTGCGCCTGCTCGCCGACACGCTGGAGGATGAACCCGGTTCGTTCGACACGCCGGTGATCCTGGTCGCCGAAGACCTTTCGCCGTCGGATACCGCGCGCCTCGACCCGGCGCTGATCATCGGCATCTGCACCGCCGGCGGCGGCCCCACCTCGCACACCGCGATCATCGCGCGGTCGCTCGACATTCCGGCGATCGTCGGCGCCGGACCGGCGCTGATGCATCAGGCCGACGACACGCAGTGCATTCTCGACGGCGATTCAGGCAACCTCTACCTCGAACCGGGCGAAGCCGATCTGGCACTGGCACGCCAGGCGCAGCAGCAATGGCAGGCGCGGCGCGAAGCCGAACTGCTGGCCTGCTATCAGCCGGCGATCACCACCGACGGCCAGCGCATCGAAGTGGTGGCCAACATCGGCAGCGCGGCAGAAGCGGAACAGGCGGTCACCGCCGGCGCCGAAGGCGTCGGCCTGCTGCGCAGCGAATTCCTTTTCCTGCAGCGCGCCGACCCGCCCAGCGAGGACGAGCAGTTCGCCGCCTACAGCGCGATGACCCGCGCGCTCAACGGCCTGCCGCTGATCATCCGCACGCTCGACATCGGCGGCGACAAGGACGCGCCGTATCTGTGCCTGCCGGCCGAACAGAACCCGTTCCTCGGCGTGCGCGGCATCCGTCTGTGCCTGGCCCGCCCCGACCTCTTCAAGCCGCAGCTGCGCGCCATCTACCGCGCCGCGGCGACCGGTCCGGTCAAGATCATGTTCCCGATGATCGCCACGCTCGAAGAACTGCTCGCCGCACGCGCCATCGCCGAGGAAGTTCGCCGCGAGCTGAACGCCCCCTCGGTCGACATCGGCATCATGGTCGAGGTGCCGTCGGCGGTGCTGATGGCGCCTGAACTCGCGGCGCACGCCGATTTCTTCTCGATCGGCACCAACGACCTGACCCAGTACGTGCTGGCCATGGACCGCCTGCATCCGACGCTGGCGCGCCAGGCCGACGCATTGCATCCGGCGGTGCTGCGCATGATAGCGATGACGGTCAAGGCGGCCAAGGGCGCCGGCAAGTGGGTCGGCGTCTGCGGCGGCATGGCCGGCGACCCCAAGGGCGCGGCGATTCTCGCCGGCCTCGGCGTCGCCGAACTCTCGATGAGCATTCCGAGCGTCGCCGCGATCAAGGCCCGGCTGCGCACCCAGTCGTTGGCGCAGATGCAGCTGCTCGCCCAGCGTGCGCTCGCCTGCACCAACGCCGCGCAAGTGCGCGCCCTTTGAAGAAAAGGAAACCAGCATGAATCAATCTACCGCCATCGCCACCGTCACCTTGAACCCGGCGATCGACCAGAGCGTGTCGATTCCCGGCTTCGCCGCCGGCAGCGTCAACCGGGTGCTGAGCGAGCAGTCCGACCCCGGCGGCAAGGGCGTCAATGTCGCCTCGTTCCTCGCCGACCTGGGGTTTCGCGTCGCCGTCAGCGGCCTGCTCGGCCGCGACAACGCCAACCTCTTCGAGCAACTCTTCGCGCGCAAGGCGATGGCCGACGCCTTCGTTCGCATTGCGGGCAAGACCCGCGTCAACGTCAAGATCATCGACGAGACCAGCCAGGCCATCACCGACATCAACTTTCCCGGCCCCGCCGCGACGCCCGACGACCTTGTCCGACTTGAGCAGGCGATCAAAAGCTTGCTCGCCGATCACGACTGGTTCGTGCTGTCCGGCAGCGCGCCGGCCGGCGTCCCCGTCGATTATTACGCCAAGCTGATCGGCCAGCTCAACGCGGCGGGCAAGCAGGTGGTGCTCGACACCAGCGGCGAGCCGCTGCGCCTGGGCATCGCAGCGGCGCCCTGGGCGATCAAGCCGAACATCGCCGAACTCGAGGAACTGGTGGGCACGCCCCTGCCCGACCGCGCGGCGGTGGTCGCTGCGGCGCGCCGCTTGCTGGCGCAAGGAATCGGCTGCGTGGTGGTGTCGATGGGCCGCGACGGCGCCTTGTTCGTCACCAGCGACCAGTGCCTGCTCGCGATTCCGCCCGCGGTCGAAGTCAAGAGCACGGTCGGCGCCGGCGACGCCATGGTCGCCGGTTTCGTCGCCGCCAAGATGCGCGGCCTGCCGCTCGCCGACTGCGCGCGCCTGGCGACCGCCAGCGCGCTCGGCGCGCTGACCCAGCTCGGGCCGCAACTGCCGCCCGCGCCGATCATCGAGTCCTTGATGGCGCAAGTCACGGTGATCGATCTGGCCGCTTCCGGCACCGCCCAATCCGAATCTGCGAATCACTAGTCAAGGAGACAAACGAATGGCAAAGATCATTGCAGTGACCTCGTGCCCGACCGGAATCGCGCACACCTATATGGCGGCCGAGGCCTTGAAGAAAACCGCCGCGCTGATGGGCCACTCGATCAGCGTCGAAACCCAGGGCTCAGCAGGCACCAAGGACTGCTTGAGCGAGTCCGACCTGGCCGCCGCGCAGGTGCTCATCCTGGCCACCGACACGCACGTCGAAATGCTGCGCTTTACCGGCAAACCGGTCTATGAAACGACCACCAGCGCGGCGATCCGCGATACGCGGGGCGTCATCGAGGCGGCGCTGGCGCTGATCGGCATCGCTGCCGAGCGCCCGCCTAGCGTGGAAGCCGTCCCGGCGGCGCAGCCCGCCCAGCCTGCAGCCGCCAAAAAGATCGTCGCCATCACCGCCTGCCCGACCGGAATCGCGCATACCTTCATGGCCGCCGAGGCACTCAAGAAGGCGGCGATCAGCCTGGGCTACGAGATCAAGGTGGAAACCCAGGGCTCGGTCGGCGCCAAGAACGCGCTCACCGTCGAGGACATCGCCGCCGCCGACGTGGTCATCATCGGCGCCGACACGCACGTCGACCAGGCGCGCTTCGCCGGAAAAGCCGTCTATGAAACCTCGGTCGGCCGTGCCCTCAAGGAAAGCGCCAAGGTCATCGACGAAGCGCTGGCGCTACCGCCACCGGCGGCCAGCGCACAGGGCGCGGCCAAAGCCACCGCTCCGCGGGCGCAAAAGCCGGCGGGGCCGTACAAGCACCTGCTCACCGGCGTCTCGTACATGCTGCCGATCGTCGTCGCCGGCGGTCTGCTCATCGCGCTGTCGTTCATCTTCGGCATCGAGGCGTTCAAGGAGAAGGGAACGCTCGCCGCCAGCCTGATGGACGTCGGCGGCGGCGCAGCGTTCGCGCTGATGATTCCGGTGCTCGCCGGCTTCATCGCTTTTTCCATCGCCGACCGCCCCGGCCTGGCGCCGGGACTGATCGGCGGCATGCTCGCCAGCCAGTTGCAGGCGGGCTTCCTGGGCGGCATCATCGCCGGCTTTCTGGCCGGCTATATCGCCCTCTGGCTGCGCAACCACATCAAGCTGCCGGTCCATTTCGAAGGCTTGAAGCCGGTGCTGCTCATTCCGCTGCTCGCCACGCTCGTCGTCGGCCTGCTGATGATCTACGTCGTCGGCAGTCCGGCCAAGGCGATCATGGACGGGCTCGCGCAGTTCCTCAAAGGCTTGAGCGGAACCAACGCCGTGCTGCTCGGGCTGTTGCTCGGCGGCATGATGGCGGTCGATATGGGCGGACCGATCAACAAGGCGGCCTACACCTTCGGCGTCGGCCTGCTGGCCAGCAACAGCTTCATGCCGATGGCGGCGGTGATGGCCGCCGGCATGGTGCCGCCGCTGGGCATCGCACTGGCCACCTTGGTCGCCAAGAACCGCTTTACCGCCGACGAACAGATCGCCGGCAAGGCCGCCGCCGTGCTCGGCATCTCGTTCATCACCGAAGGCGCCATCCCCTTCGCGGCCAAGGACCCGCTGCGCGTGATTCCGGCCTGTATCACCGGCGCCGCGGCGACCGGTGCGCTGTCGATGTTCTTCGGCTGCACGCTGCACGCGCCGCACGGCGGCGTCTTCGTGCTCGCCATTCCGAATGCGGTCGGCGAGTTGCTGCCTTACATCGGCGCCATCGCCGCCGGCTCGGTGATCACCGCGCTGGTGCTGGTCGTGCTCAAGAAACCGATCAACGAATAGAGGCTGGTCGACAAGCGCCGGCGTCGCCCCAGTCGTCAATCTCCCGCCCAAGGGCTGAGCGGTCACCTGATCGCTCAGCCCACGGCGCTGCCAACGACAGCTTCGGCGACGGCGCAATCCGCAGACCTTCGACCGATCCAGTGCGTTGCGCTCATCGCGTCTCGATTACAATACGATGCTCGGGTGTGTTGCCCCTCAATCGTCGTTGTAGACTGCGAGTTCCCATGACTCTCGAAACCCTGCTGACTTTTTCCGCAGTGGCCGGAATCGCCATTGTCAGTCCCGGCCCGGCGACGCTGCTGGCGGTGCGCAATGGTTCGGCGTTCGGCGTCCACGCCGCGATCTGGTCGTCGCTGGGCAACGTCTCGGGCCTGTTCTGCGTCTCCGCGGCAACCTTGCTCGGCGTAGGCGTTTTGCTCAAATCGTCGGCGTTGCTTTTCGCTGCCGTCAAGACGCTGGGCGCGCTCTATCTCTTCTATATCGGCCTGCGCCAACTGTTGGCGCGCACGAGCACGGCCAACGCCGGGATCGATGCGTCGGCCAGCGCGACCGTTCCGGCGGCGCAGCGGCTCTATCGCGAGGCCTTCCTGGTCGCCACCACCAACCCCAAGGCGATCCTCTTCTTCACCGCGCTGTTCCCTCAATTCATCGACGCCCATGCGCCCTTGCTCGCGCAGTTCCTGGTGCTCACCGGCATCTTCATGGCCATTTCATTTTCGTCGCTGGTGAGCTACGCGCTCGTCGCCAGGCGCGCCCGCCATCTTTTCGTTCAGCCGCTCTTTGCGCGCTGGGGCAAACGCGTGGTCGGCAGCGTCTTCATCGCTTTTGGCGCCGCGCTGCTGACGCTGCGGCGCCCGCTGAGTTGAGCGATGCGTTCGACGCCATTCTTCCGCGCCGCCGATCTGCGCCGCATTGAAGCGGCCGCCGCCGGCCAGCCGCTGATGCAACGCGCCGGCCTCGCGGCAGCCGAGCTGGCCAGCGCCATCGGC
>JAGTRW010000025.1 GCA_018262095.1 Pseudomonadota bacterium
CCGGTCATCGACCGCCTTGCCGTTCTGCACGCCGCGCAGCAGCACCGTGAACAGCCCGTCCTGCTCGTTGAGGCGGTCGGCGATGCCGCGCGAGAGCGGCTGCGCCAGCGTCACTTCGCCGTTGAACAGCCCGGCGCCGTTGGCCACGTCGATCATCCAGTCGGCAAAAGCGCGCAGGAAGTTGCCGTCGCCGATCTGCAGGATGCGAACAGGCTTGAGATTCGAAGCCGCACTGGCTTCAACATTGAACTTGCCTTGGGCAAGGTCGCTTCGATTCAGAACACGCATGGTCATTCCTCCGAGTACAAAAACCGACCGCACGGGCGGATCGGGAACCACATCAGGCGCGCCGATCAGAACAGGCAGGTCACCTTGAGATAGCGCTCAGGGTGTTCGGCGATGTCGACGACCGTCGCCGGCGTCTCGTCGATCGACACCGACTTGGTCAGCAGCGCCGCCACATTGATCTTGCCCTCGGCGATCAGCCGCAGGCTTTCGGGGAACTGGCCGACGCTGTTGCGCGAACCGCGGATGGTCAGTTCCTTCTTGGTGATCAGCGCGGTCGGCAAGGCGATGTCGTTCTTCGGCCAGCCGACCAGCGAAATCCGTCCCGCATAGGAAACGTAGTCGATCGCATTGCGAATCGCCGGCGCGGCACCCGACGCCTCGATCACCACCTCGGCCATACGTCCCTTGGTGATGACCTTGATCGCTTCCTGCGCATCGCTGCTCACCGGGTTGATCGTATGCGCAATTCCCAGGCTTTTAGCCAGCGCCAGGCGCTCGTCGACCGGATCGACGACGATAGCAATGGCGCCGATCGCCATCGCGTATTGCGCCGCCAGCAATCCGATCTGACCGGCGCCGAAAATCACCACGTGTTCGCCGGCGCGGGTTTCCGACTGCTTGACGGCGTGCATCGAGATCACCAGCGGTTCGGCCATCGGCACCAGATTCCACGGAATGCTGTCGGGTACCTTGTGCAGCAGATGACGCGGATGCGAGACGTATTCGGCCATGCCGCCCTCGATATGCACACCGCGAACGGTCAGGTTCTCGCAGCAATTGGTGTGTCCGATCGAACACGGGTAACAATGACCGCAGTAGACGTAGGGCTCGAGGATCACTCGATCGCCGGGCATCAGACCGACCTCGTCGTCGGGAACCTCGATCACTTCGCCGGCGATTTCATGGCCGATGATTCGCGGATAGCTGACCAGCGGATTGACGCCCTTGTAGGCACCGATATCCGAGCCGCAGATCCCGGCGCTACGCACTTTGATCAGGATCTCGCCCTCGCCGCGCCGGGTCGGCGGAATATCAACCAGCGAGATTTCGCCGGGTTGCTTCAAACATACTGATTTCATGATTCCTCCAAAACAGACTGAAGGCGATGCAGACGATGAGGCCATCCGCATCGCGAAACAAAAACTAAACCGGCATCCAGTTGGCCAAAACCAGCGACAGCGGCGGATAGAAGGTGGTGACCATCAGCGTCAGACCGAAGGCCACATAGAACGGTGCGATCTCGCGCATGTATTCGTCGACCTTGACCTTGGTGAGGTTGCAGGTCAGGAACATGGTCGTCCCGAACGGCGGCGTGATGGCGCCGATCGACAGGTTGAAGATCATCATGATGCCGAAATGCACCGGGTCGATACCCAGGGTCCGCACGGTCGGCATCAACAGCGGCGTCAGCACGACGATCGCCGCGTTGCCGTCGAGGAACATGCCAACGACGATCAACAGGACATTGACGATCAGCAGAAAGACCACCGGACTCGCCGAGACGCCCATCAGCATTTCGGTGACGTCGGTGGCCACGCCTTCCCAGGTCAGGATCCAGGCAAAACCCGCCGACGCCATCAGGATCAGCATGATCGACCCGTTGGCGCGCGCCGATTCGGCGAGCGCGCTCTTGACGTCGGCCCAGGTGCATTCGCGGTAGGCAAAGCCGATGATCAGGCAGTAAATGCAGGTCACGGCGCCCGCTTCAGTCGGCGTGAAGATGCCGTAGCGGATCCCGCCGAGGATCAGCACCATCAGCATCAGCCCCCAGAACGCGCCGACCGAGGCCTTGGCGATTTCGCCGATGCCGGCCATCTTGGTCCGCGTCGGCTTGTAACCGCGCTTGCGCGCAACCCAATCGACGGCAACCATCAGCGCCAAGGTGCACAAGATCCCCGGCCCCAGTCCACCCATGAACAGCTTGCCGATCGACGTATCGGACATCCCGGTGTAGTTGAGGATCGATCCGAGCATCATGAAGAACGGAATCGCCAACAGCGGCAGATTGTCGGCGCCGCCGATCATGCGCTGGATGACCATCACCGCCGACATATCCTGGGCGGCGAAGAAATAGACAAAGGTTGCTGCGCAGATGGCGAACGCCACCGGAACGTTGATGCCGAACAGCGCCAGCATCACGATAAAAGCTAACAGTACGCTCATTGCTGCGACTCCTCTTGAACGTCGAGTTCGGTGGTGTTTCCTTTGCCCCGCAGGCTGTTCCAGAACATCCGGCCGTAATACATGAACATGAACGAACAGCAGACCGGAATCGAGGCATCGATATAGCTATACGGCAAGCCGAGAATCGGCGTGAGCTTGGTCTGGCCCTTGATGGTCAGAATGATGCCGAACCAGATGAGCAGCGCCAGCGTCACCAGAACGATGAGATCACTCACGATGCTGGTGATCCGCCGCCACCTCGGTGACATGCGCAAAACCATCACGTCGATGCTGCAATGGCCTTCGACGTGAATCACCGCCGAAGCGCCAAGCATCGTCAGCCAGACAAAGATGAAGACGGTGACTTCCTCGACCCAGCCCCAGGGACTGCCCATCACATAGCGCATGAAGACATTGGCGCACGCCAGCAGGACGATGAAAGCCATGGCTGCCATCCCCAGGAAGTTGTCGAGCTTCCTGATCAAATCGTAAAACGTTCGCAATAATTGCATAAGAAAATTCCCGGTTATCGGCAACAGAGGTCCCTGACACCGCCTTCTAGAGGGGGTGCTGCACCGAAATACAGAGTGAAAATGAATGCTGAAGCGACGCTGCTTCGAAGCGCCGACCCGACGACTGCGAGCCGGCGCAGCAAGTTACTTTTGCCCGATGATCGAATAGACCTTGTTCATCACTTCAGGCGGGAATTCCTTGGCAAAGCGGTTCGGGAAGTCCTTCATCGCGGCCTTGAACGCAGCGCGATCGACTTCGACGACCTTGACGCCAGCCGCTTGCATCTTCTGCAAAGCGTCCTTGTCGGCAGTCTCGTTTTCCTTGTCGAGGAACTTGCCGGCTTCTTCACCCGTTTCCTTGAGCATCTTGACGACTTCGGGCGGTAACTTGGCGATGAATTTGGTTCCGGCGATCCACGACGACAGGTTGACCTGGTGCTTGGTCAGCAACAGGAACTTGGCGCCTTCGTACATCTTGCCGCCGTAGAGCACCGGGATCGGATTCTCGGCGCCGTTGATGACGCCCTGCATCAGCGCCGGATAGGCTTCGGCCAGCGGCATCGGCGTTGCCGTCGCACCCATGGCGTTCATCATTTCGTTGGAGATGCGGATATTCGGAACGCGGATCTTGAGGCCCTTGAGCTCTTCGGGCTTGGTCGCCGATTTGGTCGCCAGCATATTGCGGACGCCGTAGATCCACTTGCTATGAACGATGTAGAGGCCCTTGGTTTCGAGCTTCTTCGACAGGTCCTTGAACAGGTCGCTATCGACCAGCTTGAAGAGCTGTTCCTTGTTGTCGTAAATGTACGGCAGGTAGGTGACGCCGAATTCGGGGACGTAATCCATCAGGAAACCGCCGTCGGAAATGGTGATCACGTTCGAACCGATCGTCAGCTGTTCGGTGACGTCTTTCTGCGAACCGAGCATCGAGCTCGGGAAATACTGGAACTCGACCTGGCCTTTGCTGCGCTCCTTCATCAAACGACCCCACTCGCGCACCGCCTTGTCGTTGGGTTCGCCGACGTTGTTGCCGTAAGCGATCTTGATCTTGATGACGTCGGCCGCCAAAACGCCGCCTGCCGCCAGGCACAATGCAGCGCCCATCGCACAGACCATCAGTTTCTTGCTGATTCCTGAAAACATTTTCTTACCCCTCTTTGTCGAGTTTTGTCCGACCGGCGTGTCGCCGATCCTGCCCAGTGAGGCCCGCTACTGCAGACCGAGTCCTCCGCAGACATATAGCAATCGCCATGCCAAAGCTAAGCCCTTGTTTATAAAAGGCCAAAAAAATCAGCTTGTTTCACAAATGAAACATTTGAAATTACACAAATGAAACACCCTGTTACAATAACGCCATCTAGACCATCCACTGCGAGACGCCCGTGCTCCCGATCCTGCTCTTGAGTCCGATGCAAAGCATCACCGACATTGCGCCCGACGTCGCACGCGAACTGGGAATTCAAATCCATATTGAAACGTCGGACGACGCCAGTGCGATCGAGCGCGTTCGCCGCCATCCGGGCGTCGAAGTGGTGGTGACGCGCGGCGGACTCGCTGAGCTGGTACGCCAGATCCCGGGAATCAACGTCGTCGAAATCGCCATGTCGCTCAACGAACTGCTCAGCAACCTCGCTGACCTCACCGGCAGGGGGCTCAAGCGCATCGGCATTGTCAGCCGCGCCAACCTGTTTGCCGGCGCGGTCGGCGATTTTCGCATTCTCGACGCGCAGGTCAGCATCCGACCGCAGGCCGACGAAGCCGGGATTCAGTCGACCATCAGGCAACTGGTCGGCGAAGGCTTTGAAGCGATCATCGGCTGCCGGGTCGCTTTCAGGACGGCGCGCGAGCTGGGCGTCGAGGCGGTGTTTCTCGAAGGCGGGCCGGTCTCGATCCGCACCGCACTGCACGAGGCGATACGCATCCTCAAGGCCAAGGAGCGCGAACAGCTGCAGGCGGCACAGCTCTCGGCGATCATCGACAACATCGACGAGGCGGTGATCGCGGTCACCCCCGAACATGAAGTCAGTTTCTTCAACCGCCATGCGCGACGCCTGTGCTCGATCAGCCCGGCGAGCCCGCCCGATTTCAAACACGCGCTGGCCGTCTTCGACTCGGGAGAAAAGGAACAGATCACGACGATCAACGGCAACAGCGTGATCGCCCGCAGCATCCCGCTCGAGTTCAACAAGGCGGTACGCGGCAAGGTGCTGACGCTGCACGAAGTGACGCGGATCCAGGCGTCCGAATCGAAGATCCGTTCGTCCTTCTACCAAAAAGGGCTTTATGCGCGCTATCAGTTCAAGGACGTGATCGGCGACTCGCAGGTCATGCAGCAGGTGCTGGCTCGTGCCAGGACCTATGCCGGGCACGACTCCAACCTGCTGATTTACGGCGAAACCGGAACCGGCAAGGAAGTCTTCGCGCAGAGCATTCACAACTTCAGCAAGCGCAGCAAAGGCCCGTTCGTCTCGATCAATATCGCGTCGATTGCGCCAAGCCTGCTCGAGAGCGAGCTTTTCGGCTACGTCGACGGCGCCTTCACCGGCGCGCGCAAGGGCGGCAAACCCGGGCTCTTTGAACTCGCGCACCAGGGAACGCTGTTTCTCGACGAAATCGGCGAACTCGCCCCCGAAATCCAGAGCCGCTTTCTGCGCGTGTTGCAGGAACGCGAAATCATGCGCATCGGCGACGACAAGATCATCCCGATCGACGTTCGCATCATCTCGGCGACCAACCGCGACCTCTTTCAGCAAACCTTGGCGGGAAGCTTCCGCCAGGATCTCTATTACCGGATTCACGTGGTCGGCCTGCGCATCCCGCCGCTGCGCGCACGCGCCGACGACGTGCCGCAGATCTTCGAACACTATCTGCAACGCTTCGCCGGCCAAGCCGGTCGCCAGGCCATGCTGACCGAAGATGCCAAAGAGTTGCTCAAAACCAATTCATGGCCCGGCAACATTCGGCAGTTGCGCAATCTCGCCGAAGTCGTCGCTTACGGCGAAAGTGAGCGGATTGATGCCGAGCAGATTTCCGAGGTGCTCGGCGAACAGGAGCACACCACCGGCGAATCGACTTTCATCACCATTCCCGAAAGCGGCTCGCTCAAACAGATGGAGTCGGAAATCATCCGCAACCTGCTGTCCAGACTCCCCGCCGACGACGTCTGCTCACGCCTGGGGATCAGCCGCGTCACGCTGTGGCGCAAGATGAAAAAGATGGCGGCATTCCCCAACGACCAGACCTGACGCGGCGCGGGCCGCGCGCGGCGAGGTGCTTCAGGCCGCACGCAACGCTGTCGGCGCCGCCTGCGGCGCGCGCTCGACCACCGGCATGTGACAACCGGCCAGCGAGCATTGACAAGCTGCCGGACAGCCGTTGTCGAGCCTGCACTCTGCCTCGGTCTGATCGGTCACCACCATGATTTTCATGACTTCGCAGCGGCCGACCGGAACATCGAAATAACTCATCATCAACTCCTGTTCAACGGATCAATTTCCCGGTATTCGGGACTACCCGGTCAAGGGTACGAATCTAAAGATAAGCAGAATGTTGCAGCGCAGCAAACGATTCGTTATGATGTGACGCTTAAGCGAAACTAAGGCATCGGAAAATGAGTTATCGCCTTCCCCCGCTGACCGCATTGCGCGCCTTCGAGTCGGCCGCCCGGCACCTGAGCTTCAAAAAAGCGGCGCTTGAACTGCACGTCACGCCCGCGGCGATCAGCCAGCAGATCAAGGCACTCGAGGACTACCTGGGCCTCGCCGTGTTTCGTCGGCTGACGCGGGCGCTCGAATTGACGCCGCACGGGCTGGCGATGCTGCCCAAGATTCGTGAGGCCTTCGAAAATCTGGCCGACGCCATTGAGACGACGCGCGGGTTCGACGACGGCCCGCTGACGATCGCCGCCCCGCCCTCGTTTGCCTCGCGCTGGCTGGTCCCTCGCCTGCCGCGCTTTTCAAGCGCGCACCCCGAGGTCGAGTTGCGCATTACGAGCCGTTCCGACAGCATCGACCGGCGCGGCGAGACCGCCTTCTTCGACGACGGGCTGATCGACCTGCGCAGCGCTTCGAGCCAGGTCGCGATCCGTTTCGGCGTCGGCGCCTACCCGGGCTTTCGCGTCGACAAGATTTTTTCCCCCACCTACGTCGCGGTCTGCAGCCCACAGCTGCCCAGCCGCGAACGCCCGCTGGGCTGCCCCGACGACCTGCGTCAGCACGTGCTGATCCATGACGATACGGTCAACGACGACGGACATCTGGCGCTGTGGGCGCAGTGGTTGGACGTTGCCGGGGTCGATTCGATCGACACCCGACGCGGGCCGCGTTTTTCAAACGCGGTGCTCGCCGTCGAAGCAGCGCTCGACGGACAGGGCATCGCGCTGGCGCTCAGGCCGCTGGTCGAGAGCGACCTCGCCGCCGGACGCCTGATCGCCCCCTTGGCGATCGCCATCCCTTCGCGCTACGCGTATTTTTTGGTGGTCCCGGAACCGGTCGCCAGACGGACCTCGGTCGCCGCCTTCAGCGCCTGGCTGCTCGACGAGGGCCGCCGGGTCGAGCCGGCCTAGGCAGCTTGAGCCGACGGCCAGACGGCAGCACGGCACGCCGTCGTCTATTCTGCAGATAGCCCGCCAGCATAAGCACGGCAAACCTGGCGTCCACAAACTTCTGCCGATCAACCATCATGCCGCCCGAAAAGACGATCGATTCTGACCATCAAGCCAGACTATTGCGCGTGCTGAGCACGCTGGTCGCGCAGACGCAGCCGGCGCGTTCCGGCCGCGTCGCGCTCGATAGCCAGTTCGAGCGCGACCTCGGCCTCGACAGCCTGGCGCGTGTCGAACTGCTGCTGCGCGTCGGCAACGAATTCGGCGCCCCGCTGCCCGATGCCGCGCTGGAGCAAGCGCAAACGCCGCGCGATCTGTTGCACTTCATCGGCCAGGCGGCAGACCAGACCGAGCTACCCGGCCGCACCGCGCCGCTAACGCAAGAGACCATCAGCGCACCGCCGCCGCAGGCCGCGACGCTGATCGAGGTTCTGCAATGGCACGCCGACCATCATCCGCAGCGTACTCACGTCCTGCTCTACGGCGAGCGCGAACAGGCGCAATCGATCACCTATGGACAGTTGTTGAACGAGGCGAATCAAATCGCCGCCGGGCTGTTGATGCGCGGCTTACCGCCGCGCCAGACGGTGGCGCTGATGCTGCCGACCGGACGTCGCTATCTGACCAGTTTCTTCGGCGTCATGCTGGCCGGCGGAATTCCGGTGCCGATCTATCCGCCGGCACGGCTGGCGCAGATCGACGACCATCTGCGCCGCCACGCGCACATCCTGGCTAACGCGCAGACGGTCTTCCTCGTCACCGTTCCCGAGGCCAAAGGCGTCGCCGCACTGCTGCGCGCCGCGGCCCCTGCGCTGCGCGACATCCTGACGCCTGACGAACTCGTCGCCGCGCCGATCGACCAACGCTTACGCGCCGCGCCCGACGATATCGCCTTCCTGCAATACACTTCGGGCAGTACCGGCAACCCGAAGGGAGTCGTTCTCTCGCACGCCAACCTGCTCGCCAACCTGCGCGCCATGGGCCAGGCCTTGAACGCGAGCAGCGACGACGTGTTCGTTTCGTGGCTGCCGCTCTACCACGACATGGGACTGATCGGCGCCTGGTTCGGCGCGCTCTACTTCGGCTTCCCGCTGGTACTGATGAGCCCGCTCGCCTTCCTGGCGCGTCCGTCGCGCTGGCTGGCAGCGATCTCGCGGCACCGCGCGACGATTTCTGCGGCGCCCAATTTCGCTTATGAACTGTGCGCCAGAAAACTCGCCGACGCCGACCTGCGCGGACTCGATCTGTCGACCTGGCGGCTGGCGCTCAACGGCGCCGAGCCGGTCAGCGCCGACACGCTCGACGCCTTTGCCGCGCGCTTTGCGCCTTGCGGCCTGCGGCGCGAAGCGATCACGCCGGTTTATGGCCTGGCCGAATGCTCGGTCGGTCTCGCCTTCCCGCCGCCCGAGCGCGGGCCGCGCATCGACGCCATCGCGCGCGCGACCTTCGTCAGCGAGCAGCGCGCCGTTGCGGTCGACGAAACGACCGTCGGCGAAGCGGCGATGCGCGTCGTGTCCTGCGGCCGTGCGCTGCCCGGACACGAAATCCGCATCGTCGACGCGACCGGCAGCGAAGTCCCCGAGCGTCATGTCGGCCGCCTGCAGTTCCGCGGCCCGTCGGCGACCGCGGGCTATTACCGCAGCCCGGACGCGACGCGCGGCCTGATCGACGCCGGCTGGCTCGATTCGGGCGACCTTGCCTACAGCGCCGCAGGCGAGATCTACCTCACCGGCCGAGTCAAGGATCTGATCATCCGCGGCGGACGCAATATCTACCCCTACGACCTCGAACACGCGATCGGCGCCATCGCCGGTCTGCGCCCGGGGGGCGTCGCCGTCTTCGCGAGCAGCGACCCGGCCACCGCCGGCGAGCTGCTGGTGGTGCTGGCCGAGACCCCCGCCTGCGACCCGGCACAGCGCGAGACGCTGCGCCGAAAGATCAGCGACACGGCGCTTGACGTGATCGGCCAGCCCGTCGACGAAATCGTTCTGCTGCCGCCGCATTCGGTGCTCAAGACGTCGAGCGGCAAGATCCGCCGCGCCGCCTCGCGCGACGCCTACGAACGCGGGCTGATCGGTGCGCCCGCGCCGGCGCCCTGGCAGATCAGCTGGCGTCTTGGCCGCGCCAGGCTGTACGCGGGCTGCGCCGAACTGGCGCGGCGCGTCAGGCGCTGGGCGTTTGCCATCTGGTGCTGGCTGATTTTCACGCTACTCGCGCTGCCGGTCGCCACGCTGGTCATCGTGCTGCGCAACCCGCCGCTCGGGCGCTATCTGGTCGCCGCCGCGGCGCGTCTCCTGGTCGCCCTGAGCGGCATGCCGCTGGCGATCGACGGGCTCGAAAAACTGGGCGACAATTCCCCTTTACTGCTCGTCAATCACTGCAGCTATCTCGACGCGTTGATTCTCTGCGCGGCCTTGCCGCCGAGACTCGGCTATCGCTTCGTCGCCAAACGCGAACTCGTCGCGCAGCCGGCAATACGCGCCTTTCTGCGCGGACTCGGCACGCTCTTCGTCGAACGCTTGGCGGCGACCGGCAGCGTGCGCGACGTCGAGGAAATGGTCGCTGCGCTGCGCCGCGGCGAACGCCTGCTCATCTTTCCCGAAGGAACATTCTCACGCGAGGCCGGGCTCAAAGCCTTTCACCTCGGCGCCTTCGTCGCCGCAACCGACGCCGGCGTAGCGGTCAGGGTCGGTGCGCTGCGCGGAACGCGGCTCGCGCTACGCGATCAGACGTGGCTGCCGCGCCGCGCAAGAATCAGCATGACGGTCGGCGAACGACTCGAGCCCGACGGCGCAGACTGGGCCGCCGCCGTCCGCCTGCGCGACGCAGCGCGCGCCCAGATGCTGCAGCTATGCGGCGAACACGATCTCTCGCTTTGAGCACCAGAGCGCGGCGCCGCGCTCGAATAGCCCGACTCAGCGCAAGACGAGTACGGGAATCTTCGAGTGGGTGAGCACTTTCGTCGTCTCGCTGCCCAGCAACAGCGCGGAGAGGCCACGCCGCCCGTGCGAGGCCATGCAGATCAGGTCGCACCCGCGCTTGCTGGCAGAATCGATGATCGCGTCGTGCACAACGTCGCTGGTCAGCGAAACCTTGTCGCACGAAACCCCCGCCTCCTGGCAAAGTCCGGCGACGAAGCCGAGAATCCGCTGCGCTTCCTGTTCGTCGAGCTCGTCATAGCGGTTCGGCGATGGCAAGTTGAACTCGACTCCTTCGACGTAGTAATGCACCGGGTGCGGCGGCTTGACGTAAAGCGCAGTGACGCGCGCGCCCACCCCTTTGGCGAAGGAAACCGCCTGCCGCGCCGCCGCCTGCGAGAACTCAGAACCATCGGAAGGAACAAGAATGTGCTTATACATGACGACCCCTTTCGTTTGCCGTTGAAGGAACTTCCAATACGAACAAGCACCGCGCTGAAAAACTCTCGAATCGCCCGACCGACGCCATCGACTAGGTCGACGTCAAGCCATTTCTGACCGCATATTTGGTGAGTTCGGCAATGCTGTGCAATTCGAGTTTTCGCATCAGGTTGCGCCGATGGACTTCGACCGTGCTGGTCGCAATGTGCAATCGTTTTCCGATTTCCGGCGAGGTCAGGCCGTCGGCCAGCAGTTGCAGCACTTCGCGCTCGCGACGACCGATCGGATCGCCGGCCGGGTTGTCCACCTGCTTCTTGCCGCGCAGGCTTTCAACGAGCACCGCCGAGGCATCGGGGCAGAGGTAGGTCCTGCCGTAGGCGACGGCACGGATCGCCCGCAGCAGTTCGTCGCGCCCCGCCGATTTGACGACATAACCGCGCGCGCCGGCGTCGAGCATTTGCAGAACGATGCGGCGATCGGAGAAGGTCGACAGCGCGACCACCTTGACCTCGGGATGCTCGGCGACTAGGCTGCGCGTCGCGTCGATGCCGCCCAGGATCGGCAGCCCAATGTCCATCAGCGCCACGTCGGGCCGCAGTTCCCTGGCCAGCTTGAGCCCCTCGGCACCATCGTTGGCCTCGCCGACCACGGTGATGTCCTGCTCGCGCTCGAGCACCCCCCTCAAGGCGTCACGAAGGATCTTGTGATCGTCGACCAACAGCACGCGGATGCTCATTTTGCCCCCCCTGCATTAAACGTTCGGTTCGGCCGGAAACAAAATAGTGATGGTCGTTCCGTAGCCAGGCATCGTATCGATGGTCATCCTGCCGCCGATGAATTCGATGCGCTCGCGCACGCTGATCAAGCCGAAACCCGAGTCCTTGGCGGGGCTTGACAGCGCGCGCTCCGCGTCGAACCCGAGGCCCTGGTCGGTCACCGAAATCGAGAGCTGGCCGTCAGTCGGCTGATGGCAATTGATTTGCGCCACATTCGTCTGCGCATGCTTGGCGACGTTGATCAACAGTTCCCGGATGGCGCGAAAAATCGTCGTTCGCGCCGGCTCTTCGAGCGCCGGCAGGTCGCCGTCCTTGTCGATGCGCACGGCCAGCCCGTAGATGCGTTCCATTTCTTCGCCCAGCCACTCGAGCGCCGGAACCAGCCCGAGCGTCTGCAAGGCGGGCGGGCTCAACTGCAGCATCAGCGAACGCGCCGAGCGGTTGGCCTGATCGACCAGCGTTTCGATCTCCTGCAACGGCCCCTTGAGCGCGCCGCGCCGTTCGCTTTCCTCGAGCGAGGTCAGCTTGATCTTGATGATCGCCAACACCTGGCCGAGGTCGTCGTGCAGGTCGCGCGCCAGAACCCGGCGCTCGCGCTCCTCGGTCAGCGCCAGTTCGGCAGTCAGCGCGCGCAGTTGCGCGGTTCGCTCACGCACGCGGTCCTCAAGCGACGCCGCCATGGCGCGCTGGGCGGCAGCCGCCGCCTCGGACGTCCGCTTGGCCTCGGTGATGTCGGTATAGGTGATGACCACGCCGCCAATTTGATCGCGGTCGCTGCGATAGAGGACGACACGGCGCAGATAGCACCGCTCGTCCGGCGAGTTGAGTTCGCGCTGCACTGGCGTCAGCGTCTGCAGCACCTGCGCGGCGTCCTCAACGATATCGCAGCCCAGGCCACTGGTCGAAAAATCCGAGATCGGGCGACCGACGTCGCCGACGATCATGTGGCTGATCGTCTTCATGCTTGGCGAAAACCATCGGATACGGTTTTCTCGATCGAGGCAGAGCGTGGCAATCTGGCTGCTGGCCAACAGATTGTTGATGTCGTTGTTGCTCGTTTCGAGGTCGGCGACTTTCATCTGCAGCTGCAGATTGACGGTCGTGAGCTCCTCGTTGAGCGACTGCAGCTCTTCCTTGGAGCTTTCCAACTCCTCGTTGGCCGAAACGACTTCCTCGTGCGAAATCTTCAATTCCTCGTTCGACGTCTCGAGCCGCTCGACAGAACTCTTGAGGTCGTCGCGGGTCGAGCGCAGATCTTCTTCGAGCTGCTGCACCAGTGCGCCTTCGTTGCCGCCCGCATCGACGGTGCGCGGCAGGTCCTCAAAAACGACCAGGTAGAGCGGCGGCATTTCACCGGCGCTCGGGACCGGAACGACGGACAGTCGAACCGGCCGGAAGCCTTCGTGGCGACGCACGCGAGCGTCATCGACGACGACCGTGACGCCGCTCGCGACAGCCTGCTGCAGCGCCTTGCGCAAACGTGAGCGCAGGCCGTCGCGCGCCTGCGCCAAAAGATTCTGGCTGGGAACGCCGGGCGGCATCTGCAGGTAGTTTTCGGTCGCCCCCGAAAAATAGAGTATTTCGCAGCGCGAATTGACCAGCACCGCCGCCGGCGAAAATTTCGCCAAGAGCAGTTGCTGCGTCATCCGGGTCAGCTGCGAGGCCGACTGCGCGGGCTTGTCATCGGCCTCTCGCCAAGCGAAATCGCATCCGGCCAGCGCCTTTCCTGACGGCAGGATGGGCAGCCGCGGCACGCCCGGCCCTTCCCCTGTCGGACGATAAATTCGCCATTTTTTTGCTATCGGCGCGAACATCTGCGGATACTTGCCCAGTGTTTCCGAACTGCCAAGAAAAAGGCTGCCGCCCGGCAGCAGCGCGAAACGAAACAGCGCGACGACTTGTTCCTGGATCGCCGATTCAAGATAGATCAACAGATTGCGGCAGCAGATCATGTCCACTCGCGAGAACGGCGGATCGCTCATCAGGTTCTGATGACCGAAGACGACGGCGCTGCGCAGCGTCTTGTTGACCTGATAGTGGTGATTGGTCGTGCTTTCAATAAAATAGCGTTGCAGGATCTCGGCGCCGATCTGCGTGCTGATTCCCGAAGGATAGTTGCCAAGACGCCCGATCTGCAATGCCTCCTCGTTGCTGTCGGTGGCGAAAACGACCAGCGGGCAAGGCTTGTCGGCCACGCGCAGCTGTTCAAGGATGAGGATCGCTACGCTGTAGGCCTCTTCACCCGTCGAGCAACCCGGCACCCAGACGCGGATCGTCTCGGCCGGCTGCTTGGCCTCGACCAGCGGCGCGATCACCGACGTCCTGAGCGCCTGCCAGGCCTCGGGGTCCCTGAAAAACTCGGTAAACCCGATCAACAGATCCTTGAACAGCAGATCGACTTCAGCCGCGTCATCGTTGAGCAAAGCGGCATAGTCGGCGAGCGAATTGATCGAGCGCAGCCCCATGCGGCGCCGAATGCGGCGGCTGATGGTGTCGCGCAGGTAGCCGCTAAAGTCGTTGCCGCGCCGCCGCAGCAGGAGCTTGAGAATTTCGTCGAGCTGGGCTTGCTCTGCCGGCTTGGCGGCGTCCGGATCGCGCACATAGCCATGACGCGCATAACGGACCAGCGCGGCCGGCATCTCGGCAACCGCCAGCACGCCATGCACCCGCCCGCTGGCGATCGCGCTGCGCGGCATGCTGTCGAACTGCGCGCTATCAGGTGACTGGACCAGCACGATACCACCGTTGGCTTCGATCGATTTGAGTCCCAGCGCTCCGTCGCTGCCACTGCCGGACAGCACGATGCCGATCGCGCGTTCGCGCTGATCGCGGCCCAGCGAAGCAAAGAAGTGATCGATCGGCAAGCGCGGCCCCGCCTTGTTCTTCGGTTCTTCGAGGTGCAATCGTCCGCAATCGAGCGAAGGATAGGTGTTGGGCGGAATGGTGTAGATATGATTGGGTTCGACACGCATTCCCTCCTCAGCCGGCACGGCGCTGATCGCCGTGCGCTTGCCGATGATCTCGGCGGCGAGACTCTTCTGCGTCGGGTGAAGATGCTGGATGACGACGAAAGCAATCCCGCTGTCGGCCGGCATCGCCGCAAAGAACTCACAAATCGCCTCAAGACCTCCCGCTGATGCGCCAACCCCGGCAACGCAGAAACGGGCAACGACCGGTGGTAGCGCCTGCGCGGCGTCGGAGGCAAGCGGAAGGCTGGGCATCGGCACGGCCGGCTCTGTCCTGACCGGGGCTACTGGCGCACGCGTCTTTTTCAAGACTGCTCCCCTCTGCTCTATCTGCGGAAAGATTCCCCAACGAAGAATGCTGTGGCTTACGGGTTCATGCTAACAAATGATTACCTGAAATCAAGTATCCAACGCCGTAGCGATCAATTCAATCATCATAATGACATAAGCAAATCGAGTGAGCGAGCAATATAATCGCCTCAAGGCGTCTTTGAAAGCCGGAGTAGCTTCAGCCTTCCGCCTCGCCGATCAGCGGCACGAACGCCACCGGCAGGATACGAGTCTCTTCGATGCGGCCACGCAGATCCTTGCTGACCAGCAGCAATTGCTGGCCGAAAATCCGCTCGCCCACCGGGATCACCAGCGCGCCGCCCGGCTTGAGCTGTTCGATCAACGCCGGCGGGATCCCGGTCGGTGCTGCGGTGACCACGATGGCGTCGTACGGCGCATGCTCCGGCCAGCCCAGGCGACCGTTGCCCGAGCGCACCGCAACGTTCTCATAGCCCAGGCGCTGCAATCGTTCGCGCGCCGCCACCGCCAATTCGTCGACGATTTCCAGCGAGTACACCTGGCGCACCAATTCGGCCAGGATCGCCGCCTGATACCCCGACCCGGTGCCGACTTCGAGCACTACAGCATCGTCGCGCGGCCGGATCAAATCGGTCATCAGGGCGACGATGTAGGGCTGAGAAATGGTCTGCCCGTAGCCGATCGGCAGCGGATGGTTGTCGTAGGCACGATCCTGCAACTGATCGCCGACGAAGGCGTGACGAGGCACCCGACGCATGGCGTCGAGCACGCGCGGATCGAGCGCCGAGCAGCCGGTGAACTCGCGCGTTTCACGCACCTCGTAGCAGATGTCGTCGAGCAGCATGTCCACGCGACGATCGCGATCGCTTTTCATCCCTACCTATCCTCCCAGTCAGTAGACTCATCGCTGCCTGCCCGCCTTCCGCCGCAGCCAGCGAACCCGGGCTAGGCGATGCCGCCATGCTCCATCCATAGCCGATCTGAGCATGAATACCAGCACTTCTAGCAGGGCGGCGTCAAATCACCTCAATGCCGTTAGCGCGAATACCCGATTGCTGGTATTCCCGACCGCAGTCGCCTGACTAGACTGAGGTCGTGCAAGGCTCTTCGACGTAGCTCTCGCAAATATTGAGCACAAGCCATTTCGCCGGAGTTGATGATGTCCAGATCGCCGTTGCTGATTTCGCTGCTGGCCGTAATAAGCTGGTTGTCTGCTGCCGGCCTGTCTCTGGCGGCCGACCAGCGGGCCAATGCAGTCGCCATCCCGCATGAGAGCAGCGGCATCGGTGACGACGATCCGCTGGCGGCGATCGCCGGCGGCTACAATCTGCAACTGGTTTTCGCAGCGCAGGGCAGCGGCGAGTATCTGGCCGACATCAAAGTGCTGATCGCCGATGCCAAGGGCAATACGCTGCTCGACGAAAAATCGCCCGGCCCCATTTTTTTCGTCAGACTGCCGGCCGGGACGTATCGGATCAGCGCCGATTTTGACGGCATGCCGTTGCGAAAATCGGTGACGGTCAGCGATCGCCGGCTGCAAAACCTGTACTTCCACTGGCCGCTGCCGGCCAGCGAAACTGAAAAGAGGAGGCCCTGACCATGCTCGATTCCTTGAAAGAAGCGGGAAAGAACATCGGCCACGAGATCGGCCGCGCCTGGGACGTGGTGTCGGACGGCTGGCGCGAACTGTTTAGCCGCAGCAGCAACGCACTGACGCACTTTTCGCACACCCGCGACGTCAGCCCGCCGCCCGGCGCGATCTTCGCGCCCTACCCGCGCTGGAGCCTGCTGGCCAGCGAGGTCGAGGAAACGGAAAAGGAAATCGTCGTTCGCATCGAGCTTCCCGGCATGGACAAGAAGGACTGCCAGGTCACGATCGAGGGTAACCGACTGATTCTGACCGGCCGGAAACATTTTGAACGAGTCAGCGACGACAGCGAATTCCACGTCATGGAGCGCGCCTACGGGGCGTTCCAGCGCAGCATCGCGTTGCCGAAAAACGTTCGCGATGAACTCGCCGAGGCGAGCTACCGCAACGGCGTGCTGACGATCCGCCTGCCCAAACAGGAAACAGCGCAGTCAAGGTCGATTCCGGTCGCCTGAGCCGAGATATCGACGATATCGCAGGCCAAACTCGCCGGCCAAATACCGATCGCTTTTCAATTGCCGCCCAGAGTCCACGCACCCAGTGGCTCATAGACCGAGCCACCAGGACCGGAGCGCGAGCGCAAGAGAACGAAGTCGCGATACCGCCAGCGGATCGGCACGTTTTTCAGCGCGTCCAGATCGCCAGCTGGCGGCCGGACCGTGAGCCGGCGAAGCAGCGTCACATGCGCGACAAAAGGCCGCGCTTCCAGGGTAAAGCCCCTGGCGAGCAGACTGCGGCGCAAACCCTCGGCCAGCGCGCCAAGCGGCGGCGAGCAATGCTCGCTGGCCGCCCACAGCATCTTGCCGGCGGGGTGATGATGCAGACGATTGAGAACCACCGAGCCGCCAGCCGTCGCCTGCGCGACCTCGCCGGCTGCTGCCCGCAGACCGGGCAGACGATCCAGCCCGACCTCGCCGACAAAGACCAGCGTCAGGTGCAGCGTTTCCTTCGGCATCGGCCGGCCGCCCAGACGCGCAGCGAAGTCGTTGGCGACGGCGAACAAGCGGCGGCGGCAGCGCTCGCCAGGCGACAACGCAAAAAACACCCGGGCCCCATCAGGTTTGCCGACCACATTCATGAACGCTAGTCTATAAGCCCAGCCAAAATCATCGAATACACGGACGCACTGAAATGACCTACATCACGACCGGTAGTCGGAACGCCGTACTTCCGCCGATCGCGGCGCCGACCACGGCTTTTGGCAGACTGCGGCGAGCGCTGACTCGAGATCGGAAAACCCCGGAAAATGCCTAATCGAAATACCCGCAAACGCGTATTTTGAGCGAACCCGAAGCGTCTAAACTTGAACCCGTTAGCGCGGCGCCCGTCATCGCTTGCTGGGTCGCTGAGCAGTGCAGGAGGTGAG
Source organism: Pseudomonadota bacterium (assembly GCA_018262095.1). Taxonomy (GTDB): domain Bacteria; phylum Pseudomonadota; class Gammaproteobacteria; order Burkholderiales; family Rhodocyclaceae; genus Propionivibrio. Next base: position 17,991 of record JAGTRW010000025.1, read on the forward strand.
CGATGAGTCGGCCCAGGACACCACCGTGAAACGAACGACCGTCGCGGCGCCGAACCCGGGCCTAAAGCGCGGAGCGGATATCGAAGCGAGCCTGCACGTCGCGCTCGAACGCGTCGCCCGCGGCGGCGAAGAGAATCTGCACCTTTGCCGTCCAGCGGCCTGCCCCTCGTGCCGCGGCAGCGGCGGCCGGGATGGCGCGCCTCGGCGCCGTTGCGAGGCCTGCCAGGGCACCGGACACATCACGCACAGCCTGCGCGGCGACGGGCAGGCTGTGCTGATCCAGCGCATCACCCCGTGTCCTGCCTGCTACGGCCGCGGCAGCCTCATCGACCACCCTTGCCAGGCGTGCCGTGGCACCGGGACGATCGCGCGCGAAGCAACCTTGACCGTCACCATCCCGCGCGGCATCGCCGACGACACGGTGCTGCGCATTACCGGTCAGGGCGCGCCCAGCCCCGACCCGGCCGGCGGTGCCGGTGACCTGCTGGTTCTCGTACAGACGCAGCGCGATCCGCGCTTCGAACGCGACGGCGCCAACCTGCTGTACCGTGAAACCATTGCCTTGACCGACGCCGTACTCGGCACGACGCGCGCGGTGCCGACGCTCGACGAAGCAGCCACCAGCGTGCTGATCCCGCCCGGAACGCAAGCCGGCGCCGTGCTGCGCCTGCCGGGCAAGGGTTTACCCGGGCTCGACGGCGGGCGGCGCGGCGAACTGCAGGTGCACATCCGGGTGCACGTGCCGCAGACCTTGTCGCACGAGGAGCGCGCGCTCTACGAACGGCTGCGCGTCCTGGCCAGCCGGCCGGCGATTGACGGCGACGACAGCGCAGCGCACAGCGAAGAGCGTCGCTTGCCGGGCGGCTGAGCATGGCGCTGTCTTTTTTGGTTTGAGGGCCATGGCGATTCTCGAAATCCGCAACGTCACCCGCCGCTTCGCCAGCCTCAAGGCCGTCGACGACGTTTCGCTGTCGATCGAAGCCGGCGAGTTCTTCACCCTGCTCGGTCCCTCGGGCTGCGGCAAGACGACGCTGTTGCGCCTGATCGCCGGTTTCGACGAGCCCGATGATGGCGCGCTATTCCTCGACGGCGCGCCGCTGGCCGGCATCCCGCCCGAGAAGCGGCCGGTGCATACCGTTTTCCAGAGCTACGCGTTGTTCCCGCACTTGAGCGTCGCGCACAACATCGCCTTTCCGCTGCGCATGGCCGGCCAGAACGACGAGCAAATCCGCCAGCTGCTCAAGGAGACGCTCGAACTCGTTCATCTTGCCGACAAGGCGCAGCATTTCCCGCACGAACTCTCGGGCGGCCAGAAGCAGCGCGTCGCGCTGGCGCGCGGCCTGATCAACAAGCCGCGCCTGCTGCTGCTCGACGAGCCGCTCGGCGCGCTTGACGCCAAGTTGCGCGAACAGATGGAGGGCGAATTGATCGCGCTGCAGCGCGAAGTCGGCATCACCTTCGTTTTCGTCACCCACTCGCAGCAGGAGGCGCTGGCTTTGTCGCACCGCATCGCGGTGATGAATTGTGGGCGCATCGAGCAGGTCGATTGCCCAGAACAGATCTACGGCTTCCCCAAAAACCGTTTCGTCGCCGACTTCATCGGCACCATCAACCTGTTGCCCGTCGAGGTGCGCGAAGCGAGCCATGGCCGCCTGCGTCTGGCCGTTGACGGACTTGGCGAAATCATCGCCGCGCCGGCCGCCGGGCTCAAGACAGGCGAGCGCGGCAGTTTCGCGCTGCGTCCCGAGCAGGTTCGCGTCGCCGCAGCGGGCGGACACCACGAGATACCCGAACTGCACAACCACTTTCATGGCCGGGTTCGCGACTTCCTCTATCTGGGCGATGTCACCGTCTACAAACTTGAACTCGACAACGGCGTACTGATCGAAGCGCTGCTCGCCAACTCGGCGCCGGGACGCGCCAAGTTCTTTGAGATCGGCGACACGGTCAGCGTCGGCTGGCGATGCGATGCCGGAGTCTACCTTCGTGACTAAGCGCGGCTTGCGCGGCGACCTCACGCGCTGGCTGGTGAGCCTGCCGCCGACGGTCTTCCTGCTCGTTTTCTTCCTGGCGCCGACGCTGATCATGGTCACCGCGTCGTTCCAGAACCCGGGCGAGTTCGGCGGCCTCGCGCCACTGTTCGCAGAAGGCCAGGCCAGGCTGACGCTGGAAACCTACCGCTTCTTCTTCGGCGACTGGATCTACGCCGAGATTTTTCTGCGCTCGTTCCTGGTCGCCGGCGCGACGACGCTGATCTGCCTGATCTTTGCCTACCCGCTGGCGCTGACCATCGCGGCTAGCCCGAAACGCCACCGCGACCTGCTGGTGCTGCTGGTCATCCTGCCTTTCGCCAGCAATTTCCTGATCCGCGTTTACGCCTGGATCATCCTGCTCGGCCCGGCTGGCCTGCTGTACACGCCGATCGCGGTGATCGCCGGGATGGTCTATGTACACCTGCCGTTCATGATCCTGCCGCTCTACACCAACCTCGAAAAGCACGACCCGACACTGCTCGAAGCCGCGCAGGACCTGGGCGCCGGCGCCTGGACCCGCTTCTGGCGCGTCACCTGGCCGCTCTCGCTGCCCGGCATCTGGTCCGGCACCGCGCTGGTCTTCATCCCGGTGCTCGGCATGTTCGCCATTCCCGAACTGCTCGGCGGCACCGGCGACATCCTGATCGGCAACCTGATCAAGGAGCAGTTTCTCGAGAGCCGCGACTGGCCGCTCGGCTCGACGCTGTCGCTGCTGCTGACGCTCGCCGTGCTGGCGCTGGCGGCGCTCTCGGCCTGGGCCGCAAGCCCCCGGCGCCAGCGCTCATGAAACACCGCACGCCCTGGCTGTGGGGCGCCGCGCTGGCGGTCTATGCCTTCCTCTACCTGCCGCTGGCGGTGGTCGTCATCTTTTCGTTCAACGATTCGCAGCTCAACGCGCAGTGGGTCGGGTTCACCACGCGCTGGTACGCCAAGCTCTTCGCCGACGGTGAGATGCTGCACGCCGCCGCCAACTCGCTGGCCATCGCGCTCACTGCCGCGAGCGTCGCCACCGTGCTCGGCACGATGGCCGGAATCGCCATGCAGCGCTGGCCAACCGGCGTGCTGCGCGCGCTGCCCGGGCTGGTGCTGACGCCGGTGGCAATGCCCGAGATCCTGCTCGGCGTCTCGCTGCTGCTCTTTTTCCGCGAAGTCCTCGACCTCACGCTCGGGCTCGTCTCGATTCTCGTTGCGCACATCACCTTCTCGATCGGCTTCGTCGCGATCATCGTTCGCGCCCGCCTGGCCGGAATGGACGAGAGCATCTTCGAAGCCGCCCGCGACCTCGGTGCAAGTCCGTGGCAGACCTTCCGCTGCGTCACGCTGCCGCTGATCGCACCCGGCATCCTGGCCGGCTTCCTGATGAGCTTCACGCTGTCGATCGACGACTTCGTGATCACCTTCTTCGTCGCCGGCGTCGGCGTCACCACGCTGCCGCTGCAGATCTATTCGATGATCAAGGTCGCCGTCAGTCCGGAGGTCAACGCCGTGTCGACGCTGCTGATGGCGCTGACGCTGACGCTGATTTTCATCGCCTCGCGCCTGGCGCCCGACGCGCTCAAGGTCAAGCCATGAAGGCGCTGCTGCTCGCCGCTCTGCTGCTCGCCGCGCCGGCGCGCGGCGAAGACGTGCTCTACCTCTACAACTGGAACAACTACATTTCCGACGACACCGTGCAACGCTTCGAAACGTCGTGCAAGTGCCGCCTCAAGCAGGACTACTACTCGGACAACGAGGAGATGCTGGCCAAGCTCGAAGCCGGCGCCGCCGGTTACGACCTCATCGTGCCGACCGGCAACGCCGTCGAATCACTGATCCGCCGCCAGGCGCTGCGCCCGCTCGACAAGACGCTGCTGCCGCACCTTCCGAATATCAAGCGCGAGTACCTCGACCCCTGGTACGACCCCGGCAACCGCTATTCAGTGCCTTACGCGACCACCGTCACGCTGCTCGGCTTCAACGTCACCCGGCTCGCCGAACTCGGCCTGCCGACCGACAGCTGGGCACTGATTTTCGAACCCGAGTACCTGGCCAAGCTCAAGGGCCGCGTCACCGTGCTCAACAGCCAGCGCGAACTGATGGCCGCCGCGATGCGCTACCTCGGCCACTCGGTGCACACCCGCGACCCGGCGCAATGGGACGAGGCCAAGCGTCTGATCCTGCGCGCCAAGCCCTACTGGGCGACGTTCTCGAACAGCACCTACATCAAGGACCTGGCGATCGGAACGATCTGGGTCGCGCACGGCTACTCGAGCGACATGTATCGCGCGCAGCAGGACGCCCGCCAAGCTAAGCGCCCCTTTGCGATCGGGTTTACGACGCCCAAGGAAGGCGCCGTGCTGGCGGTCGACAACTTCGTTCTGCACAAGTCGGGGCGCCGGCCAGATCTCGCGCACCGCTTCATCGACTTCATGCTCGACGGCGCCAATGCCGCCGACATCTCCAACCTGATCGGCGCCGGCAATCCCAACGCGGCAGCGACGCCGTACATTGCCCCCGAGATTGCCGGCAACCCGGCGATCTTCCCGTCGCCAGCGCAAATGCAGCGACTCGAAATGCTGCGCGATCTCGACCCGGCGACCCGCCGATCGCTGTCGCGCATGTGGACCGAAATCAAGGTCCGCTAAGGACAAAATCATGGCCGACCTGTCAATGCACCTGCAGGAAGTGTCCGTCGACCAGTGCCTGGCCAGCCTCAAAAGCTCGCCGTCCGGGCTCGACTCGGCCGAGGCCGCGCGCCGGCTCGCCGAATTCGGACCCAACCACGTCGAGGAAGTCGGGCGCGAGTCGCTGCTGCTGCGTTTTGCCCGCGAATTCACGCATTTTTTCGCGATCATCCTGTGGATCGGCGCCGCGCTGGCGTTCATCGCCGATCATTTCGACCCGGACCAGGGGATGTCGCGGCTCGGCGTCGCCATCGTCGGGGTGATCGTCATCAACGGCGTCTTCTCCTTCTGGCAGGAGTACAAGGCGCAGCGCGCCATCGCCGCCTTGCGCCAGCTGCTGCCGCCGCGAGTCAAGGTTGAACGCGCCGGGCGCAACGTCGAGATTCCCGCCGCCGAACTGGTTCCCGGCGACATCGTGCTGCTCGACGAGGGCGACTTCATCGCCGCCGACTGCCGCGTCATCGAAGCCTACGCACTGCGCGTCAATAGCGCGACGGTGACCGGCGAATCGCTGCCCAACGGGCGCAACGCCGAAGCCGCCCGCGAGCAGTCGGCGCTGTTCGCCAAGAACATCGTTCTGGCCGGAACCTCGGTCGTCGCCGGGCGCGGGCGAGCGGTGGTCTATGCGACCGGGATGCGCACCGAATTCGGCAAGATCGCGCACCTGACGCAGACCGTCGGCGCGGTGAGTTCGCCGCTGCAGCGCGAGATCGCCCGGCTGTCGAGGATCGTCGCGGCTCTCGCGACGGGGATCGGCCTGGCGATGTTCGTAGTCGGCCAGGCGATCGGACTGCCGCTCTGGGAAAACCTGCTGTTCGCCATCGGCATCATCGTCGCCAACGTTCCCGAAGGGCTGTTGCCGACGGTGACGCTGTCGCTGGCCATGGCGACGCAGCGCATGGCCAGGCGCAACGCGCTGGTGCGCCACCTGCCGGCAGTCGAGGCGCTCGGCTCGACAACGGTCATCTGCAGCGACAAGACCGGGACGCTGACGCAGGACAGGATGTCGGTCCAGCGCCTGTGGCTCGGCGGTCGCTGGTTGTCAGCCGGCGATCTGCGGCCGCTGCCGCCGGCGCCACAGCGATCGGAAGCGCTGCTCTTCGAAAACGCCGCGCTGTGCCACAACCTCGACGAGCTCGAGATCGACGGCAAACGCACGCTGCGCGGCGACGCGATGGAGATCGCGCTGGTGCAGACGAGCCGCCAGCTGATCGGCGAGGCGCGCGACGGTTCGCTGATCGACGAACTGCCCTTCGACACCGAACGCAAGCGCATGTCGGTGCTGTGCGCGACGCCGCGCGGCCAGATGCTTTACTGCAAGGGCGCGCTGGAAACGGTGCTGCCGTGCTGCGATTTCTTGCAGCTCGGCGACGTCGCGGTAGCGCTCGACGACGCGGCGCGCGACCGTCTTGGCAAAGCGCAGGACGAAATGGCCGACGCGGGCCTGCGCGTCATCGCCTTCGCCCATCGCGCAGCGCCCGAAGGCTTGCCAAAAAGCGAGAGCGGGCTGACCTTGAGCGGACTGATCGGCCTTGCCGACCCGCCGCGCCCCGAGGTGCCCGGCGCCGTCGCGCGCTGCGCTCAGGCCGGAATCCGCGTGATCATGGTCACCGGCGACAACCGCCACACCGCGCTGGCGATTGCACGCCAGATCGGGCTGGTGCGCGGCGACAATCCAGTGATCATTTCAGGCCCCGAATTGCGAACGCTCTCGCCGGCCCAGCTGCAGCTCGCGCTCGACGCCAAGGAGGTGATCTTCGCGCGCGTCGCCGCCGAGCAGAAGATGCGAATCGTCGAGGCCTTGCAGAAGAAAGGCGAGATCGTCGCGGTCACCGGCGACGGCGTCAACGACGCGCCGGCGCTCAAGGCCGCCGACATCGGCATCGCCATGGGGATCTCCGGAACCGACGTCGCGCGCGAGGCCGCCGACCTCATCCTGCTCGACGACAACTTCGCCAGCATCGTCAGCGCGATCGAGGAAGGCCGCGCCGTTTTTGACAACATCCGCAAGTTCCTGACCTACATCCTCTCGTCGAACATCCCGGAGCTGATCCCCTACCTCGCCTACGTGCTGCTGCGGATCCCGCTGCCGCTGACCATCATCCAGATCCTGGCGGTTGATCTGGGCACCGACATGCTGCCGGCGCTGGCGCTCGGCGCCGAACAGCCCGACCCCGACGTCATGCGCCGCCCACCGCGCGCGCGCGAAGACCGGCTGCTGTCGTGGACTCTGCTGGCGCGCGCCTACCTCTTCCTCGGCGCGCTCGAAGCGGCCGGATCGATGGCGATTTTCCTGATCGTGCTGCACGGCGCCGGCTGGCGCTACGGCGAGTTGCCGAGCCGCCTCGACCCGCTCTACCTGCAAGCGACCACCGCCTGCCTGTCGACCATCGTGATCATGCAGGTGGCCAACGTCTTTCTCTGCCGCCATCCGATAAAATCGTCGTTTACCTTCCGCCTGTTCGGCAACCCCTATCTGCTGTTCGGCGTCGCCGCCGAGCTCGCGCTGATCGCCTTCATCGTCTATACGGCTGCCGGCAACTGGCTGTTCGGCACCGCGCCGTTCGGCGCAGAAGTCTGGCTGCTGGCGCTGCTCGGCGCGCTGTTGATGCTCGTCTGCGAAGAAGCGCGCAAGATCTGGGCGCGACGGCGGATCAAACGGCCTTGAGCGCGCAGCGCTCGAGCAGCTGTTCGAGCGAATCGCGATCGCTGTCAAAGGTGATCGCCAGTTGCTGTTCGGCGGCAGACAGCGGATCGTTGTTCAGCAGCTGATGGTCGAGGATCGCCAGATCAGCTTCCGACGCGTCGCACCCGGACTGCTCGCGAGCGACGAGTCGGCTGCGCAGCGTCGCGTCGTCGGCACAACACGAAATGATTCGCCAAGGCACATCCAATTGCGCCGCCAGCTCATAAAACATCTCGCGTTGCCAGCGGCGCAGACACGCCGCGTCGACCAGCACCGGAAAGCCAGCGGCGAGCACCTCGCGTGCGCACTCGGCAAGCGACTGGTAGGTGGCGCGCGTCATCTGCTCATCGTACAGCCCGCAATCGACCGCCGACGCGCTGCGCGCCAGCGCCGGCAGGCCGCACAAGCGCTTGCGCTCGACATCGGAACGCAGGCGCAGCGCGCCGAGATGTTCGATGAGCGCTTGCGACGCCCAGGTCTTCCCCGACCCCGAGACGCCGTGCATGAGCAACAGTTGGCGGCTGCGCGGCAAGATCGCGCGCCCGGCGAAGGCCAGGTATTGCGCGCGGATTTCGAGTTGCCGCCGAGCCGCCGCCGTGCTCGCTTCCTGTGCGGCGCGCAGGCTCGCGACCTTGGCGCGAACCAGCGCGCGATAGACCAGATAGAAAGGCAGCGCGCGCAAGCCGGCGTAATCGCCGCAGATCTCGAGATAGCGGTTAATGAGGCGATGCGCGAAGTCGGCTCGTCCGCGCTCGCCAAGATCCATGCACAGGAAAGCGACCTCGCTGATCACGTCGATCCAGCGCAGCGCTGGATTGAATTCGATGCAGTCGAAAATCACCGGCTTGCCGTCGATCAGCGCGATGTTGCCCAGATGCAGGTCGCCGTGGCACTCGCGAACGAAGCCGGCGCGGCGGCGCTCAGCGAACCACGCTTCGAGCCGCGCATATTCGTTGCGGCTCCAGTTGGCGAGCGTCTCCAGCCGCGCCGCATCGGCCGCATCGCTAGCCACCGCAGGCAGCTGGCTGAAGTTCTCGGCGGCCATCCGCCAGATCACCGCCGGCGTTCCGAACTCGCCGGCAGGCGGCGCGCTCGCCACCTGCGCGTGGAATGCGGCGACTACGTCGGCGAGCGCGTCGATTTGCTGCGCCGAGAGATCGCCGCGCGCCAAACGCCCGTCGAGCAAGGCTGACTGCGGGAATTCGACCATTTTGACGGCGTATTCAATCGTTTCAATCGCCTCAATCGGCGCGCTGCGCTCGCCAACATCGGCGCCGATGCGTGGTTCGCGCGCCGAGCCGTAGATCGGAACGACGGCAAGATAGAGCTGCGGCGCCAGCCGGCGGTTGAGGCGCAACTCGTCGGCGCAGAACCGACGGCGCTTTTCGAGCGTGGAAAAATCGAGAAAGCCGAAGTCGACCGCTTTCTTGATCTTGTAGGCGAAAGACCCGGTCAGCAGCACGTATGAAATATGCGTTTCGAGCAGCGTCACCTGCGCCACCGGGTCTGGGTAGCGCGCCGGGTCCTGCAGCGCTTTGATCAGTGTGCGCTGCGCAGCGGCGACATCAGCGAGATTCACATTGACGGTGGTCATGATGTTCTCAACATAGACGCCGACGCCTGTGAAGGCCAGAACGCACGCACCGAAAGCCGCTGAGCAGGGGCGCCAAGCCATCGAAAATGCTCGGCTTCACGGTATTGACAGCGCCTCCGGGAGCGCTGCATTGTGCACCGGTCGATGCTGCCGCGATGAGATGAGGCCGAGACATGGAATTCAAGGACTACTACAAGACGTTGGGCGTGCCCCGCGAGGCGAGCGCCGACGAGATCAAGAAGGCATTCCGCCGCCTGGCGCGCAAGTACCATCCCGACATTTCCAAGGAGCCCAACGCCGAGTCGCGGATGAAAGAGGTCAACGAGGCGTATACCGTGCTCTCCGACGCCGAGAAACGCGCCGCCTACGACCAGCTTGGCCGCGGCTACCGGCCCGGCCAAGATTTCCAGCCGCCGCCCGACTGGGACAGCGGTTTCGAGTATTCGACGCACGGCTTCTCGCCGGGCGAAACGGCCGACTTCTCCGACTTTTTCGCCGAGCTGTTCGGGCGCATGGGCGGAATGCATCCCCACGATCGCGGTGCCGGCTTCCGGACACGCGGTGAGGACCACCGCGCCAAGGTGCTGCTCGACCTCGAAGACGCCTTCAACGGCGCGACGCGGCAGATCTCGCTGCGCGTCCCGCGCCAGGACAGCCAGGGGCACGTTCATATCGAGACGCGGACGCTCAACGTCAAAATCCCGCGCGGCGTGCGCGAAGGGCAGATCATCCGCCTCGCCGGCCAGGGTTCGCCAGGCCACGGCAGTGCGGCGGCCGGCGACCTGCTGCTCGACGTGCATTTCAAGCCGCACCCGCGCTTTCGCGTCGACGGGCGCGACCTCCACCTCACGCTGCGCGTCGCGCCCTGGGAAGCTGCGCTCGGCGCAGTCGTCGCCGTCGACCTGCCGCAGGGCCGCCTCAAGGTGCGCATCCCGGAGGGCGCGCAGAGCGGCCGCCAGTTGCGGGTGCGCGGACGCGGCATTCCCGGCGAACCGCCGGGCGACCTGCTGCTCGATATCCTGGTGGTGCTGCCTTCAGCCGAATCGCCGCACGCCCGGGTGCTCTACGAGACGATGGCGCGCGAACTCGCCTTCGATCCGCGTCACGAAACGCAAGGGAGCAGTCATGGATGACAATGACTTTCTGATTGGCAGCGTGATGGAAGACGCCTGGCTGACGCTCGAACAGATCGCCGCCGCGTGCACGGCGGACCCCGAATGGCTGGCGCAGCGCCTCGGCGAAGGCTGCTTCCCCGACGCCGAAAGCGTCGCCGGCGTCTGGCGCTTCTCGACGTCGTCCATCCTGCGCGCACGCCGCATGCGGCAGTTCGAGCGCGATTTCGACGCCGCTCCCGAGCTCGCCGCGCTGATCGCCGACCTGCTCGAAGAGACTGACAGCCTTCGCGCCAGACTGCGCCGCGCCGGCGTCGATAATACATAAATCCGAGTATTTTCGGCCGACAAGCGCATCGCTAGACTTCGCCCAAGGGTTGAGCACCGGCCTGCTTATTCGATTCACAGTGACTTGGCGCCCCCCTTTGCAACGATTTCCCTACTGTCAAAAAACCAAAGTGAATTATCAAATGAAACTCGAAAAGTATGTCGGGCGCATCGTCCGTTTGAATCAGCGAGCCTTCCAGGAAATCGCCAGGCGCGCGAAGCGCCGCGGAGCGGCGTTGGAAAACTGTTTTCTGGTGGCGGGGGTAAGTCGCGAGATGCGCAAACTGATCTGCTACGGCGCAAACCTTCGAATCGTCGTCGGCGCCGCTGATGTGGTCCTGGTTTGAGTTCGGAACTCGTCGCAGACTTCACTGAGGGAGCTGGCCAACGCGTACCCGGCGTCAGGTAAGCACAATACGTCCATGCACGTATAGGTTTTCCCCTGTCACGGCTCTATATTTGAGGCGACGGCCCAAGCAGCGGCCGGCGTAGCGACTTGATGCGGATGTGCGGGGAGCGAAGCAAGAATGAGCTGGCCGCAACTGTTATCCCGCTTGGCAATAGGCTTGCTCATCGTCGGTGGCCAGGCCCACGGAATGGCCGACAGCACTGACGAAGCCGTCCCGAAAGAGCCGCCGGATAGCGTTTCCCTGCCGTCGATCGAAAAAAGCGAAGCCGGTGACGAAAGCCAATCCGTCGAACGCAGCGAAGAGGCTTCCAGTTCGACGCAAGCGACGAAAGGAGGCGATCACCAGGAAATCGATCAGCGCGATGCGTTGTTGATCTTGCTTTTGGAAATTCTGCGGTCTTCAAATTGAGGCCCGCAACATTAGGAGACGGATTATGGCAAACGATACCAAGACTGAAATCGCCGTGACGACGGCACCCAAGACCGAAATTGCCGAACGGCGGCCCGCACAGGTCTTCGGCCCGCTGGACGAAGTTGAACGTTTGTTCGATCGCTTGATGCCGCGCACCTGGATGCGCCCGATGATGTGGAATTGGCCGATGTGGAGCGGTCTGGAATCAACGCTCGGCAATGTCCGCGTCCCGCAATTGGACGTCATCGACCGCGACAAGGATATTCTGGTTCGAGTCGAAGTCCCCGGCGTCGAGAAGAAGGATATCGACGTTTCGATCAGCGATAACACGCTGCTCATCAAGGGCAGCGTGAAGCACGAGTCGAAAGAGCAACGCAAAGACTATTTCCGTTGCGAGATCGAGCAGGGCAATTTTTCCAGGAGCCTCGCCCTGCCCGGCGCCGTCGACAAAGCAAAGATCTCTGCCAACCTCAAAGATGGCATTCTTGAGATCATCCTGCCGAAGGAAGAAGACGCGCAACGTCGCTCCGTCGAGGTCAAGTAGTCTTGAAGCTCGCCGCGCCAGGGCGCCCGGCGGCCGACGATGATCGGCGTCCGCGCCTGGCCCGGTCGGCACGAGAAAGAGCGGTGTCACCATGGATGAAGTAATCGGCGTTTCCCAACGTCATCCGGCGAAGTACTGGCACGTCCTCGGTGATGGCCGCATTCAATGTGATGTCTGTCCGCGTGACTGCAAGCTCCACGAAGGGCAACGCGGCGCCTGCTTTGTGCGTGGACGCGTCGACAATCGGATGGTACTGACGACCTACGGCCGCTCGTCGGGATTCTGCATCGACCCGATCGAGAAAAAACCGCTCAATCACTTTTTTCCCGGCTCCAGCGTTTTTTCTTTTGGCACGGCGGGCTGCAATCTGGCGTGCAAATTCTGCCAGAACTGGGATATTTCCAAGTCGCGCGAGATGGACCGACTGATGGATTCAGCCTCGCCGAAAGCCATTGCCGCGGCAGCTCGCGCCCATGACAGCCTGAGCGTCGCCTTCACCTACAACGATCCGGTCGTTTTTTTCGAGTATGCGCTCGACACCGCCGACGCCTGCCACCAACGCGGCCTGATGACCGTCGCGGTGACTGCGGGTTATGTCCACGAGGCGCCGCGTCGCGAGTTCTTCGCCAAGATGGACGCCGCCAATATCGATCTCAAGAGCTTCAGCGACGACTTTTACGTCAAGCTTTGCGGCGGTCATCTGCAGCCGGTTCTCGACACGCTGAGCTATGTTCATCATGAGACCAAATGCTGGCTTGAGGTCACCACGCTGCTGATCCCCGGACACAACGACTCGGATCAGGAACTCGGCGCGCTCACGAGATGGCTGGCGCAGGAACTGGGGCCCGAGGTGCCGCTGCATTTGAGCGCCTTTCACCCCGACTGGAAGATGACCGAGCTTCCGCCGACGCCGTCGGCGACCTTGGGCCGCGCTCGACGCATCGCCCTCGACGCCGGTCTGCATTACGTCTATACGGGAAACATTCACGACCCCGAGGGCGGCACCACCTATTGCCCCTCCTGCCGTCATGCGACGATCGTTCGCGACTGGTACGACATTCACCACTACGACCTGACCCCGCAGGGCTGTTGCCCGCAGTGCGGCAGCTCGATTGCCGGGCACTTCGGGACGCTAGCCAAACCGTTCGGCCGCCATTGCCTTCCCGTCCACCTGGGGCTTGACGCATGAACCTCTCGTTGCCGGAAAGCGCCTGCGCGCGGCGGATACTCGCCGGGACAGTCATCGTTCTGGGCGCCGTGCTGATTTTTATCGCGCCGGAAACTTGGCCGGGGATGGCGCTGCTGGCGCTTGGCGTACTGGTTGAATTGATCGGCATGTGGCTGGCCCATCATCGGCGTTCTCATCTGAAACAGTTTCACGACTCGCCCTAGAAAGGGATATTTGCCATGCGGCGCCGAAACACGGGATTCTGGATATGGGCCGAGGCGCTCGACTTGCTGCGCAACGCCGAACGCCTGCAGTACCGGCTCGTCGCGCGCGACGCCTTGCAGCGCGTGCCCTGCTGGGAACCTGCCGTCGACATGTACCAGCACGATGACGAGCTCACGCTCTTTGTCGCCTTGCCTGGCGTCAACCCGCGGCAATTCGAGGTAATCGTCGAGGGCGCCGGATTGATCGTACACGGCAGTCGTCCGATCCCGTCAGCGCTGCAGCGCGCCGCGATCCATCGCCTTGAAATCCCTTACGGCCGGTTCGAGCGCCGGATACCCCTTCCCCCGGGCAACTTCCGGGTGCACCAGCAGTATTTCGAGGACGGCTGTCTGGTCCTCATTCTGCACCACCTTTGAGAGTGACGCGATCATGCCCAGCGAGCCCACGGCAGAAAGCACCGAAAGCAGTGCGCACAAGCGCGACAGCGGCGTTCTGGTGATTCCCGACGGCGCCATGATCATCGTGGCGATGCGCAATGTCGTGCTGTTCCCCGGGATGATCCTGCCGCTCACCATCGGCCGCCCGCAGTCCGTCGCCGCCGCACAGCAGGCAGTGAAAATGGAGCGCCCGATCGGCATCCTGCTGCAGCGCGACCCCGAGGTCCAAACCCCCGGCCCGGACGATCTTTGCCGCGTCGGGACAGTCGCCAACATCCTGCGCTACGTGACCTTGCCCGACGATTCGCATGTCATTGTCTGCCAGGGGCAGCAGCGCTTTCGCGTCAGCGAGTACCTCGACGCTTACCCCTTCCCCGTCGCGCACATCGTTCGCCTCGACGAACCCGAGGCCAGCGACACCGAGATCGAAGCGCGCGCCATCCAGCTCAGGGAGCGTGCGCTCGAAGTCCTGCAGTTGCTGCCGCAAGCCTCTGACGAGATGTCCAACGTCGTGCGCAGCATTTCTTCGCCGGGGGCATTGGCCGACCTGATCGCCGGCCTCGTCGAGCTCAAGGCCGAAGAAAGGCAGGCCGTGCTTGAAGCCGTCGACCTCGTGCCGCGACTCGATCTGGTGCTCGGCTATCTCATCAAACGCCTCGAAGTGCTCAAGATTTCGCGCAAGATCGACGAACGCACCAAAGCCAGTATCGACGAACGCCAGCGCGAATTTCTCTTGCGCGAGCAGCTCAAATCGATCCAGAACGAGCTCGGCGAGGGTGACAGCGGCAACTCCGCCGAGATCGCCGAGTTGCGCAAGACCATCGCCGAGGCGCAAATGCCCGAAGAGGTCGAGCGTCAGGCGACCAAGGAACTCAAGCGACTCGAGCACATGTCCGAGGCTTCGGCCGAGTACTCGATGGTGCGCTCCTACATCGACTGGCTGATCGAGCTGCCGTGGAAGGCGCCGGATCCCGATCGCATCGACATTGCCGAAGCGCGCAACATCCTCGATCACGACCATTTCGGACTCGACCGGGTCAAGAAGCGCATCGTCGAATTTCTCGCGGTGCGCAAACTCAACCCCGAGGGGCACGGCCCTATCCTCTGCTTTGTCGGCCCGCCCGGCGTCGGCAAGACGTCGCTCGGTCAGTCGATTGCCCGCGCGCTCGGGCGCAAGTTCGTCCGCGCCTCGCTCGGCGGCGTGCACGACGAGGCCGAGATCCGCGGCCACCGACGCACCTATATCGGCGCGCTGCCCGGCAACATCGTTCAGGCGATCGCCAAGGCCGGCTCGCGCGGCTGCGTGCTGATGCTCGACGAGATCGACAAGCTGGGCAGCGGCATCCACGGCGACCCCTCGTCGGCGCTGCTCGAGGTGCTCGACCCGGAGCAGAACAATACCTTCCGCGACAACTACCTGGCGCTGCCCTACGACCTGTCACGGGTGCTGTTCATCACCACCGCCAACGTGCTCGACAATATTCCGGGACCACTGCGCGACCGCATGGAAGTCATCACCTTGCCCGGCTACACGCAGGAGGAAAAACGCGAAATTGCGCAGCGTTATCTCATCGCGCGCCAGATCGAGCAGAACGGTCTGCAACAAGGTCAGTTCGAAATTTCAGACGCCGCGCTGGTGGCGATTATCCGCGACTACACGCGCGAGGCCGGCGTGCGCACGCTCGAACGCCAGATCGGCGCGGTCTGCCGCCGCGCGGCAGTGAGTATCGCCGAAGGCACCGTCGCTTCGCTCAAGATCGACGAAGGCGACCTCGCCGCCATTCTCGGCCCGACCCAATACGAAAACGAAGTGGCGCTGCGCATCGGCATGCCAGGCGTCGCCACCGGACTCGCGTGGACGCCGGTCGGCGGCGACATCCTGTTCATCGAGGCCAGTCGCATGGCCGGTGACGGCCATCTGATCCTGACCGGCCAACTCGGCGACGTGATGAAGGAATCCGCGCAAGCGGCGCTCACGCTGCTCAAGACGCGAGCGACCGACCTCGGGATCGACGCTGCCGTATTTGAAAAAACCACCGTCCATGTCCATGTCCCGGCCGGCGCCATCCCCAAGGACGGCCCGAGCGCCGGCGTCGCGATGTATATCGCGCTCGCCTCGCTGTTCTGCGAACGCACGGTACGCAGCGACACGGCGATGACCGGCGAGATCAGCCTGCGCGGGCTGGTGCTGCCGGTCGGCGGGATCAAGGAGAAGGTGCTCGCCGCGATGCGTGCCGGTATCCGCCGCGTGTTGTTGCCGGCCAGGAACCGCCGGGATCTCGAAGAAGTCCCGCCGGAGGCGAGAGGAAAGCTCGAATTCGTATTTCTCGACAACGTCGACGACGCCGCCAGCCAGGCGATGGAGCAGCCGAACAACGCCGGGCGCTGAATCATGAAATTCGAGCCGAGCAACGCGCTACACCAGCCTGCCAGGCGCTGCTTGCCTGAGCCGGTTCGACGCTTTGCGGGCGACGACGACACGCGGTTCGAAAACGTCGTTTTTGCCGGCGGCGGCAATCGCTGCTTCTGGCAGGCCGGCTTCTGGTCGGTGGCAGCTCAAGCCTTGGCTCTGAAGCCAACCCGGGTGACTGCCGTCAGCGCCGGTTCGGCGATCGCCTGCACGCTTTTTTCGGATAGTTTCGACAGCGGTTTTCGTCACTACAAGAAAGCGCTTGCCGCCAACGGCAGCAACGTCTATTTGCGCAACCTGTTGCGCGACCAGCCGGTATTCCCGCACGGCACCATGTACCGCGACGCGATCCTCGCCTGCATCGACGAGGCAGCGCTCATGCGTTTGCGTTGCGCTTCGCCGCAGATCAGCGTGCTGATTTCGTGTCCGCCGCGCTGGGCATCACCAGGAATGGCACTGATGCTCGGAATGATCGCCACCGGGATCGACGATTTGGGCAGTGAATGCGTCCACGCATCGTGCGGCTGTCGGATCGGCTTC
Organism: Pseudomonadota bacterium; assembly: GCA_018262095.1. Taxonomy (GTDB): domain Bacteria; phylum Pseudomonadota; class Gammaproteobacteria; order Burkholderiales; family Rhodocyclaceae; genus Propionivibrio. The sequence goes on from JAGTRW010000025.1 coordinate 34,551, forward strand.
TCCCCGTTGTTCGTCTCGGTACGCGAGTGCGCCACTCCCGCATCGCTTGCCGACCTGATCATTGCCTCGTCCTGTGTCCCGCCGCTGACGCCGCAAGCGCGGCGCAACGGCATCGCGCTGTTCGACGGCGGCTTCGTCAGCAACGTGCCGACGCAAGGCGTGGGCGGCGCCGACGGCCAGACCCTGGTGCTGCTCACCCGCCCGTTCGCGCAGCTGCCGTCGATTCCCGGGCGAACCTACGTCCAGCCGTCACACCCCGTTCCGGTCGCGGCGTGGGACTACACCGATCCGGCGGCGCTGCAAGCGACCTTCGACCTCGGCCGGCGTGACGGCGAACGCTTCTGCACCACGCTCGGCGTCACGGCGTGAGCACCGCTGCACCCTGAAACTCGCCGCGCCGCAGCTGCGCCAACGCCTCGTTGGCGTCGGCCAGCGCAAAGCGCTGAACCTTGGTGCGCAACACCACGCGCGGCGCCAGATCGAGGAATTCCAGTCCGTCGCGGCGAGTCAGGTTGGCCACCGAGCGGATGCTGCGTTCGCCCCATAGCAAGGCATAGGGAAAGGCCGGGATGTCGCTCATGTGGATCCCGGCGCAGACCACGACACCGCCCTTCTCGAGGTGGCTCAGAGCGACCGGAACGAGCGCTCCGGCGGGAGCGAAGATGAGCGCCGCGTCGAATCGCGCCGGCGGACTCTGCGCGGAATCGCCGGCCCAGGCGGCGCCGAGGTGACGCGCGAAATCCTGGCTGGCGTCATCGCCGGGGCGCGTGAAAGCATAGAACTCGCGGCCCTGGAACCTGGCGATCTGCGCGACGATATGTGCGGCGGCGCCAAAACCGTAGATACCGAGCCGGCGCGCCTGGTGCGCCTCGCCGCACAGGCGCAGGGCGCGATAGCCGATCAGGCCGGCGCACAGCAAGGGCGCCAGTAGCGCGGCATCGCCAAAATCGGAAAGCGGGAAACAGTAGCGCGCGTCGGCGACACAGAACTCGGCATAGCCGCCGTCGATCTGGTAACCCGTAAAGCGCGCCAGATCGCAGAGGTTCTCACGGCCGCTGAGACAGAAGCGGCATTTGCCGCAGGTCCAGCCGAGCCAGGGAACGCCGATGCGCTGGCCGAGCCGGAAAGACGAAACCTCGGCGCCGAGCTCGGCGACGCGACCGACGACTTCGTGGCCGGGGATGATCGGCAACACCGGGTCGGGCAATTCGCCGTCGACCAGATGCAGGTCGGTGCGGCAGACGCCGCAGGCCTCAACCTCGATCAAGACCTTGCCGCGGCTCGGCTGCGGTAGCGGCAGCTCGGCCAGGCGCAAGGGCAAACCCGGCTGCTCGAGAATCATGGCTCGCATGCTGCGCTTCATTATTCCTCCCTGCGGATGTCGCCGCTCTTGAACGAGGTCATGCGCTCAACATACGCCGCACGGTAGCGGCCGGGAAATACACCCGTCGCCGTATTTTTGCTCGCCAGGCGCCGGCGCGCCGCGGCCTAAGGTAATCAGGTAGCGAGAATAGAGGGGACCGAGTATTCCCGCTGGCCGGGGCTACGGCTAGTTTGTACTCGCAGGTGCTGCCAGCATCGGCTTGCCACCCGCGTGACCAGAACTGCAACCATCAGACATTGGAGGACTCATCATGGCCAACATCACCCGCTTCGATCCGCTCAACGAACTGGCGCGTCTCGATCCGTTCAACGACATCGACAACCTGTTCAAGGGCTTCATGGTCCGTCCGCTGTTCCAGGGATCAACGGCCGCCGCGCCGCAGCTCAAGCTTGAGGTCAGTGAGGACGACAAGAACTACACCATCAAGGCCGAAATTCCGGGGGTCAAGAAAGAGGACATCCGCATCTCGGTCGACGGCAATCTGGTTTCGATCAGCGCCGAGGTCAAGAGAGAATCAGAGCAGAAAGAAGGCAAGAAACTGATCCACAGCGAGCGCTATTACGGCCAGGTCGCGCGCAGCTTCACGCTCGACAGCGAGGTCGACGAAGCTGCGGCACAAGCCAAGTACACCGATGGCGTACTCGAGGCCGTACTGCCCAAGAAGCAGCAGGCGCCGGCCAAGCGCATCACCATCGCGTGAACGATAGGCGCCGGTCGGTCAGCAAAAGTGCTTGGCCGGCAGAGGCTTCTGTTCCCGCCCGGGAGGGCTCACCTTGGTCTCGTTCACCGCGAGCATTTCACCGCAACCGACGGACGCGCTGTTGATCGTCGACGTGCAGCGCGACTTTCTGGCTGGCGGCGCGCTGGCGGTCCCGGCCGCCGAGACCGTGATCGCGCCGCTCAATGCCTGGATCGCGCAATTTGTCGCCGCGCGTTTGCCGGTATTTGCCACGCGCGACTGGCATCCGCCCGATCATTGCTCGTTCCGCGCCCAGGGCGGCGACTGGCCGGAGCACTGCGTCGCCGGAACGCCAGGCGCGCAGTTTCCCGCCGTCCTCGACCTGCCGGCGACCACCCAGGTGATCTCCAAGGAGACGCAAAGCGACGCCGACAGCTACTCGGGCTTTGCCGCTACCGACCTGCACCAGCAGCTGCAGCGTCTGGGCGTGCGGCGACTATTCGTCGGCGGACTGGCGACCGACTACTGCGTTCGCCATACGGTTCTCGACGCCCTGCGCCTGGGCTACGGCGTGATACTGCTGCTCGACGGCATGCGCCCGGTCGACCTGCGGATCGGCGACGGCGAGCGCGCCATCGCCGCGATGCTCGCCGCCGGCGCGAGTACCGCGACCGGCCCGCATCGATGAGCGCCAACGACGAGCGCGCGCTGCTCACCGACCTCTACCAGCTCACCATGCTGCAGGCCTATTTCGACCAGGGCATGGCGGAAACGGCAGTCTTCGAGTTCTTCGTTCGCAAGCTGCCGGCGGGGCGAAATTTCCTGGTCGCCGCCGGGCTCGAACAGGTCATCGATTATCTCGAAACGTTGCACTTTGGCGCTGACGAACTCGATTGGCTGGCCGGCTGCGGCAGATTCGATCGGCGCTTCGTCGACTCGCTCGCAAAGCTGCGCTTTACCGGCGACGTACAGGCCGTTCCCGAAGGCACGGTGTTTTTCGTCGACGAACCGATCCTGCGCGTGATCGCGCCGCTGCCTCAGGCCCAGCTGGTCGAGACGCGTCTGATCAACCTGTTGCAGTTCCAGACGCTAATCGCTTCCAAGGCGGCGCGCGTGCGGCTGGCCGCGCGCGACGGACTGCTGGTGGACTTTGGCATGCGCCGCGCGCACGGCGCCGAAGCTGCGCTGCTTTCGGCGCGCGCCAGTTTCATCGCCGGCTTCGACGGCACTTCGAACGTGCTCGCCGGAATGCGCTGGGACCTGCCGCTGTTCGGCACCATGGCGCATTCCTTCATCCAGACGCACGACGACGAGCTGGCCGCTTTCGAACACTTCGCGCGCTCGCACTCCAAGGCCTGCACGCTGCTGATCGATACCTACGACACCGAGGCCGCGGCGCACGCGCTGCTTCCGCTGGCCCGCCGGATGGCGGCGGCCGGCTCGCCGCTCCAGGCGGTACGCATCGACAGCGGCGATCTTGGCGAGCATTCGCGCCGGGTGCGCGCCATCCTCGACGCCGGCGGCGAGCGCGCCATCAGGATCTTCGCCAGCGGCAATCTCGACGAATACGCCGTGCACGCGCTGCGCGACGCGCAAGCGCCGATCGACGGCTTCGGTGTCGGCACGCGAATGAACACCTCGGCCGACCAGCCCTACCTCGACTGCGCCTACAAGCTGCAGGAATACGCCGGCCGCCCGCGGCGCAAGCGCTCCGAGGGCAAGGCCACCTGGCCCGGCCGCAAGCAGATTTTCCGCCATCGCGACAAAACCGGCACGATGACCGGCGACACGCTGACGCTCGCCGGCGACACCCCGCCGGGAACCCCGCTGCTGGCCACGGTAATGCAGGGCGGACGGCGCCTGACTGCGGCGCCTTCACTCGCGACGCTGCGCGACCACGTCAAGACGCAACTCGCCGCGCTGCCGCCCGAACTGCGCCGCCTCGACCCGGCACCACCCTATCGCGTCGAAATCTCAGCGCAGCTGCGCGAGCTGGCGCGACAGGTGGACGCCCGTCAGCGCTGACTCAGGCAAAAAACCAGGGCTGCGCCGACTTGCTGCGCGCCTCGAAGGCGCGAATCTCGTCGGCATGGACCAGGGTCAGGCCGATCTCGTCGAGACCGTTGGCCAGGCAATGCTTGCGCTGCGGCGTGATGTCGAACTTGAAGCTGAAGCCCGACGGCGAAGTCACCGTCTGCGCGGCGAGGTCGACGTCGAGCGAATAGCCTTCGCTCGCCGCGCACTCCTGGAACAGCCGGTCGACGACGTCGCTCGCAGCGACGATCGGCAGCACGCCGTTCTTGTAGGTATTGGCGAAGAAGATGTCGGCGAACGACGGCGCGATGATCACGCGGAACCCGTAATTCTCGATCGCCCACGGCGCGTGCTCGCGGCTCGAACCGCAGCCGAAGTTCTCGCGCGCGAGCAGGATCTGCGCGCCCTGGTAACGCGGCTGGTTGAGAACGAAATCGGGCTTCTTCGGCCGGTGGGTACAGTCCATCCCGGGCTCGCCATGGTCGGTATAGCGCCATTCGTCGAACAGGTAGGGGCCGTAGCCGCTGCGCGCGATCGATTTGAGGAACTGCTTGGGAATGATCGCGTCGGTATCGACGTTGCTGCGGTCGATCGGGCAGACCAGCCCGCTGAGTCGGGTAAAGGGTTTCATGGGTTCATCTCCTCAATCAGGCGTGGCGAATATCGACAAAATGGCCGGCGACGGCAGCGGCGGCGGCCATCGCCGGGCTGACCAGATGGGTGCGTCCGCCGGGACCTTGGCGGCCTTCGAAGTTGCGGTTGGACGTCGACGCGCAGCGCTCGCCGGCGGTCAGGCGGTCGGCGTTCATCGCCAGACACATCGAACAACCGGGTTCGCGCCATTCAAAGCCGGCTTCGGTGAAGATCTTGTCGAGCCCCTCGGCCTCGGCCTGACGCTTGACCATTCCCGATCCGGGAACGACCAGCGCCAGCTTGACGTTGGCGGCGATCTTTTTGCCCTTGGCGACGGCGGCCGCGGCGCGCAAGTCCTCGATCCGCGAATTGGTGCACGAACCGATGAAGACCTTGTCGATGGCGATCTCGGTGAGCGGCGTTCCGGCAGAGAGGCCCATGTACTGCAAGGCGCGGACTATGCTCGCGCGCTTGGCCGGGTCGGACTCGTCGGCCGGATTCGGCACTTTGCCGCCGACCGCCAGCACCTGCTCGGGCGAGGTTCCCCAGGTCACCTGCGGCTCGATGTCTTCGGCGCGGAGCGCAACCACCGTATCGAACACCGCGTCAGCGTCCGAGTGCAGCGTCTGCCAGTGCGCCACCGCACGTTCCCAGTCGGCGCCCTTGGGCGCATGCAGCCGCCCTTTGAGATAGGCGACGGTGGTGTCGTCGGCGGCGATGATTCCGGCGCGCGCGCCGGCCTCGATGGTGAGGTTGCAGACGGTCATTCGCCCTTCCATCGACAGATCGCGGATCGCCGATCCGGCAAACTCGATGCAATAGCCGGTGCCGCCCGCCGTACCGATCTTGCCGATGATCGCCAACGCCACGTCCTTGGCCGAAACGCACGGCGCCAACTGGCCGTCGACGGTAATCAGCATCGTTTTCGACTTCTTCTGGATCAGCGTCTGCGTCGCCAGCACGTGCTCGACTTCGGAGGTGCCGATGCCGTGCGCCAGCGCCGCGAAAGCGCCGTGCGTCGCAGTGTGGCTATCGCCGCAGACGACGGTCATTCCCGGCAGCGTCGCGCCGTTTTCCGGGGCGATCACGTGGATGATCCCCTGATTGGCGTGCTTGAACGGGAAATAGACCAGCGCGCCGAATTCCTTGATGTTGCTGTCGAGGGTATCGACCTGGCACTTGGCGACCGGGTCCTCGATGCCGCGATCCCAGTGATTGGTCGGCGTGTTGTGATCGGCGACGGCGACGATCGAGTCCTTGCGCCAAGGCTTGCGCCCGGTCAAGCGCAAGCCTTCAAAAGCTTGCGGGCTGGTCACTTCGTGCACCAGGTGGCGATCGATGTAGAGCAGGCAGGTGCCGTCGTCTTCCTGACGGACGACGTGGCTGTCCCACAACTTGTCGTAAAGGGTTTTTCCGGCCATGACTTTCATTCCTCCAAAGGGGCGCCAGCGCGGCGCATGGTCTGAGTAACGGAGCACCAGCCCCGAAGCACGGAAGCAATGCTATACGGCGGCCTGTACCCTGACAAGACAACAGTTTATGCTAGTACCAAAAGTAATAGCGAGACGAGGAACGAATGAAGATCGACGCGCTCAGCGCACGCCGCAAGGAGCTTGGCGAGTTCCTGCAGGTCATCCGTAGCCGCAACCAGCCCGCCGACTTCGGCTTCCCTGCCGGCAACCGGCGCCGCACCGCCGGACTGCGGCGCGAAGAAGTGGCGCAGTTGGTCGGCATCAGCCCGACCTGGTACACCTGGATCGAGCAGGGGCGCGAGGTCAATGTCTCGGCCGAGGCGCTGGGCCGACTCGCCGTCACTTTCCGCCTGAGCCGCAGCGAGCGCGCCTATCTTTTCGAGATGGCCGACCGCCGCGACCCGCAGGAGAGCCTGCCGGAGACCGACGACGCGCCGCCGCTGCTGATCGAGCTGCTCGCCGAAATCAAGGTTCCCGCCTACCTGATGGGCCGCTACTGGGACATCCTGGGCTGGAACGAAGCCGCCGCGGCGCTGTTCACCGGCTGGCTCGATTCGCCCAGAAGCGAAGGCGACCCCAAACCCAATATGCTGCGCTTCATTTTCCTCGAGCCGCTGGCGCGCGAATTCCTGCTCGACTGGGACGTCCGCGCGCGACGAATCACCGCCGAGTTTCGCGCCGATTGCCGCAGCCGCCTCGATGAACCGGCACTCGTCCGCCTGGTCGACGAGCTCTCGGCGGCCAGCGCCGACTTCGCGCGCTTCTGGAAGCTGCACGATGTGCTTGAGCGCCAGGGCGGCACTCGCGGCTTCCACCACGCCGCGCGCGGCCTGATCCACTACCAGCAGGTCACGCTGTTCCCCGGCGAGCACGAGCACCTCAAATTCGTGATGCTCAAGCCGTTGGCGGCGGCAGGAACTCAGGGAATCGGCGCATGAGCCCGTCGAATCAGCGCTGGTGGCGCGGTCGGCGCGGCGAGTGGTACGTCGTTGCCCAGTTCGCCTTGTTCCTCGTCATCACTCTGGGACCGAAAACACTGGCAGGATTGCCGCCGTGGCCGGAGCGCCTGATCAACGCATCCTCGATCGTCGGGACGGTACTGCTGACGCTTGGCGGGCTGGTGTCGCTACTCGCCGTCGTGAATCTGGGGTCGAACCTGACGCCGCTACCGCATCCGAAAGAGCGCGCGACGCTGATCGTTAGCGGGATGTACCGCTTCGTCCGCCACCCGATCTATTTCGGCGTCATCGTCATGGCCGCCGGATTTGCCTTGTCGGTTCACGGCTGGCTGACCTTGGCCGAGGCGGCGGCACTGGCGCTGTTTTTCGACATCAAGTCGCGGCGCGAGGAAATCTGGCTGGACGAACACTTTCCGGCTTACAACGCCTACCGGCAGCGTGTTCGCAAGCTGATTCCATTCCTCTACTGATTCCGGGCTTGTTCATTGTCATACCCCTGGCGCAGCTTGGACATCAGCAACTTGGACGTTTTCAGGAAGGCATGTACCGCCGGGCTCGCATGCTTAAGGCTCGGGACGGCGAGGCCGATCGACCTTGTCGCCACCGGCGTTAGCGGTTTCTTGATCGCCCCCGGACACATTGCCAGCACCTGATCCGACACCGCCAAATCGGCAAGAATCGACACGCCCGCGCCGGATTCGACCATTTTAATAATGGTCAGGATCTGCGAGTAGCGATGCTTGATTTTCGGCCTGAGAGCAGCCGACTCGAATAGCCTCTCGACCTGCACCGTGGCGCCCGCAGCGGTCATGATGAACGGCGAATTGCACAAGTCGGACAAACGGACAGACTTCTGCCTGGCCAGCGGATGGTTGATGGGAACAACGGCTACATACTGATCTTGGACCAGAGCTTGAGTGTCAAAACGCTCATCAGGCAGAACCACGAAGCCCACATCAACCCGACGTTCGGTGATCCACTGGGCGACCGCGTCATCCGGCCCTTCATCAACGAAAATCTCGATTTCCGGGTAGCTGATCCGATACTGCTCGAGGATTCGAGGTAGTAAAAATAAAGATGAGGCCGGACCAAACGAGCCGATTCGCAAGACGCCACGGTTCAATCCACGAACGGCTGAAACCTCTTGATGTATTGCCTCGGCAACGCCAAGCAATTCCCGAACGCGAACGAGCAGACTCTTGCCAACTTCGGTCAGTTCGACGCCTGATTTACTGCGCGAAAGTAACGCGACGCCCCATTCGCTCTCCAGTTGCTTCAAGGCATGCGAAACCGCAGACTGGCTGATCCCCAGCCGTTCACCTGCCGCCGTAAAACCGCCCAGCTCAACAACCAAAACGAATATTTCGAGTTGCGTGAAAGTCATTGCCGTCCTCTGCATTGCATGAGTATTTACTTGTTTTTCTATGAGTTGAGACAAGCAATAGTATATCGATGTGCGCGACGGAAACGAACGCATCTTTCATCATCACCAAGGAGACTAATTCATGAAATACCGTTATCAGTGGTCCGACTATTTTGCCGCCTTCTCGATCGTCGTCGGTGCCGCTCTCTCGTGTTCGCTCTGCTTTACCCATGGCGACAGGGGAGCCTGTGCCGGCGTGTTGCTGGTGTTTGGCATGGCGTTGATCGGGGTTCTTGGCGGCCGTTCAGAGAGGCGCCTGATGTCGCCAGTTCAACGTCGCAGCGTATTGGAAAAACAAACGACACACCGCGCCTATTCCTCTTTCGCCCTGGCTAGGCCGTAGCACTGAAACCCATTTCGAACAACCAAGACCAATCAGGTAGAAATCATGAGCTCACGTCAAATCTTCGGCCAGGTCGCGCTGCATTATGGCGAGGCACTCCCCATCGAGGTCCTGGACGGAGACATGGGGTTTTATATCGGGACCCGTAAAGACGGCCTGCCGTTTTCGCGAGAATCTGACGAATACTTCGCGACACGAGCGCAAGTTCAGCTGGCGCTCGCAACGGGTTCCTGGACCCAGAGAGAGTGCAGTTATCCGGGCGCGGCGAAAACGCTTACCTTGCTGACGGTCTCCAGAAGATCGGTTTTTGATCAGTTGCTGCGTTGATCGAACTGCCTTACTCGGCGAAGCGGATTTCGGACAACGGCAGAGCATTATCGTTTTGCCAAAAATGGTGAAGCCATGTGGGCAGGCTGACTTTGGCCGAATGGCACAGGCGGCGATGGGGCGGGCCTTAAACAAAGGTAGCCACTGCCCCGCCCAGCTCCCTTGCCAAGAATCTTCTGTGTGAAAATGCTGGGCGCGTATGCGCTACGGGAGAACGGCGTTGCTAAGTTGCCGAGTAGCTGCGCGGTATTGCCTTGCTGCCCAGCTACCTGCCGTGCAGCTTGAGAGGTGGCGAGCGGCAGCTGTCCTTTGTGGCGAATGCGCGCTCCTTGTCCTTTTCGGTCAGATAGCTTTCTCCTGCGCAGCCGGTCCGGGAGATTTCGGTCTATTTTCAGCAGGCATGTCGATTCGGGCGGGGCCGGATCGTCGTGGCGTTAGAACCCGGAATACATCGGCGTTTGCATCGTATCTGTACACAGGAGACGCTCATGCGCTACATGATCATCGTCAAGGCCACCCTCGAGACAGAGGCTGAAACTACTCCGATTTCGGCCGACGCCGGCCTACTGACCGAAATGGCCAACTACCACGAGCAGCTGACGAAGGCCGGCGCGCTGCTCGACGGCTCTGGACTCAAGCCGAGTTCTCAGGGCTGGCGCATCCAGTACGACGGCGACAAACGTAGCCTGATTGACGGCCCGTTCGCTGAAACCAAGGACTTGATCGCCGGCTACACCCTCATTGAGGTGAAATCGCGCGAAGAGGCGATGGAATGGGCGCGCCGGTACCCCAATCCAGCCGGGCGCGGCAAGCCGGCCGAAATCGAAGTGCGGCCGTTATACGAACTCGACGACTTCGCGCCCTCGCCGGAGATCGAACGCATGCGCAACATTCTCTGAGTTGTACGGTCGTATATTCATTGTTCTTTGAAGGAGCCTGGTCATGAACGCCACCGTTTCACCGATCCCCGAAGGCATGCACAGCCTCACCCCGCATATCGTCTGCCGCGACGCCAACGCCGCGATGGACTTCTACGTCCGCGCCTTCGCTGCCGTCGATCGCGGCCGCCTGCCCGGTCCCGACGGCAAACTCATGCACGGCCTGATGCACATCGGCGATTCATCGCTGATGTTGGTCGACGAAAACGCCGAATGGCACATGAACTCGCCGCTCGCGCTCGGCGGCACGCCGGTCACGCTGCATCTCTATGTCGCGGATGCCGACGCTGCGCTGGCGCGGGCAGTCGCGGCCGGCGCCACGCTGACGATGCCCGCCGCCGACACGTTCTGGGGCGACCGCTACGGCCAGGTGCGCGATCCGTTCGGGCATAGGTGGTCCATCGCCACGCACCTCCGCGATGTGAGCCCGGAAGAAATCCAAGCCGCCGCCAAGCGCGGTTGCCCGGGGGGCTGAAACGAAGTGTTGCGCGCGGCAACCGCATCTCCCGCAGCGCCGTGACCATTCCCTGCCCACCCCAAGGAGCCGCGCCGTGACCATTCACCGAGTCTTCGCCTATCGGTGCGTCGGCGATGCTGATCTCCCAAGCCGTCGCAGCCGGCGCGACGCTCGAACGCGCGGCCGACGACCTGTTCTCCGGCGAGCGCTCGGGCCGCGTGCGCGACCCGACGGCCATCGCGGGCTGATCGGTCAGGCCAGCGAAACGGTGACGCCGCCGCAAATGCAACGCCGCGATGTCGCTTTGCTCGACATCGGCAGATAAGTTATCAGCCGATGTCGAAAACCGCCCAGGTCGCGCGTCGTAAACGTGCAGAGATTGCCTCTGCGCGCGGGCCATGAACCCCTGCCAGACAAGGAGCAGCGCATGAACAACCCGGTCATCTGGTTTGAAATTTACGTCGAAGACATGCCGCGGGCGCGCGCTTTCTACGAGCGCGTGTTGGCAATCACGCTGGAAAAACTGAAGAACCCGGACAGCCTGGAGGAACACGAAATGTGGGCTTTCCCCATGGCAATGGATCGCGTCGGCGCAGGCGGCACGCTGTTGAAAATGAACGGCGTGCGTCCGGGGGGCAGGGGCACGCTGGTGTATTTCGCCTGCGCTGATTGCGCGGTCGAGGCGCAGCGCGCGTTCGAAGCCGGCGACGCGCTGTTCAAGGCAAAAATGCCGATCGGCGAATACGGTCACGTCGCGCTCGTCCACGACACCGAGGGCAAGCTCGTCGGCCTGCATTCGCTGCAATGAACCAGGCCAAATGGTGGAAATCCCTTCCCTAACCCAGCGAGGACGCTGCTATGAAATTCATGGTGATGATCGTCGAGCCGCGCGGCCAGCGCGACGCTCGCAGCGAGGACGAGGGGCGTGCGCTCTACGCCGAAATGGTCGAGTTTGGCCAGCTGCTTGCCGCGCATGGCCAGTTGCTGGCCAGCGAATCGCTGCGCCCGGACAGCCACGGCGTGCGCGTCCAGCGGCGCGGCGAGCAGGTCAGTCTGATCGACGGGCCGTTCGCCGAGGCGCGCGAAATGGTTGGCGGTTTTTTCCTGATTGAGTGCGACAGCCGTGAGCAAGCACTGGAAGTTGCCAAAACCTGTCCCGCAGCGCGCTTCGCCAGCGTCGAGCTGCGCGAATGCGCGCCGTGCTACGTGCAGTGAAACCCGGAGGAATGCCATGATCACTACCGCCAAGAACATCGTTTGCCTTTGGTACGACGGAACCGCAGAAGAAGCGGCGCGGTTCTACGCCGAAACCTTTCCGGACTCTTCGGTCGACGCGGTGTATCGCGCCCCGGGAGACTATCCATCCGGGAAGATTGGGGATGTGTTGACAGTCAGTTTCAAGGTGATGGGAATCCCGTGCCTCGGACTCAACGGCGGCCCCGCGTTCAGCCACAGCCCAGCATTCTCGTTTCAAGTCGCAACCGTCGACCAGGCTGAAACGGATCGCTACTGGGATGCGATCGTCAGCAATGGCGGCCGGGAGAGCGAGTGCGGCTGGTGCCAGGACAAATGGGGGTTGTCCTGGCAAATCACGCCGCGCGCGCTGATGGAAGCGATCGCCGATCCCGATCCTGCAGCCGCCAAACGCGCGTTTGATTCGATGATGACGATGCGCAAGATCGACATCGCGACGATCGAGGCGGCGCGCCGTGGTTGAAATTTGTGGAGTCCGAGCCAAGCGTCGGGCGGCACGGCGGTTTGGTTGGCAACGGGGATTGCGATGAGCAAATTGCGTGTGGCGAGTTTTTCGATGTCTATCGATGGATTCGGGGCGGGCCCGAAGCAGAGTCTAGAAAATCCGCTCGGTGTTGGAGGGAAGGCGCTGCATCAGTGGGTTTTTCCGACCGCCACGTTCCAGCGGATGTTCGGCAATGAAGCGGGAACGACGGGCATTGATGACGACTTCGCGGCGCGAGGCTTTCGCAACGTAGGCGCCTGGATCCTTGGTCGAAACATGTTTGGCCCGATTCGTGGGCCGTGGCCAGACGGCAGCTGGAAAGGGTGGTGGGGTGACAATCCGCCGTATCACACCCCCGTGTTCGTGCTGACTCACCAGGCCCGTGCCCCGATCACCATGGCTGGCGGAACGACCTTTCACTTCGTCACCGATGGCATCCACTCAGCGCTGAGCCGTGCCAAGGAAGCGGCGAACGGATCGGATGTGCGGATTGGCGGTGGGGTCGCGACAATCCAGCAATATTTGCGAGCGGGCCTGATCGACGAGCTACACATCGCGATTGCGCCGGTTCTGCTCGGCTCCGGCGAGAAATTGTTCTCTGATATCGATTTAGTCTCGCTCGGCTACCAGTGCGTGGAGCACGTGGCCACCAACGAGGCGACTCACGTTGTCCTCAGCAAACTTGAGTGCTTGTCATCGCCGTCGCCCGACAAGGCGCTACGCAGGGACGCTACGACTGGCAAGTCGGCTGCACGACCGTGAGTTTGAACATTGGCCATCCAGGGAATCTTGAAATGGCAAAAACAGATGCGTCTACATTCAAAACGAAGCTGCTTCGTCCGGCAAAGCCCGGTAAGGACGATTCTTGGGCCTTTCTTGTTCTACCGAAAATCGCCAGTGATACCTTGCCAAGGCGCGGCAGAACCTCCGTCGAGGGCACCCTCAACGGTCACCCTTTTCAAGCGACACTTGAGCCGGACGGCCAGTTAAGCCATTGGCTCAGGGTGAGCCGGGATCTGCGCGAGGGCGCCCAGGCGAGTATCGGTGAGGTGGTTAGCGTTCACATCGCTCCGGCCAGCCCGGAACCGGAGCCGCAGCTACCCGACGACCTGCAGAAAGCGCTTGCGGCGTGTCCGGCAGCCAAGGCGACCTGGAATGACACCACGACCATCGCCCGCGTGGACTGGATACACTGGGTTGAGTCTGCCAAACAAGCCAAGACCCGAAAAAGTCGGGTGAAAGCCGCCCTTGACATGCTTTCTTCCGGCAAAAGGCGCGTTTGCTGCTTTGATCAATCAGGTTTTTATAGCAAGAGCCTAAGTTCGCCCCCGGCGGCAGACTAGCGGCATGCTGTCTGATCCGCCCGGCAAGGCGCTCCAGCGAGGCATTCGGCGGCAAATCGACGACGCCGAATTCACCGCACAGGCGAGTAGGCAACGCCGCAATACCGAACGAAACGCCATCATCATTGAGGAGCTTTTCATGAAAGTGACCGTTGAAACCGTCGTGCTAGCACCGATCGACAACGTCTGGCGCACCTATACAACGCCCGCGGACATCATGCAATGGAACGCCGCATCTGACGACTGGCACACCACCGCTGCCAGCGTGGACCTGCGCGAAGGCGGGGGCTTTTCGTCGCGCATGGAAGCCAAGGACGGCAGCCAAGGATTCGATTTTTCGGGCATCTACACCCGCATCGTTCCTCAGCGCCTGATCGAATACTCGTTCGGCGACCGCAGCGGACGGGTCGAGTTCGATGAAACGTCCGACGGCGTGCGGGTGCGCGTTTCCTTCGATCCAGAAACCACGTTTCCGATCGAACACCAGCGTTCAGGCTGGCAAGCGATTCTCGACAACTTCGCGCGCCACGCGGCGGCGCGCTGATCCTTCCGCACAAGGAGAGCAAGATGCCTCGTTCCGCCGGTCGTTCTCTCGGTCTGCCCGCTGGGAGCTAAGCGGATGACGGCGGTTGCCGATACGCTCGCCGCGATCTGGCATATCGAGTCAGCCAAGGTCGCCGCCGCCGCCGCCCGGCTCACGCGCGACCTGGCGCTGGCCGAAGAGTGTGCGCAGGACGCGTTGGTCGCTGCGCTGGAGCACTGGCCGACGCAAGGCGTTCCGGACAATCCTGCCGCCTGGCTGACCACTGCCGCCAAGCGGCGCGCACTCGACCTGCTGCGCCACCGAACCCAGGCCGCGCCCAAACACGCCGAACTCGCGGTCGAACTCGACACGCAGAACGCCATCCGTGAAGCCGATTTCGCCGAAGCGGTGGACGATGCGCTCGACGACGACATCGGCGACGACCTGCTCGCGCTGGTGTTCACCGCCTGCCATCCGTTGCTGCCGCCCGAGGCACGTGCGGCGCTGACGCTGAAAGTGGTCGGCGGCCTGTCGGTCGAGGAGATCGCGCGTGCCTATCTCAAGCCCGCCGCCACCGTCGCGCAACGGATCGTGCGCGCCAAGCGCACCCTGGCCGAAGCGCGCGTTCCCTTCGCGACGCCGCGCGGCGCTGAGCTGACTGCGCGGCTGCCGTCGGTGTTGGAAGTGCTCTACCTGATCTTTAACGAAGGCTATGCCGCGACGACGGGTAACGACTGGATCCGTCCCGCGCTGTGCGAGGAAGCGCAACGTCTGGGCCGCGCGCTCGCCGGCCGCCTGCCCGCCGTCGCCGAGGTGCATGGCCTGCTCGCGCTGATGGAAATCCAGGCGTCCCGACTTGCCGCGCGCGTCGATGCGTCGGGTCAACCGGTGCTGTTGATGGATCAGGACCGCACACGGTGGGATCGCCTGTTGATCCGTCGCGGGCTGGCTGCGCTGGCGCACGCCGAGGGTTTGCCGGGTCCGTCCGGGCCCTACACCCTGCAGGCCGCCATCGCCGCCTGTCATGCCCGGGCCACCATTGCCGCCGACACCGACTGGTCGCGCATCACCGCGTTCTATGACGCGTTGGTGCAGGTCGCCCCGTCGCCGGTGGTGGCACTCAATCGCGCCGTCGCCGTCGGCATGGCCTTCGGTGCCGCCGCCGGGCTGGAACTGGTCGAGGCGCTCGCCACCGATCCGGCGCTAAAGACCTATCACCTGCTACCGGCGGTGCGCGGCGACCTGCTGGCCAAGCTGGATCGCCGCGAAGAAGCGCGCGCCGAATTCGCGCGCGCCGCGCAGTTGGCGCAGAACGCGCGGGAAAGGGCAATGTTGCAGGCGCGGGCGGCAACAACCGGGACGTGAGTCCGGCCCGGCCCGCCCTGGCACGCGCAGGAACAGCCGCCCGAGAAACGCAGCGACCTCGTAGCCGACTTCCTGGGCGATCGCCTTCGCTGGCGATCCACGGGAGTCAACTGGGCCTGATTCAACCAAAATGCAGTTGCAATGGTGGACAGAGAGAATTCCACACAATGTAGTGGATACCGTACTGAGCGCCTCTATTCTCCACAGAATTTCAGGATACTGATTGCCTTGAACGTGGAATGTCAGCCCCTCCAATTTTGGTTTTGCTTGGCTGATCTCGCCTGTACAACACAAAAGTGGGTTCTAGTGTGGCCGGAGTACAGTTTTCTGCAGTTATTGGCCAACACAATGTCCGCAATGGCCGAGTTGCACGCAAGGGCTGTCTGGCTGCTTTCAAAGGGAACATTCATCTGTGTGGCCGTTTCATGGAGGAGGTGACGTTCCGTTCGTTGCCGGGAGTGTGAGTAGGCGCCTGCGCCAGTAAGCCGACACTCGCCAAACCCCGCGTTTTTCGAACGACGACAATGTGGCGCGAGCCCCTCTGGGTATTTCCGGCCAGCAGCAGATGTTCGTGGCGGGGCGCCAAAACGGGCAAAGGCTGGACTGCCGAGAGTGTCGGCCGGTCGCTCAACGGCCGAACCGAGGCTTACGATTCTCTCGCAACGAGCGCTTCGAAGTATGCAATAATTGCCTCGAAATGAAGCGCAAAAAAAATCCCAAGCCCTTAGGCTCGGGATTAAAGATCTCATCGTTGCGATGGATCAAGGAGGGGTCAAACATTGCCAGCGGGGGACGCTGAAGCAACGTGACCATGATAAGAATGATTAGCAGGCCCGTCTGTTGCAACTATTTAGTGCTTACGTAACGAAATGTGCGGCGAAGAATTTCTCCGCATTTTTCGTGCCCCCCCCCCAGGTTGCCATGACACTCAGCTCAATGTGGCAGACAGTTGAATGCCACAATTATCTCGTTTGGCATCTGGGTATGTGGAAATATGGTAAGCCCCTGTTCTGCAGTGTTTAGTGATGAGTGACAGGTGTAAGACGGTATTGCTGACCGAAACGGTCAAGCTCATGAGCGTCTGCAAAGGCCGACCACCTGTCTGCCGACAGCCACGGCGAATTCACACAGTTCGGCCTTTGCCGACCTTCAGTTTCTGACCGGGCTCGGGCGGCAATGAGTTGGTAGCAGGAACGTTTGGCCATACATGCCGAAGTCCCCTCCGGTTGCGATGCCGGAGCCTATTCCGGTGCTGGCCTCTCCCATCGCCTCGCAGGAGCGGTATGATGCTTGGCTTCCTGCCCAAACAACATGGACTTACCCACGAGCCACCGCCTTTCGTAATGCACCGATCAAGGTTGATCTAAAGCTGTAAAAGGTCTTGCGCCCTTTGCCGTCCCATTCCCCCTCACAGGATCTTTCCTTTCCGTCATCACGCCCATGCTACGCAGGTGATTTTTGAAAGTCTTTGAGGGTCACCCGCTGTAATCGGCGGGGCGTTGAGGATTCTCGCTCTGTTCCGGAAATATCCAGCCCGCCTGGATCATTGCCACATAATCGAGGAAGTCGTTCCGCGCAGGGATTGCTTGAGGTAATCACCTGCCATTTGTGGCGCACATAACGTGTCCCGCAAATGGATGGCCTCTCTTAAGCCAGAAATTGCCAAGAACAATCCCTGAATAGCCGCTTTAAGCGACTCACAATTGAAAGCCCCGGCTTTGCCGGGGGATTGTTACTCAATCAGTCGCTCTGCGATCTTGTGTGCCTCAAGTTTGACCCAGTCGAAATCCACACCAATTCCAGCTGTATCAGGCGCGACTGCAAGACAGTTCTCCACCACCAGAGGCCTGCGCGTATAGGTGTCGATCGGAAAACTATGGACTTCCAACCAACCGGCGTTGGATTGCGCGGACAAGAGGCTGACATGCAACTCCTGCATGCCATGGGTACACACCGGAATCCCGTATTTCCGCGACAATTCAGCGACACGCAGCCAGCCGGTAATACCCCCGCAATTTGATGCATCAGGCTGGATGAACGAAAGCTTGGCCTGTTCGAAGGCGTAGCCGAACTCATGGATCGTATGAAGGTTCTCTCCCATGGCCAGCGGCATCCCGGTCACCTCGGCAATACGCGCGAACCCTTGAAAATCATCGGGAATGGTCGGTTCTTCGAACCAGTAAATATCGTAGGGCTTGAAAGCCAGGGCAGCGCGAATCGCTTGGTCGACGCTCATAGAATAGTTGGCGTCGACCATAAAGGTAATCTCCGGTCCTACCAGTTCTCGCACAGCCTTGACTCGAGAGACGTCATCAGCAAGTTCACTTTGACCGACTTTGATCTTGACGCCATTGAATCCACGCTCGAGATATCCTTGGACACTGCGTAGCAATTTGTCTTGCGGAAAGCCGAGGTCGATACCGCCACAATAAGCCTTGGTCTTGTTCGATGCACCGCCTGCGACTTTCCACAGTGGTTGCCCGAGCGACTTGCATCGTATGTCCCAAAGCGCAATATCAATTGCAGAAACGGCGAAGGATGCGATCCCGCCGCGACCAACATAGTGAACATGCCATTCCATGAAATCAAAGATCTGATCGATATCAGATCCTGCTCGGCCAAGAAGTGCAGGGGCTAGATCATGTTGAATCATGGCCAAAATTGCATGCCCCCCCTTTCCCCCCGTATAGGTATACCCAGTTCCCTGATTTCCGTCATTCAAGGTGATAGTTACAGTTACCAGTTCAAAATGACTATGATCGCCGTGCTTGGCATCAGAAAGGATTTCCGGCAGCGGAACGCCATACAGTCGCGCCTCGATGCTTTTGATCGTTTTGTCTTCCATCGCAGTACCTCCATGCAGCACTTATAAAGGAACAATGAACCATTAAAAAAAACTGAAACCCCATAATACGGAACAACGTTCCGCATAACCCACCTACTCCAGTACCGCCCTGCGCCTGCTGGCACAAATCGTGTGCTGCGTTGAAAAATGCCGGCCACAGCAGAACTGGATACTGCGCAGTCCTTGCATCTAGACAACCATTAGTTGTCGATCGGATGAGTAAGTTCGGCGGTGCAAGAAGCTGACGTTCCGGGGGGCTGCACGCCCACCAACAAGCATCCGCCGCATTGATGACGTATACCGACGATCTACCGAACGTCGGCAAAAACCGAGTGGCACACACAGGCTATCTGGCAGGTTCTATCGCGGAGCAGTCGTCTGCGTTGCCGGTTCAGGGAACCGGCGACAGTCCGTTGATGACCGCCAACCGCCAAGGACGATGACTTTAGCATTCCGAAGAGCGTCAAGGAAGGCGAGTTGGCAGAAATCAAAGGTCTGGATAAATTGGCATTTCTCAGTGTGTTGCCTCTGCGCCCAGAAAAGAGTCGATATCTCAGACGCCTCATCGCCGAGCTCCTCACTTTCCAACCACGGCCGCTGGCAGAAACAGCAGCAGCTGCTTATTCGGCAAGGCCGTCGAAGCTCCTGCAAAACCCAGCCACCGGCTCATCGAGCGCATCGACGAACAGACCAATCCCGCCGGCCTCGGCGTAGATGCGCTGCGCGCACGCCAAGGCATCGACCAGCCGCAGTCTGCCGCCCCCTTGCCTTGCTGCTCATCGTCGCGGGGTGAGCAGAAAAAACAACCCTAAATATTTCAGGGTGAAGGCAATCAGAAGGCCTGAATTTGGTACACTGCGCCCGCCAAAATTACCGACACAGTTCCGCAAAGAACTGCCAACTTTTTTCTATCCACATGTCCCGCTGGGACATCAATTTTTTTTCGACTACTCCTTATACAAAACATGCAACTCATTCACAACATCCAATCACCATCAAACACATCATTCTTCATCGTCGGCCTAACTCACGAGGGCAAAAAATTCCGTCCCAGTGACTGGGCCGAAAGATTGTGCGGTCTTCTTTCTTTCTTCGATGATCAGAAAAAAATGAAGTATTCGCGCTATGTCAGCCCCATGCATCACAACGGCGAAAAAGTCGTTTTTGTCGATGGTCGACTCTACGATAGCGAACCAATGGCCTATCGATTCTTGCTCAATTTCGCCAAGGACAACGAGTTGCAGCAGGTCGAGGGCAACAAAATTGGCCACGTTCAATTGAAGAGAGCTCCCGTGGCGCTTGCCGCATAGCGAATAATCGGAGACACGGTTTTTTCGCAGTGCAGACGATAGCCGTGGCCTGCCCCTAATAGCAAAAAGCCCAACTCAAAAGGTTGGGCTTTTTGCTTGGCGTTGTTGGCCCGCCCGGACCGAATCGAACGGCCTACCCCTTGGTTCGAAGCCAAGTGCTCTATCCAAATGAGCTACGGGCGGTAATGCTGAAAAACGGCGTGACGAACGACAGTTTATTTCAAATAAGCGTCGCGTTGGGTAGCGATGCCACATAGTCGCGGACTTCGTCGTGACTGGCAATCGCTTTGCTCAATTCCCAGGTTCGCCACAGAATGATCAGGCCGACGCCCATAAGCGGAACAAGCAAGACACCGATAATCAAGCCGGCCTTCTTCCACTTTCGCTTTGACGCCGGAACCTCGGTGCTCTTTGTCGCGAAGATCCCCGCGTCGCCGACCTTGATGGCGATCAGCCCGGCCGTTCCGCCAGCGTGCAGCACGACGTGAAGCTCGACGTCCTGGTCGGCCAGCGCGGCGCCCTTGAGCTTGTCGTTGAGGCCGGCTTCAGCGACCAGCTTGTCGATTCGCTGTCCGTCCGACATCTTGATATAGCTGTAGGTCGTAATCGGCACAGGCATCGTGGCGACAGGCGCCGACGACTCGCCCATGGCCTTGATTTTCCCTTTGAATACCTTGAGCTTCATTGCGCCTCCTTTGGCCTGTTCATTTCTTGGCGGCGGGCGCTTTGGCCTTGTGCTTCTTTGCCGGCGCCGCCTTCCCTTGCTTGGCCTTCGGCTTGTGGGTCGCAGACTTCGCCGCCTTGTGCGCTGCCGGCTTCACCGCTTTGTGCGCTGCCGGTTTCACCGGATTATTCGCCGCATCCTTGGCTATCGTCGCCCTGGTTGCCTCCATTGCGGCCTCGTTCTTGGGAACCTTGATCAGCGGTGGCGTGGTTTCTGATGCGGCAAACGAAGCTGAAGCGAAGCTTGCGGCAAGGACCAAGGCAAGAAAGGTTTTAATCGATTTCATCGTCACTCCGATTGAATTACTTCCGGTTCTGCTGTGCGCGGACGACTTGGTATTGACTGAGCGGGGAACACCAAGGGCGCACAGGATACCAGAAAGCAAAAAGCCCCGGCGATTTGCCGAGGCTAAGTGCTTGAATCTATTGGTGGTGATGGGCAGAATTGAACTGCCGACCTATGGGTTATGAATCCATCGCTCTAACCAACTGAGCTACATCACCGGGTAGGGCGCGAGATTATAGTGTTACGGACGCTCGGCGGTCAAGCGTTACGCTCACACAAGGGGCACAAGCTTGACTATAATGGCGCCATGCCTCTACCCGCATCCCTTGTCGCATCGATCATCAGCGCCATTATTGAAGCCGCGGCGCAAAGTTCGACTGCGACGGCAACGGCGAGCAAATACGAAATCTACTCGAACACCCGCACGCTGCCGCCTGAAGCCAAGCTGGGCGTGATGCTGCCGCCGCTCGGCGACGGCCAGGTGATCATCAACGGCAAGTCGATGACGCTGGCGCCGACCGCGCAGTTTCGCAGCCAGCAGAACCTGATCGTGATGTCGATGTCCATTCAGGATCCGAAGGACGTTGTGTACATCACTGATGCCTCAGGCGCAATCTATCGCGTCTGGATGATCAGCCCGGCTGAAATTTCGGCACGCCCCAAAAACTGACCTGGAAAACATGGCAAAAAAACTGTTCATCCGCACTTTCGGGTGCCAGATGAACGAGTACGATTCGGACAAGATCGCCGACGTACTCGCTGCGTCTGAAGATATCGTCAAAACCGACACCCCGGAAGACGCCGACATCATTCTGTTCAATACCTGTTCGGTGCGCGAGAAGGCGCAGGAACGCGTTTTCCACGATCTGGGCCGGGTTCGGCTGCTCAAGCTCGCCAATCCCGACCTGGTGATCGGCGTCGGCGGCTGCGTCGCCAGCCAGGAAGGCGCGGCAATCGTCGCGCGCGCGCCCTACGTCGATGTCGTGTTCGGCCCGCAAACGCTGCACCGCCTACCGCAGATGATCGCCGACCGGCGCCGCCTGGGCAAATCGCAGGTCGATATCTCCTTTCCCGAAATCGAGAAGTTCGACAATCTGCCGCCGGCCAAGGTCGACGGTGCGTCGGCCTTCGTCTCGATCATGGAGGGCTGCAGCAAGTTCTGTTCGTTCTGCATCGTCCCCTACACGCGCGGCCAGGAAGTCTCGCGTCCCTTCGACGACGTGCTCACCGAGGTCGCCGGCCTCGCCGCGCAGGGCGTCAAAGAGATCACCCTGCTCGGCCAGAACGTCAACGCCTACCGCGGCGCGATGGCCGGCGGCGAAGAAAAGGCTGACCTCGCGCTAGTCATCGAATACATCGCCGAGATCCCGGGGATCGAGCGCATCCGCTATACGACCTCGCATCCGCGCGAGCTGTCGCAGCGACTGATCGACGTCTATGCGAGCGTTCCCAAGCTGGTCTCGCACCTGCACCTGCCGGTCCAGTCGGGTTCCGACCGCGTGCTGGCGGCGATGAAGCGCGGCTATACGGCGATCGAATACAAGAGCCTGGTGCGCAAGCTGCGCGCTGCTCGCCCCGACCTCTCGCTGTCGTCCGACTTCATCGTCGGCTTCCCGGGCGAAACCCTGGATGACTTCGAGAAGACGATGAAGCTGATCGACGACGTCGGCTTTGACGCTTCTTTTTCCTTCCTCTACAGCGCGCGCCCCGGAACGCCTGCCGCCGAGCTTTCCGACGACACGCCGCACGAGGTGCAGATCGAACGCCTGATGCGCCTGCAAAAGCGCATCGAGGACCTGGCGCAGGCCGTTTCCGAGGCCATGGTCGGCAGCGTCCAGCGGGTGCTGGTCGAGGGCCTGTCGCGCAAGGACGACCAGGAACTCGCCGGGCGCACCGACAACAACCGCATCGTCAATTTCGTCGGCAACCCAAGGCTGGTGCACAGTTTCGTCGACCTCAAGATCACCGCCGCGCTGCCGCATTCGCTGCGCGGCGAAATGCTGACCCGCGAATCATGACCGAAGGGAATCCTAGTGATGACTGAAAGGAATCCCCCCGGGATGACCGAGAAGAAATCCCCCGAGATGAGCGCCACGCCGCCGCACAAGCCAGCGGCAAAATCCACCGCCAAGCCGCGCGCGATCGAGCTCTTGCTCTCGCCGACCAACAACCACCAGCTCGCCAACCTGTGCGGCGCGCTCGACGAGAACCTGCGCCAGATCGAGACCGCGCTCGACGTGACCATCGCGCGGCGTGGCGAGCGCTTTACCTTGCGCGGCGAACAAGCGCAGACGGCGCTCGCCTCGGAAGCGCTGCAGATGTTCTACGCGCAGGCCAGAAGCACACTGTCGGTCGATGCCATCCAGCTCGGCCTGATCGAGATCATCAACCGCCCGGTACGCAAGGATCTGGCGCTCGCCGGCCTGTCGCCGGCGCTGATCACACGCAAGACCGAACTGCACGGCCGCACGCCGCGCCAGGTCGAGTATCTGCAGCACATCCAGGAGCACGACATCACCTTCGGCGTCGGCCCGGCCGGCACCGGCAAGACCTATCTGGCGGTCGCTTCGGCGGTCGACGCGATCGAGCGCGAGCTGGTGCAGCGCATCGTCCTCACGCGCCCGGCGGTCGAGGCCGGCGAGCGGCTCGGCTTTCTGCCCGGCGATCTCGCGCAGAAGGTCGATCCCTATCTGCGTCC
The DNA here is from genome assembly GCA_018262095.1 of Pseudomonadota bacterium. Taxonomy (GTDB): domain Bacteria; phylum Pseudomonadota; class Gammaproteobacteria; order Burkholderiales; family Rhodocyclaceae; genus Propionivibrio. The sequence continues at coordinate 58,031 of JAGTRW010000025.1, forward strand.
GCTCTACGACGCGCTCTACGACCTGATGGGTTTCGACAAGGTGGCCAAGCTCTTCGAACGCGGCGCCATCGAGATCGCGCCGCTCGCCTATATGCGCGGGCGAACGCTCAACCACGCTTTCATCATCCTCGACGAGGCGCAGAACACGACGCCCGAGCAGATGAAGATGTTCCTGACGCGCATCGGCATCGGCGCCAAGGCGGTAGTCACCGGCGACGTGACGCAGATCGACCTGCAGCGCGGGCAGAAGAGCGGACTGATCGAGGCGCGCCAGATCCTCAAGGAGGTGCGCGGAATCGCCTTCACCGAATTCCAGAAGGAAGACGTGGTGCGCCACCCGCTGGTCGCGCGCATCGTCTCGGCGTACGAGGCGCATACCGCCGCGCAGGAGCAAAAATGACCAAGCGCCTTAACCTCAGCGTGCAATACGCTTGCAACAAGGATGACTTACCCTTGCGCCCGCAGATCCGCAGCTGGGTGCGCGCCGCGCTTGACGTCGACGGCGTTCGCGGCGGTCAGATCACCGTTCGCCTGGTCGACGCTGAAGAAGGACAAGAGCTCAACCGCGACTATCGCGGCAAGGACTACGCGACCAACGTGCTGTCCTTCCCCTACGACGTCGAACCGGTGGTCTGCGGCGACCTAGTGCTGTGCGCGCCGGTCGTCGCGCGCGAAGCGGGCGAGCAGGGCAAGACACTTGAAGCCCACTACGCGCATCTGATCGTGCATGGCCTGCTGCACCTGCAGGGTTACGACCACGAAGCCGGCGAGGCGCAGGCCCGGCAGATGGAAGATCATGAGCGTACCATTCTCGCTGCGCTCGGCTTTACCGACCCCTACTTGGACGAAAAGTAGGGATTCCTGACACAGGCCGCGAAGGCTTGCGTCTCACTCTTCACCCAATCCATGGACATACACCCAGACACCCGACCCGGCTTTTTCGAAAGACTCTCTTCGCTGCTGCTGCGCGAGCCCGAAGACCGCGAACAACTGATCAAACTGCTGCACTCGGCGCACGAGCGCAATCTGCTCGACGCCGACGCGCTGTCGATCACCGAGGGCGCGCTCGCCGCATCCGAAATCAGCGTCTCCGACGTCATGGTGCCGCGCGCCCAGATGGAAGTGATCGACATCGACGACCCGCTCGACAAGATCGTCGCCTTGCTCAACCGCACCGGGCACTCGCGCTTCCCGGTGATCGACGGCGATCGCGACAAGGTCATCGGCCTGCTGCTGGCCAAGGATTTTCTGCGCCTCAAGAGCAACACCCCGTTCAATCTGCGCAATTGGCTGCGCCCGGCGGTGTTCATCCCCGAGTCCAAGCGACTCAACGTGCTGTTGCGCGAGTTCCGCGTCTCGCACAATCACATGGCGGTGGTGGTCGACGAATACGCTGGCGTCTGCGGCCTGATCACCATCGAGGACGTTCTCGAACAGATCGTCGGCGACATCGAGGACGAATACGATTTCGACGAAGCCGACGACAACATCCGGCTAGACCAAAGCGGCCGTTACCGCGTCAAGGCGCAAACGACGATCGAGGACTTCAACGAACACCTCGGCACCCATTTCGGCAACGACGAATGCCACACCGTCGGCGGACTGATCCTGCATCACCTGGGCCGGGTCCCCAAACGCAACGAGGGCGTCGACCTGGACGGCCTGCACTTCCATGTGCTGCGCGCCGACAGTCGGCGACTCTACACGTTGTCGGTGAGCGTTCTACCGGTCGCCGATGAATCGGCAGCCTAAGCGGCTGCTCGGCGCGCTGCTGCTCGGCGCCGCGAGCGTCGCCGCCTTTGCGCCGCTCGCCTGGTTTGCGCTCGCCTGGCTGACGCTCGGCGGACTCTTCGCGCTGCTCAGCAGAGCGAAAAGCCCGCGCGAAGGCGCGCTGCTCGGCGCCGCCTTCGGCTTCGGCCTATTCATCGGCGGCGTCTCGTGGGTCTATGTCAGCCTCAGCGTTTTCGGCGGCATGATGGCGCCGCTCGCGGGACTCGCCACCGTCCTTTTCTGCGCCGTGCTGTCGATCTACCCGGCGCTCGCCGGCACCCTGTATGTGCGCTTCTTGCCGTCGCATTGGTGGCAACGCGGCGTGTTCTTCGCCGCGCTGTGGACGCTCGGCGAATGGCTGCGGGGCTGGGTATTTACCGGCTTCCCCTGGCTCGCCGTCGGCTATGCCCAGGTGCCGCAGAGTCCCTTGGCCGGCTACGCGCCGGTCGTCGGCGTTTTCGGCGTTTCGCTCTTGACCGTGCTGCTCGCCACCTTGCTCCACGAGGCAGCGATCCGCTGGCTGGCGCGAAAACACGCGGCGCGAAGCGCAAGACAACTGGCCGGCCCGCTGTCAGCCGCGCTGCTGCTGCTCGTCGCTGGCGCGCTGTTGCGGCCGCTGCAGTGGACCTCGCCGGTCGGCGACCCGCTCTCCGTCTCCCTGCTGCAGGGCAATATCGCGCAGGACATCAAGTGGAGCCCCGAGGGATTCGAAGAGTCCTTGCTCAGCTACTACCGCCTGGCGCTCAGAAATCCGGCGCAGTTGATCGTTCTGCCCGAAGCCGCGTTTCCGGTCTTTCTCGATCAGCTTCCCGAAGGCTATCTCGATGAACTGGCGAAAATTTCAGCGAAACAGCACGGCGACCTGCTGTTCGGCATCGTCACCGGCGACCTGAGCGAGTACGCCAACAGCGCGATCAGCCTGGGAAGCTCGCCTGAGCAGCGTTACAGCAAGTCGCACCTGGTCCCCTTCGGCGAATTCGTCCCGCCCGGCTTCTCCTGGTTCCTGTCCATTGCCGACATCCCGATGTCCGGGTTCACGCCGGGCGCACTCAAACAAGCGCCGATGAACATCGCTGGGCAGAAGATCGCCGTCAATATCTGCTACGAGGACGCCTTCGGCGAGGAAATCATCCACGCGCTGCCCGACGCCACGCTGCTCGTCAATCTGTCCAACGTCGCCTGGTTCGGCGACTCGCTGGCCCCGGCGCAGCACCTGCAGATCGCCCAGATGCGCGCGCTCGAGACCGGCCGCATGATGCTGCGCGCGACCAATACCGGGATGACCGCAATCGTCGGTGCCGACGGCAAGGTCCAGGGCGTTCTGCCGCCGTTCACGCGCGGCGCGCTAAGCGGCGAAGTCCAGGGCTATACCGGCAGTACGCCGTACGCGCGCTGGGGCAATTGGCTGACGATCATCGCTGCGCTGCTGCTTGCAGCTTTCATCGGCCGGCGCAACACGGTATCCTGACGCTGGCACAATAGCGGAGGATGGCCCGATGGCACTGCTTTCCTGGTCAAACCAGTACTCGATCGGCGACGATCTCATCGACACGGAACACGAAGAATTGTTTCGGCTGGTCAATGCCTTTCACGACCACTGGCAGGAAAAACGCAATCAGCAATCGATCGCCGAGCTGCTCAATCAGTTGATCACTTACGCCGAAATGCATTTCCAGCACGAGGAAGCGATCATGCTCGACGCCGGTTTCCCGAGGCTTGCCGAGCACCAGCAAGTCCACGAAGCGATGGTCGAAACGATTTTCAAATTGCGCCAGTCGTTCGAGGCGAACGATAGCCACCTGGAGATGAATACCATGAAATTCATCAAGACGTGGCTGCTTGAGCACATCATCCAGAACGATTACCTCTTTCGCGACTTTCTGGTTCGTCAGAAAAATTCGCTCGAAACAGCGGCCCCCTAACCCACTCACCCAGCGACCTACCCACCGCAGTCCACCAGGAGAAGCATCAAATGTCAGCCCAGTGCGTTGTTGAACAGCTCGTCAAAAACACCGGAATCACCCAGAGCAACTCCACCGAACTCTACCCGGCACAGCATCGACCGGGCGACAAAGGGCTGCCGATGCTGGTCGTCGAAAACGCGCTGGGCCGCGCCGTGATCGCGCTGCACGGCGCGCATCTGATGGCATTCAAAGCGACCGGCCAGCGTGAAATGTTCTGGGTCTCGCCGAAGACCGCGCTCGAAGCCGGCACGCCGATTCGCGGCGGCATCCCGCTGTGCCTGCCGTGGTTCGGCCCGGGGCCTGACGGGAAATCGATGCACGGCTTCGCGCGCACCATGGACTGGACGGTGGTCGCCGCCGAACGGCTCGACAATGGCGCGACGCGACTGGTTCTCGGACTCGATGGCGACGCCTCGGTCAGCGCACTGTGGCCGCACGCTTTCGCCTTCCGCCTCGAAGTGACGGTCGGCAGCGAACTGACGCTGAAGATGAGCGTGCACAACCGCGGCACCGACGCGGCGCCGCTGGCCTTCGCCTTCCACACCTACTTTGCCGTGCCGGACGTCGCCAAGGCCAGCGTCGGCGGTCTCGAAGGGACGACCTACATCGACAAGATGGACAACTTCACGCGCAAAACGCAGCAGGGCGAGGTGACGATAGCCGCGGTGACCGACCGCATCTATCTCGACGTCCCTGCACAGCAAACCCTGAAGAGCGCCGCAGGCCGCTTCACCATCGATTCCGCAGCAAGCTGCGCGGTGGTCTGGAACGCCTGGAGCAACGACAAGAACATCGCCGATCTGGGCGAAGGCAACCATGTCGGTTATATCTGCGTCGAACGCTGCGACGTCGCCGACCGCGCGCTGACGCTGGCGCCCGGCGGCGAATACCAGATGACGATGACGCTCTCTTACTGAGCAAGCGCAGGACGCCAGGTTCGCCTGGCTGCAAAAACCAAGTAAAATCGCCTTTTATTCAGCATCGACAAAGCCACACATGCCAACTTTTCAGGAAGTCATTCTGCGTCTCCAGAGTTTCTGGGACAAACAGGGGTGCGCGCTGCTCCAGCCTTACGACATCGAGGTCGGTGCCGGTACCTTTCACACCGCCACCTTCCTGCGCGCGATCGGCCCCGAGCCGTGGAATGCCGCTTTCGTGCAACCGTCGCGCCGCCCCAAGGACGGCCGCTACGGAGAAAACCCCAACCGCCTGCAGCATTACTACCAATATCAGGTCGTCTTGAAGCCGTCGCCGGCGAACATTCAGGAACTCTACCTGCAGTCGCTCGAAGCGCTCGGCATCAACCTCCAGGAGCACGACGTTCGCTTCGTCGAGGACGACTGGGAATCGCCGACGCTGGGCGCCTGGGGACTCGGCTGGGAAGTCTGGCTCGACGGCATGGAAGTGACGCAATTCACCTACTTCCATGCCGTCGAGCCAGACTTCCCAGCCGAGTCCCCAGGCGCCCAGTGTCGGCGACTCCCAGTCGTCCTCGACGAAGCGGACGTCGTGCTCCTGGAGGTTGATGCCGAGCGCTTCGAGCGAACATCGGCCGCGTTCGTGCGTTGGCGCGCGAAGTCGCGCAGTCCTACTACAACTCGCGGGAAGCGCTCGGCTTCCCGATGTGCAAGACCCGCCCGGCGACTGCAGCGACCACCCGCGCGGAGGCGAAATGAATAACAGCTTACTGATTGAACTGCGCACCGAAGAACTGCCGCCCAAATCGCTCAAGGCGCTGTCCGAATCCTTTGCCAGCGGCGTTTTCGCGGCGCTCAAGGAACAGGCCTTCGCCTCGGCACAGAGCGTGTGCACCGCGTACGCAACGCCGCGCCGGCTGGCGCTGCTGATTACCGACATCGCCGCCCAACAACCCGACCGCCTGATCGAAAAAAAGGGCCCGGCGGTGGCTAGCGGCATAGACGCCGACGGCCGCCCGACGCGTGCGCTCGAAGGCTTCATGCGCTCGGCCGGCGTCAGTTTTGAACAGATGCACAAGGTCGCCGACGGCAAGGCCGAGTACTTCGTCGCGCGCAGCGAGAAGAAGGGCGAGCCGATCGACGCTCACCTCGCCGAAATCGTCAGCGCCGCGCTCAAAAAACTGCCGATCCAGAAGCTCATGCGCTGGGGCGACTCCGAAGTCCAGTTCGTTCGTCCGGTGCACGGCCTGATCATGCTGCACGGCAACCGCGTCGTTCCCGGGCAAGTGCTGGGCCTGACCGGCGGCAAGACGACGCTCGGCCACCGCTTCATGTCGACCGGCGAGATCGTCATCGATGCGCCCGAAGACTACGCAGCCAAGCTGGCCGCGGGCAAGGTGCTCGCCTCGTTCGCCGAACGCCGCGCAGCGATCGCCGTCGAGCTCGACGCCAAGGCGCGCGAATTGTCGGCAACCATGAAACCGTCCGACGCCTTGCTCGACGAGGTGACGGCTCTGGTCGAGTGGCCGGCCGTCTACGTCGGCGAATTCGAGAGCGAATACCTCGAAGTGCCGCAGGAATGCCTGATCCTGACGATGCAGCAGAACCAGAAGTATTTCCCGCTGTTCGACGCCGCAGGCAAGCTGCTCAACAAATTCCTGATCGTCTCCAACATGGTCGTCGCCGACCCCAAGCACATCGTCGAAGGCAACGCGCGCGTCGTTCGTCCGCGCCTCTCGGACGCGCGCTTCTTCTACAACAAGGACATCAAGGACGGTTTCGCAACGCGCGTGCTCAAGCTCGGTTCGGTGGTCTATCACAACAAGCTCGGCACGCTCGCCGATCGCGCGCAACGCCTCGGCATCATCGCCGCCTTCGTCGCCGGCCAGATCGGCGGCGACGCCAACCTGGCGCGCAACGCCGGCCTGTTGTGCAAAGTCGACCTGCTCACCGACATGGTCGGCGAGTTCCCCGAGCTGCAAGGCATCATGGGCCGTTACTATGCTCAGCGCGAAGGCGCCAAGCCCGAAGTTGTCGAAGCGATGGAGCACCACTACCGGCCGCGCTTTGCCGGCGACCTGCTGCCCGAAGGCCTGGTTTCGTGCTCGGCAGCGATCGCCGACAAGATCGACGCGCTGGTCGGCTTCTTCGGCATCGGCCAGATTCCGACCGGCGACAAGGATCCCTTCGGCCTGCGCCGCGCGGCGCTCGGCGTGCTGCGCATCGTGATGGAAAAACCACTGGCGCTCGACCTTGGCGAACTGATCGATGCGACAACCAAGGCCTTTGCGCATAACACGCTGACCGCCAAAGGCTTCGAAACGCAATTGCTCGACTTCATGCTCGATCGCCTGCGCGGCCTGCTCAAGGATGCCGGCTACGCGCAGGACGTCGTCGAGGCGGTGCTGGCGCAACGCCCGGCGCGAATCGATCTGGTTCCGGCCAAGCTCGACGCGGTGCGTGCTTTCCTGGCACTGCCCGACGCGCTGACGCTGGCCGCCGCCAACAAGCGCATCGGCAACATCCTCAAGAAAGCCGAAGGCCAGTTGCCCAAGCCCGACCCACTGCTCTTCACCGAAGATGCCGAGGGCGCACTCTACGCGCAAGTCCAAGCCATTACGCCGCTGGTCGCCGCGCACGTCGCCAGCGGCGACTACGCCGGAGCGCTCAGCGCGCTCGCTTCGGTGCGCGCCGAAGTCGATCATTTCTTTGACAAGGTGATGGTCAATGTCGATGATGTCGCTGTGCGTGCCAATCGCCTGGGCCTGCTCAAATCGCTCTTCGACCAACTCAATGCAGTAGCCGATATTTCCAAGCTGGGCGTATGAAACTCGTTATCCTCGATCGCGATGGCGTCATCAACTTCGACTCGGAGCAGTTCGTCAAATCGGCGGCCGAGTGGAAGGCCATGCCGGGCAGCCCGGAAGCCATCGCGCGGCTGACGCAAGCCGGTTACCGCGTGGTGGTGGCGACCAACCAGTCGGGAATCGGTCGCGGCCTGTTTGACATGGATACGCTCAACGCCATGCACGACAAGATGCATCGCGCCGTGCGCGCGGTCGGCGGACGCATCGACGCAGTGTTCTATTGCCCGCACTCGGCCGACTCGAACTGCGATTGTCGCAAGCCCAAACCCGGGATGTTCAACCGGATTGGCGCCTGCTTCAATGCCGATCTGGCCGAAGCCTACGCCATTGGTGACTCGTTGCGCGACCTGCAGGCGGCCTTCGCCGCCGGCGCGCGGCCGGTCCTGGTGCTCACCGGCAAGGGCGAGCAAACGCAAGCAGATAACGAGTTACCTGAGGGCACGCTGGTGTTCGCCGATCTGATGGCGGCCGTCGATCACATCCTCAAGTCATGACCGCCGTCCTGCGCTCGCTCGTCTATCTGCTGCTCGCCATCCTGATCACCGCGCCTTTCGGGCTGCTCGTCACGCTGGCGGTCGTCTTGCCGATGAAGGCGCGCTTCGGGGTCATCGCGGCATGGCGTTGCTGTTTCATGGCGTTGTGCAAATACGTGCTGGGGATCGACTACCAGGTCGTCGGCCGCGAGAACATCCCCGCGACACCGTCGGTCATCCTGTCCAAACACCAGTCGGCGTGGGAGACGGTGAGCCTGCAGGCGATCTTCCCGCCGCAGGTTTTCGTGCTCAAGAAGTCGCTGCTGATGATTCCTTTCCTGGGCTGGGCCTTCGCCGCAGTCAAGATGATCTCGATCGACCGCAGCGCCGGCAGCGGCGCCTTGCGACAAGTCATCAGCCAGGGCTGTGAGCGCCTCAAAGCCGGCTACTGGGTGGTCATTTTTCCCGAAGGCACGCGCATCGCGCCCGGACAGACGCGCCGTTTCAAGACCGGCGGCGCGCACCTGGCGGTCAGTTCCGGCGCATTCGTCGTACCGGTCGCACACAATGCCGGCGAGTTTTGGGCACGCAACGCCTTCGTCAAGAAGCCCGGCCTCATTACGGTCAGCATCGGTCCGGCGATCGACCCGGCCGGCAAGACCGCCGAAGAAGTCACGACGCTCGCCGAACAGTGGATCGAGGCCGAGATGCGACGCATCTCGCCGCAGCTTTACCCGGCCGCCGATCTCGCCAATGCCGCGGCAAGCTGAACTGCCACTGGCCGACGCCAAGCCGCTGGCGGCCAACGAAACGCCACGCACCATTGCGCTGGGCGACCGCATCGTTCCCTATGTGCTGCGCCGCGCGCGACGGCGCACCATCGGTCTGTCGATCGACCATCGCGGCCTGCGCGTCGGCGCGCCGCCACGCGCGTCGCTGCACGAGGTCGAAGCACTGATCCGCCACCATAGCGAGTGGGTCGCGCAAAAGCTCGACGAATGGCGCAGCCGTCGCCGCCCGGAAGCATTCCAGATCATCGACGGCGCACGCTTGCCGATGCTCGGCGAGTCGCTGCAGATTCGCCTGGCGCTGGGCAGCAACCGCGCGCTCTGGAACGAGCATGGCGAGATCAGCCTGACGCTTTGCCTGCGCTCGCCAGGCGACGCCGGCCGCCTGCTCGAAAAGACGCTACGCGAACGCGCACGCGCGCTGTTTGCCGAGCGTCTGGCGCACTACGCGCCGCAGCTCGCACTGCCCGTACCGCCGCTGGCGCTGTCCGCCGCGCGAACGCGCTGGGGCAGTTGCAGCGCGCGCAGCGGAATTCGCCTCAACTGGCGGCTGATCCATTTCTCGCGCGAAATCGTCGATTACGTCGTCGCCCACGAACTCGCGCACCTGCGCGAAATGAATCATAGCCCGAGGTTCTGGGCAGTCGTCGCGCAGCTCTACCCCGATTACCAGGCGGCGCGCGGCGAACTCAAACGCCTCGCCGCGCACTGCCCGCAGTGGTAAATTCCGCGCGCCGCGGGCGGGTGGTCTACTTCACCACCTTGAGCGCACTGACCGGTTTGGCCGCCTTGCGCACTTTGGCGGGCTTAGCCGCGGCGCGGACCGCCTTGATCGGCTGGGCCGCTGCGGTGACCGCTTTGGCCGGCTGATCAACGGTCTTGGTCGACCTGACCGAACTCGTTGAATCGGCGCCAGCGAACAACGCTTCGATCTGCGCCAAGCGCTGCGCGCGCTCGCCACTCGGTTCGCCGATCGCCTTGACGGTGCGCTGCAGGACATCCAACAGCTCAGAGCGGACGACAGGGTCGGCCGGCAACATCTTGGGAATCGCGGCGAGCGCGCCGTCGCGATCGAGCAACAGGCTGAAGAACTGTTCGCGCAGCAGCTGCTTGAATTGTTCGAGCGTCAGACCGCCGTGTTCGGCGCGAATCAGGCGCAGTTCGTTGAACGCGCGCTCGTCGACACCCGGCCCGGCCATGCCGATATAGACCAGGCTGCGGATCGCCGCTTCGCGCGCACCGCCCTCGGCAATGCGCGCCTTGAGTTCGCCGATGCGCCGCTCGATGAAGGCGACGCGCTCGGGTTCGGCGCCCGGCCGCGGCCGCGGACTCTCGTCGGAAGCGCGCAGCCCGACCAGCGCCTGCAGCAGCGGCGAACTGTAAATCGACAGGAAGATCTTCTCCAGGCTGCTGTCGCGCAGATCGCGATAGCCGTCGAGCGCGGCGATGATGTTATCCGAGATCATCGCCTGCCACTGCAGCAGCGGATTGTCGGGCGACACCGGCCGGCGCTGTTCGCGCACCTGCTCGGCGAGTTCGGCGATTTGCCGCATCAAGGGGTTGCGCTCGGAGAAAAGCTCGAACGGCAGTTCCGAGGCATTGAGTCTATGCAGCCACGCCGAAGTCTGTTCGTTGATCGACGCCTGGACAAAGGGCTGGAACAGCGTGCGGTAGACGCCCAGATTGATCTCGGAGACCCGCTGCACGGCGGCGAAGCGGCGTTCGTTCTCGAGGTCGGGCTTGACGATCGCGCGCACGTCGTCGAGCGTACGCGGCTCGAAACGGACGATCCAGTCGCCGCTGACCAGTTCGGGACTCGCCACTTCCGCGCTCTTGGGAATCATCACCGCTTCGTAGAGACCGGGCGGCAGAACGTCGATCAGGTCGATGTTGGAAGCAAACTCCTGATGTTCCTTCCTGGCGATCCCGCCCGAAACGAAGATTCCCAGGTGGCCGACGCTCTCGTGAATGGCATAGACGATGGTCTGGCCGCCGGCGCGGATGTCGTCGTCGCGGGCGTAGAGATCGACGATCCAGCCCAAGGCCTGCTGCGGCGGCGTGATGTTGTCGCCCTTCGAGCAGAAGCACAGGATCGGCGAGCGGATGTTGCGCAGGTCGATGCGAACGCCGTCGCTGGTGACGATTTGGGCGGTCGCGAGCCGGTTGCCGACGAACAGCTGGTCGACGATCCACTGCATTTCCTCGGCGTTGAGATTGACGTGGCCGCCCCACCATTTCTCGAATTCAAGGAAACGCTGCGCCTCGCTATCGACCTTGGACCACAGATCGTAATTCTTGGTCCACCAGGTGTTGGCGGGATTGAGGTTCTCGAAATTGTCGACCAGGTAGCCGCCGTCGAACTGGCCGTTGCCCAGGTCGCTGGTCAGCGCCGTGATCCAGCTGCCGCCGGCCAGGCCGCCCGTGTAGCGCATCGGGTTCTCGCCTTCGACGCCGGCCCAGTACGAGAGCGGCGAACCGGGGATGATGATCGGTCCGAACAGTTCCGGCCGCGTCGCGGCGACCATCATCACCGCCCAGCCGGCCTGGCAATTGCCGATCACGCACGGTTTGCCATCAGCGTCGGGGTGCAGCGCGATGACTTCTTCCAGGAAGCGCGCTTCGGCGTGCATGATATCTTCGATGGTCTGGCCCGGCATCGGGTTGGGCGTGAAGCCGACGAAGTAGCACGGATGACCGGCGCGCATGGCCACGCCGAGTTCGCTGTCGGCCTTGAAGCCACCGATTCCCGGACCGTGGCCGGCACGCGGATCGACAACGACGAACGGACGCTTCTTGGCGTCGATGACGACGCCTTCGGGCGGCTTGACGCGTACCAGACCATAGTTGACTGGCCGTTCGAAAGTTCGGCCGTCGAGCACCAGATCGGCGTCGAAGCTCAGCACGTTGGGAACGACCTTGGCCTTCTGCGCGTAGTACTGATCGCTGCGTTGGCGCAGTACGTCCCAGAACAGGATGGTGCGCTGCACGGCATCGATCAGGTACTCGCCCGGCGCACTGAAGGCGTGCAGCGCAACGCCCAAGCTCCCGGAGAAAGGCAGCTCTTGAGCACGCCTCGTCGACAAGCTGCTGGTGTTGCTGCTAAGCGCCTTGGCCATCTCGATTTCCTCCTGTCAGCGTTCGTCAGTCGGATTTCACGTTACCGCATCCCGGAGGACGCCGATATACGCGCGAGCGCGTATATCGCTTACCGGATCACGGGTAAATACCGCCTCTGCCGACAATAGTTCATCGAATCGCGCAAGCTGGCGCGGCGCACGCCGAGAGAACGCGTCAGGCTATTTGGGACTTCGCCTTTTTCTCGATCAACTCGATTTTGTAGCCGTCAGGATCGCTCAAGAAAGCGATGACCGTCGTTCCATGCTTCATGGGCCCGGCTTCCCTGACCACCGTGCCGCCGTTTTTTTTCGCTTCGGCGCAGGCGGCGTAGGCATCATCGACCTCGATGGCAATATGGCCGAAGCCCTCGCCGAGGGCATAGCTCGGCACGTCCCAGTTGTAGGTCAGTTCGACCACCGCCGTCGATGATTCATCGCCGTAGCCGACGAAAGCCAGCGTGAATTTTCCTTCGGGATAGTCGTTGCGGCGCAACAGTTTCATACCCAGCACCTTGGTGTAAAAATCGATCGATCGATCAAGGTTTCCGGTGCGGATCATCGTGTGGAGAATTCTCATGGTTTTCAATCGAAGTTGGGAAGCTCGTAGTATATTGCCTCGGGCCGAACTTGTTGCGAGGCCCGCTGACGACGAAATACGGATACCTTTCAGCCCAATTCAGCAACCGGTCAGTCTGATCGCCGACTGACGAGCATCGACAAGGAAAAGAAGATGAAGACCATTCAATGGGGCGTGCTGGGCTGCGCCCGCATCGCCCGCCTGCAAGTGATCCCGGCCATCCGGCGCTGCGCCAATGCCCGGCTGGCGGCGGTCGCCTCGCGCGACCCGGCCAAGCTCGCCGAATTCCAGTCGCTGTTCGGCGCCGCCGGCCCGTTCACCGGGCATGCCAGTTACGACGCATTGATCGACGACCCGGCCATCGATGCCGTTTACCTTCCGCTGCCCAATGCATTGCACCGCGAATGGGCGATCCGCGCCATGCGCTGCGGCAAGCACGTGCTGTGCGAGAAACCATTGGCGCTTGACAGCCACGAGGCGCAAGAGATGGTCGACACGGCGCGCGAGTGCGGCGTGCTGCTGATGGAAGCCTTCATGTACCGCTACACCGACCGCCTGCGCCAAATCACCGAGGTGCTCGACAGCGGCGTGCTCGGCAAGATCCTGAGCGTCAATTCGACCTTCCGTTTCCTGCTCGACCGCGAGCACACGATCAAGGAAGATGCCGCCCTCGGCGGCGGCGCGATGTACGACGTCGGTTGCTACCCGCTCAATCTGATCAGCCTGATTGCCGGCGCCGAGCCCGTTTCGGTCGCGGTCGAGTGCGATCAGCGGCACGGCGTCGACGTCAATCTTTCCGCGCTGCTGCGTTACGAGGACGGCCTGATCGCCTCGCTGCATTGTGGATTCAACGCTTTCGGGCGCATGCACAGCGAGATCATCGGCAGCCAGGGAATGCTGCTGGCACCAGACACTTTTCTCGATGACGCCGGCGTGCTGGCCTTGCACGGCAATGACGGATGCAAACTGATCGCGGTCGCCGAGTCCGACCGCTACGGCGAAGAAATCCGCGATTTCTCAAACGCCATCCTGGAAAATCGCGCGCCCAAACTCAAGCTCGACGAATCCATGATCACCATGCGTACACTGGACCGAATCATGGCCCAGGTCCGCCGCTGAGCGGCGAGACGGTAGAAAAGCGGGCGCCTCACCGATCACTACGCGAAAATGAAATTATGTTTCAAAAAAATCTTGAACAGCCTTTGTGCTTGGCGTATATTCTCGTGAGTTGGTGTGGGGGCGAGCCTCTACCCTGGCAGCGTTGACTGGGTGCGTTTGACCTAATTGTTTATCTCAAGGAGGTAGTTATGCAGAAGAAACTGAAGAAGATTCTGGGAGTGGTACTGGCATCGGCGTTTGCGATGGGCGCGGTGCAGGTGCAGGCGCGCGATTTCCGTTCGGCCGACGTGCATCCGCAGGACTACCCGACGGTGATGACGGTCAAGAAGATCGGCGAAATCGTCAGCCAGAAAACCAACGGC
>JAGTRW010000026.1 GCA_018262095.1 Pseudomonadota bacterium
AGCGGCGCGTGAAGCCGGCCAGTTGCAGCGCAAGCTCAACGCCGACAACATGGCCAAGATCGTCGCCGACGTCAAGAAGGCCGGCATGCAGGTCGTCGAGACCGTTGATCCGGCCCCCTTCCTGGCCGTCACCAAGCCGGGCCGCAAGACCTTTACCGACAAGTTCGGCGGCGACAACTACATCAAGCAAATCGACGCCGTTCGCGACGTCAAGTAAGCAGGACTGCGTTTTCCCGCTACCATCACACCCCTTGGGCTTTCGTTCCAAGGGGTGTTTTTTTAGGCTGGACGAAATTTAATGCTAGGGCGGGTGTTTTGCGATGAATGAAAAACTCAACTCCAGCGTCGACAAGACTCTAAGCATTCTCGAGGCGATCTCGCAGAGCGCCAAGGGGCTGTCGCTGGCCGAAGTAGTCAAGTCGGTCGGCATACCCAAGACCACGGCCTTTCGCATTCTCGAAATCCTCTCGGCACGCGAGTACGTGAGCTGGGACCAGGACAAGGAAAAATACACGATAGGGATCAAGGCGCTAGAGATCGGAATCAGTGGGCTGGTCGGACAGGATATCGTCGACGTTTCGATCCCTTACTTGCAGGAATTGTCGGCGACGGTCGGCGAAACGTCTTTTCTCGCCGTATATAACAGCGGTGACGTGGTTTATCTCTACAAAGCCGAAGGCACCAGCTCGATTCAGACTACCGCGCGCTTGGGCAGTCGCCGCCCGGCCTACTGTACGGCGTTGGGAAAGGTCATCCTGGCCAATCTGTCGATCGAAGAAACCGACCGTATTTTTGAAAAGAAACTGACCAAGTTTACCGAGAAAACGGTCACCGACCGGCTCAAGCTGTACGAGGAGTTTGCCCATATCCGCAGCGACGGCTACGCCGTCGATGACGAGGGAATCGAGTATGGGCTGTATTGCCTGGCGGTGCCGATTTACGACTTTACCGGCGGCGTCATCGCGGCGATCAGCGTATCCGGGCCGATCAAACGCGTTCATGAGAATCAGGACCGAATCGTCGACGAACTCAAGCACGTCGGCGGCGTGATCTCGCGCCGCCTGGGCTATGTCAATGCCATGAAGATTCGGCACTGAGGCGCTGCCGGCGCGCTGTTCGGCCGTTGGCCTCCAGCTTCAGTGGCTGCGGCCAGACACTTGCGCGCCTGCGCCGCACATTGACCGCATTCGCTGGAAACGCCCAGCTCGCGCCGCAAATCCTTGAGCGTGGTGGCGCCGGCGCGCGCAGCCTCATGGATCTGGCGCTCGGTGACGGCCATGCAGACGCAGACATACATCGCAATGCTCCTGCCGACTAAGCTGGGCGATCAGCCGCCGCTCGGCTCAATGTGCGCCTGCAGATAGTTCGGCAGCGTGACCTGGGCAATCAGGCTGTGCTGCGTCTCCAGCCAGTCGATGGCGTCTTCGCAGTGTTCGAGCAGATCTTCGAGCAGATCGCGGCTCACGTAGTCCTGCAATTCCTCGCCCAGCGCAATCGCCTCAATCAGCGCCGGACGCTGGATCTCGCGCTCGTTGGCGAGGTCGCTTTGCAGGCACTCGACGACGTTTTCGCCGACCTGCAGCTTGCCCAGGCTCTGCAGGTTGGGCAATCCTTCGAGGAAAAGCACCCGGTCGATCAGCTGGTCGGCTTCCTTCATGACGCGGATCGACTGCCGGTAGCGGTAGTCGTTGAGCTTTTCTAGTCCCCAGTGGCGGAACAGGCGGGCATGCAGGAAGTACTGGTTGATCGACGTCAGTTCGTTCTTCAGTACCTTGTTGAGGGCGCCGATGATTCGTTTATCGCTTTTCATCGTGCTCTCTCCTAAGCCTGCGCGCCAGAGCCGATCTGGCTCTGTTGATAATTTTGCAGGCCGGTAAGTTCGATCAGGCGGATCTGCTTTTCGAGGAAATAGGCGTGATCCATCTCGGTGTCCTCGAGCTGGACGCCAAGCATGTCGCGGCTGACGTAATCCTGGGCTTTTTCGCACGCCGCCATCGCCTTCTTGAGGTGGCCGGCGACCTTGTATTCGACCGAGAGATCGGCTTCGAGCATTTTCGGTACCGTCTTGCCGATTTTCAGCGCGTCGCGCTTGGCCAGATTAGGCGTTCCTTCGAGGAACAGGATGCGCTGGATCAGGGCGCTGGCGTGCTGGCGCTCGTGTGCCGATTCGTGCAACGCCTTGGCGGCCAATTGCGTGAAGCCCATGTCCGCATACATCTCGCCGTGGATCAGGTATTGGTCTACCGCGGTCAATTCTCCGGCCAGCAGCTCGTTGAGGATGTCGATGATTTGTTTGTCGCCTTGCATGGTGCTCTCCGGAGTGCGCTGGGTCGATCGGGCGGGCTGGTAAACCGAAGCCTGGATCAGCGATGGCTGGGTGGGCAACGGTAGTAGACGAACTGACAGTATTTTTTCCCGCCGGTTCAACCGGCCCCGATCCGACCAGCGATGGGGCCATCCCGTCGGTTTTCGCACGGGATTCCGAATGCCCCTTATAATGGAGCCTGGCTTGGGGCCGCACGATTTTAGGTGGGATTTTCAGTTGCTTGTCGTCCGATTCTCACGAGTTCGCGAGGCAGGACCACCGTTTCCAGAAGCCGGCCGCTTGCCGGTTTTTTTGTTTTCCGTATTTATGGGGCGCTATGCGAATTTTGCTCAGCAACGATGATGGTTATTTTTCGCCGGGGATCGAATGCCTGGCGCGCGTTCTGGCTCAGGTCGCTGAAATTACGGTGGTGGCGCCCGAGCGCGACCGCAGCGGCGCCAGCAATTCGCTCACGCTCGATCGTCCGCTTTCCTTGAAGCGTACGCCCAACGGCTTCTATCACGTCAACGGAACGCCGACCGATTGCGTGCATCTGGCGGTGACCGGGATGCTCGATGAACTGCCCGACATGGTCGTTTCGGGGATCAACCTGGGCGCCAACATGGGCGACGACACGATTTATTCGGGGACCGTCGCGGCGGCGACCGAGGGCTTTCTGCTCGGCGTTCCGTCGCTTGCCGTTTCGCTGTGCAGTAAGGCCGGCGTGCATTTCGAGACGGCCGCGCGGGTGGCGCTCGAGTTGGTGCAGATGATAGAGCGCGAGCCGCTGCGCGAGCCGCTGCTGCTTAACGTCAATGTTCCCGACGTGCCCTACGAAGAATTGCGCGGCCGCGTCGTCACGCGGCTCGGCAAGCGACACAAGGCCGAAGCCGTGGTGCGCACGCAAACGCCGCGCAACGAGACCGTCTATTGGGTCGGCGCCGCCGGTGCGGCGCAGGACGCCGGCGAGGGAACCGATTTCTACGCGGTCGCCAACAACCAGGTTTCACTGACGCCCCTGCAGATCGACCTGACGCATAACGCGCAGCTGCCGCTGATCCGCGACTGGCTGGCGCAATGAATCGAAGCGTTTCCGGCATCGGCATGACCTCGCAGCGCACCCGTGCGCGCATGATCGATCGTCTGCGCGAGCGTGGGATTGTCGATGAGCGCGTGCTGGCGGCGATTGCCGCGGTGCCGCGTCACGTTTTCGTCGAGGAGGCGCTGGCTTCGCGCGCCTACGAGGACACCGCGCTGCCGCTCGGTTTTTCACAGACGATCTCGCAACCGTATATCGTCGCGCGAATGATCGAGGTGCTGCGCGAGGGCGGGCGAGAGCTTGGCAAGACGCTCGAAATCGGCGCCGGTTGCGGTTATCAGGCCGCCGTTCTGGCGCAACTGACGGGCGAGGTTTATGCCGTCGAACGCATCGAACTGCTGCTCGCCAAGGCCAAGCTCAATCTGCGCGCGATCCAGCAGTTCAAGGTTCGCCTCAAATATGCCGATGGGCAATTCGGTCTTCCCGAAGCGGCGCCTTATGATACGATCATCGTCGCAGCGGCGGCTTCTGGCGTTCCCAATGCGCTTTTGCAGCAACTCGCGCTTGGTGGCAGAATGCTCTTGCCGGTGGGGAGCGGCGACCAGTTCCTGTTGCTGATTGAACGCCGTGCCCAGGGCTACGTCGAAACCCGTCTGGATAGTGTCCGTTTCGTTCCGTTACTCTCAGGACTCGAATGAAGAAAAATTGTTCTTTTATCAAGCCGGGTCTGGCGCTCGCCGCCCTGCTTGTGCTGGCTGCTTGTGCCAGCAAGTCGCCGGCGCCGGTGTCGGGCGGCAGCCAGCCGACGGCCGTCGCCGCGCCGGCCAATGATACGTATACGGTCAAGAGCGGCGATACGCTCTACAGCATCGCGCGCGAACACGGTATGGATTTTCGCGAACTGATCACGCTCAACGCCATCGACAGCCCGAACCGGATTACCCCGGGCAAGGTGCTCAAGGTCAGGCCGCAGAGCGCCCCGGGAGGGGCTGTTGCGTCGACGGCGCCGGTCACCTCGGGCGTGGTGCAAGCGCGGCCGATCGGTGGCGAGTCGGGCGTCGAGCAGCGGCCGCTGCCAGGTGGCGCGACCGGCAGCACCGACGCGCTCAAGCGCGAACCCAAGGCCGGCAAGGAAGCCTACTCGGATCAGGCGCTGGCCCGCGCGCAAGGGGCGGGCAAGGCGGTCGAGCCGGCGGCAGGCGCCGCACCGACTGTGGCGAGCGCCGCAGCTGCCGGTGCGGCCAAACCCGCTGAGCCCGCGTTGAGCGGCGACGACGTCGCCTGGATCTGGCCGGCCAACGGCAAGACGATCGGCAGTTACAGCGAAGGTGGCAACAAGGGCATCGACATTGCCGGCAAGGCCGGCGATCCGGTGGTCGCGGCCGGTGACGGCAAGGTCATCATCGCCAATTTTCTGCGCGGTTACGGCAAACTGGTGATCGTCAAGCACAACGCCACCTATGTTTCGGTCTATGGCCATAATCAGACGCTGCTGGTCAAAGAAGGTCAGATGGTGACGCGCGGTCAGAAGATCGCCGAGATGGGCAACACCGACGCCGACCAGGTCAAGCTGCACTTCGAAGTGCGCAGCCAGGGCAAGCCGCTCGATCCGATGAAGTATCTGCCCGCGCGCTGATCATGTCCGGCGATCCCGACTCGGTTGACCCCGCTGATGCCGATTTCGAGGGCGGTGAAGTGCCGCATGAAGAGTCGTCGGAAGAGCCGTTCCTGAGCGAACCCGAAGAAGAGGTGGTGGCACCGACGCCGGAAGTCGAGTTGCTCAACGACGTTACCCAGCATTACCTCAACGAGATCGGCGCCAAGCCGCTATTTACTCCCAAGGAGGAGTACGACTGGGCGTGCCGCGCGCGCGGCGGCGAGTTTGTCGCGCGACAGAAGATGATCGAGCACAACCTGCGGCTGGTCGTCAATATCGCCAAACACTACCTCAATCGCGGCATTCCGCTGCTCGACCTGATCGAGGAAGGCAATCTCGGCTTGATCCACGCGATCGAGAAGTTCGACCCGGAGCGCGGCTTCCGCTTCTCGACCTACGCGACCTGGTGGATCCGGCAGAGCATCGAGCGTTCGATCATGAACCAGTCGCGAACCATCCGTCTGCCGGTGCACGTGGTCAAGGAGATCAACCTGGTGCTGCGCTCGTTCCGGCACCTGGAACTGGCCAACGGCAAGGAGATCCACCTCGAACAGATCGCGCACCTGATCGACCGTTCGGTCGAAGAGGTGCGCCGCGCCTTGGCGCTCAACGAGCACATCGCTTCGCTCGATGCGCCGCTCGACATCGACCCCAACCACACCATCGCCGACGCGATTGCCGACGAGAATGCCGTCGATCCGGAGAACCTGCTGCAGAGCAACGAAATCGGCGATCTGGTCGGGCGCTGGGTCAGTCAGTTGCCGGACAAGCAGCGGCGCGTGCTCGAACGCCGTTACGGCCTGGGCGGCGTTGAAATCAGCACGCTCGAGGAGGTCGCCGCCGATCTCAACCTGACGCGCGAGCGCGTTCGCCAGATCCAGATCGAAGCGCTCGACCAGCTGCGCCGAGTCATCAAGCGCGGCGGCGTGACGCGCGACAGCCTGCTCTGAGCGCCGGTTGTCGGCGCGCTGATTTCACTGGATAATCGCCCGCTGGTTTGACCGCCGGCCGCGATCAATAGCAACCGACCGACGCGCGATCGGTTGGTCGGCATACCCCTTAAGGATTTTTGCAATGGGCAAGAAAGTAGCGATCTTCGATTCATCATTGCGCGACGGCGCACAGGCCGAGGGGATCTCGTTTTCGGTCGAGGACAAGCTCAAGATCCTGGTGCTGCTCGACGAGCACGGCGTCGATTACATCGAGGCCGGCAACCCGGGGTCCAACCCCAAGGATCTCGAGTTCTTCGCGCGCGCCAAGAGCGTCGTTCTCAAGCACGCCAAGCTCGCCGCTTTCGGCAGCACGCGCCGGCGCGGCATCACCGCCGAAGCCGACGACAACGTGCAGTCGATGCTGCTCGCCGACACGCCGGTCATCGTGATCTTCGGCAAGAGCTGGGATTTCCACGTCACCGACATCATCCGCACGTCGCTCGACGAAAACCTCGCGATGATCAGCGATACGCTGGCTTTCTTCAAGGCGCGCGGCAAGGAAGTGATCTTCGACGCCGAGCACTTCTTAGACGGCTACCAGGCCAACCCGGAGTATGCGGTCAAATCCTTGCAGGCCGCCGTCGACGGCGGCGCCGATGCGCTGGTGCTGTGCGACACCAACGGCGGCACTTTCCCGTCGGTCGTCGCGGCCATCGTCAAGCAGATGGCCGACAAGTTTTCGGTGCCGATCGGCATTCACGCACACAACGACTGCGGCATGGCGGTCGCCAACAGCGTGATGGCCGTCGAGAACGGCGCGCGCCACGTGCAGGGCACCTATATCGGCTTCGGCGAACGCTGCGGCAACGCCAATCTGTCGACGATCATCGCCAACCTCGGCGTCAAGGCCGGCTACGATTGCCTGCCGGCTGACCAGTACAAGAATATCGCGCGCGTCGCGCGCCACCTCGCGGCGATTTCCAACGTCGCGCTCAACGAGCGCGACCCCTTCGTCGGCAACTGTGCCTTCGCGCACAAGGGTGGCATGCACATCGACGGCGTCAACAAGGCGGCGCATTCGTTCGAGCACATCGACCCGGAGCTGGTCGGCGGCCAGCGCCGCTTCCTGATGAGCGAGGTCTCGGGCCGGCGCATGATCCTCGAGAAGATCTGGGAGGTCGATGCTTCGGTCACCAAGGACGACGCGGTGACCGACAGCATCATCCGCCGCCTCAAGGAACTCGAGCACGAGGGCTATCAGTTCGAGGGCGCCGAGAGTACTTTCGAGCTGGTGATCCGCAAACAGCTCGGCAAGTACCGCCCGTTCTTTTCGCTCGAGCACTTCAAAATCATCGGCGAGCATCCGACGACCAGCGACTACGGGTCGTCGGCGATCATCAAGGTCAAAGTCGACGGCGCCGAGGAAATCACCGCGGCCGAAGGCGACGGTCCGGTGCATGCGCTCGACCGCGCGCTACGCAAGGCGCTCGACCGCTTCTATCCGGAACTGTCAAACGTCCACCTCACCGACTACAAGGTGCGCGTGATCAACGGTAAGGACGCGACCGCGTCCAAGGTCCGCGTGCTGATTCAATCGACCGACGGCGATTCGGTGTGGACGACGGTCGGCGTGTCGACCGACATCATCGAGGCGAGCTGGATCGCGCTCGTCGATTCGATCGAGTACAAGCTCCTCAAGCTCGAAGAGGAAAAGGCGGCCAAGGTCGCGGCCTAGGTTTTTCTGCTGACGAGGCCGCTGTTCGCCAGGCGATTTCTGGATGCCTGTTTCCCGCAAGGGAAAGAACCGCAGGACACTGATCTTGCCGAATCTTTGTCTTGACGATGGAAAACGAGGTCTGTAGCATCCGCGGCTTGACTGAATTCGGTCGCAAAATCACCAAGGGGGCTCCCATGAAAAAGACTATTTCCCTGCTGAAGCTTGCCGCTGCTCTGGCGGCAGGCGTTTCCCTCGTCTCTTGCTCGAGTCCCAACGTGGACAACGATGTCATAAAGATCGGCGTGTTTCAGCCGCTCACCGGCGCCAACGCCGCGGGCGGCGCTGATGAATACGATGGCGCCAAATTGGCCAACAAGCTGGTCCCGAAAGTGCTTGGCAAAACCGTTCAACTGGTTGCGGTCGATAACAAGTCGGACAAGGTCGAGGCCGCCAATGCCGCGACCGTTCTGGTTCAAAAGGAAAAAGTCAAAGCCGTGATCGGTTCCTGGGGCAGCTCGCTGTCGATGGCTGGCGGTCCGATTTTTGCCGAGGCCAAGATTCCTGCGGTAGCCGTGTCGGCGACCAACCCCAACGTGACCAAGGGCAACGACTACTATTTCCGCGTCTGCTTCCTCGATCCCTTCCAGGGAATCGTTGGCGCCAGCTACGCGTTCAATACGCTGAAGGCCAAGAAAGTCGCGATTATCCGCGAAGTGTCGAACGATTATTCGGTCGGTCTGGCCAAGTTCTTCGTCGATGAGTTCGTCAAACTCTCGGGCAACAAGGATTCGATCGTCGCGGTTTCCGACTACAACACGGGCGACCAGGATTTCTCGGCTCAGCTGACCAATATCAAGAAGTTTGAACCCGACGTGATTTTTGCCCCGGGCAATTACACCGAATCGGCGCTGATCATCAAACAGGCGCGCGCGCTTGGCATGAAGGCCCAGTTCATCGGTGGCGATACCTGGGACTTCGGTGCCTTCCTGGATATCGGTGGCGAGGCTGTCGAGGGCGCCGCGTTCTCGACTTTCTTTGCCAACGACGTGCCGATCAACAAGACTTCCGAGGTTTTCCTCAAGGCTTTCCGCGAAGAGTTCAAGAAGGAGCCGTCGGCGGTTGCTGCGCTGGGCTATGATGCCTACTTGGTGATCATCGACGCGATCACCCGCGCCGGTTCGGCCGAGCCGCAGAAGATTCGCGATGCCTTGGCCCAGACCAAGGGCTTCGAGGGGGCGGCAGGGGTCATCACGATCAATGCCGAGCGCAATGCCGACAAGGATGCCGTGTTCAAGACGGTCAAGGATGGCAAGTTTGTCTTTCTGACGACCGTCAAGCCCTGAGCGAAGTTGCGGCCGAGGTAAATGTCGTTAAGGATCCGAATGTGCCGTAGCTTTTGCTACTTTCACATTCGGATTTTTTCTTGCCTGTTCGCTTCTTGCCTTTCGCTGCCAGCGAGGCCGTTCGATTTTTGCTCCTGCCTATAGCAGTCGCTCCGCTCAACTTAGTCAAGCAATGGCTCTGGTTTTCTTGACTGAGTAGGTGCTACTGCAGTTCCAGAAGGAACTTCATGGATTTTCAAACTTTTCTCCAGCAGTTCGTCAATGCGCTGTCTTTGGGCAGCCTGTACGCGCTGATTGCCATCGGCTACACCATGGTGTACGGCATCCTGCGTCTGATCAACTTCGCTCATGGCGACATTTTCATGGTCGGCGGCTATCTGGCCTTTTACGGCGTCAGTACTTTTCTGATGCCGTGGTGGATGGCGGTCATCGTGGCCATTGCGCTGACCACGGTTTTTGGCGTCGGACTCGAACGGGTGGCCTATCGTCCCTTGCGCGATTCGCCGCGCATCTCGATCATGATCAGTGCGATCGGCGCCTCGTTCCTGCTCGAAAATCTGGCCATCGTGCTGTTCAACGCTCGCCCCAAAGCCTTTCCGGTTCCCGAGTTTTTCGCGCGCAATTTCATTCTCGGCGGCGTGCATATCGCCAGCGTCAGCTTGATTATTCCGCTGGTCACCGCGGTTATCCTGGCGGCCTTGCTGTGGATCGTCCATCGCACCCGGGTCGGGATGGCGATGCGCGCGGTGTCGACCGACATCGAGGCCGCCCGCCTGATGGCCATCGATGTCAATCGGATCGTCTCGATCACCTTTGCCATCGGCAGTGCCTTGGCGGCCATCGGCGGCATCCTTTGGGCGCTCAAGTATCCCCGGCTCGAACCGCTGATGGGTATCATGCCGGGCCTCAAGTGCTTCATCGCCGCGGTCATCGGCGGCATCGGCAGTATCGGCGGGGCGGTGCTCGGCGGGCTGTTGCTCGGCGTGATCGAGCTGATGACGGTCGCTTTCATGCCGGAACTGACCGGTTACAAGGATGCCTTCGCTTTCGTGTTGTTGATCGTCGTTTTGCTGGTCAAGCCAACCGGCCTGCTGGGCAAGAACCTGGGGGAGAAGGTCTGATGAATACGTCCAAAAAACTGCCGATGAGCCGCAATACGCTGCTGACCCTCGGTGCGGCGGTCATCGGCCTGGTCCTGCTGTTCGTCTTTGACGAGCTGTTCGATCGCTTCACCATGCAGATCTTCAAACTCTGCGCGATCAACATCATTCTGGCCTTGTCGCTCAACCTGATCAACGGTTTTACCGGCCTGTTCAGCCTGGGGCACGCCGGCTTCATGGCGGTCGGGGCTTACACCTGCGCCATTCTCACCATGTCGCCTGAGCAGAAAGAGGTCAATTACGTCATTCAGCCGATCGTCCCCTGGTTGGCCAACGTGCAGTTCCCCTTCCTGCCGGCCTTGCTGATCGGCGGCTTGCTCGCCGGTCTGATCGGCTGGCTGCTGGGCGTGATTTCGCTGCGTTTGCGCGACGATTACCTGGCCATCGCGACGCTCGGATTTTCCGAAATCATCCGCGTGATCCTGACCAATGCCATGACGTTCACCAACGGCTCGCTCGGGCTCAAGGGCTTGGCGCGTTTCACCACCATGTGGTGGGCCTGGGGATCGGCCATTTTGACCACGCTGTTTCTGGTGCTGTTGATCAAGTCGAGCTACGGGCGCGCCTTCAAGTCGATCCGTGACAATGAGATCGCCGCCGAGTCGATGGGGATCAATGTTTTCGGCATGAAGGTGTTGTCGTTTACCATCTCCAGTTTCCTGGCCGGGATCGCCGGCGGGCTGCTGGCGCATTACCTCACCACCATCGACCCCAAGCAGTTCATTTTCCTCAAGACCTTCGATATTCTGCTGATCGTCGTTCTGGGCGGCGTCGGCTCGATTACCGGTTCGGTCGTCGCGGCGATCGTCGTGACCATTTCGATGGAGGCGTTGCGTTTCCTCGACGGTCCTCTGAACCTGGGGTTCATGGTCACCTCCGGGGTGCCCGGGCTGCGCATGGTCTTTTTCTCGGCGCTGCTGATGGTGGTGGTCATTTATCGCCAACAGGGCTTGATGGGCAAAGCCGAGTTCAGTTGGGATGCGCTGTCCAGAATCGGGCTGTTGCCACGACGCAAGTCAAAATCCGAGAAAGGGGGCCGCTGATGAGTGCCCTGTTGCAGACGATCGGCGTCAACAAGAGTTTCGGCGGTCTGGCCGCAGTCACCGCGCTGAGCATGGATGTCCAGCCGGGTGAGATCGTCGGTCTGATTGGCCCCAATGGCGCCGGCAAGACCACTTCGTTCAACCTGATCACCGGCGTCTACACGCCGACCAGCGGCAGCATCCAGTTCGAGGGGCAGGAGATCGCCGGAATGAAGCCGCACGCGATTACCCGCCTGGGGGTGGCGCGTACTTTCCAGAACATCCGTTTGTTCAAGGAAATGAGCGTGCTCGAAAATATCCTGGTCGCCCAGCATATGCGGATGGGGACCAATCTGTTCGAAGCGACGCTGCGCCTGCCTTCGTATATGAACAAGGAGCGGCACGTGCATGAACGCGCGCGCGCGCTGCTCGCCGAAGTCGGCTTGAGCGAGCATGAACAGGCGCCGGCGACCAGCCTGCCGTACGGCAAGCAGCGCCGCCTGGAAATCGCCCGCGCGCTGGCGACCGAGCCGAAGCTGCTGTTTCTCGATGAACCGGCGGCCGGAATGAATCCCCAGGAGTCGGTCGAGCTGATGGACTTCATCCTCAAGATTCGCGACCAGTTCAAACTGACCATCGTGCTGATCGAACACCATATGCAAGTCGTCATGGGCGTTTGCAAGCGCATGTACGTGCTCGACTACGGGGTGACCATCGCCCACGGTACGCCCGAGGAAATTCAGAAAAATCCGATGGTCATTGAAGCCTATCTGGGAGCAGGATAATGTTGTCGATCAAGAACCTTTCGGTTCATTACGGTGGAATTCACGCGCTGCGCGGCATCAGCCTGGACGTGCCGGCTGGCAAGATAGTCACCTTGATCGGCGCCAACGGTGCCGGCAAGAGCACGACGCTCAATGCGATCATCGGCCTGGTCAAGGCCGATTCGGGATCGGTCAGCTGGAATGGCCAGGACATCTATGGTGGTCAGACCAAGGCCATCGTCGAGTCCGGCATCGTTCTGGTTCCGGAAGGCCGCCGGGTATTCCCCAATCTTTCGGTCGACGAAAACCTGACGCTCGGCGCTTATGCGCGCAATGACCGGGCGGAAATCGAAGCCGATCGCGAGCGCGTCTTTGGCCTTTTCCCGCGCTTGAAGGAGCGTCACAAACAGAAGGCCGGGACCTTTTCGGGCGGCGAGCAGCAGATGTTGGCGGTCGGTCGCGCGTTGATGTCAAAGCCCAAGGTGCTGATGATGGACGAGCCTTCGCTCGGCCTCGCGCCGATCTTCGTCGGAATGATTTTCGACATCATCCGGCAGATCAACTCGATCGGGGTCACGGTGTTGCTGGTCGAGCAAAACGCCAAGGTCGCGCTCTCCGTCGCCGATACCGGCTATGTCATGGAGACCGGGACCATCAGTTTCTCGGGCAGCGGCCAGGAATTGCTCGCCGACGACCGGGTGCGCCGGGCCTATCTCGGCGAGTCCTGACCGAGGCGAGGCGTTGGCTGACGCCAGCGCCTCGTGGCCTTACTTGAGCATCGCCTGGATCACGTGCTCGCCGCAGGCAATGCGTTTGAGCAAGGCTTCGCTCGGCTTCTGGTCGAGGACCAGCGAGCAACAGGCGGCCAATTCACCTTCGAAAATGGTGTTTTCCATTTCCTCGATGTTGATTCCTTCGCTGCGCAGTTCGTGCAGCACATTGGCCAGCACGCCGACGCGGTTGTAGTGACGAATGATGCAGCGCACGCCGGTATGCAGCTTTCTCGGATTGACGGCGTTGGGCGGCTTGCCGGTCGCCATGAAGGTCTTGGCGATGCGCACGGTTTCCTCGGCGATGGCCTCTTCCGCCTGATCGGTCGAGGCGCCGATATGGGGGGTGGCGGCAGAAAGCAGCGACGCCATTTCCTGGTCGATGAAGTCGGCTTCGCCGCTGCTCGGCTCGTTTTCAAAGACATCGAGTGCGGCCCTGATCCGGCCGCTACGCAGGGCTTCCTTGAGCGCTGCACTATCGACGACCTCGCTGCGCGCCGTATTGACGAGCAGCGCCCCCTTTTTCATCAGGCCGAGGAAATTGCTGTTGATGATTCCGCGCGTTTCCTTTGAAAGCGCGAGATGCAGGCTGATCGCGTCGGCTTGTTCGGCGACCGCGTCGGGCGACGCGCAAAAGCCGACGCCAAGTGACTTGGCTTTTTCCGGCGTCAGGCTTCTCGACCAGGCGACGACGTTCATTCCCATCGCCTGAGCGCGCTTGGCGACGGCGCTGCCGATGTGGCCCAGGCCGACGATGCCCAGCGTTCTGTCCTTGAGGCCACGGGCTTTGCCGTATTCCTTCTTGCGCCATTTGCCGGCGCGCAGGTCGATCAGCGCGTCGGCGATCCGGCGGTCGGCGGCGATCAAAAGACCGATCGCCAATTCGGCGACAGCGTCGGTGTTCTTTCCCGGGCAATTGGCGACGTAGATCCCTTTTTCGCTGGCCGTCTTGATATCGATCGTGTTGGTTCCCGCGCCGGCGCGGATGATCAGCGACAGCGAGGAGCCTGCCGCAATCGCTTCGGCGCTCACCTTGGTCGAGCGAACAATCAGGATTTCGACGTCGGCCAGTGCCGCGGGCAAGGATTCGGCGCTCAAGTCCGGGTTGAGAACAACTTCGCAACCCAGGGATTTGAGGTCGGAAATCATTTTTGCGGACACCTTGTCAGCCACCAGAGTTTTCATAAGACCCCCTAAATTTTATAAATTGATCGAGGTCGCAAGGACCTTGGTGGTGATGGTGTTCGATTTTACGATGGCCGTCCAGTCTGTCTTGCGGCGGCGCTTCAGTTGGCCGCCTGCGCTTCGCGCAGCGCTTCGGCGAGCTGGAACACCGACATCGCGTAAAAGCTCGAGCGGTTGTAGCGCGTGATCACGTAGAAATTGTCGAAGCCGACCCAGTATTCGGTCGGCTGGTCGGGGCTCACGAGGTCGATCAGCGCCGCTCGCCATTCGCCGTCCGGCGCGAGCTGCTGGGCCAGCAGCGGCGAGACCGTCACGCCCTGTTGCGCGAGCTGTTGCAAGGACTCTTGCGGCTTGATTCCGGCCGCGACCAGCGGCGCCGGGTCGCCGTCGACGGCAGCCGGCAGCGCGACCGGCGCGCCGGCTTGCCAGCCGTGCATCTGCAGAAAGCGCGCGACGCTGCCGATGGCGTCGATCGTGCTTCTGCGCAGGTCGATACGCGAATCGCCGTCGAAATCGACGGCGTAGCGGCGCTGGCTGCTCGGCATGAACTGCGGGATGCCGATCGCGCCGGCGTACGAGCCCTTGATGTCGAGCGCGCTGACCTTGTTTTCGCGCGCCAGCAGCAAGAGCTGTTCGAGTTCGTTGCGAAAGAATGCGGCGCGCGGCGGGTAGTCGAAGGCCAGCGTCGCCAGCGCTTCGAGCGCGCTGAATCTGCCCATGTTGCGGCCGTATTCGGTTTCGACGCCGATGATCGCGACGATCACCTGCGCCGGAACGCCGTAGATCGCCTCGGCGCGCGTGAGCTCGGCGGCGTTTTCCTGCCAGAAGCGCAGGCCGTAGCGCGTTCGCCGTTCATTGACGAAGCGCTCGCGGTAACGCGGCCACGAGCGCTGCAACTCGGGAACCGCGGCCGGGCGGATCGCGCGCAGCACGGTGGCGTTCGAATGGATCTGCGAGAACTCGCGCGTCAGTTGCTCGACGTCGAAACCGTGCTGCTCGTGCATCGCCTCGATGAAGTCGCGAACTTCGGGCGAGGCGCTGAACGGCGGTGTTTGCGCTGAACTCTTGGGCGCGGCGGCGAGTTTTTGGGCGTTCTTTGGCGTGCTTTGCTGGGCGCTCTTGGCGGCGGCGTCGCCGGGCGACAGCGCGGCGATCGAAATGATCGACGCGACGGCGAGTTGTCCCAGGAACAGGCCGGCGCTGCGGGTGGTTTTGCTCAACGTATCTTTCTCCATGATGACGGCAAACGCCGCGTACAGTCCTTCAATTCTTGCAGTTGCGCGGGTGTTCCCGTGCCGTAGTGCAGTTGCGCGAAGAGGCTGGCGGCCTTGAAGCAAATCGTTGCCAGCGGCGGTTTTTCGCGCGCGACGCGCGCCGCGAAGGCGAGCGGCCCCTCCCAGTCTTCGCGCGCCATTCCTTGCTTCTTCAGACGCGTACAAAAGCGTCGCCAGGCGCGTTGCGCCGGCGTCGCACGCTGGCGCTGGCGCAGCGTCGCGATCGCGACGATGGTGAGCGCGATCGCACACAGGGTGGCCAGCGCCGCGCTCATGTTGCGCCAGTCTGGGTCGGTGAAGCCTAGCCTTGACAGCAGCTCGCGCTGACGTTGTGGATTGTACCCGAGCACCCACTGGTTCCAGCGGTTGTTTGCCGCTTCATAGTGGTTGCGCAGCTCGCGCAGCCAGTCGGAATCGATGCGCACCAGCGCCGGCAACGGGTCGCTCGCCGGCAGCGCGGCGTCGATGCCGCGTTCGATGCGCGACGGTGCGACCGATGCCGTCGGGTCGACGCGCTGCCAGCCGCGCCCGGCGATCCAGATCTCGGCCCAGGCGTGGGCGTCGGACTGGCGAACGGTGAGATAGCCATCGACCGGGTTGAGTTCGCCGCCCTGATAGCCGGTCACCACGCGCGCCGGAACGCCGGCGGCGCGCATCAGCACGACGTAGGCCGACGCATAGTGTTCGCAGAAGCCGCGCCGCGTCGCGAACAGGAAGTCGTCGACGGCGTTTTGCCCGAGCAGCGGCGGACGCAGCGTGTAGATGAAGTCGTTGTGGGCAAAGAAGCGCAGCGCCTGGTCGGAGATTTGCTGCGGCGAAGCGAACTGGGCGCGCCAGCTTTGCGCCAGCTTTCGGCTGCGCGGATTGAGCTGCGCCGGCAGGCGCAAGGATTGCAGCAACAGCGCCGGGTCTTCGTCGCGGTTGGCAATAAAGTCAGGCGCCGAACTGAAGGCGAAGCGAGCGCGTGTGCGCAGCGGTTCGCGTGCCAGCGTCTCAAAGCGGCGCGCCAGCATGCTGCCGGCCGGTCGTTCGAGCGGCAGATCGAGCGCCAGCAGCCAGCGCTGGTTGTTCGCTTCGAGCGTGCTGACGTAGCGGTAGTTCTTCCCGCGCGATTCGATGAGCGGCGCCGTCGCCGGTGGCCGCGCGCCGCTCGGCGGCACGCTCCAGGTCAAGCCGTCGTAGTCGTCGAGCACCGGGCCGCGCCAGTAGAGGCTAGTCTGCGGCGGCAGTTCGCCGGCAAATTCGACGCGAAAGGCGATCGAGCCCGATTCGATCAGTCGGTTGAGCGATCCGGGCGACATCCGGTCGGAAAGTCCGCTGAGCCCGGCGTGGGCATCCTGCGGCAGTCCCCAGAGCGGGCCGGCAACGCGAGGAAAGAGCAGAAACAGGATCAGCATCAGCGGCAGCGACTGCGCCAGCAACAGCGCGGCGTCGCGCACGATCACGCGCGCCGGCTGGCCGCCGCCGTGCAGGCGGATCAGCGCCGCGACGAGCAGCGTCGTCGCGGCGAGCAGCCACAGACCGGTGACGATGCTTTGCGAGTAGAAGTAATGCGTGAGCAGCAGGAAGAAGCCGAGCATGACGAGCGCCGTCGAATCGCGTCGGGTTCGCATTTCGAGCGGTTTCATGGCCATGAAGAAGACGATCAGCGCGACGCCGCAGTCGCGCCCGAGCAGCGTGCGGAACTGCCAGCCGATCGCCGCGACGCCGGTCAGCGCGACGACCGCCAGCAGAGCGCGCGGTGGCAATGGCGAGTCCGTTCGCCACAACCAGGCGCGCCAGAGCAGCGCGGCGCCGACCGAAAGGCTCAGCCACAGCGGCAGATGAGCGGCGTGCGGCGCCGCCGTGGCGAGCGCTGCAGCGAGCAGCCAGGGGATGGCGCCCGGCTCGAGCGGCGCAGACTTACTGCGCGCCATAGAGCGCCAGCGCTTCGAGGCAGGCGTCGCGCTGCGCGTCGCCGTGATCCGGTGCGAGCGCAAGACCCGGCAGGCGCAAACCGTAAGGCGCGCCGCCTTGCTCGGCGGCGAGCACCCAGCCGGCGAGCAGCGAGAGCCGCATTTCGATCCCGCTGTCCGCGGGCGTTGCTGACCAGTCGAGCCAGAGCTCTGGCGCCGCGCCGCCGGCGAACTCCTTGACCAACAGCGGCCGGTGGTCGATGTCGCGAGCGACCGCCTTCCAGGCGATGTGGCGCGGCGAATCGCTGGGCTGACGCAGGCGCAGCCCGGTGAAGTCTTCCTCGCCTTGTTCGCCGTAGCGTTGGCCGTCGTGCGCGGCGGCGCCTGGCGGTGGCAGCGGCGATACGATCGGCTGCGGATAAACCAGGCACGAGAGCGGTGGGTGCGGATAGCTCCAGGCGCGGAAGAAACCCAGCGGATAGCGCGTCGACAGCGTGATGCGGCCCGGGTCGAGACGGCCGCGGCGCGGCGCAGGACAAGCGATGCCGACGCTCGCCCGGCCTTCGGCGGCGACGTTGATCGACACCGTTTCATTCTTGCCGAAAGCCAATTCGAGCGCGCAGCGTGCCTGGCGGTGGGTGTTTTCAAGATGCACGGTGAAGCGCGCGAGTTCGCCGGCAAAGACCGGCTCGGCGCGCCCCGGCGTGACGCGCAGCGCAAGCAGATTGCGGAAGGTATGGATCATCGCCACCAGGCCGATTGCGGCGAGCAGGAAGACCAGCGCGTGGCCGAGTGCAAGGTCGTAGTTGATGGCGCCGAGCAGCATCACGACAAGGACGATGGCAAACAGCAGGCCGCTCGCCGTCGGCATGATGAAGATGCGGCGCTGCGTGAGAACGATCGGCAGCTCCTGGTCAACGCCGAAACGCAGCAGCCACGGTTTGAGCCGATCGACGATCGACATCAACTCACCGCTACGGCGCGGATCAGTTTGACGATGTCTTCGGCGCGCGCGTGGCTGGCGCTGTTGGCCAGGCGCAGCCGGTGCGCGGCGACGCCGGGTAGCACCGCCTGCACGTCCTCGGGTAGCACCATCGCGCGCCCGTCGATGAACGCCCAGGCGCGCGCGGCGGCAAGCAGCGCCAGCGCCGCGCGCGGACTTAAGCCATGGACGAACTGCGCGCTGGCGCGCGTCGCCTCGACCAGCGCTTGCACGTAGTCGAGCAGCGCCGGCGAGACATGGACGGCGGCGGCCTCGCGCTGCAGTGGGATCAGCTGGTCGGGCGAAAAACACGCGGAAAGCGTCGGCAGCTGCTCGCGGCGGCCGCCGCCTTCGAGCAGCGCGCGCTCGGCCGCGTGATCCGGGTAACCCAGTTCGATGCGCAGCAGGAAGCGATCGAGCTGCGATTCGGGCAGCGCGAAAGTGCCGATCTGGCTCGACGGGTTCTGCGTCGCGATCACGAAGAACGGCTCGGGCAGCGCGCGCGTCTGGCCGTCGGTGGTGACCTGGCGTTCTTCCATCGCTTCGAGCAGCGCGCTCTGGGTTTTGGGCGTCGCACGGTTGATCTCGTCGGCGAGCAGCACCTGCGAGAACAGCGCGCCGGGAAGGAAGCGGAAGTCGCTGCGTTCGCGGTCGTAAATCGAAATGCCGATGACGTCGGCCGGCAGCATGTCGCTGGTGAATTGAATGCGCGAAAACTGCAGGCCGAGCAGGCGCGCCAGGGTATGCGCCAGCGTCGTCTTGCCGACGCCGGGCAGGTCTTCGATCAGCAAGTGGCCGCGCGCCAGCAGGCAGGACAGCGCCAGACGGATTTGCGTGTCCTTGCCGAGGATGACCTGGTTGGCGGCGTCGATGACTTGGGCGATGGTCGATGGCTTGGTGGTCGATGACATGGCGGCGGTTGTGGTGGTGAGGCAATTGGGCCGATAATAGCCGATCAGCAGGGGGCAGGATTCGCGGCCGGGATTGGCGAGCGGGATCGATTGGCGATTTTAGCGCGTTATCCCGTCTTGATAGACGTCAGGGAGGTTACCGTGACCAGCACTGCATTCATCACCCACCGCGACTGTTCTCTGCACGACATCGGCGCGTATCATCCGGAGAGTCCGGCGCGCCTGGCGGCGATCAGCGATCACCTGATCGCCCAGGGGCTCGACCATTATTTCGTTTTTCATGATGCGCCGCTCGCCAGTTTCGAGCAACTGATGCGCATCCATCCGGCCTCGCATCTGGAGCGCCTCAAGCGCGCCTCGCCGGCCCTCGGCGTGGTGCATATCGATCCCGATACGGCGATGAATCCGCATACCTGGCAGGCCGCGCTGCGCGCCGCCGGGGCCGGTGTGCTGGCCGTCGATCTGGTGATGAGCGGCGAAGTCCAGAATGCCTTTTGTTCGGTGCGCCCCCCCGGTCACCATGCCGGGCGCGAGAACGCGATGGGATTTTGCTTCTTCAACAACATCGCGGTCGCCGCGATGCACGCGCTCAAGGCGCACGGCTTGGCGCGCGTGGCGATCGTCGACTTCGACGTGCATCACGGTAACGGCACCGAGGATTGTTTCAGCAATGACGAACGGGTGTTGATGGTCGGCATGTTCCAACACCCTTTTTATCCTTATAGCGGCACCGAAAACCCGGCGCCCAATATGGTCAATGTCCCCTTGCCCGGCGGCACTGGCAGCGACGAGTTCCGGCAGATGGTCACTGAGGCTTGGTTGCCGCGGTTGCGCGAGTTTGCGCCGCAGCTGATTCTGGTCTCGGCGGGTTTCGATGCGCACGGCGAAGACGACATGGGCAGCATGAAACTCAGCGAGAAGGACTACGCCTGGATCACCGGGGAGATCAAGTCGGTCGCCGAAGAGAGCGCGCAGGGACGCATCGTGTCGATGCTCGAGGGGGGCTATGTGCTGTCGGCGCTGGCGCGCAGCGTCGCCGCCCACCTGCGGGTGCTGGCCGGTATTTGACGGTAATGCCGTTTACTGAAGCCGTTCGTGGTGAGCCTGTCGAACCATGAACGGCTTCGCTACGAAGCAAAAGCCGCCATCCACCCTTCGACAAGCTCAGGGCGAACGGCGATTTTTCTCTTGACTGAACGGTATTACGGCATTTGACGGCATTTTTTAGACGTTGATGTCAGCCGAATTGCCGTCACTGCGTTTTACGTGGTTTGGCGGCACTTTGCCACGCCTTCGGTTAAAATCCCAAGTTCAATTTAATGGTGCGTTACTCATGACTACGATTACTGGATCCATTGTTGCAATTGTCACCCCCATGCTCGAGGACGGCAGCCTTGATTTGCCGGGCATGCGGCGCCTGGTCGACTTCCATGTCCAGGAAGGCACCGACGCTATCTGCGTGGTCGGCACCACCGGTGAGTCGCCGACCGTCAATGTCGAAGAGCATCACGAGCTGATCCGGCTGGTCGTCAAGCAAGTGGCGGGCAGAATTCCGGTGATCGCCGGCACTGGCGCCAATTCGACGGCGGAAGCCATCGAAATGACGCAGTTCGCCAAAGAAGCTGGCGCCGACGCCGCGTTGTCGGTCGTTCCGTACTACAACAAGCCGACGCAGGAAGGTATCTACCGGCATTTCCGGGCGATCGCCGAAGCGGTCGATATTCCGGTCATTCTCTACAATGTTCCCGGCCGAACCGTCGCCGACATGAGCAACGAGACGACGCTGCGTCTGGCCCAAATCCCGAACGTCGTCGGCATCAAGGATGCGACCGGCAACATCGATCGCGTCGGCGAACTGATTGCGCGCGCGCCGCAAGGGTTCTCGGTCTATAGCGGCGACGATGCGAGCGCCTGTGCCGCGATGCTGATGGGCGGGCAGGGCGATATCTCGGTGGTCGCCAACGTCGCGCCGCGCTTGATGCACGAGCTTTGCGCCGCAGCGCTTGGCGGTGATCTGGTCAAGGCGCGTCAATTGAACTTCCGTCTACTCGGCCTGCATCGCCAGCTCTTCTGCGAAGCGAATCCGATCCCCGTCAAGTGGGCATGCCAGCAACTCGGGCTGATCAAGGACGGCATACGCCTGCCCTTGACGCCGCTGTCGCCGGAGTATCATGAGCGTGTTCGCGCGGCGATGCGCGAGGCGGGTTTGCTCGCTTAATTGCAGAATTACAGGAATGCCCGATGAAATTTGCCCAGTTGCGTCTGATTTTTTGTTCGTTGGCGGTGGTGCTGGCCGGTTGCAGTTCGATCGGTCTTGAGACCAAGAAGATTGACTACAAGTCGGCATCAGCAGTCAAAGTGCCGACGCTTGAGATTCCTCCGGATCTGACCTCGCCGGCGCGTGATGACCGTTTCGCCGTTCCCGATACCATCGGCAAGGGCTCGGCGACCTTCTCGGAGTATTCCGGCGAGCGTTCGCCGCAGGCCCGCGCGCAGCAACAGAGCGATATCCTGCCAACGGTCGACAAGGCGCGCATCGAGCGCTCGGGTAGCCAGCGCTGGCTGGTCGTCGCCGCCAAGCCTGACGCGCTCTGGGGGCAGGTCAAGGATTTCTGGCAGGAAACCGGTTTCACGATCAGTCTTGAACTGCCGGAAGCCGGTGTGATGGAAACCGACTGGGCCGAAAACCGCGCCAAGATCGGGCAGGACATGCTGCGCAACCTGCTCGGCAAGGTCATCGACTCGCTCTATTCGACGGCTGAGCGCGACAAGTTCCGCACCCGCCTCGAACCGGGCAGCGAGCCGGGCACCACCGATATCTTCATCAGCCATCGCGGCATGTACGAAATCTATGTCAACGAAGGAAGGACCGAGACCAAGTGGCAGCCGCGCGAACCCGATCCCGAACTCGAAGCAGAAATGCTGCGTCGCCTGATGGTGCGCTTCGGCAGCGATCAGAAGCGCGCGGACGCGGCGATTGCGCAGGCCAAGGCCAAGCCAGTCGATCGCGCCAAACTGACGCGCGGCAACGATGGTGCCGGTACGCTCGAGGTGCAGGAATCGTTCGACCGCGCCTGGCGGCGCGTCGGTCTGTCGCTTGACCGCGTCGGTTTTACCGTCGAGGACCGCGACCGTTCCAAGGGCCTGTATTTCGTGCGTTATGTCGATCCGGAAACCGACGGGCAGAACAAGGATCCGGGCTTCCTGTCGAAACTGGCGTTCTGGAAGGGGAAAGGACCCGATCCGCAAACGAAATACCGTATCTTCGTCAAGGACGGCGGCGCGCTGACGACGGTGCAGGTGCTCTCGTCCGAGGGCGGGATCGACCAGTCCGAGACGTCAAAGAAGATCCTGAGCCTACTCTACGATCAGCTCAAGTGATGCGCTGAAGCAATGCGATTCGCCTCGCTGGGCAGCGGCAGTCAGGGTAATTCCCTGATTGTCGATGGTGGCGATACCAAGCTGCTGCTCGACTGCGGCTTTTCGGCGCGGGCGACGGTTGAGCGGCTGGGACGTCTGTCGATCGCCGCCGAGGACATCGACGGCGTGCTGGTGACGCACGAGCACAGCGATCACATCGCCGGCGTCTTCAAGTTCGCCAGTCGTTTCGCGATTCCGGTCTATCTGACGCACGGTACCCACCTTGCCGTTGCGCACGGCAAATCGCCTTTGCCCGAATGCCGTCTGATCGACAGCCATTCGTCTTTTACCGTCGGCAGCCTCGAGGTTCAGCCCTTTCCGGTTCCGCACGATGCGCGCGAGCCGGTTCAGTATTGTTTTTTCAACGGGACGCAGCGCCTCGGCGTGCTCACCGACAGCGGGTCGATCACGCCGCATATCGCCCAGATGCTGCGCGTTTGCGATGCCTTGGTTCTCGAATGCAACCACGATCAGCAACTGCTTTCGGCGTCAGGCTATCCGCCGATGCTCAAGCGTCGGATTGCCGGCAATTTCGGCCATCTGGAAAACGACCAGGCGGCTTTTCTGTTGGGGCAGATCGAGACCCGGCAACTGCAGCACGTGGTCGCAGCGCATCTGTCCGAGCAGAACAATCGCCCTGAATTGGCCGCGGGCGCCCTGGCGGCGGTTCTTGGCTGCTCTCCGGACTGGGTTGGCGTCGCTTGCCAGCAGAGCGGCTTTGGTTGGCGCGAGCTGCGCTGATTTGCGCACCTCCCCGCGATTCCTTGGCCGGTATTCGCGCCACTCCGAAGTCGGTGTTAATCTCGCAGTGGCCGCATTTGTGCCGGGCTGGTGATTGAAAACAAACGGGTTTTTCCTTGACCGATGGTCGACTTTCAACTAGCATCGCCGCTGTTTTTTTGTTGTTCAAACTTAAATTAAAAAGAGACTGTTTCGATGCAAAAGACGACGCTGGTCAAATTCCTTGCCGCGCTGCTGGTGACGGCACTCGCCGTTCCCGCCTTGGCTGCCGACACCATCAAACTCGGCGTTGCCGGCGCGCATTCCGGTGATCTGGCCGCTTACGGCCTGCCGACCAAGGACGCCGCCGAGATGGTGGTTGCCGAAATCAATGCCAAGGGAGGCATCAACGGCAAGAAGGTCGAGTTGATGATCGTCGATGATCAGTGCAAACCGGAGATCGCCACCAACGTCGCGACCAAGCTTGTCTCAGAAGGCGTCAATATCGTCATCGGTCACATCTGCTCGGGCGCGACCAAGGCCGCGATCGGAATCTACAAGGGCGCCAAGATCATCGCCATCAGCCCGTCGGCGACTAACCCGCCGCTGACCAAGAGTGGCGAGTACGCCAATTTCTATCGCACCATCGCTGCTGACGACGATCAGGCGCTGCTCGCGGCGGCCTTCGCCACCGATACGCTCAAGGCCAAGAAGATCGCCATCCTGCACGACAAGGGCGACTACGGCAAAGGTTTCGCCGATTTCGCCAAGGCCGCGATCGAGCAGGGCGGCAAGGCCAAGGTAGTGATGTACGAAGGAATTCAGCCGGGCGCCATGGACTACTCGGCGGTCATCCAGAAGCTGCGCAACGAAGGTGCCGACCTCTTGATCTTCGGCGGCTACCACCCGGAAGCGTCCAAGCTGCTGTCGCTGATGAACAAGAAAAAGATCAAGGTGCCGTTCATCGGTCCCGACGGGCTCAAGGGCGACGGTTTCCTCAAGATCGCCGGCAAGGACGCCGAAGGCGTCTACGCCACCGGTCCCAAGGATGTTTCCAAACTGCCGCTCAATACCAAGGCGCACGCCGATTACAAGGCCAAGTACGGCAAGGAGCCCGGTACCTTCTTCGACCAGGCGATGGCCGCCACGGTCGCCGCGCTCAACGCCGTCAAGGTCGCCGGCGGCACCGACTACGACGCGCTGACCCGCGCGCTAAAGACCAGCCTGGTCGACACCACCATCGGCAAGATCAAGTTCGACGCCAAGGGCGATGCCGAAGGCGTCGGTTTCTCGGTTTATCAGGTCAAGAACGGCGCTTTCGTCGAGGTCAAGTAGGCACGGTCTGCAGCACCGAGGCGCACACTGAAGGCGGTCGTTGACCGCCTTCGGGTTTTTTACTCGATGCTTTTCGTCTCCCGGCATCAATTTTTCGCACCCTCATCGATAACGGGCTAGCCATGGATTTTCAGTATTTGTTCGAGCTGCTGTGCGGCGGAATAGTCAAGGGCAGCATCTACGCACTGATCGCCCTCGGCTACACCATGGTCTACGGCATCATCCAGTTGATCAATTTCGCCCACGGCGAGGTGTACATGATCGGCGCCTTTGTTGCCTTCATCGTTGCCGGGGTCATGACGCTCAGCGGTTACAGCGGCCTGACGGTGCTGCTGCTGGCGGCGGTGGTGGCGGTCATCTATTCGGCGGCCTACGGCTATACGCTGGAGAAAATCGCCTACCGGCCGCTACGCAATGCGCCGCGCCTCTCGCCCTTGATCAGTGCGATCGGCGCGTCGATTTTTCTGATGAATTACGTGCAGCTGGCGCAGACGCCCGACTTTCTGCCTTTTC
Source organism: Pseudomonadota bacterium (assembly GCA_018262095.1). Classification (GTDB taxonomy): domain Bacteria; phylum Pseudomonadota; class Gammaproteobacteria; order Burkholderiales; family Rhodocyclaceae; genus Propionivibrio. The sequence continues at coordinate 24,945 of JAGTRW010000026.1, forward strand.
CTGAACTCGTCCCGGAGTTCGAATTCATGGCGCCGATCGAGCGCTATCTGAGCTCGGCCGACCTGGTGATTTTGATCGTCACCACGCTGACCATGGCCGCGCTCACCGTGCTGATCAAATACACGCGCATCGGCAAGGCGATGCGCGCCACGCAGCAGGACCTGGTGATGGCGCGGCTGGTCGGCATCAACGTCGATCGAGTGATCTCGGCGACCTTCATCATCGGCTCGGTGCTGGCCGCCATCGCCGGTGTGCTGATCGCTTCGCGCACCGGCCAGATCAACGCTGCGATCGGCTTCGTGGCAGGCATCAAGGCGTTCACCGCGGCGGTGCTCGGCGGCATCGGCAATGTTCCGGGCGCCGTGCTCGGCGGGCTGGTCCTCGGTATCGCCGAGACTTTGGGGGCTGGCTACATCTCGAGCGCCTACGAAGATGTCTTTGCCTTCGCGCTGCTCGTGCTGATTCTGATTCTGCGCCCTGCCGGCCTGCTCGGCAAAGCCGTCAAGCAAAAGGTCTAAACCATGGCTCATTTGAAACGCTCTTTCGGCATCGGACTGTGGTTCATGTTTTTGACGCTGCCGCTGGTCGTGGTCAGGGTCAATACGCTCAGCCAGGAGGTGCAGTGGCGCTGGTCGAACCTGCTGTGGGTCGGCGTCGGCGCTTTTGCCATCGCCTGGTTCTGGCAGTTTTCGATCAACCGTCGCGCTGCGGGTCGCGCTTCGACCGTCGCCGACAAACCTTCGCTGGCGCAGCGACTGGCCGACGACCCGGTGCTCAGCCGACGCGTACTGCTCGGCGCTGCGGCGGTGGCGATCGTCTTTCCCTGGCTGGTGTCGACCGGGCAGAACTTCTACCACGTCAATGTGATGGTCAGCGCTTTGATCTTCGTTGTCCTCGGTCTGGGCCTCAACATCACCGTCGGACTCGCCGGGCTGCTCGACCTCGGTTATATCGCTTTCTTTGCGGTCGGTGCCTATACCTACGCGTTATTGTCCAAGAACTTCGACCTCGGCTTCTGGACCTGTCTGCCGCTTGGCGGGCTGATGGGGATGCTGTTCGGCGTGATCCTCGGCTTTCCGATCCTGCGCCTGCGCGGCGACTACCTGGCGATCGTCACCCTCGGTTTCGGGGCGATTACCAAGATCGTCCTCGAAAACTGGGATACGCTGTTCGGCGGCGCCGCGGGGCTCGCCAATATTCCGCGCCCGGAGCTCTTCGGTTTGCTGCTCGACGGGCGTCAGAAGTCCGTCTATAGCTACTACATCGTGCTGGCGCTGGTGGCGCTGACCATCTTCGTGACCAACCGACTCAAGAACTCGCGCATTGGCCATGCCTGGATGGCGCTGCGCGAGGATGAAATCGCCAGCGTTGCGATGGGCGTCGACATGGCGCGCACCAAGCTCTCCGCCTACGCGCTCGGCGCCTTCTGGGCGGGCCTCGTCGGCGTTGTTTTCGCCGCGCACAACAATTTCATCAACCCCGACAGCTTCACCTTCATGGATTCGGCGATGGTCCTGGCGATGGTCGTACTCGGCGGCATGGGCTCTATCCTCGGGGTGATCATCGCGGCGCTGGCGCTCAAGTTGCTGCCCGAATACCTGCGCGCCTTCGCCGAGTACCGCATGCTGGTCTTCGGCGCGGTGATGGTGTTGATGATGATCTTCCGGCCGCAGGGACTGATCAGCGATACGCGGCGCAAGTACGACTACGATGGTGCCGATGGCGCCAACGGGGAGGGCGACCATGGCGGAAAATAAGCGATCGAAGCTGCTTGAAGTGCGCGGCCTGACGATGGACTTCGGCGGTCTGCGCGCGATCGACAGCGTCGACCTCGATATCTTCGCTGGCGAGATCGTCGCGCTGATCGGGCCCAACGGCGCCGGCAAGACGACCTTCTTCAACTGCGTCACCGGGATCTACGAGCCGACCGCCGGCGACGTGCTGATTCATCCGCCGGGCGGCGTCAGCCGCCGCATCAACGGCATGAAACCGAACCGCATCACGGCATTGGGGATGGCGCGCACCTTCCAGAATATCCGCTTGTTCCCGGCGATGACGGTGCTCGAAAACGTCATGATCGGCCGCCACTGCCGGACCGCTACGACCATCATCGACGCCATTCTGCGCAGCCGCCGGGCGGTTCGCGAGGAGCGCGAGACGGTCGATCAGAGCTACCGACTGCTCGAGAAGGTTGGCCTGGCTGATTCGGCCGACGAGTTTGCTCGCAATCTGGCTTACGGCGCGCAGCGGCGCCTGGAAATAGCGCGCGCGCTGGCGACCGATCCCTTCCTGCTGCTGCTCGACGAACCCGCTGCCGGAATGAACCCGCAGGAGACCAGCGAACTCGATGAGCTGATCGTACGCATCCGCGCCGAGGAGCAACTCGCGATCCTGCTCATCGAGCACGACATGAAGCTGGTGATGAACATCTCCGACCGGATCTACGTGATGGAATACGGCAAGGAAATCGCTCAAGGGACACCGCGCGAGATCAAGGAGAATAAAAAGGTGATCGAAGCCTATCTTGGCGAGGAAGTCCATGCTTGAAGTACGCCACATCGAGACCTTTTACGGCAACATCCGTGCGCTCAAGAACGTCTCGCTCTCGATCAACGAGGGCGAGATCGTCACGCTGATCGGCGCCAACGGTGCCGGCAAGAGTACGACGCTGATGTCGATCTGCGGCGTGACGCCGCCGCGGCACGGCGAAATCCTTTTTCGCGGCGAGCCGATCCAGGCCTTGAGTGCCGAGAAGATCGTCACGCTCGGCATCTGTCAGGTCCCCGAAGGACGCCACATCTTTCCGCAGATGAGCGTGCTCGAAAACCTGGAAATGGGGGCTTATCTGCGCCACGACAAGGCGGCGATAAAATCCGACATCGACGAAGTCTTCGGCCGCTTTCCAATCCTCGAAAAACGCCGTCAGCAAGCCGGCGGAACGCTCTCGGGAGGCGAACAGCAGATGCTCGCCATCTCGCGCGCGTTGCTCGCGCGGCCCGCCTTGCTGCTGCTCGACGAGCCGTCGCTGGGACTGGCGCCGCTGATCATCAAGCAGATCTTCGAAATCATCAAGAAGATCAATGACGAGAGCAATACCACGGTATTTTTGGTCGAACAGAACGCCAATCAGGCGCTCAAGATCGCCGATCGCGGCTACGTGATGGAAAACGGCGCGATCACCCTCGAAGACCGTGCCGAGAATCTGCTCGCCAACGACCAAGTCAAGAAGGCTTATCTTGGCATCTAATTCATTGTTTTTGTTGGCGGAAGCGGTGAGATTCGAACTCACGAAAGGTTGCCCTTTGCCGGTTTTCAAGACCGGTGCAATCGACCACTCTGCCACGCTTCCATTTTGCATCCGCCGGGCTAGCCCATTGCGGCGGCGCGTATCATAACACGTTACAATCAGTTACCCCTTGTGTTGCAACTTGTGGCAACCTAGCGCAGTCGTAGTGCTGCAGTAAATCGATTTTTTTGGAGGACGAACATATGCAACCGCAATTTCAGATGACAGGTCAGACCGCACAGGACGTATCGGTGCAGCAGAACAAGGTCTTGCGCAACACCTACATGCTGCTCGCCTTGTCGATGGTGCCGACGGTCGCCGGCGCGCTGCTCGGCGTACAGACCGGATTCTCGCTGTTCGCCGGTAGTCCGATGCTTTCCTTCCTGGTGTTCATGGGAATCGCCTTCGGCTTCATGTGGGGTATCGAGCGCACCAAGGACAGCGCCATGGGCGTCGTGCTGCTGCTCGGCTTCACGTTCTTCATGGGCTTGATGCTTGCCGGGATTCTTCGTGTCGCGCTCGGCTTTGCCAACGGCGGTTCTTTGATCGCCACGGCGGCCGGCGGTACCGGTGCGATTTTCTTCACGCTGGCGGGGATCGCGACGGTCACCAAGAAGGACTTCAGCTTCCTCGGCAAGTTTCTTTTTATCGGGCTGGTCGTTCTTATTCTGGCTTCGCTGGCCAATATTTTCTTCCAGATTCCGGCGTTGTCGCTGACCGTCTCGGCCGTTGCCGTGCTGATTTTTTCCGGATACATCCTCTACGACATCAGCCAGATCGTCAGTGGCGGCGAGACCAACTACATTTCGGCAACGCTCAAGGTTTACCTCGATGTGTATAACATCTTTGTCAATCTGCTCAATCTGCTGATGATCCTTAGCGGTCGTCGCGACTAAGATCGTTTCGCAGCGATAACGACGGGGCGGCTACGGCTGCCCCGTCTGTTTTCAGCGGTGCAGGAATTCCGCGCCCTGCGTCATTCTCGGGCCGCGCCGGCCCGGCGTCTCGATGAAGTTCACCGCATGCCTGGGCAGCGCCTGCGGATCGAGCGTCGAATGAATGTCGCGCAGCGCGACGAGTTGATAGCCCTTGCTCTGCCAGCCACTGATCAGGCGTTCGATCGAGCTTGCGAACTTCATTCCCTCAAGCTCGGCGCGCAGCGTGAAGACGTGGTCGCCGGCAATCGCGCTCGCGAGCTGCAGAATCCGGTCGGCGGCGCCGTCGGGCGAACACCCGGGTTCGAGCGTCAGGATTTCGTCGAGCGTCGGCAGCGTCGTCGGCAATTGCGGACAGGCGACAATTTCTCCGTCGATGACCGGAATGAAGGGGTGGCTGCCGCGGCTGTCGCTGGCGTAGTCAAACCCGAGCCGCTGCGTCAGGCGCAAGGCATGGCGATTCATTCGCCAGCCGGCGGCGCCATGGGCTTTTGCCGGTTGCGCGAAAACTTCCTCGAAACGCGCGCGGGCTTTTGCCATTTCGGACTCGATCCACGGATTATCGGCGAGTTGGACTTTCTGCTCCCAGCCGACGCGATCCCAGGCGTGAATGCCGACTTCGAAGCCAGCGTCGCTGGCGCTGCGCAGCGTCTCGGCGCAGCGGCCGCCGATGTTCGGGCAGGGCAGCAGGCGTCCGCGCAAGCGGGTGCCGAGTCCATAGTAGCGATACAGCGAATCGGCACGTTTTTCCAGGCCGCTGCGGTCCGGGCCGAGCGAAAAGAAGAAGGTGGCCTGCGCCTCGTGTCGCTGCAGCAGTTCGATCAGTGTCGGGATGCCTGACAGTGTTCCACGGTAGGTGTCGGCGTCGATCTTAAGCGCGATACGTTTCATTGAAAGGAGCAGTCTTGGCTGGCCATGCAAGTTGGCGATTGGAAAAAACGAACGATCAAGGTCAGGCGAAAAGCAGCGCGGCAGCGACCCTTCGCCCTTCGCCGATCAGGACGTTGTAGGTTCGGCAGGCCGCCTGAATGTCCATCACTTCGAGGCCTTTTTGCGCCTTGATCAGCGGCTGCAATAGCTCCGGACGCGGAAAGCGCAGTTGATCGCCGGTGCCGAACAGGACGATCTCGGTATCGAGCGTCGCCAAAAATTCGAAATCGGCGATGCTGAGCGTTTCAAAACGCGCCATCGTCCAGTCGCTGATCAGACGGTCGGGAAGCACCACCAGGTTGCCACTGTGGCGCACGGCGTTGACGCTGACATAGCCCTCGCCATACGCAGTAACGGTGTTCTGACCCTCGGTTTGAGCGATTTGAAGCTTCATAAAATTGCGGTGCACCATACGATAAAGTAGGATTATAACTTTTTGCTGCTCGCAATTCGAAGGCGCGTGGCTTCTGCGTCAGTGGCGGCACCCAGGATATGTTCAGAAAGGACGGCTTGCGCGAGTGCAGCCGCAAAGGGAAATCGACATGAAACCCGTACTCAAATCCAACAAGCTGGCCAACGTCTGCTACGACATTCGCGGACCGGTGTTGCAGCAAGCCAAGCAGATGGAGGACGAGGGGCAAAAGATCATCAAGCTCAATATCGGCAACCTCGCGTCGTTCGGCTTCGATTCGCCCGAAGAAATCCAGCTCGACATGATCCGCAACCTGCCCAATGCGGCGGGCTATTCCGATTCCAAGGGGATCTTCGCCGCACGCAAGGCGGTGATGCACTACACGCAGCAGAAACGCATCAAGGGCGTGACGCTCGAAGACATCTACATCGGCAACGGCGTCTCGGAACTGATCGTGATGGCGATGAACGCGCTGCTCAATGCCGGTGACGAGGTGCTGGTGCCGGCGCCCGACTATCCGTTGTGGACGGCGGCGGTCAGCCTGTCCGGCGGGACGCCGCGGCACTATCTGTGCGACGAGGGCAACGAATGGCTGCCTGATCTCGACGACATCCGCGCCAAGATCACGCCGCATACGCGCGCCATCGTCATCATCAATCCCAATAACCCGACCGGCGCGCTCTATCCCGACAGCGTCCTGCTCGAGATCATCGCCATCGCGCGCGAGCACGGGCTGATCATTTACGCCGACGAGGTCTACGACAAGGTGCTTTACGATGGCGCAACGCATACGGCGATGGCTTCGTTGTCGGATGACGTGCTGACAGTGAGCTTCAACGGCTTGTCCAAGAACTACCGCTCGTGCGGCTATCGCGCCGGCTGGATGGTCGTCTCCGGCGATCTGCGCGAGGCCGGCGACTACATCGAAGGGCTCAACATGCTCGCTTCGATGCGTCTGTGTGCCAACGTGCCGGGGCAATACGGGATTCAGACGGCGCTCGGCGGTTATCAGAGCATCGACGATCTGGTCGCGCCAAGCGGGCGCCTGTGCCGCCAGCGCAACCTGGCGCACGAGCTGATCACGGCGATTCCCGGCGTCACCTGCGTCAAGCCGAAAGCGGCGCTCTACATGTTCCCGCGGCTCGATCCGGCGATCTATCCGATCAAGGACGATCAGGCTTTCATCGCCGAACTGCTCAAGGGCGAGCGCGTGCTGCTGGTTCAGGGCACCGGTTTCAACTGGCCGGCCCCCGATCACTTTCGGCTCGTCTTCCTGCCGCACGAAGACGATCTGCGCGAGGCGGTGGTGCGCGTGGCGCGCTTCCTTGACGGTTATCGCAAACGCCATGGCCGCTAAGCTGCAGGTCGTCGCGGTCACCGATGATCAGGGCGTGATTGTCGAGACCTCGTGGCTGGCGCACGCCGAAGCTGTGCATCGGCAACTGCGGCCACAATTGCCGTCCGACTACGTCGGGCGGATGGCCGATGTATTTGCCAAGGGCGCGCAGATGGCCCTGGTCGTTGATGGCCCGGCGGTGCTTTGCGTCGCGCTGTGGCGGGTGATCGAAAACACCGCCGACGGGCGTCGTCTGTACGTCGACGATCTGGTCAGCGACGAGGCCGCGCGCTCGCGCGGTGCCGGCAAGATGCTGTTCGACTGGCTCGAAACGAAAGCCAAGGCGCTTGGCTGTACGGCGTTGTCGCTCGATTCCGGCGTGCAGCGGCAGCGCGCGCACCATTTTTATTTTCGCGAGGGCATGCATATCGCCTCGTTTTCTTTCAAGAAGGCTCTCAAATGAAACCGATCAACGTTGGACTTCTCGGCATCGGCACTGTCGGTGGCGGCACCTTTACCGTACTCAAACGCAACGCCGAGGAAATCGCTCGCCGCGCCGGACGGCCGATCCAGATTACCGTCGTCGCCGACAAGAACCTCGAGCTGGCGCGCGAGGTTACCGGCGGCGCCTGTCGGCTCACCGACGACGCCTTTGCCGTCGTCGCCGACCCGGGCGTTGACATCGTCGTCGAGCTGATCGGCGGCTATGGCGTCGCCAAGGAATTGGTGCTCAAGGCGATCGCCAACGGCAAGCACGTGGTGACCGCCAACAAGGCGCTGCTCGCCACGCACGGCAACGAGATCTTCGCCGCAGCGCAGGCCAAGGGCGTGATAGTTGCCTTCGAAGCCGCCGTCGCCGGCGGCATCCCGATCATCAAGGCGCTGCGCGAAGGCCTGTCGGCCAACCGCATCGAGTGGATCGCCGGAATCATCAACGGCACGACCAACTTCATCCTCTCCGAAATGCGCGACAAGCAGCTTCCTTTCGCCACCGTGCTCAAGGAAGCGCAGCAGCTCGGTTACGCCGAAGCCGATCCGACCTTCGATATCGAAGGCGTCGACGCTGCGCACAAGCTGACGATCATGAGCGCCATCGCCTTTGGCTGTTCGATGAGCTTCGACAAGGCGCACATCGAGGGAATCAGCAAGCTTGAGGCCACCGATATCAAATACGCGGAACAGTTGGGTTATCGTATCAAGCTGCTCGGCATCACCAAGCGTACCGCCGAAGGCGTCGAGTTGCGCGTGCATCCGACGCTGATCCCGGCCAAGCGGCTGATCGCCAACGTCGAAGGCGCGATGAACGCGGTGCTGGTCAAGGGCGACGCCGTCGGTCCGACGCTTTACTACGGTAAAGGCGCTGGCGCCGAGCCGACCGCGTCGGCGATCATCGCCGATCTGGTGGACGTTACCCGCATGCATACGGCGGACCCCTGGCATCGCGTGCCGCACCTTGCCTTCCAGCCCGAAGCGATGATCGATCTGCCGATCCTGCCGCTGTCCGAGGTGATCACCAGCTATTACCTGCGCTTGCGCGTCGAGGACAAACCCGGTGTTTTGGCCGACATTACACGCATTCTTGCCGACCAGCAGATTTCGATCGACGCCATGGTCCAGCGCGAACCCGACGAAGGCGAACTACAGACCGACATCATCATGCTCACGCACCAGACGCGCGAAAAGAACGTCGATGCCGCGATCGCCAAGATCGAAGGCTTGTCGGTCGTCACCGGCAAGATTACCCGGCTGCGTCTCGAAGAACTGTTGTAGCGTCGCTCCGGGTCGGGAAGGGCCGTCGGGCCTCTGCCGAAATAGCCCTGAGTGACCAAGGGAGATCACCGGTCTACATCAAGGAAGTGGGACGCCAGGTCGAAGACAATGGCGTTCCCACCGCTTTGGTGTTTTTCAGGAGATCTTCATGCACGCTTGCGACCAGCCTACCCCCGCGGCGCTCTATCCCTTCGACGCGCGCGGCATCGCCAAACGCTTTCGCCATGCCGCCATTTTCGGTGCCTTCGACGCGCTGATTCCCGGCGAGACGATGCGCTTTTGCAACGACCACGATCCTCTGCCATTGCTCGGGCAGCTGCAGGCGCGTTACGGCCAGGCCATCGCCATCAACTATGTGCAGCGCGAAGCGGGCGCGATCGTCATCGATTTCTCCAGGCTGCCCTGAGGGCGCCGAGGCATGTTGATCTACCTCGGCGTTTCCACCTTTGCCGTCTTTTTGCGCTGGATCGCTCAGGCGTGTGTGTGATTTTGTTTTTTAATTGTTTAAAAACAATTTGTTATGTGTTGTACTTAAAAAATATTTCAAGATATCCCGGCGCTGTCCGTTAGTGTATCCAAGGCATCGATTCTCGCATGCACGCGACGGAGCAGGGGGCTATGAACCACACACCAGCTGGATATTCGAACCGACCGGCATCACGGCGGCTGCATCGCCGTCTTGCCAGCGGCGTCGAATCGTCGTGCGTGCACCGCGCCGATCAGCCGAGCATGGCGCCGATCGTGATCGGCAGCCTGCCGCAGAGCGTCGTTCGGGAAGCCGGAATGTACGAGTTGCTGGCTGCCGAGATGCGCATCGCCGAGCTCGAAAAAGCGTTGGCCGAGGCCAGTGCCGTGGCCTGCATCGACCCCCTGACTGGCGCCCTCAATCGCCGTGGTTTTGACCAGGCCTGCCGGCGCGAGCTGGCGCGGGCGCGGCGCAGCGGCACTTGCCTGGCGCTGGCGCACATCGATCTGGACGATTTCAAGCGGCTCAACGACACGCTGGGTCATCAGGCCGGAGATCAGGTTCTGGTGCGTCTGGTCGAGCTGTTGCACCGGTCGATGCGTCCGTCCGACGTGCTGTGCCGTTTTGGCGGAGAAGAATTCGTGCTGATGCTTTCGGTCAACGCGATCGAAGAAGCGGCGGGGGCGGTTGCGCGTTTTCTGCGCGAGTTTTCGGCGCAGCGCATTTCAGGCGCCGACTGGGCGATGAGCTTCAGTGCCGGGGTGACCCTTTTGCGACTCGATGAATCGCTCGAACAAACGATAGAGCGCGCCGACGCAGCAACCTATGCCGCCAAGCGCGCCGGCAAGAACCGCGTCGTTTCCTGCTGAGCCGTCCCGATTTGCAGCCGGGCAATCGTCCGCACGGCGGGTGATGGTACACTCTCGGCTTGGCTATTCCTGACGTTTCGTCTTTCTGCCCATGACCATGCACTACATCTCGACGCGCGGCGCCGCGCAAAGTTCGCCGACCTTCACGCAAATCTTGCTCGGCGGGCTGGCGCCCGACGGCGGTCTTTATCTGCCGCAAGCGTATCCGCAGGTCAGCCGCGCAGAACTCGATCAATGGCGCAGCCTGGCGAATGTCTCGTACGCCGATCTGGCGTTCGCCGTCTTGTCGAAGTTCATCGACGATATTCCCGCGGCCGATCTCAAAGCGCTGGTCGACAAGACCTATACGGCGAAGGTGTATTGCAACGGTCGCGTCGCCGCGCAGGCCGCCGATATTACGCCGCTGCGCTGGCTCGAGCCGGGGCTCGGGCTGCTCGAGCTGTCGAACGGGCCGACGCTGGCGTTCAAGGACATGGCGATGCAGCTGCTCGGCAACCTGTTCGAGTACGTTCTCGACAAGCGCGGCGAAGAGATCAACATCCTCGGCGCGACTTCGGGCGACACCGGCTCGGCGGCCGAATACGCGATGCGCGGCAAGCGCGGCGTTCGCGTCTTCATGCTCTCTCCCGATGGCCGAATGAGCGCCTTTCAACGCGCCCAGATGTACTCGTTGCAGGACGCCAATATCTACAACATCGCGGTGCGCGGCATGTTCGACGACGCGCAGGATATCGTCAAGGCGGTGTCCAACGATGCGGCTTTCAAGGCGAAATACAAGATCGGCGCGGTCAATTCGATCAACTGGGCGCGCGTCGCGGCGCAGGTCGTCTATTACTTCAAGGGCTATTTCGCGGCGACGAGCGCGAACGACGAATTGGTCGATTTTTCCGTGCCGTCGGGAAATTTCGGCAACATCTGCGCCGGTCACGTCGCGCGCATGATGGGTTTACCGATCGGCAGACTGGTGATGGCGACCAACGAGAACGACGTGCTCGACGAGTTTTTCCGCACCGGCGTCTATCGCCCGCGAGCCACCGCCGAAACCCGCACGACGTCGAGTCCGTCGATGGACATCTCGAAGGCGTCCAACTTCGAACGTTTTGTCTTTGATCTCGTTGGGCGCGACCCGGCGGTCATTCGCGAGCTGTGGGCCAAGGTCGACGCCGGCGGCAGCTTTGACCTGTCGACGACGACGCACTTTTCCGCGTTGCCGAAGTTCGGCTTCGTTTCCGGCAAGAGCTGCCACGCTGACCGGCTGGCGACGATCCGCCGGACCTTCGAGCAGTATGGCGTGATGGTCGATACGCATACCGCCGATGGCCTCAAGGTGGCCGGCGAGCAGCGCCGCGCGGGCACTCCGATGCTGGTGCTTGAAACCGCGCTGCCGGCCAAGTTCGAAGAGACGATCGTCGAGGCGCTGGGCCGTACGCCGCAGCGTCCGGCGGCGATGCTCGGCATCGAAAACCTGCCGCAGCGCGTCGAGGTGATCGACGTCAGCGTCGATGCGGTCAAACGGTTTATCGAGCTTAAGGTCGGCGCCTGATCAGGATGCTGCGGTAAAGCGCATCGACAGGTCGGTCGCGCGAACGTCCTTGGTCAGCGCACCGACCGAGATCCGGTCGACGCCGGTTTCGGCGATGCCGCGCAGCGTTTCGAGCGTGACGTTGCCCGAGGCCTCAAGAACGGCGCGACCGGCGGTGATCGCCACCGCTTCGCGCATTTGTTCGAGCGTCATATTGTCGAGCAGGATCATCGTCGCGCCAGCCGCCAGCGCCTCTTTGAGTTCGTCGGCGGTTTCGACCTCGACCTGAACAAACTTGCAGCGTCCGCCAGTCGCCGCGGCGACCTCCTTTGCCGCAGCCATCGCCGCGCCGATGCTGCCGGCGGCCAGGATGTGGTTCTCCTTGATCAGGATCGCGTCGTAGAGGCCCAGGCGATGGTTGCCGCCACCGCCGCACTTGACTGCGAACTTCTGTGCCAGGCGCAGGCCAGGCAGCGTCTTGCGCGTATCGACGACTTGCGCGCGGGTACCGGCGACGGTGTCGGCGTAGCGCCGCGCCTTGGTCGCCACGCCCGACAGCAACTGCAGGAAGTTGAGCGCCGTGCGCTCGCCGGTGAGCAGTGCGCGCGCCGGTCCTGCGAGCTCGCACAGCAGCTGGTCGGGAACGACGCGGTCGCCGTCGTTGGCGTACCAGGTGATCGTGATCGCCGGGTCGAGCGTCTTGAAGCAACGCTCGAACCAGGCCGTGCCGCACAGCACCGCGTCTTCGCGCGAGACGATCGTCGCACGCCGGACGGCGTTGGCGTCGACCAGTTGCGCCGTGAGGTCACCGTTGCCGACGTCCTCGGCCAGCGCTACGGTGACGTTGCGCTCGATTTCAGCGTCGAGCGATGCAAGGTCAGTGGGGGTCATGAGAAATCCAATCGTAAATAAACTAGCGCAGCACGTTGCGGGTGAGCTGCTTGCCGTCCCAGCTTAACGCCTCGCCGCGGTCCTCGTGCCAGTCGGCGAGCACCCAGCGCTCGACGTGGATGCCATCGACCAGGTGGTCGTGCGTTGCCGGCCGGTGGGTGTGGCCGTGAATGAACGTGGCGTAGCCGTGCTGGCGCAGGAAGTCGTCGGTGTCGGCCGGGTTGAGGTCCATCAGCCGTGGTGCCTGCAGCTTCTCGCGCTTTGCCTGCTCGCTCTGTTGACGCAAGGCGCTGGCGATCGCCTGGCGTTCGGCCAGCGGCTTGTTGAGAAAGGCGACGCGCCAGGCCGGGTCGCGGACCTGGGCGCGAAAGGCCTGGTAGTCGGTGTCGTCGGTGCACAGTCGGTCGCCGTGCGCGAGGACGAATTGCCAGCCGGGCAGCGACAGCACGTAGGGGTCGGGTAGCGCCTTGGCACCGCTGCGCCGAGCGAATTCGTCGCCGAGCAGGAAATCGCGGTTGCCGTGCATCACCGATAGACTGACGCCCGAATCGGTGAGTTCGCGCAAGGCATCGACGATCATCCGGTTGAAGCCGTCGGGCGACTCGTCGATGCAGTCGTCGCCCGGCCAGACGTCGAAGAGATCGCCGAGGATGAAGAGGTGGCCGGCGCTGCGCGCCGGACCGCCGAGAAAATCAAGAAAGATTCGCGTCGCGCCCGGCGCCTGCGGCGATAGATGCAGGTCCGAGATGAAATGGATCACGGTCGCAACGGTGCGTTAAAGCGCGGGCAGGCGAGCCGCTGACTTAGCAGACTTCGGCGCGCTCGATGATGACGTCCTCTTTGGGAACATCCTGATGGAAACCGGCGGTACCGGTCTTGACGCCCTTGATCTGGTCGACCACCTCGCTGCCTTCGACGACCTTGCCGAAGACGCAGTAGCCCCAGCCGTTGGCGTTGGGCGCCTGGTAGTTGAGGAAGTCGTTGTCGGCGATGTTGATGAAGAACTGCGCGGTCGCCGAGTGCGGGTCCGAGGTGCGCGCCATGGCCACCGTGTAGGCGTCGTTCTTGAGGCCGTTGTCGGCTTCGTTCTTGATCGGATCCTGGCACGGCTTCTGTTTCATTCCCGGTTCGAAGCCGCCGCCCTGAATCATGAAGCCCGGAATGACGCGGTGGAAAACCGTGTTGTCGTAGTGTCCGGCCTTGGCGTAGGCGAGGAAATTCTTGGCCGTTTCCGGTGCCTTGTCTTCGTCGAGTTCGAGAGCGATGACGCCGAAATTGGTGTGCAGCTTGATCATGAGGATTCCTTACTTTTTATCGGGGGTGATTTTGACTGATACGATGACGACCGGCTCGGTCGGTACGTTCTGGTGCATGGCGCGGTTGCCGGTCGGCACCTTGGCGATCTTGTCGACGATATCCATGCCCGAGACGACCTTGCCGAACACCGCGTAACCGCCGCCGTTGCTCGGGTAGTCGAGTTGGCCGGAGTTGTCCTTGTGGTTGATGAAGAACTGCGAGCTCGCCGAATTCGGTTCGGCGCGGCGCGCCATGGCGATCGTCCCGCGCCGGTTGGAAAGGCCGTTTTTCGATTCGTTGGCGATCGTCCCGCTGGTCGGCTTTTCAGCCATGTCCTTGCCAAAACCGCCGCCCTGGATCATGAAGCCGTCAATCACGCGGTGAAAGACCGTACCGTTGTAAAAGCCGTCTCCGGCGTATTGCAGGAAATTCTTGACGGTGATCGGCGCCTTCTCCGAGTCGAGTTCGATGACGATCGTTCCCATCGTCGTCTGCATTTCAACCGTGGGCGAGGCCATCGCCGCCGCTGCAGCGAGCAGCCCGGTGGCGAGCAGTAGATTGCGAATGTGCTTCATCAGCCGGCTCCTTCAAAGATGATCTTCCAGGCCCCGTCTTCGTTGACCCAGTACTGGCGCTTCTTCATCTGGTTGCTCAAGTTGTTGCTCTGGTAGTCCTGTTCGAAGGTGACGATCACCAGCTCTTCCTTGCCCGGGTTACGGAACATCGAGACGTTGGACAGCTTGACCTTGATCCATTCCTTGCCGGCGTTGACCTGTTGCTTCTGCTTGGCGAACTGTTCGAGCGTCTGGTCGGCGGTCTTGAACTTGCTCGAGTAATGCTTGAGGTAGCGACCCACGTCGCGGCTTTCCCAGTCGCTGCGCCATTCGTCGATCTTCTTGTTGAGTGTGCTGCGTTCCTTCTGCCAGTCGTCGAACGACAGCCATTCGATCGAATTGCTGATGATCACCGGAGTCAGTCCGATCTGCAGATTCTTGGCCAGCGCGTTGAGGTCGACGTTGGACAGCACGACGCAACCGTCGGACGCCTTGGGCGGGCGCGAGAAGGTGTCGGATGGCGTACCGTGCAGCCAGATGCCGTGCCCGTTACGTCCCTGGCGTCGATCCCACTCGTTGGGGTAATTGATCGGGAAAGCGCCGCTGCCGTAGAGGTCGGCGAGCTTCTGCGGCGGCAGGCTGGAGGTGACGTGATAGACGCCGATCGGCGTCCGCTTGTCGCCTTCGCGCGTCTTGTCGGCGCCGAGCTTGCCCTGCGAGATGTAATAATCGGCGACGAAGCGCGGCCGGCCCTTGTCGTTGCGGTAGAGGTAGAGGCGCGACTTCTGCGTGTCGACGACGATCGCGTGTTCCTGGTCGGGCTGCATCTGCAGCAGATAGCGTGGCACGTAGTCGGCAGTCGTTTGCCGGCTGCGGTAGGCCTTGAGGCGGGCAATCGCCTCCTCGCGCAGATCGGCAAGCTTGTCTTGCGGCGCATTCTTGGCGTTGCCGAAAGTCGATAGCGGCATGCTGCGCGCCAAGAGAAGGTCGCCCTTGATCAGGTGCGCCAAGCGGAACTTGGGGTACTGCGTGAGCAGCGCCTCGGTCTGTTCGAGCGCGATGTCAAGACGGTTGTTCTCGATCTCGGCGAAAATTCTCGACAGTTGCGGTTCCGGCCCTGAGTCCGAGAAGGTTGGCGGCTGTTTGCCGTCGCCGCCGGGGACGCCCATCGATCCCGCGGCGCCCACCGCGAGCACCGTGAGCAGGACGATCAGCGCAATCGCCGGTGCTGCTTTGCGCGTCAACTGATGCGTTCCTGCGAGATCAGCCACTTGTTTCCGGATTTCACGAAAACAATGGTCTTGCCGGCCGACGACTTGAGCGTTGCCGAGGTGTAGCTTTGGCGAAACCTGGCCGTTGCCTTGTCGCCGGCGAACGTAATCTTGATCTCGTCAACCTTGACCTGCAGCTTGCCCGGCTTGTCGATGCGCTGCGTGCGTTCGGCTTCCCAGGCCTTGCGCGTCAGACCATTGGGCGGCTGGAAATCGCTGGCGTAATAGGCGAGGTAGCTCTTGACGTCCTTGCGTGACCAGGCATTGGCCCAGCCGAGCAAGGTCTTGGTCACTTCCGCCTCGGGCCCGGTGGCGAGCGGCGCCTTTTCCGCGGTAGCGCTTTCGGCCGGCGCCGAAGCCGGCTTGGCTGCGGCGACCGGTTCCGGCGTTTTCTCAATGGCCTTGGCTGGCGCGGCGGCGGGCGGTGCGGTGACGGCGGCGGGCTTGGGCGCTTCGCTGGCCGCGACCTTGGCCGGCGGCAGCTCGGTGGCCGGCCGCGCCGACGTCGTCGCGGCCGGCTTGACGCCGGGCTTGGACGAGGTGCTGATCAATTCCTTGATCATCGACAGCTTGGTCTGCGTCGCCGCGTTCGACGAGTCGAGTTGCAAGGCCTTGTCGTAGGCCTGACTGGCGAGCTTGGCGTAAACGTCGCCGAGGTTTTCGTGCGCGATCGAGTAGCTCGGATGCGTGCGGATCGCCATCTCAAGCGCGCTACGCGCCTTGTCGTATTGCTTCTGCTGGGCGTAGAGTACGGCCAGATTGTTGTAGGGCTCGGGCAGCTCGGGGAAATCCTCGGTCAGCTTGGTAAATACCGCGATGGCTTCAGCCGGACGCCCCAGATCGGTGAGGATCAGTCCGCGCAAAAAGCGGCCTTGAGCGTCCTTCGGCTTGCTCGAAATATAGACGTCGACTTTTTCAAGAGCTTGCGGCAGCTGGTTCTGCTTGATCAGGCGCTGGACGTCTGGTAGCGATTGGGCATTGACAAGGGAAACGGAAGCGCTCAGGACAAGGCCGACAATAATGGCTGAAAGGCTCGCCAGTGAAGGCGTTTGGGGGTTTGGACGCATCGTTATGGTATACTTTGCAAGAGTTGATGACTTAACTGGCGAATTCTAACAAGAAGCGCGTCGAATCCAAAATGTTCATTATGTTCCGGTTTTTCGACCGGTCCTTCTCGTGAGCCGAAAAATGCTGAAAATCTACAACACCCTGGTCAGAGAAAAGCAGGACTTTGTCCCCATCGAAGCCGGTAAGGTTCGCATGTACGTCTGCGGAATGACCGTCTATGATTACTGCCACCTCGGCCATGCCCGCGTTCTCGTCGTCTTCGACATGGTTCAGCGCTGGTTGCGGGCCAGCGGCCTCACCGTCACCTACGTGCGCAATATTACCGATATCGATGACAAAATCATCAAGCGTGCGCAGCAGAACGACGAAACCATCGGCCAGCTGACCAATCGCTTCATCGGCTTCATGAACGAGGACTCGGCGTCGCTTGGCGTCGAGAAGCCGACTTTCGAGCCGCGCGCCACCGAGTATGTGCCGCAGATGCTCAAGCTGATCGGCGAACTTGAAGCCAAGGGCCTCGCCTATAAAGCGGCCGACGGCGACGTCAACTTCTCGGTGCGCAAATTCCCCGGTTACGGCAAGCTTTCGGGCAAGTCGCTCGACGACCTGCGCGCCGGCGAACGCGTCGACGTCGAACTTAGCAAACAGGATCCGCTCGACTTCGTTCTCTGGAAGCACGGCAAGGTCGGCGAGCCGTCGTGGGAGTCGCCTTGGGGAGCGGGCCGTCCGGGCTGGCACATCGAGTGCTCGGCGATGAGTTCCGACCTGCTCGGCGAGCATTTCGACATCCACGGTGGCGGCCAGGATCTGCAGTTCCCGCATCACGAAAACGAGATCGCGCAGTCCGAGGGCGCGCACGACTGCCAGTTCGTCAATTACTGGATGCACAACGGTTTCGTCCGCGTCGACGACGAGAAGATGTCGAAATCGCTCGGCAACTTCTTTTCAATCCGCGAAGTGCTCAAGAAATACGATGCCGAAGTCGTTCGCTTCTTCATCCTGCGCGCGCATTATCGCAGTCCGCTTAACTACTCGGATGCGCACCTTGACGACGCGCGTCAGGCGCTGGCTCGGCTCTACACCGCGCTCAAGGCGGTGACGGCCGACGAGGCGGCGGTCGACTGGAACGAGGCGCACGCGCAGCGCTTCGCCAAGGCGATGGACGACGACTTCAATACGCCCGAGGCCTGCGCCGTGCTCTTCGACCTTGCCTCCGAGGTCAATCGCAGCAAGTCGCCAGCGCTCGCCGCGCAGTTGCGCGCGCTGGCCGGCCTGCTCGGATTGCTCAAGCGCGACCCGCAGACCTTCCTGCAGGCGACGCCAACGGCCGGCGATGAGGGCGGTGACGGCCTGTCGGCCGAGGCCATCGAAACGCTGATTGTCGAGCGCGTCGCCGCCAAGAAAGCCAGGAACTTCGCCGACGCCGACCGCATTCGCAGCGAGCTTCTGGCCGCCGGCGTCGTGCTCGAGGATGGCGCGCAAGGAACGACCTGGCGCCGTGCCTGATCTGCCGTATAACCTGACATTGGGTTTGAGTGCGGCGTCGAGGGTCGCTTTCTGCGCTGCAAATGACCTTGGTCACGAAAGGCTTGTTTTTTTTCGCAGACTCGTTTCTAATCACTTCTCTCGTTTCTTGCCCTGAGCTTTCGACCATGACTTTTTTTGACGCCCACGCCTTTGAATTGTTTATCGCGCTAGCGATGGCGACGGTGTCGCTGGTCATTGCACGCTCCCTGGTACCGGTAGTACGCGTAGTACGGGTAGTACCGCGCGCACCGTCGAGGGCCAAGCGAAGATAAGTCGAAACTGAAACGACCGAAGATTCCAAAACCCCCGCCGGTACAAACCGGGCGGGGGTTTTTTTATGCGCCTCCCGATCGGTCAAACCGCTAACCGCAGCCGTTCCTTGAAGGAGATTTTGATGCCCAGACCCACCACCGAAACGCTCACCGGCGCGCAGATCGTCGTTCGCCTGCTCGAAAGGCAGGGCGTGCGCACGCTGTCCGGAATCCCGGGCGGCGCCATCCTGCCGATCTACGACGCCTTGTCACAGTCGAGCCTGATCCATCACGTGCTGGCGCGTCACGAGCAGGGCGCCGGCTTCATCGCTCAGGGAATGGCGCGGGCGAGCGGCGAAGTGGCGGTGTGCATGGCTTCCTCCGGCCCTGGTGCGACCAATCTGCTGACCGCGATTGCCGATGCCAAGCTCGACTCGATTCCGATGCTGGCGATTACCGGTCAGGTGCCGACGCCGATGATCGGTACCGACGCCTTCCAGGAGGTCGATACCTACGGCCTCTCGATCCCGATCACCAAGCACAATTTTCTGGTCGGGTCGGCGCAGGAGCTGCTCGATATCATTCCGCGCGCCTTCCGGCTGGCCGCGTCGGGACGCCCCGGGCCGGTGCTGGTCGATATTCCCAAGGACGTGCAGAACCAGGCGGTCGAGATCTCCGAGTGGCCCGCACCCGGCGTCGCCGACCCGGTGCTGGCGGCGCCGGCCGAGCTGATTGAGCACGCCGCGGCGATGATCAACGCGGCAGCGCGTCCGATCCTGTACTTGGGCGGCGGCGTCGTTCATTCGGGCGCCTCTGAATTGGCCGTGGCCTTGGCCGAGAAGGCCAGCCTGCCGACCGTGATGACGCTGATGGCGCTCGGCGCGATGCCGGTCGATCATTCGCTGTCGCTCGGCATGCTCGGCATGCACGGCGCGCGCTGCACCAATTTTGCGCTTGATGAGTGCGATCTCTTGATCGCGCTCGGTGCGCGCTTTGACGATCGCGCGACGGGCAAGGTCGCCGCTTTCTGTCCGCAGGCCAAGATCATCCACATTGACATCGATTGCTCCGAACTCGACAAGATCAAGACTGCCCACGTCGGTATCTGCGGTGACGTCGCTGCGGTGCTCAGGCAACTCGCACCGCAGGTCGGCGCTCAGTTGCGCGCGCCGTGGCTGTCGCGGGTGGCCGTGCTCAAGGCCGAGCATCCGCTGCGCCTGCCGGGAGTCGACGACGCGCGCACGCCGTACGGCTTGATCCGCGCCGTCGCCGACGGCCTCGATGAGTTTGGCGATCAGGCAATTGTCGCCACCGACGTCGGCCAGCACCAGATGTGGGTGGCGCAAGCGTATCCGCTGCGCCGGCCGCGTCAGTGGCTCACTTCGGGCGGACTCGGAACGATGGGTTTCGGGCTGCCGGCGGCGATCGGCGCATCGCTCGCACAGCCCGAGCGCACCGTGGTCTGCTTCTCGGGCGACGGCAGCATCCTGATGAACGTTCAGGAATTCGCGACGGCGGCCGAGGAAGACGTCAACGTCAAGGTCGTCCTGATGAACAACGCTTCGCTCGGTCTGGTCTTCCAGCAACAGACGATGTTCTACGGCGAGCGGATCTTCGCGTCGAAGTTCAAGGGCGTTCCCGATTTCGTCAAGGTCGCCGAAGGCTTCGGCTGGCGCACGCTCGATCTCGACCTGACCGACGATCCGCGTGCGGCGCTGCGCCGCGCGCTGGCGCTGCGCGGCCCGATGCTGATCCACGCCAGCATCGACATGCGTGAGCAGGTGCTGCCGATGGTCGCGCCGGGGGCTTCGAACAAAGACATGATCGGAGGCTGAAAAATGAATGCCATCAACAAACCCGAAAAGCAGGCGCTGGCGCGCACCGTTCTCGAGCTTGACGTCAATAACCATGCCGGCGTGATGTCGCACGTCGTCGGCCTGTTTTCGCGGCGCGCCTACAACGTCGAGGGAATCCTCTGCATGCCGGTCGGCGACGGCGTAAGCAGCCGCATCTGGCTGATGGTCGGCGAGGACATCCGGCTCGATCAAATGGTCAAGCAGGTCGAAAAGCTCGAAGACGTTCTGGCGGTTCGCCGGCACGGCGCTGAGCACCAGGTCTTCGAACGCTTGGAGGAGTTCTTCCGCTAAACTGAGACCGGGCGCCGCACTGCCTTGAACTTTATGCCGTTGTTCTCTATCCTCAACGGATAGCGTTTGCCGACGCCGCCCAGGCGCTGCCTGGTGCGGTCCGCTTGCCACCGGGGCTAGTCAGATGAGGCTGGGTTCCTTCTGCGAATCCGCGTTGCGCGGCTCCCTGCGAAGATGAAAGGACGTCGTTCATGAACCCAGAGCAACCTCTCGCCATGCTGCAGAGTCTTTTCCAGTCGGGTCAGTCATTGACCCAGAGCTACCTCGACCTCGTCACCAAGCAGCAGTTGTCGATGTTGTTGCCGGCGGCGCTATCGGCGCCGGCGCCCAATCTCGAACCTTTCGCCAGCTTGCAGGGCGAACTGGCCGCCCAGCACGCCGCATTGTGGCAAGCGATGCTGCTGCGTCAGAGCGGCGAGGCCGCCGAGCCGATGGTCAAGCCGGAACCGGGCGATCGTCGCTTCAGCGCGCCGGAGTGGGGCGAGAGCCCGATTTACGATTACCTGCGCCAGAGCTATCTGCTCAACGCCCGTTATCTGAGCAAAGTCGCCGACGCCATGCCGATTGCCGATGGGCCGGCCAAGACCCGTCTGCAGTTCCTGACGCGTCTTTACGTCGAGGCCATGGCGCCGTCCAATTTCGCGGCGACCAACCCGGAATTCATCAAGACCGCGCTCGAGACCGGCGGCGAAAGCATCACCGAGGGCGTCAAGAATCTGCTCTCGGATCTCGAAAAGGGGCGCATCTCGATGACCGACGAGTCGGCGTTCGAAATCGGCCGCAATATCGCGATGACTCCCGGCGCGGTGGTCTTCGAGAACGATCTGATGCAATTGATCCAATACGCTCCGAGCACCGAGCGGGTCGCCGAGCGGCCGATTCTGCTGGTGCCGCCTTGCATCAACAAGTACTACCTGATGGATTTGCAGCCCGAAAACTCCTTCGTCCGTTACCTCGTCGAGCAGGGCTTCACGGTTTTCCTGATCTCCTGGCGCAGCGCCACCGAGGAACAGGGGCACTACGGCTGGGACGATTATCTCGAGATGGGGCCGATCAAGGCGCTCACGGTGGTCCGCGAGATTAGCGGAGAGGCCAAGCCCAATGCGCTCGGTTTCTGCATCGGCGGCCCGCTGCTATGCTCGGCGCTGGCGGTGCTACTCGCGCGCGGAGAAGACCCGGTCGAGAGCCTGACGCTGATGACCTCGCTGCTCGATTACTCTGACCCGGGAGAAATCGGCGCCTTGGTCACCGAGTCGATGGTTGCCGCCTACGATGCGTCGATCGGCAAGGGCGGCGTGATGCACGGGCGCGATCTGTCGAGCGTTTTCTCGGCGCTGCGCGCCAACGACCTGATCTGGCAATATGTCGTCGGCAATTACCTCAAGGGCAAGAAGCCGGCGCCGTTCGACCTGCTTTACTGGAATTCGGACAGCACCAACTTGCCAGGCCCCTGTTTTACCTGGTACATCCGCAATACCTATCTGAGCAACCAGCTGCGCGTTCCCGGCAAGCTCGAAATGCTCGGTGAAAAGATCGATCTGGGCAAAATTACGGTACCCGCCTACATCATGGCGGCGCGTGAAGACCACTTGGTGCTGTGGCAGGCGGCCTATCTTTCGCGCAAGATTCTCGGCGGCCCGACGACCTACACGCTGGCGGCCAGCGGCCACATCGCGGGCTCGATCAACCCGGCTTCGAAGAACCGCCGCAACTATTGGATCAACGACGCCGAAGGCTCGCTGACGCCTGATGAATGGCTGGCCGGCGCCAGCGAAAGGAAGGGGAGCTGGTGGCCGCATTGGACCGAGTGGCTCGGCGCGCGCAGCGGCAAGCAGGTCGCCGCGCCAAAGAAGCCTGGTAGTCGGCGCTACAAGGAGGTCGAACCGGCCCCCGGTCGCTACGTCAAGGCCCGGGCTTAAACGGCGGTTCGGTCTTGGCGGTGCGTTTCGGTGCTTCTTGAATTCGTTGGAGATGGGGGCGTTATCATGTTGACCTATGAAGATTGCCTTGAACTGAGTGATCTGACCGAGGAAGAGGTCGAAGCCATTGCCCAGCATGAGCATCTTCCGGAGATCGTTGCGCTGGAAATGGGCAGTTATCTGGTGCATGGCCCGGATGGCGTGCCAATGATCAAGCGCATCATTCTCGATGACATCGAGGAGCAGCTCAGGCGCGGTCACGCCGACAAGGCCTTGCATTTGAAACTGGTGCTCAGGCACTTTGTGCACACCCATCCCAAGCATCTGGCCAATCAACAGCGGTGAGCGGAGCGTGCCGGCAATCAGCGCGTCTGCCTGCTGATTTCGCCGTTGCACGAACTGGCCACGCGTGCGTATTCCTCCGGGCTGTCGATCAGCGCCTGGTCGGCGTCGACGCGCTTGATTTCGCGCTGGATGTAGGGCAGCCAGCGTTCATTGAGTTCGCGCTCAAGCTGGGTACGCGCCTGGCCGATCGGTCCCCGCCACGGGCTGCCGGTCGCGAAGCGGCGGCTGAGCGTAGCGGCCAGCTCGTCCTCGATGCTGACGAGATGCGCCTGGTAGGTTTTGACGTGGCGCAATTCGTGCTGATAAATTTCGTTGAAGGCACAACTGCCTTCAGCAAACTCCTTGGCTATGTAGACCGTCATCGGGCTGAAGCCGAAGCTCACGGTGATCTGCGGGCTGGCGCACTCCCAGCGTCCGCTATCGTCGACATGCCGGCTAATGCTCGTCGAAAATTGGCTGGAGGCCTTGCCGCGAGTCAGTCCGAGCACCTGCTTGCCCGGTTGCGCGAGCGCCGACCCGAGGTGGGTCAGTTCGCGGTAACCGTACTGCGTGTTGACGGTGATTTGCTCCGCAAGCCGCTTGACGGTAACCGAAGGCTTGGGCAACTGGTCGCAGGCATCGGCCCACAGCGGGCCGGCAAAGAGCAGGGCGAACAGCGTGGCGAGGGGGCGCATCGGGAGACCGGGTCGAATCGCCGAAACCTACTTGCGACCGCCGCGCGCGCCGCCCTTGTCCCAGCCATAACGCACCGTTCGCTGCCAGCGGCTGGCGGCCTGTCGCAGCGGGTTGGCGGCCGGCTGGCGCGGCTTGGGCGCGGCAGCCGGGCGGGTCGGGGGCTTTGGCTTGGCGTTCATGGCGATGAGAAAGGCATTGGCAGTCGGCGCTATGGTAGACTTTCCGTTCATTCTATCGTTCCTTCTGGAAAACCATGTCCGGCAATACCTTTGGCACCTTGTTTACGGTCACTTCGTTCGGCGAATCGCATGGGCCGGCGATCGGCTGTGTGGTCGATGGTTGCCCGCCGGGACTCGAACTTTGCGCAGCCGACATCCAGGATCAACTCGATCGCCGCAAACCGGGGACTTCGCGTCATGTGACGCAGCGCCGCGAGCCCGATATGGTCGAGATCCTGTCCGGCGTCTTCGAGGGGAAGACGACCGGGACGCCGATCGGCCTGCTGATCCGCAACGAGGATCAGCGCAGTCGCGACTACGGCAACATCGCGCAGACCTTCCGCCCCGGTCACGCCGATTATGCGTACACGCAGAAATACGGCTTTCGCGATTACCGCGGCGGCGGCCGTTCGTCGGCGCGTGAAACGGCGGTGCGCGTCGCCGCCGGAGCGATCGCCCGCAAGTGGCTCAAGGAACGCTATGGCGTCACGATCTTCGGCTGGATGAGCCAGCTGGGACCGATCGAGATTCCCTTTGTCGATGCCGGCGAGATTGCCGAAAACCCCTTCTTCGCACCCAACGCGTCGCTCGTTGCGCAGCTCGAATCGTATATGGACGCGCTGCGCAAGTCGGGCGATTCGGTCGGCGCCAAGATCAGCGTCGCCGCCAGCGGCGTTCCGCCGGGTTGGGGCGAGCCGGTCTATGACCGCCTCGACGCCGAAATCGCCTACGCCATGATGGGAATCAACGCGGTCAAGGGCGTCGAGATCGGCGCCGGTTTTGCCAGCATCGTGCAGAAGGGGAGCGAACACGGCGACGAGATGACGCCGCAAGGCTTCCTGTCCAACAACGCGGGTGGCGTGCTCGGCGGTATTTCGACCGGGCAGGACATCCTGGTGAGCCTGGCGATCAAGCCGACGTCGAGCATTCGTCTGGCGCGTCGCTCGGTTGATCTGTCCGGCGCGGCGGTGAGCGTCGAAACACTGGGTCGTCACGACCCGTGCGTCGGCATCCGCGCGACGCCGATCGCCGAAGCCATGCTGGCGCTGGTGCTGATCGATCATGCCTTGCGCCACCGCGCGCAGTGCGGCGACGTGGTGTGTGCCACGCCGCGTTTGTGAGGGAGAGGGCTGGCCGTTTTGTAGCAAGCTGCGTCATCAGCCGGACAGGCCGTCTGGACTGTCCTTTGTAACCACACTGGCCGTACCGTGAGGTGGCCAGGAACATCGAGAGGGCACGATCATGCAAGTTGAGCATCACGAGCTGCACCACGATTTCCCCGAATTTCTGGATGTCATGCAAGCGCTGCGAACCTCGGATAGCAACTTCAGCCAAATGTTCGACGAATATCACCGCCTCACCAGCCAGGTCGAGCGCCTCGAAGAAGAAGACGTTCCGGTCGACGATTTTACGATCGAGGAAATGAAAAAGGCGCGCGCCAAGCTCAAGGACAAGATGTACAAGCTGCTCGTCACCTACCAGAACAGCAACTGATTCCGAAGCGCACGCCAGGCATCCGGTAAAATTGCCGGATGCAGCGCTTTGCCTACTGGCGGCTTTCCGCCTACTACTTCGCGTATTTCGCCTTTATCGGCGTTTATTCTCCCTACTTCGGCCTTTACCTTCAGTCGCTGTCGTTTTCCGCTTGGGACATCGGTCTGCTGATGTCGCAGGTCCAGCTCACGCGCGTTTTCGGGCCGTATCTTTGGGGTCTGCTCGCCGACCGCAGCGGGCAACGCTTGCCGATAATCCGCCTGTCCGGCGTGGCGGCGTTGATCGCCTTTTCTGCCTTTTTCTTCATCAGCAGTTTCGCCACCGTCTTGCTGGCGATGGCGGTCTTCTCGATCTTCTGGGCGGCGTCGCTGCCGTTGGTCGAAGCCTTGACCTTCGATCATCTGCGCGACAATCCGGCGCATTACAGCCGGGTCAGGTTGTGGGGATCGGTCGGTTTCATCGTCGTCGTGATGGGGGCCGGCGCCTTGCTCGATCAACAGCCGCTGTCTGCCGTGCTGTGGATCGGCGTCGCGGCGCTGGTTTGCATCGTGTTCTTTTCAATGCGCCTGCCCGACGCGGCGGGGCACGTCCCGCAGGCGGTTTCGGCGCCGCTCGGTGACGTCCTGCGTCAGCCGCGGGTGCGCGCGTTGCTTGTCGCCTGCTTCGCGATGGCCGCAGCGCATGGCGCCTTCAACATCTTTTACTCGATTTTTCTGGCCGCTCACGGCTACAGCAAAGCGCTCGTCGGCGCGCTCTTCTCGCTCGGCGTTCTGGCCGAAATCGCGGTGTTCCTGTTCATGCCGCGAGCGCTGCGACGTTTTTCGCTGCGCACCATCCTGCTCGCCTGTTTTTCGGTCGGCGTCGCGCGTTTCGCGTTGATCGGCTGGGGCGTCGATAGTTTGGTGCTGATGGTGGCCACTCAGTTGATGCATGGACTGACTTTCGGCGCATTTCATTCGGCGGCGATCTCCGCCGTCAACCGCTGGTTTTCCGGGCCGACGCGAGCGCGCGGGCAGGCGCTTTATTCGAGTCTGTCGTTCGGCGCCGGCGGTCTGGTCGGCGGCTTGGTCAGCGGTTGGAGCTGGGGGCGCCTGGGCGGCGAACTGACCTTCGCCTTGAGTTCGCTTTACGCGCTGGTCGGCTTGCTGCTGGTGGCGATCTGGATTACGAAAAAGGATGTCAGCGAAACCGGTGGGTCGTGCGTTAGTAATAACCCTGACGGCGTTTAGGCGGCTTGGGCGCGGCTGACAGCGTCGGTCAAGCCGTGAGATAATCGGCAGCTTGCGCTGGGCGCCGCGGCAGCGATTGCCGGGCATTCCGCAGATGTTGGTGAGCTGCTTTAAGGAGATCGAGATGACTAAAATTGTTTTTATTATTTTTGTTTGTGCAGCGTCGCTGTCAGCCTGCAATACGGTGCAAGGGATGGGCAAGGATATCGAAAAGGGCGGTCAGGCCATCGAGAAGGTTGCCAAATAAGGCGCTGAACAAGGGAAGTCATGAATGTTCGCCGGCCAGGGCTGGTCGCCGCGCCATGACGAGAAAATTCGCGTGTTCGAGAAAACTCGACGCGTCCAGCAACCGTGGTTGTTTGCTTAAGAGGGATGGGTATGAAGATCTGTGTTTTGCCGGGTGATGGCATTGGTGTCGAAATCATGGCGCAAGCCGTTCGTGTGTTGAAGGCGCTTGACCTCAAGTGCGAACTGGAAAATGCCTTGCTCGGCGGCTGCGCCGTCGATGCCACCGGCTCGCCGTTTCCGGAAGTGACGCAGAAGCTCGCCAAAGAAGCGGACGCCGTGCTGCTCGGCGCGGTCGGCGGGCCGAAGTGGGACGTGTTGCCGCGCGAGCAGCGCCCGGAGCGCGGTCTGCTCGGCATTCGCAAACATCTCGGGCTGTTCGCCAACCTGCGCCCGGCGGTGCTCTACCCAGAACTCGCCAACGCCTCGACGCTCAAGCCCGAAGTGGTTGCCGGACTCGACATCATGATCGTCCGCGAACTGACCGGCGACATCTATTTCGGTCAGCCGCGCGGCATCGAAATGCGCGACGTCGACGGCAGCAAGCAGCGCGTCGGCTTCAATACCATGATCTATTCGGAAACCGAGATTCGCCGTATCGGTCGCGTCGCTTTCGATGCGGCGCGCCGGCGCAACAAGAAGCTGTGTTCGGTCGACAAGATGAACGTGCTCGAGACGACGCAGCTGTGGCGCGACGTGATGATCGAACTGTCTGCCGACTATCCCGATGTCGAACTTTCGCACCTGCTGGTCGACAACGCCGCGATGCAACTGGTGCGCAACCCCAAGCAGTTCGACGTGATGGTCACCGGCAACATGTTCGGCGACATCCTTTCGGACGAGGCGTCGATGCTCACCGGTTCGATCGGCATGCTGCCGTCGGCGTCGCTCGACGAGAACAACAAGGGGATGTACGAGCCTTGCCACGGCTCGGCGCCCGACATCGCCGGCAAGAACCTGGCCAATCCGCTGGCGACGATCCTCTCGGTGGCGATGATGCTGCGCTATACCTTTGCGCTTGAAGAGCGCGCCCAGCAGATCGAAAGCGCCGTCAAGAAAGTGCTGGCGCAGGGTTATCGCACGGGAGACATCTACGAACCCGGGACGACCCGGGTCGGCACCAAGGAAATGGGCGACGCCGTTCTGGCAGCGCTGTAATTTGATCGGTTGATTTTTTGGGGCAATTGAAATGAAGAAGGTTGGACTGGTTGGATGGCGCGGAATGGTCGGCTCGGTGCTGATGCAGCGCATGGTGGACGAGGGTGATTTTGCTGATATCGACCCCGTTTATTTCTCGACCTCGGCGGTCGGCGGCCAGGGGCCGACGCTCGGTGGCAAGGACGGCGGCGTGTTGCAAGACGCGATGTCGATCGATGCGCTCAAGCAGATGGACGTCGTGATTACCTGCCAAGGCGGCGACTACACCAAGGCGGTTTTCCCGAAGCTGCGCGCGGCGGGCTGGAACGGCCACTGGATCGACGCGGCATCGACGCTGCGCATGGAAAAGGACGCGGTGATCGTCCTCGATCCGGTCAACCTCAACGTCATCGAGGCGGCGCTTAGCAAGGGCGGCAAGAACTGGATCGGCGGCAACTGCACGGTGTCCTTGATGTTGATGGGGCTCGGCGGCTTGTTCCAGAACGATCTCGTCGAGTGGGTCAGCGCGATGACTTATCAGGCGGCTTCGGGGGCCGGCGCGCAAAACATGCGCGAGCTGATCGCCCAGATGGGCGCGCTGCACGACGCAGTCAAGTCGGATCTCGCCGATCCGGCGTCGGCGATTCTCGAGATCGACCGCAAGGTTGCCGAGACGATGCGCGCGGCGAGCTTCCCGACCAAGAACTTCCGCAACACGGCGCTCGCCGGCAGTCTGATCCCGTGGATCGACGTTCCGGTCGAGCACGGGCAGTCGAAGGAAGAGTGGAAGGGCGGCGCCGAATGCAACAAGATTCTGGGTCGTGCGCCGTTCCGCTCGCCGGGCAGCATTCCGATCGACGGCCTGTGCGTGCGGATCGGCGCCATGCGCTGCCACTCGCAGGGATTGACCATCAAGCTCAAGAAGGACGTGCCGATCGACGAGATTTCGGACGTCATCGCCAACGGCAACCCATGGGCCAAGGTCGTTCCCAATGAGCGCGAAATCAGCGAGCGCGAACTGACGCCCGCGGCGGTGACCGGGACGCTCAACGTGCCGGTCGGCCGCTTGCACAAACTGGCGATGGGGCCCGAGTATCTCGGCGCCTTTACCGTCGGCGACCAGTTGCTGTGGGGCGCCGCCGAACCGCTGCGCCGCATGCTGCGGCTGTTGCTTGACAACTGATTGATTCGCTGAAAAAAATCCGGGGCCGGTGCCCCGGATTTTTTTTATTTCAGTTAATTGGCACATCACAAGAAAGTTTAGCTTGCATGGCTAACTTCCTGATGTTATTTTAATAATTCCGATTTCGACGCTCAGGGTGGCGCCGTGGCCAACAAGACAGATATGACAAAAAAATATATTGGGTTGCGTACCTCGGTGATGGCGGTGGCTTCCTGTCTGGCACTTTCCGGAATTCCGCTCGCCGCGCATGCCGCGGGGCTGGGCAAAATTGTCGTGCTTTCGGCGCTCGGGCAACCGCTGCGCGCCGAGATCGAGGTCTCCGCGACGCGTGAAGAGCTCGCCGACATGAAGGCGCAACTGGCGTCTCCCGATGCCTTCAAACAGGCGGGGCTGGACTATGCGACGACCTTGCTCAGCATCCGTTTCAGCATGGACAAGCGAGCCAACGGGCAGTCGGTGATCAGGCTCAGTTCCGATCGGCCGATCAACGATCCCTTCGTCGATATGCTGCTCGAACTCAACTGGCCGACTGGCCGGCTGGTCCGCGAGTATACCTTCCTGCTCGATCCGCCCGAGGTCGCCGCCAAGGCGGTGCCGCCGGTGGTCTCGGTGACGATCAGACCGGCGGCTGGCAAGCCGGCGGCAGCGACGCCGGCTCCGGCCCCTGCACCGGCGCGGGCCATCTCGCCGATCGACGACGAGTTGCGCAGCAAGGCGGTCGCCAATGTTCGTGCGCAGCAGCAGAAACCGGCTGAGCAGCCCGCTGCGCCGGCCGCGCAGAAGCTCGAGAGTCGCGAAGTCAAACGCGGCGACACGCTCAACAAGATCGCCAGCGAAACCAAGCCGCAAGGCGTTTCGCTTGAGCAGATGCTGGTCGGCCTGCTGCGCGCCAACCAGGACGCTTTCGACGGCGGTAACATGAACCGCTTGAAGGCGGGCAAGATCCTTTCGTTGCCCGAGAAGTCTGCACTCGAAGCCGTGCCTGTTGCCGAAGCGCGGAAGATCGTGCTGGCGCAGTCGTCCGACTGGAGTGCTTATCGCAACAAACTGGCGGGTATCGCTGCGCAGACGCCGGTCAAGGACGAGACGGCCAGGCAGGCATCGGCCGGCAAGATCACGGCCAAGGTTGAGGACAAGGCGGCGCCGGCGATCGAGCCCAAGGATAAACTCACGGTTTCGGCGAGCGAGACCGCCGCCAAGTCGGGCGCCGCGGCCGCCAAACGTAGCGAAGAAGATCAGATCGCCAAGGAGAAGGCGCTCGCTGAAGCCAAAGAGCGCATGCAGGCGCTCGAAAAGAATGTCGCCGACTTGCAGAAGCTGGTCGAGCTCAAAAATCAGAATCTTGCCGAGTTGCAGAAGCAGTCGGCGGCCAAGCCCGAACCGGTCGTTCCCGCGCTGGCCCCGCCGCCCAAGCCCGAGCCGGTGGCAGCACCTGCCGAGGTGAAAGCCGCCGAACCGGTGAGCAAGCCCGAGGAAAGCAAGCCGGAAGTGGCGCCCGTTGCACCGCCGGTTGAAGCGCCAAAACCCGTTGCGCCGCCCAAGCCGGTACCGCCACCACCACCACCGGTGCCCGAGCCTGCGCTGCTCGACCAGCTGCTCGACAATCCGCTGGCGCTGGCCGGTGGCGGCGGCATCCTGGCGCTGATCGCCGCGCTGCTCGTCATTCGGCGGCGTCGCGCCAGCCAGGGCGAAACGCCGCTCGAACTGGGTACCAGCACGTCGCAGCAGTTCAGCGGGCTGACCGCCAATTCGGTGTTCCGCAGCACCGGCGGGCAGAGTGTCGACACCTCGCACGGGCCGGCGCAAACCGATTTCAGCCAGGCGGGACCGGGTAGCATCGACACCGATGAGGTCGATCCGGTCGCCGAGGCCGACGTCTATATGGCGTACGGCCGCGACGTGCAGGCCGAGGAAATCCTGGTCGAGGCGCGGCAGAAAGATCCGACGCGCTACGCGATCCACCTTAAGTTGCTCGAGATCTATTCGAATCGCAAGGATCTGCAGCAATTCGAGACGCTGGCGACCGATCTTTACGGTGAGACCGGCGGCGTCGGCGCCGACTGGGAAAAAGCCGCCGCCATGGGCCTCAAGCTCGATCCGGGCAACCCGCTGTACGGTGCGTCAGCGCCGGCTGCGCTGCCATCGGCTGAACAGCCTGTGGCCGAGGCGCCATCGTTCGAAATGCCTGCGGCTGAGGCGCCATCGGCCGCGGCAGCTTTTGACGCCAACGCCACGCTGATCGTTACGCCGCAGCAGATGACGCAAGCGGTCAGCGAGCGCGCCGAATTGCCAGCCGACGTCACCGCTGAGGCGCCGGTCGCGCAAGAGCTTGCCAGTCTCGACTTCGATCTGGGTCTGGACGAAGGCAAAGCCGCGCCGGCTACCGCTGCGGCGAGCCCGGAAGGTCGGCTTGAAACGCCCAGCTTGCCTGAGCCAGAGCCCACCTCGGCGCTCGATTTTGACCTCGCGGCCGACCACTTGGCGACGCCTGCGGCGGTCGCCGAGGAGCCGCTTGCCGGCCTGGATTTCGATTTTCCCGATCTTCCGGCAGCGGTGGTCGCACCGGATGAACCAGCTCCTTCGCTCGCCGATCTCGATTTCGATCTCGGCGCCGACACCAGCGCCCAGGAAACCACCGAGTTTGCGCCACTGACCGCGACGAGCTCGGACGACGTCGCGCCCTTTGACGACGACCTCGACGCCAAGCTCGACGTCAGCCTGACCGAGTCGACCTTCCTTGGACAGTCGATTCCCGAGTCATCGCCATTCGACATGTCGGCGATCGATCTTGACCTCAAGGAACCCGAAGTCGAGCTTCCTTCTTCGGCCGCGGTCAGTGCGCCCGAAGCGGTGCCGGATGTCGAATTGGAGAGCGTTCAGGCGTCGACCGTGGTCAATCCGAATTTTGAAAGGGAGCAGGCTGAAACGCTGATCAGCCCGCGGCCGATGGTCGAGCCCGAAGCCGACAAGGATTTTTCGCTCGCTCAGGGCGAGACGCTCGTCGATCCGCATTTCGGCGAAGCGGCTGAGTCTGAGTTTTCGAAATTTCCCGATGTCGTTTCCAGCGAAGAAGTGACGACCAAGCTCGATCTGGCCAGCGCCTACGAGGAAATGGGCGACTTCGAGGGGGCGCGCGAACTGCTGCAGGAAGTCTTGAATGAGGGCGACGCAGCGCAACGCGAAAAAGCCCAGGCGATCCTGACCAAGATTGGCCAATAGACCGCCGCAGAGGTAGACTCGGGCCGCAGCGCTGCTGGCGCTGCGGCCTTTTCTTTGGCGTTTGCCTCTTCAACGTACCGGATGCACCGATGTTCCGCTTTTCCGTTCACCCGACGATTCGTCTGCTGGTCTGGCTGGCGCTGCTGGTCGGCGTGCAAGCCTTGAGCGGCGCCGCGCTGGCGATCGCTTTTGCCGCGCTGCCGCTGTGCGGCGCGCGGGCGCTGCGACGCGGCGCGTTGCTGGTCTGGCGCGCACGCTGGTTGCTCGCCTCGCTGCTGGTCATTTTGTCCTGGGGCGTTGCTGGCGAACCGCTGTGGCAGGGCGCCGCGGCGCCGACCTACGAAGGCTTGCGCGAAGCGCTGACCCATTTTGGACGATTGCTGCTGCTCCTCTTTGTCGTCGCCGCTTTCCTTGAAGCGATGCCGCTGCCCGACTTGCTTTCGGCGACCCATGGCCTGCTTGGGCCGCTGCGCCACTTTGGCGTCGACCCCGAGCGCGGCGTCGTTCGTCTGATGCTGGTGCTGCGCTACGTCGAAACGCTGCCGCGTCCGCGCGACTGGCGGGTGCTGCTCAAGGCGCCGGCGCCTGTCGTCAGCGAACGCGTCGAGGTCGATTGCCAGGCGCTGCGCTGGACCGATGGTCTGGTCTGCGTGGCCCTCGTTGCGGCCGCTTTTTGTTTCTTGAAGTAAGGACACGGATGCGAGTCGCCCTCGGCGTCGAATACGACGGTAGCGCTTTCCACGGCTGGCAGACGCAGCCCGGCGGCGGCACCGTTCAGGACGCGCTGGAAGCCGCGCTGCAACAGATCGCCGGGGTGCCCGTCGCGGTCGTCTGCGCGGGACGAACCGACGCCGGCGTGCATGCGAGCGCGCAGGTCGTGCACTTCGACGCGCCGGTCGAGCGTCCGCTCACCGCCTGGGTGCGCGGCGCCAATACCTTTCTGCCGCCGGCGGTGTCGGTGCGCTGGGCGCAGCCGGTCGCCGATGATTTTCACGCGCGCTTTTCGGCCTACGGGCGTTGCTATCGCTACCTGTTGATCAACCGGCCGCAGCGCCCCGGGGTATGGCACGGGCGCGCCGGCTGGTATCATCACCCGCTCGACGTCGAGACCATGCAGCAGGCGGCATCGTTGCTGCTCGGCGAGAACGATTTTTCGGCTTTCCGCGCCGCCGACTGCCAGGCCAAGTCAGCGGTCAAGACGATGCGGCTGGCGACGGTTAAGCGCTGCGGCGAGCTCATCGTCTTCGATTTCGAGGCCAGCGCCTTCCTGCAGCACATGGTTCGCAATCTGGTCGGCAGTCTGGTCTATATCGGTCAGGGCAAGCATCCACCGGAGTGGATCAGCGAGTTGCTCGCCGCGCGCGAGCGGCGTCTGGCGGCGCCGACTTTTTCAGCTGCCGGGCTCTACCTGGTCGGCGTCAGGTACGAGCCGCACTGGCAGTTGCCGGTTGGCGACGATGCCTTGCTGCCGGTCGAGGCTGGCTTTTGAGTACGAGGAGCTTTTTGCCAATGAAACCGCGCATCAAGATTTGTGGGCTGACCCGTCTCGAAGACCTGCGTTCGGCGGTCGACGCCGGTGCCGACGCGATCGGCCTGGTGTTCTATGCCAAGAGTCCGCGCCATGTCGATCTGGCGTTGGCGGCCGAGTTGGCGCGTGCGGTTCCGCCGTTCATTACCATCGTCGGCCTGTTCGTCAATGCAGACCCGGCGCTGGTCAGGCAGACGCTGGCGGCGGTGCCGATTCACCTGCTGCAGTTCCACGGTGACGAAGACGAAGCGTATTGCCGGCAGTTCGATCGCCCGTTCGTCAAGGCTGCGCGCGTCAAGCCGGGAATGGATTTGGTACAATACGCCAGTGCTTTCCCTTCGGCGCAGGCGATTTTGCTCGATGCCTTCGTCGACGGCTATGGCGGCGGCGGCAAGGTGTTCGACTGGACGCTGGTACCAAAGGACTTGAAAACGCCGATCATTCTCTCGGGCGGGCTCGATTCCGGCAACGTGGCCGACGCCATCGCTCGCTTGCGGCCGGCGGCGGTCGATGTGTCGTCGGGAGTCGAGTTGAACGATGGTGCCAAGGGAATCAAGGACGCCGAGAAAATTCGCGCGTTCGTTGCCGCCGTGCGGGCGGCTTGAGTGATGGCGACTGATCGATTCGGCAAGCGCGATCGATCGATGTCGGAACAGGATGACTGATGCGCAAGACTTGTGGTGGATTGACCCGGACCTGCTGGCGACGCTTCTTCGCCGACCATAGCTGGCGTTGCTGAGGCTGATGTCTCGTTTCGCCCGTCCGTCTGTCCCTTGCATCTGTCTTTAGGAGAAATCATGGTTGCCCCCCGTTACGACTTGCCCGACGCGCTTGGCCATTTTGGCCGTTATGGCGGTACCTTCGTCGCCGAAACGCTGATCCCGGCGCTCGCTGAACTCAAGGAAGCTTACGCGATCGCCCAGCGCGACCCGCTGTTCATCGCCGAGTTCGAGTACGACCTCAAGCATTACGTCGGTCGCCCGAGTCCGCTCTACCACGCCAAGCGCTGGTCCGAACTGCTCGGCGGCGCGCAGATTTATCTCAAGCGCGAGGACCTCAATCACACCGGCGCGCACAAGATCAATAACTGCATCGGCCAGGCGATG
This sequence comes from Pseudomonadota bacterium, assembly GCA_018262095.1. Taxonomy (GTDB): domain Bacteria; phylum Pseudomonadota; class Gammaproteobacteria; order Burkholderiales; family Rhodocyclaceae; genus Propionivibrio. The sequence continues at coordinate 59,814 of JAGTRW010000026.1, forward strand.
CTGGCGCGGCGCATGGGCAAACCGCGCGTCATCGCCGAGACCGGCGCCGGCCAGCACGGCGTCGCCACCGCCACCGTCGCCGCGCGCTACGGCATGGAATGCGTGGTCTACATGGGGTCCGAGGACATCCGGCGCCAGGCCGCCAACGTTTATCGAATGAAGCTGCTCGGCGCCACCGTGGTGCCGGTCGAGAGCGGTTCGAAAACGCTCAAGGACGCGCTCAACGAGGCGATGCGCGACTGGGTGACCAATGTCAGCAACACCTTCTACATCATCGGTACCGTCGCCGGTCCGCATCCGTATCCGCAGATGGTTCGCGACTTCCAGTCGGTGATCGGCAAGGAAGCGATCGGTCAGATGCACGACCAGTGCGAGCGTCAGCCCGATGCGGTGATCGCCTGCGTCGGCGGCGGCTCGAACGCGATGGGGATTTTTCACCCCTATATTGCGCACGAAAACGTCCGTCTGATCGGCGTCGAAGCGGCCGGCGACGGCATCGAAACCGGTCGCCATTCGGCGTCGCTGACCGCCGGTCGTCCCGGCGTGCTGCACGGCAACCGCACCTATCTGCTGCAGGACGAGAACGGTCAGATCATCGAGACGCATTCGATTTCGGCCGGCCTCGACTATCCCGGCGTCGGCCCCGAGCACGCCTGGCTCAAGGATTCGGGCCGCGCCGAATACGTCACCATCACCGACGACGAGGCACTCGCGGCGTTCCACAATCTCTGTCGCCTGGAAGGTATCATCCCGGCGCTCGAATCGAGCCACGCCGTCGCCTACGCCGCCAAACTCGCGCCGACCTTGTCGAAAGACAAGATCCTGCTGGTCAATCTCTCGGGTCGCGGTGACAAGGATATGCACACCGTCGCCGAAAAATCGGGGATCACATTCTGATGTCAAAAATACAAACCACCTTCGAGCGCCTCAAGGCGCAAGGGCGCAAGGCGTTGATTCCGTTCATCACCGCGGGCGATCCCGATCCGGCACTGACCGTGACGCTGATGCATGCGCTGGTCGAGGCCGGCGCCGACGTCATCGAGCTCGGCGTTCCTTTTTCCGACCCGATGGCCGACGGGCCGACCATCCAGCGCGCCTCGGAGCGCGCTCTGCTAAAGGGTGTGAGTTTGCGCCAGGTGCTGGCGATGGTCGCCAGTTTCCGTACTGGCGACAGCGAAACGCCGGTGGTGCTGATGGGCTACGCCAATCCGATCGAGGCCATCGGCGTCGATCAATTTGCCGCCGCAGCGCTTGCCGCCGGCGTCGACGGCGTGCTGGTCGTCGATTACCCGCCCGAGGAAAGTGCCGAGTTTGCGC
>JAGTRW010000027.1 GCA_018262095.1 Pseudomonadota bacterium
TTGACGTTGCTGCCGTTACCCTGCGCCGTCGTCCAGCCGATCACCAGTTGCGTCATCGTGCACTCGTATTTTTTGCACAGCGGCGCCCACTTTTCGCCGAGCGCGGCGATCTTCGGCAGGAACTCGGGCTGGAACCACTTGATATTGCGCTTGGCGTTGGTCAGATCGACCTTGGTGTCGATGGTGATCTTGCCGGTCAGCGTGCCGCGCTCAAGCGGCGAGTAGGCCTGGAAAGTCACGCCGTGCGTCGCGCACAGGCCGAACAGCGTGGCTTCGGCGGCGCGGTCGAGCAGGCTGTACTTTTCCTGGATCAGGTCGAGTTGCCCGGCCTGCGTGTATTCGAGAAATTGCGCGGTGCTCAGGTTGGACGCGCCGATCGCGCGAATCTTGCCCTGCGCCTTGAGCCGCATCAGAAAATCCATGGTTTCGGCGATCGGACACGGAAAGTCGGGGTGTTCCTGCCAGTGCACGATGTAGATATCAAGGTAGTCGGTCTTGAGCCGGCGCAAACTCATCTCGACCTCATCGGCCAAGCACTGCGGGCGCGTATTGCGAACCAGACGAACGCCGTCGCGTTCCATGTGCAACGCGCCTTCCTTGATGTCCCAACGCAGGCCGCACTTGGTCGACAACACGTAGTCGCCGCGCCGGCCGGCGAGTGCGCGACCGACGACCTCCTCGCTGTGACCCAGGCCATAGGCGGGCGCCGTATCGAGCAGCGTGACGCCGAGCTCACGCGCGCGGTGGATGGTACGGATCGATTCCGAATCATCGCTCGGCCCCCACATGCTGTCGCCGCCGATCGCCCAGGCGCCGATCCCGACGACCGACGCTTCGATTCCCGACTGCCCTATTTTCATGGTCCGCATTGCATGCTCCCTTAAGCTGGAAAAAAGCCATTATCCGCCGATTTGTCGGCGCCACGCGCCACGATGCTTGCGGCAACCGACCTTGATCGTTACGATCCTGAGCTTGATCGAGACCGACCGGGGTCGCGCAGCCGCCCCCCCGCAGCCAAGCAAGGAGCCCTCATGCTGTTCAGACACAGTGACGAAATGTTCACGCAACAGATCGACCACATGCGCGGCGGCCAGGGAACCGTCACCGTCAAGCACCTGCTCAACCCCGACGAGATGCTCGGCAAGGGCCGGCTGTTCGCGCAGAACACGATTCCGCCCGGCGCGTCGATCGGCCTGCATCGCCATCAAGGCGACATTGAGGTGTATTACGTGATCGAAGGCAGCGGTGTCTATCGCAACAACGACCAGTCGTTTGCCATCGGCGTCGGCGACCTGGCCCAGGTCGACGACCAGAACCAGCACAGCATCGAGAATACCGGCGACGTTCCGCTCGTCTTCATCGCACTGATCCTGTTTAGCGGAGAGCAAAAATGAAAAAGGTCTATATCATCCAGACCAGCCTGGTTTCGCAGGCTGAACTCAACGCGCTGTTCGCCGAACTGGTTCCCGACGCCAAGGTGCATAACCTGGTCGACGACAGCCTGCTCTACGACGTGATGCAGAACGGCGGCATCACGCCGAATGTCATCGCGCGCATGTGCGCGTATGTCCAGGCCGCGGCCAACAACGGCGCCGACCTGATCTTCAACCAGTGCTCGTCGGTCGGCGAGGCCGCTGACATCGCCGCCAAACTGGTTGCGGTGCCGCTGCTCAAGGTCGACTCGCCGATGGCCGAGAAGGCGGTCGCGCTGGGCACCCGAATCGGCGTTGTCGCCACCGTCCAGAGCACCATGCAGCCGAGCTGCAAGCTGATCCGCGCCAAGGCTGCCGAAGCCGGCAAAAGCGTCGAGATTGTCGAGTACCTGGTCGACGGCGCGCTCGCCGTGCTGCTCAAGGAAAACGACCGCGCCAAGCACAACGCCATGGTGCTCGACAGCGTCAGGCGCGCCGAGGCGCAGTGCGACGTGATCGTCCTGGCGCAGGGCAGCATGACGGTGCTGCTGCCCGAACTCACGAACATCAGCAAACCGGTGCTGACCAGCCCGCGCCTGGGCGTCGAACGCGCCCGCGACCTGCTGCGCGGCGCCTGATCAGCCGGCCAGCACGCAGATCCAGACCACCAGCACGTTGATCAGCGCCAGCAGCACCGCGGCGCTGCCGATGTCCTTGGCGCGCTTGGACAGATGATGGCGGTCGAGCGAAACGCGATCGACCGCCGCTTCGATCGCCGAATTGAGCAGCTCGACGATCAGCACCAGCAGCACGCTGGCGATCATCAGTGCGCGCCCGACACCGCTGACCGGCAGCATGAAGGTCGCGGGAATCAGCAGCGCGGCAAGCAGCGACTCCTGGCGAAAGGCATCCTCGCCGCAGAAGGCGGCGTGCAATCCGGCCAACGAATAGTGCAAGGCATTCCAAACCCGCCGTACGCCGGTTTTCCCCTTGAACGGGCTTTCTTCGGACACAAACTTCTCCTGGGCGAAAACATCGGGCTATCGAGTATAAGGGCTAGCGCGAACAGAGCTTCAAATCCGGGACCAACAGCCGGTCGTGGCTGGCGACGATCTGCCGGTAAAGATCGGCCATCTTGCCGGCAAGCGTATCGTCCGACCACTCGCCGGCGTACTCGCGACCCTCGCTCGCGAGTCGCGCGCGAAGCGAGCGATCGCCAAGCAGCCGCACCAGCGCCTGCGCAAAAGCGTCGGGATGATCTTCGGGGACCAGCGCGCCGCGCCGCGCGCCGAGGATGTCTACCGTTCCCATCGCGGCCAGCGCGACCACCGGCAGCCCGGCGGCCATCGCCTCGAGCAGCACCAGCCCCTGCGTCTCGGTGCGCGAAGCGAAAACGAAAGCATCGGCCGCCGCATAGCACGATGGCAGCTCGCTACCCCGGTCGAGATAGCCGATGAACTGAACGCTTTGCTGCAAGCCGCGATCGGCGACGCTCTGGCGCAAATGCGGCAGCGCCGGTCCCTCGCCGGCGATCACCAGCAGCAGGTCGGGCAGCGCGACGCGCGCCGACTCGATCGCGTCGAGCAGAAAGCCGATGTTCTTTTCGTGCGCGACGCGACCGACGAACAGCGCGACCGGGCGCGCCTCATCGATGCAAAAGCGCTGCCGGAAAACGCGGCGGCCGTCGGGCACTGGCGTCGGCTTCGGAATACCGGTCGGCAGCACGTGCAGCGCAGCGCTCACCCCGTAAGCGCCCAGGCGCTCATGGATCGCGCGCGACGGGACGATCACCGCGTCGAGCGCGTTGCACTGGCGCCGCGAAAAGCGCCGCGCCAGGCCGCGCAGCCAGGACGCCGGAATCAGCGGTGCGTAGTGCTTGAGATACTCCTCGAACAGCGTGTGGTAGGTGGCGATCACCGGAACGCCGTAGCGTCGCGCCGCGCGGCTGCCCGCGTAGTGCGCGGCGAAAGGCGTCTGGATGTGCACGAGGTCGCAGCCCTGGCCGACGGCGTCATCGACGGCGTCGCGCAGCGCCCCCCAGCGCGCCAACCGATCCTCAGGATCGCCCGGAACGGCCCGCGCTGCGACGCGGGTGATCCAGTCTTCGGCTGGCTGACCGTAGTCGGGAGCGACCAGATGGACCTCTACGCCATGCGCGCAGAGCGCCTGGCGATAGGTCTGGATCGCCGTCGACACGCCATTGATGCGCGGAAAATAGACATCCGAGACCATTACGACACGCATGCGAGTTCCTCCGCTGGTGCATTGAAAACGAGTTGATCGGGGCGGCCCCAGGCGATCAGTTCGAGACGCCCGTCGAGATGTTCGACGATCGCCGTGCAGCTATCGACCCAGTCGCCGCAATTGACGTAGGCGACGCCGTCGACCTCGCGCAGCGTCGCGCTGTGAATGTGGCCGCAGATGATCCCGTCGAGGCCGCGCTGCCGTGCCGCGCGCGCGGCGCTTTGCTCGAAATCGAAAATGAACTGCAGCGCACTCTTGACGCGGCGCTTGGCGTAACCGGCGAGCGACCAGTAGCAGCGCATGCCGAAGCGGCGGCGAACGAAGGAAATTATCGAATTGAGGCGAACCAGCACGTCGTACATGACGTCGCCGAGCAGCGCGATCCAGCGATGGTGGCGGGTGATCTGATCGAACTCGTCGCCGTGCAAGAGCAAAAAGCGGCGACCGTCGGCGAGCTCATGGACGTACTCGCCGACCACCTCGATGTCGCCCAGCGTGATGCCCAGATAGTCGCGCAGCACCTCGTCGTGGTTGCCGGGAATGAACACCACGCGCTCGCCGTGCCGCGCTCGTCGCAGGATCTTCTGCACCACGGTATTCTGCTCGGCGGTCCACGCGACTGAGCGGCGCATCGACCAGAAATCGACGATGTCGCCGAGCAGAAAGACGTTCTGCGCGACATAGCTGCGCAGGAATTCGAGCAGCCGGTCAGCCTGACAGGCGCGGGTTCCGAGGTGGATGTCGGAGAGGAAAATCGAACGGACGGTAGGCATGGCGCCATGCTGCAGCGCGATCGTTACAGCGCCGTGTCAGCCGCGTGACATTTGCTGCTTCCCGTACCCTGCGACGGCGCCCGGCCGGAACGCGCAGGCCTTTCCGATTCAGGAGGTAGGAACTTGTGAGATACCGCGTCCTGTAAAATCCAAGGCACAGTGATCAAAAAATCCGTTCTTTGAGGGCCGCGCAGCAATCGCCTGTTTGCGGGTATCTTGCGCTGCCCGTACTACAGAGCAAACAGCCGACTCGTCTCGGATGAATTTTAGGCCGTCAAATAGCGGCAGATTTACATAAACCGGCATAGCGCCACATTCTTCAGGAAGAAAATGAAAAAGCTGCTCTTTGTAACCCTGCTCGTCAACGCTTCTGCGGTCCTCGCGGCCACCACGCTGCTGGAAGTCCCGGTCACCTATCACCCGAATGCAGGTGTTGTCGCGGCGGTGAAACAGGAGTGCCAGATTGAAAGCATGCTGTCGACTCGGGTGGGCTCCATGCTGGGCAAGCTGAACAAAACCGGCGACGGGACGATTGAGACCGGCCTTGAGGCATCGGACAACACGCTTCTTCGCCTGCAAATAACTCATATCCTTGGCGTGGGCGGTGGTGCCTGGACGGGTCCGAAGGCGATTACCCTGACTGCGGAGTTGCTGGAGAACGGCAAAGTCAGCCGCAAAACCAAGATCAACCGCTGGTCAGTCGGTGGTGTATTCGGCGCATTCAAAGGCTCTTGTACGATTCTGGAACGCTGTGCCGACGCTATCACCAAGGATTTGAGTCGCTGGGTGCAGAATCCGGCGTACAAGATTGTTGAACAGCCTGCGCCTAAAGAAGCGGTTGAGGCGGGGATTGAAGTTGAGAAACCGGCCGAGGTGATTCCGGCGATGGAAGCGCCACCGGCTCCGGATGTGCCGCAAGCCGCAGAACCTAAGGAAACGAACTGAGGTTGCCGATGGCGAGCCGAAAAATGCCGCGTTTGATGCCGACAGTCTTGGGTACTTTTTCATTTCAGCAATACAAGAAGAAATACCCCGCTGTCAGGGCGGAACCCTGCGTCAATCCCGCGCAACATCGTCTGATGATTCAAAAGCGGCTTCGTCGCGCCCCAGCGCGACAGCGCGCTGCCATTACCCGCGGCAATTGGCTAGAATGCTGGTCTTTCCCCCAGCCGACAGGATCCAGCGTAATGACTCAGGACGAACTCAAACAGGCGGTGGCGCGTGCCGCACTCGACTACGTGCTTGAAGGCCAGCTGGTTGGCGTCGGCACCGGATCGACGGCGCGCCTCTTCATCGAAGCGCTGGGTGAAATCAAACACAAGATCAGCGGCGCGGTGGCCAGTTCCGAGGACACCAAAACGCGCCTTGAGCGCCACGGCATCAAGGTCTTCGACCTCAACGAAGTCACCGATCTACCCGTCTATATCGACGGCGCCGACGAGATCAACGCCGAGATGCACATGATCAAGGGCGGCGGCGGCGCGCTGACGCGCGAGAAGATCGTCGCCGCGGTCGCCAGGAAATTCGTCTGCATCGTCGATGGCTCGAAGCTCGTTCCGGTGCTCGGCAGCTTTCCGTTGCCGATCGAGGTGATCCCGATGGCGCGCGCGCTGGTCACCCGCGAACTGACGCGAATCGGCGGAACGCCGGTGCTGCGCCAGGGCTTTGTCACCGACAACGGCAACCTGATCCTCGACGTCCGCGGCTTGCAGATTGTCGACCCGGTCGACCTCGAAACACGCATCAACCAGATCGCCGGCGTCGTCAGTTGCGGCCTGTTTGCCAGCCGCGCCGCCGACGTCTGCCTGCTCGGCACGAGCGACGGCGTGCGCACGCTGACCGCCGACTGAAACATTGCTGTAATGTGGCGGGGTTAAACTCGGCGACCATTTCCCGGCAAGACCATTCTGGAGCACGAAGCATGAGCGACCACACGTCCAAGAATTTCGACCTTGAGCTCGAAAGCCTGCGCACCCGCGTCCTGCAAATGGGCGGCATGGCCGAAGAGCAGGTGCGCAAGTCGATCGAGGGGCTCTACAACGGCGATCAGACGCTGCTCGAATCGGTGATTCGCGACGACGACCTGATCAACCAGATGGAGATGCAGATCGAGGCCTCGTGCTACCAGATCATCGCCAAGCGGCAACCGACGGCGGTCGATCTGCGCATGACCGTCTCGGTGCTCAAGGCGATTTCCGACCTCGAGCGCGTCGGCGACAAGGCGCGCAAGATCGCCCGCCTGGGCAGCACGCTGACCAGCCATCCGGCCACTGCGACGCTCAATGTCGAGCTCGGCCATATGGCCGAGACGGCGCTCAAGATGCTGCGCCTGTCGCTCGACGGCTTCGCTCGCCTTGACCTCAAGCTGGTCAGCGAAGCGATCCATCTGGACAGCCTGGTCAACACCGAATATCAGTCGGTGACCCGCCAGTTGATCACCTATATGATGGAGGACCCGCGCACCATCACGCGTTCGCTCGACATCCTGACCATCGCCAAGGCCATCGAGCGCATCGGCGACCACGCCGTCAACATCGCCGAATACGTGGTGTTCATGGTCAAGGGGCTCAACGTTCGGCACGACACCGCCGACGAGGTCGAAGCCAAGATCGCCGGCAGCCAGGACTGAGGCTCGCCGCCCGGCCAATAAAAAAGCCCCTGACGGGGCTTTTTTTGTTTCCGCTGAAGAAGACTCAGGCGCCCGGCGGCACGTAGCCCTGGACCTGCTCGGCGCCGTCGCCGAAGAAGTGCTTCTCGATCTGTTCGGCGAGGTACTTGCGATGCGCGGCGTCGGCGAGGTTCAAGCGATTCTCGTTGATGATCATCGTCTGCATGCGGATCCACTGCGCCCACGCTTCTTTCGATACGCTCTCGTAAATCCGCTTGCCGAGCTCGCCCGGATAAGGCGGGAAATCGAGCGCTTCGGCTTCGCGACCGAGTTTGATGCATTTGACCATTCTTGCCATGAGATTGACTCCGTAAAGCGACCATCAGATTCGTTGAAAAGAGCGCCGATTATACCCAAAAGCTCAGAGCGGCTTGGCAAACACCTTGGAACGGCGCTGCAGGTTATAGACCAGGCGCTTTTCCTCGGGCAACTGGGCGACCGGCTGCTCGGAAAAACCGCGCTCCTTGAACCAGTGCGAAGTCACCGTGGTGAGCACGAACAGGCGCTTGATGCCGACCGCGCGCGCGCGCACCTCGATGCGTTTGAGTAACTGCTCGCCGTAGCCCCAGCGGCGGTAGTGTGGATGCACGGCGACGCAGGCCAGTTCGGCCTGATCACCGCCGTACGGATAAAGCGCCGCGCAGCCGACGATCAGGCCATCGTGCTCGACCACCGAAAAACGCGTGATCTCGCGTTCGAGCAGTTCGCGCGAGCGGCGCACCAGCGTTCCCGCCTCTTCGAGCGGTTCGATCAGCGCGACCAGCCCGCTGATGTCGTCGGGACGCGCGTCGCGCAGAATCTCGAGCGATTCGCGCGTGACGATGGTGCCGACGCCCTCGCGCGAAAAGAGTTCGCGCAGCAAGGTGCCGTCCTCGTTGAAACCGATCAGATGAACGCGACCGACGCCGCTGCGGCTGGCGCGAACGGCGCACGGCAGATAACGCTTGAGGTCGGGCGACAGCCAGTCGCCGATGGCGATCAAGCGTTCGGCGGTGTCGGCGGTCATCTCGTCGAGCAACTGGCCGTCGATGTCGGTGACGCCCTGGCTGTCGGTCAGGAAGATCAGCTTGTCGGCGCCGATCGCGCTGGCCGTCGCCTCGGCGACCTCTTCCATCGCCAGATTGAAGATCTCGCCGGTCGGGCTGGCGCCCAGGCACGACAGGATCACGATATTGCCGATCGAAAGCTGCGCGCGGATCCCCTCGGCGTCGATCTTGCGAACGCTGCCGGCGTACTGCATGTCGACGCCGCCGAGCACGCCGAGCGGTTTGGCGGTGATGAAGTTGCCGGCGATCACGCGAATCGTGCTGTTGGCCATCGGCGTATCGGGCAGGCCCTGCGAGAGCAGCGCGTCGATCTCCAGATAAACGCTGCCGACGGCGTCGATCACGCAATCGAGCGTCGCTGCGTCGGTCACCCGATAGCCGTCGTGGGTGACCGATTTGATTCCCTTCTCGGCGAGTTCTTCCTCGATCTGCGGACGCGCGCCATGCACCAGCACCAGGCGAACGCCGAGCGCGGCGAGCAGGTTGGCGTCGTACGCCAGGGTACGCGCCAGCGGCCCCGAAATCGCCTTGCCGCCGAAGGCGATGACGAAGGTCTTGCCGCGAAACAGATTGACGTAGGGCGCGACCGAGCGGAACAGCGAAACGAAGTGGGCGGGACTCAATTCTTCGGACATCTATTTATCCTTAGGCTTCAGTTTTACGGCGTTGAGCGCGCCCTCGAGGCGCTCGCAGATGGTGCGCAGGATCTTGATGCGCGCGAAGTTCTTGTCGTTGGCCTCGACCAGCGTCCACGGCGCGGTGCTGGTGCTGGTGCGATCGACCATGTCGCAGACGGCGGCGTGATAGGCGTCGCCCTTGTCGCGGTTGCGCCAGTCCTCGTCGGTGATCTTGAAGCGCTTGAACGCTATCTTCTCGCGCTCCTTGAAACGCTTGAGCTGCTCCTTGTCGCTGATCTGCAACCAGAACTTGACGACGATCGCGCCGTCCTTGTGCAACTCGTGCTCGAAGTCGTTGATTTCCGTGTAGGCGCGCAGCCAGTCGGCCTCAGAGCAGAAGCCCTCGACGCGCTCGACCAGCACGCGGCCGTACCAGGTGCGGTCGAAGATGCTGACCCGGCCGACGCGCGGGATATGCCGCCAGAAGCGCCACATATAGGGCTGCGCGCGCTCCTCTTCGGTCGGCGCGGCAACCGGGACGATCTGATACTGGCGCGCGTCCATCGCCGCCGTGACGCGCCGGATGCTGCCGCCCTTGCCGGCCGCGTCCGAGCCTTCGAAAGCCAGGATCAGCGAGCGCTTGGCGAACTCGGGATGACGCACCAGTTCCGAGAGCCGGCCCTGATACTTTGCCAATTGGCTTTCGTAGGCTTTCTTGTCGAGCGATTGCGTCAGGTCGAGCGCCGTTAGCACGTCGAGCGAGTCGATCTTCGGCGCCAGCGGCGGCGCCACCGGGAAATTCTGGTCGCGCGTATCGGCCAAGCGCTTCTGCAAGGCGTCGAGAACGATTTTGCCGACGGTCAGCGAACGATAGCGGTCGTCGGTTCCTTCGACGACGATCCACGGCGCCCACGGCGTGTTGGTCATGCGCAACACGTGACCGGCCGCCTCCTGCAACTTGTCGTAGGTTTTCAGGCGCGCCCAGCTCTCCTTGGTCACCCGCCACGCGGTGCGCGGATTCTTCTCGAGCGCTTTGAGGCGTTGGCGCTGGCCGTCCTTCGACAGGTGGAACCAGAACTTGAGCACCAGCGCGCCTTCATTGACCAGCATCGCCTCGAAGCGGTTGATCTGGTCCATGCGCTGATCGAGATCGCCCTTGTCGAGATCGCCCAGGATGCGGTCGCGGATCGGGTCTGAATACCACGAGCCAGCGAAGATCCCGATCCGGCCCTTGGGCGGCAGCGCGCGCCAGTAGCGCCACATATACGGACGCTCGCGTTCCTCGTCGCTCGGCGCCGAAAACGCCAAGGTCGACAGAAAACGCGGGTCCATCCATTCGTAGAGCACGTTGATCGTCTCGCCCTTGCCCGAGCCATCGCAGCCGCTGACCAGGATCACCACCGGGATCTTGCCGTTCTCGCGCAGATCGAATTGGGCATCGAGCAGCGCGGCGCGCAATTTGGGCTCCTCGACGCGGAAAGTTTCCTTGGCTATCTTGTGCCCCAGCTCTGCCGATTCAAACATGACCAGCTCCCTTTCCGAAGTCACCCCATAGACATTCAATCGCCGCCAGCGCGGCGAGCCCTGCGGTTTCGGTACGCAGAATGCGCGGCCCGAGCCGTATCGCGCGATAGCCGACAGCGCCGGCCATCGCCACTTCCTCGGGCGCCAGCCCGCCCTCGGCGCCGATCAGCAACTCGACGTCACCGCCCGGCAGCGGCGGCGCCAGGTCATTCAAAGTCTGCGCCGCGCCCGGCGCCAGCATCAGACGCAACGCGCCGTCGCCGGCCGGCTGGTCAAGCCAGCGATCGAGCCCGATGAGCGAGGTCACCTCGGGAACCCGGTTGCGCCCGCACTGCTCGCACGCCGACGTCACCACGCCGCGCCAATGTTCGAGCCGGCGCAACGCGCGCTCGCCATCGAGGCGAACGACGCTGCGCCTTGAGGCGACCGGAACGATGCGCGAAACGCCGAGCTCAACGGCCTTCTGCATCGTCATGTCCATCTTCTCGCCGGCCTGCAGCGCCTGCACCAGCGTCAGCCGGATCGGCGCCTCGCACTCAACGTCGCGCCAGTTCAGCACCTCGACACACACGCGCTCGCGCGCCACTTCGCCGATGCGCGCCGCGTACTCGCCGCCGGACCCATCGAACAACACGAGATCGTCACCAACGCGCAGACGCAAAACGCGGCAGGCATGCCGGGCGGCATTCTCCGGCAAGTCGATGGTCGAATCGGCGGCCAGCGGCACGGGGCAATAAAAGCGGGGGGCAGTCATGGCGGTATTATAGGGACATCTGGCGACAATCGGCGGGTCAGCGAATGGCCGGAGGCGATTGAATTTGAAGCCAAACCGCCGGAACGAATCTTTCCGGCATCGCTTACTGAATCGTCAAGCGACGGGAATAGATTTGACGCTGTGTTCCGCGCCTGACGCGCGGGCTACTTTCTTTTGTTTCGCCAAAAGAAGGTAGCGAAAGAAAACGAAGTTTCGGCGAAGCCAAAAGGCGACCCCGGCTCCGCGGTCGGCTGCGCCGACTTCCCTGCGCTACTCGTCCAGCCGGGCGGCTGCGCAACTCGGGCCTACGGCCCTCAAACAGTGCTCGCCGACTTCCCCCGGCTGCCCTGTGTTGCTCGGCGCTCCACAGGGGGGAAAGCGTCTGAGCGCAACCGTCAGTGCCCGAAACTGCGATCGGTTTTACTCCTGCCCTCTGCGTCGTCGAGCAGCGCAGGGCGCAACGGAAAAAGGGCGAGCACTGTCTGAGCCCCGCAGGGGCGAGTTGCGCAGCCCCCGTTGCAACCAAGCAGCGCAGAGCACCCGGCATCGCCGGGCGGCGCAGCGGGCGCGATTTCTTCTTGGGTACTTCTTCTTGGCAAGACAAGAAGAAGTACCCCGCCGTCAAGGCGGAACCCAGCGGTTCAGGACAAGAAAACGCAGCCAAACATCGTCACCCATTGGTGCGCAAATGAGATTTGCGCACCCGCCCCTCCCCTTAATTGGCCTGCAACAGCGTCAGTTCGTTGTCGGTATGGCGCAGACGGATCGCCAGCGTTCGCGCGAGCTGCGAAACCAGCACGAAAGCGATGCGCTTGTGCGCTTCGGCAAGGTAGCTGAACTTCTCCTGCGTCAGCACGTAGAGTTCGAGATCGGTCGAGGCGATGGCGTCGTTGCCGCGTGGCTGGCGATCGAGAAACGCCAGACCGCCGAAAAACTCGCCGCGGCCGTAGGTGGCGATGTGGCACGGTCGCGAGCTGCCGCCGACACAGCCCATGATGCGCACTTCGCCCTTGCGGATCAGATAGAGCTCGGCACCCGGGTCGCCGCGTGAAAAAATGGTCGCTCCAGCCTTGAACGAACGGCTTTCCATACACGCCGCCAGATCGGTCAGCGTATCGGGCTTGCTGCCCTTGAACAGTTCGATTTCGTGCAGTTCGAGCGGCGGCAAATTGGCGTCGGCGGTCACCAGCCCGCCGATCAGCCGGTCCTCGACCCATTCGATCGCCGCTTCGAGCGTCGGCAGGATGATCACCTGCTCGCCATCGGCCACCAGCCCGGCGAGTTCGAGAAACTCGCGCAGATTTCTGCCGTTGGGCAGGCTTTCACGCACGCTGGAGATCAACAGCGGAACCTTGCGCTCGGCCAGTACATCGCGCACCAGCTTGAGCATGTGCGTCGCGGTGACATCGACCGACTGCACGCGCTGCAGGTCGAGGATCAGGTAGTCGGTGGTCGAAAGTTCGGGCTCGAGCGTGAGATAAAGCTGATGCGTGGTGCCGAAGAACAGGCTGCCCTGCAGCTCGAAAATCACCGCGCTATTGCCTTTCTGTTCGAGAATCCGCATCTCGGCTTCGGGCCGGTACCAGGTCGACGAGCGTTGGCCGACGAAACTCTTGCGCCGAACGACGTTGCCGCCGACCTGCTCGCGCAGAAAGAGGATGATCGACAGGATCACGCCGACCGCCGACGCGGCGATCAAACCGACGAACAGCGCGACGCAGACGACCGCCAGCACCACCGAGAAATCGAGCACCGTCGAGCGCGATTCGAGAAAACGCAGCGGATCAGTATCAATCATGCGCAGGCCGACGACGATCAGCACACCGGACAGCGTGGCGATCGGAATCCAGGCGACGAAGGCGCCGAGCAGCAGCGCGACGACCAGCGTCATGACGCCGGCGACGATTCCTGAAATCCGCGTCTTGGCGCCACTGGAGAGATTGACCAGGCTGGCGCCCATGGTCCCGGCGCCGGGCATGCCGCCGATCGTCGAGGCGACCACATTGGCGAGTCCCTGCGCCGCCAGTTCGCGGTTCGGATCGTGGCGCGTTCGCGTCATCTGATCGAGAACGACGCAGGTCTTGAGCGTGTCGATCGAGAGCAGCGCGGCCAGCGTGATCGCGCTGCCGATCAGACCCGCGACCTGCGCGAGCTTGAGCTCACCGATCTGGGTCCAGCGATTGGTGATCAGCTCGACATAGCCCTCGCCGGTCGCGCCGAGCGAACCGATGACCAGCGTGTTCCCCTCGAGTTCAAGCATGCTCGGATCGGTCGCGGCGATTCCCGCGTAGGCCAAGACGCCGGCGAAGATGCCAATGATCGTCGCCGGTACCGCGCGCGTGAGCTTCGGCGCGACCAGCATGACGATGACGGTGACACCGCCGATCGTCAGTCCCCGCCAGTCCCAGTGCTGCGGATTGATCAGCACGTCGAGCCACGGGGTATCGGCTGGCGCGCCGGCGAATTTGGGCAGCTGGCTGCCGATGATGATCAGGCCGACGCCAGAGAGATAACCGCTGACCACCGGATAAGGAATGTATTTGATCAGCCGGCCGATCCCCAGAAAACCGATCAGCATCTGGATCAGCCCGGTCAGGATGCCGAGTACGGTCATCATCAGCACGATGGCGACCGGCGCCACCCCCTGCCCGACCAGCTGGATGGCGAACGCCGAAAGCACCGCCGCGGCGGGCGCGCAGGGTGCGCTGATCAGGCGGTCGGTACCGCCGAAGGTCGGCGCGATGAGACCGAGCGCGGTCGCGCCGAGGATCCCGGCGAGCGCGCCGAATGCCGCGTAGTGCGGCGCGACCGCCGAATAGACGGTGACCCCGAAGGCGACCGCGGCCGGCAAGGCGACCAACATCGCCGCGAAGCCGCCCCAGAAGTCCCCCGAATGGCGCATCCATGTCCCGGAAAATTCGCGCATCGCCGTCGCTCCGAAGTAGGTGAACTTTTTATTACAGCAGAGGCAGGAACTATACCTCAGCGCTTGCGCCAAGCGCTTTTATTGGCCCCCGCCGCGCAGCGCGCGAGGCCCAGAAACCCGGCCGACTCAATGCCTTACGCATATTAATCGACCGATTTCTGGCGTGCCGCCAGCACTCGGCGAGAACCGCCTCCGATCGCGCTTGGCGGTTACCACAACTTATGTAATGCTATAACCCTTACAGGCCAAGCCTGACCCCGCGACAGCTGCTGTCAACGCTGGGGATCGTCCAAAAATATTCTGGAGTACCAGACCGATGTCCGATGCCAACAAAACCAAAAAGCCCAAGCTTGATGGCGAAGCGCTGCACGCCAAAGTAGACGAGAAGCTGCTCAAGTCGGTTGCCGCCGAACCGATCACGGCCAACACCAAGGAACTCTACAAGGCGCTGGCACTGGTCGCGCGCGAGAAGCTTGCCGAGCGCTGGGTCAAGACCCAGGTCGACGACCGCAAGAACAAGGTCCGCCGCATCTATTACATGTCGATGGAGTTTCTGGTCGGCAGATCGCTCAACAACGCGCTTTCGGCGCTCGATCTGCGCGATGCCGCCGACGCCGCTTTCTCGAAAACAGGTGGCCCGTCGCTCACCGATCTGATCGAATGCGAGCCGGATGCCGCGCTCGGTAACGGCGGCCTCGGCCGCCTGGCCGCCTGCTTCCTTGATTCGATGGCGACGCTCGAGCTGCCGTCGTGGGGTTACGGAATGCGCTACGAGTACGGCATGTTCGCGCAGTCGATCATCAACGGCGGACAGGTTGAACACCCTGACTCGTGGCTGGTCGACGGCACGCCGTGGGAATTTCCGAGACCGGGGACGCATTTCATCGTCAATTTTGGCGGCAGCGCCGAACACCACGGCGAATGGGCCGAATGGAACGCCGCCGAGGCGGTCGAGGCGCGCGCCTTCGATTACGTCGTTCCCGGCCACGGCACCGACCGCGTCAGCACGCTGCGCCTTTGGAAAGCCGGGGCGCCCGCGCAGATCGACCTCAACGCCTTCAACTCCGGCGACTACGCACGCGCCGCCGAATTCAAGAACCGCTTCGAGAACATTTCCTGGGTGCTCTACCCCAACGACACGACGCCCGCCGGTCGCGAACTGCGCTTGCGCCAGGAGTATTTCTTCGTTTCCGCGTCGCTGCAGGACATCCTGTTCCATCACCTGGAGGAATACGGCACGCTCAACAACCTCGCCGACCAGGTCGCCATCCACCTCAACGACACCCATCCGGCGATCAGCGTCGCCGAATTAATGCGCCTGCTGTGCGACGATCACGGCATGCTCTGGGCCGACGCCTGGGCTCAATGCACGCGCATTTTCTCCTACACCAATCACACGCTGATGCCCGAGGCGCTCGAAACCTGGCCAGTCGGCCTGATGAATTACCTGCTGCCGCGCCACATGCGGATCATCTATCGCATCAACCAGGACTTCCTCAAGGACGTCGCGCTGCGCTTCCCGGGCGACATCGACCTGATTCGCCGCCTGTCGCTGATCGACGACGGCGACGGCAACGAGGAAAACAAGCGGGTGCGCATGGCGCACCTGTCGATCGTCGGCAGCCATCGCATCAATGGCGTCTCGCAACTGCATTCGGACCTGATGGTCAAGACCATCTTCGCCGACTTCGCCAAACTCTACCCGGATCGCTTTGACAACAAGACCAACGGCGTCACGCCGCGCCGTTGGCTGGCGCAGGCCAACCCGGGGCTGGCCGGCCTGCTCGATGCGCGCCTGGGCTGCGACTGGCGGCTCAACCTCGACCACCTTGCCGAACTGCGGCCGCTGGCCAACGATCAGAATTTTCGCGCGCAGTTTTCCGCCGCCAAGCACGCCAACAAACTGCGCCTGGCCGACTACATCAGGCGCGAGACCGACGTCATCCTCGACCCGGACAGCCTGTTCGACGTTCAGGTCAAGCGCATTCACGAATACAAACGGCAACTGCTCAACGTGCTGCACGTCATCACGCGCTACAACGCGATCCTGCACGGCCTGGCCGACGACGCCGCGCCGCGCTGCGTGATCTTCGCCGGCAAGGCCGCCTCCTCGTACCACATGGCCAAGCAGGTGATCAGGCTGATTCACGACGTCGCCAGCGTGATCAACAGCGACCCGCGAACGCACGACAAGCTCAAGGTCGTCTTCGTCCCCAATTATGGCGTTTCGATCGCCGAGCTGATCATTCCGGCCGCCGACCTTTCCGAGCAGATTTCGACCGCCGGAACCGAGGCCTCGGGCACCGGCAACATGAAGTTCTCGATGAACGGCGCGCTGACCATCGGCACCGAGGATGGCGCCAACATCGAGATTCGCGACAACGTCGGCGCCGAGAACATCTTCATCTTCGGCAACACGACGCCGCAGGTCGAAGCGATCCGCAAATCGGGTTACGATCCGAAGTCGATCTACCTCAACAATCCGATGCTCAACGAGGCGCTCAACAAGATCGACGGCGGTTTCTTTTCACCCAACGACAAGAAGCGTTATCACGATCTGTTCAATAACCTGGTCAACTACGGCGACCACTATCTGCTGCTCGCCGACTATGCCAGTTACATCGAAACGCAGGCGCGCGTCGATACGCTTTTCCTCAATCCCGGTGAATGGCAGCGCAAGGCGATTCTCAACGTCGCCGGGATGGGCAGTTTTTCGTCCGACCGCACCATCCGCGACTACGCCAACGATACCTGGAACATGGGCTCACTACTGAAGAAAGCCTGAAATGCTAAGCAAAGCTGCAGTCACCGCGCTCTGTCGCGGCGAGCATGGCGATCCGTTTTCCGTCCTCGGGCTGCACGCCGACAGCAAGGGCAAGCTCTGCTTGCGCACCCTGCAGCCCGGCGCGCTGTCGGTCTCGGTGATCGACGGCGAGAGCGGCAAGGTCATCACCGAACTGCCGCAGCGCCAGCTCGACGCCAAGGGCAGCGCATCGGGATTCTTCGAAGGCGCCGTTGACGGCCGCAAACAGCCGTTCAGGTATCGCTTGCGCATCGTCTGGCCGGGCGGCGTCCAGGAGACCGCAGACCCTTACAGCTTCTCAACCGTGCTCGGCGAACTCGACGTCTGGCTGCTCGCCGAAGGTTCGCACCTGCGTCCCTTCGAGCGGCTCGGCGCGCATTTGCGCGAGATCGACGGCGTCAAAGGAACGGCCTTCGCCGTCTGGGCGCCCGACGCCCAGCGCGTTTCCGTCGTCGGCGACTTCAACACCTGGGACGGCCGCCGTCATCCGATGCGGCTGCGCCGCGAATGCGGCGTCTGGGAGATCTTCCTGCCCGATGTGGGCGAAGGCGCGTGCTACAAATACGAGATTCGTTCGCAAGAGGGCCATGTTCTGCCACTCAAGGCCGACCCCTACGGTTTTGCCGCCGAACTACGCCCATCGACCGCGTCGATCGTCGCGGCCTTGCCGCAGATCGCCTCGCGCCAGAGCCTGGCCGCCGGCAGCAAGCTCGATACCGCGATATCGATCTACGAAGTTCACCTCGGTTCGTGGAAGCGCGCTGAAGACGGCGGCTTTCCGGACTGGCAGCGGATCACCGAAACGCTGATCCCGTACACCGTCGAACTCGGTTTCACGCACCTTGAACTGTTGCCGATTTCGGAGCATCCGTTCGACGGCTCGTGGGGCTATCAGCCGCTCGGCCTCTACGCACCGACGTCGCGCTTCGGCTCGCCGCAGGGCTTTTGTGACTTCGTCGCGGCGTGCCACGCGGCCGGACTCGAAGTCATCATCGACTGGGTTCCGGCGCATTTCCCGACCGACGAGCACGGCCTCGCCCGCTTCGACGGACGACCGCTCTACGAACACGCCGACCCGCGCGAAGGAATGCACCAGGACTGGGGAACGCTGATCTACAACTTCGGCCGGCGCGAGGTGTTCAACTACCTGATCGGCAACGCGCTGTTCTGGATCGAGCACTACGGCGTCGATGGACTGCGCGTCGATGCGGTCGCCTCGATGCTCTACCGCGACTACAGCCGCGAACCCGGGCAGTGGATCCCCAACATCTACGGCGGCAGAGAGAACCTCGAAGCGGTTCATTTCCTGCGCCGCATGAACGAAACGCTGGGACAGGAATGCCCGGGTGCGGCGACCTATGCCGAGGAATCGACGGCCTGGCCGTCGGTCAGCCGGCCGCCTTCGATGGGCGGCCTGGGCTTCCACTACAAGTGGAACATGGGCTGGATGCACGACATCCTCGACTACATGAAACACGAGCCGATCCACCGCCGCTATCACCACAACCAGCTGACCTTCGGCCTGCTCTACGCGTTCACCGAGAACTTCGTGCTGCCGCTGTCGCACGACGAGGTGGTGCATGGCAAGGGTTCGCTGATCAGCAAGATGCCCGGCGACTATTGGCAGAAGTTCGCCAATCTGCGAACGCTCTACGGCTTCATGTGGGCGCATCCGGGCAAGAAACTGCTGTTCATGGGCGGCGAATTCGCGCAATGGAACGAGTGGAACGACGAAGGCTCGCTCGACTGGAGCCTGCTCGACTTCCCGCCGCACGAAGGCATCCGCCGGCTGATCTGCGATCTCAACCGGCTTTACCGCGAGACGCCGGCGCTGCACGAAATCGATTTCGAACCTTCGGGTTTCGAGTGGGTTTCGGCCAACGATTCGGACAACTCGGTGATCGCCTTCATCCGCCGCGGCCACGACGCATCGCACGCGATGCTTTGCATCAGCAACTTCACGCCGGTCGTCCGCCAGAATTACCGGATCGGCGCGCCCGGCGCGGGGCGCTACCGCGAACGGCTCAACACCGACTCCGAATATTACGGCGGCAGCAATGTCGGCAACGCGTTTGGCACCGTCGACGCCGAGCCGATTGCCCAGCACGGCCGTGAATGGTCGGTTTCGCTGACGCTGCCGCCGCTGGCCACGGTGTTCCTCGAATGGGAAGCGTAAGCCCCGATCCGACCGGCCTCAAGCATGGGCGCGCCTGGCCGCTGGGCGCGCAGTTCGATGGTGCGGGCGTCAATTTCGCGCTCTACTCGGCCAACGCGCTGCGCGTAGACCTGTGTATTTTCGACGGCGAAACGATGCATACGCTGCCGCTGCCCCAATGCACCGATCAGGTGTGGCACGGCTATTTGCCGGGCGCCGCGCCGGGCCTGCGTTATGCGTTTCGGGTGCATGGCCCGGACGCCCCCGGCAACCGTTTCGACCCGCAACAGCTGCTGCTCGACCCGTATGCGCGCGAACTTTGCGGCAGCTTTTCCTACCGCCCATCGCCTTCGTCGGCGCACGGCCTGACCGCCTGCGTCGTCGACGCGCGCTTCGACTGGGGCGACGACTCGCCGCCAGCGATCGCCTGGGCCGACTCGGTACTCTACGAAATCCACGTCAAGGGCGCCACGGTACGCCATCCCGGCGTTCCCGAAGCGCTGCGCGGAACCTACGCCGGCCTCGCTGCGCCGGCGATGATCGAGCATTTCAAGCACCTCGGGGTCAGTGCGGTCAATCTGCTGCCAGTGCATCTCTTTCTCGACGAAGAGCGCCTGGTCAAATCGGGCCTGAGCAACTACTGGGGCTATAACACGCTCGCCTTCTTCGCGCCCGAGCCGCGCTATGCGGCGCGTTTGGG
Source organism: Pseudomonadota bacterium (assembly GCA_018262095.1). Lineage (GTDB taxonomy): Bacteria > Pseudomonadota > Gammaproteobacteria > Burkholderiales > Rhodocyclaceae > Propionivibrio. The sequence goes on from JAGTRW010000027.1 coordinate 19,623, forward strand.
CGGCCAGTCGGTGATCGACGAATTCCGCGCCATGGTGCGTAGCTTGCACGCCGCCGGGATCGAAGTGATTCTCGACGTCGTCTTCAACCACAGCGCCGAAACCGACGAATACGGACCGACGGTCTCGTTTCGCGGCATCGACAACGCCAGCTACTACCGCCTGCCACGCGACAACCGCAACGCTTACGAAAATTACAGCGGCTGCGGCAACACGCTCAACCTGGCCAATCCGCGAATCTTGCAGCTGGTGATGGACGCGCTGCGTTACTGGGTCGGCGAAATGCACGTCGACGGCTTCCGTTTCGATCTGGCGGCGGCGCTCACGCGCGACAGCGGTTTCCTCGCCGCGGTCAGGCAGGACCCCTTGCTGGCGCGCGTCAAGATGATCGCCGAGCCCTGGGACCTGGGCCCCGACGGCTATCATCTGGGCCGCTTCCCGGCCGGTTGGGGCGAATGGAACGACCGCTTTCGCGACCTCGCGCGCGCCTTCTGGCTGACCGGCGAAGCCGAACCCGCGGCCATGGCGCAACGGCTCGCCGGGTCGAGCGAGATCTTCCGTCACGGCGGACGCGCGCCGCAGGCCGGGATCAATTTCATCACCGCGCACGACGGCTTCACCTTGCGCGACCTCACGAGCTATCAGTACAAACACAACGAGCAGAACGGCGAGGACAACCGCGACGGGCACGGCCACAACCTCTCGTGGAATTGCGGCGAAGAAGGCGAAAGCGGCGACCCGGTGGTGCGACAGCGCCGCCATCATCTGCAGCGCGCGCTGCTGACCACGCTGTTTATCGCGCAGGGCGTACCGATGCTGCAGGGCGGCGACGAGCTTGGCCGCACGCAGTCGGGCAACAACAACGCCTACTGCCAGGACAACGCGCTGACCTGGCTCGACTGGGCGCATGCCGACGCCGGCCTGATCGACTTTACCGCCGGGCTGATCGGCCTGCGCCAGCGCTTCCCGGCGCTTCGGCGGACCGCCTGGCTGTGCGGCGAACGCAACAGCAGCGGACAACTCGACATCGTCTGGTGGCATCCGGGTGGACGCGAGATGAGCGACAACGACTGGCATACCCCACTGCGCGGCGCGCTGGGCTTCCTGCTGGCGCCCGCTGAGCCAAACGACAACGCGCCCGCCGCGAACTCGCAAACCCTGCTGGTGCTGATCAACCGCGACGCCGACGCACAGACTTTCCGCCTGCCGCCGGGGGCCTGGCAGCAGGTTTGCGACAGCGGCAGCGACGTTCCCTTTGCCGAGCAGCAGCGTCAGGAGAGCAGCAGCGTCGCGGCGCGCAGCGTGCAGCTGCTGGCGCAAGGCTGAACCGATGGCCTTTGCCCGACACAGCGGCATTCTGCTGCACCCGACCTCGCTTCCCGGCCCGCATGGCTCGGGCGATCTGGGACCGACAGCCCAGCACTTCGTCGATTGGCTGGTGGCCGCCGGGCAGACCCGCTGGCAGGTTCTGCCGCTCGGCGGCGTTGGCCCGGGCAACTCGCCGTACATGAGTCCTTCGGCTTTCGCCGGCAACGAACTACTGATCGACCTCGCCCAACTGCGCGACGCCGGCTGGCTGAGCGCTGATGAGATTGCGCCAGACCCTGGCTTTGCCGACACGCAGGTCGACTTTTCGCTGGTCGCGCCGTTCCGCATGACGCGGCTGCGCCTGGCGGCGGCCAAATTTTTCGCCGATGTCAGGCGCGACGCGCACCAGCACTTTGACGAATTCTGTCGCGCGGCGAGCGGCTGGCTCGACGACTACGCGCTGTTCATGGCGCTCGAGAGGAAGTACGGCGGAACCTGGCAGAAGTGGCCGGCAGCGCTCGCGCAGCGCCACGAAAAAGGCCTGCAGGCGGCACGCGTGACGCTGGCCAACGAATGCAACTTCTGGCGCTTCTGCCAGTGGTGCTTTTGCCGCCAGTGGGCGTCGCTCAAGACCTACGCCAACCAGCGCGGGGTTCTGCTGGTCGGCGACATGCCGATTTTCGTTTCCCCCCACAGCGCCGACGTCTGGGCCCATCAGGACCTCTTCGATCTGGATAGCCGCGGCCAGGCGCGCGTCGTCGCCGGCGTGCCACCCGACTATTTCAGCGCCACCGGACAACTCTGGGGCAACCCGCTCTACCAGTGGGCAGCCCATCGCGAGCAAGGCTATCGCTGGTGGATCGAGCGAATGCGCAGCACGCTGGCGCGCTGCGACATCGTTCGCATCGATCATTTTCGCGGCTTCGAGTCCTACTGGGAAATTCCTGCCGACGCCAAAACGGCGGTCACTGGCCGCTGGCAGCCGGGACCCGGAAGCGCGCTGTTCACCGCACTGCGCGAGGCGCTGGCACCCGCCGGAGGCAAGCTGCCGGTGATCGCCGAAGATCTGGGAATCATCACGCCGCAAGTCTCGGCACTGCGCGAAGCCGTCGGCCTGCCCGGCATGCGCGTACTGCAGTTTGCTTTTGACGGCCACGCCGACAATCCCTATTTGCCGCACAACTACGAAGCCAATACCGTCGTCTACACGGGAACGCACGACAACGATACCAGCTGGGGCTGGTGGACCGCGCTCGCCGCCGACGAAAAAGACCGCGTTCGCCGTTATCTCGGAATCAGCGGCGAGTTCTGCGAATGGGATTTGATCCGTGCGGCGTCATCGTCGGTTGCCGCGCTCGCCATCATCCCGATGCAGGACATCCTCGGCTTGGGCTCGGCGGCGCGAATGAATCAGCCCGGCCGCGCGCAAGAGTCCTGGGAATGGCGATTCAGTTGGCACCAGGTCGCGCCATGGCATGCCGATCGACTCGCCGAACTGACTCGCCTTTACGGTCGATTGCCGCGACGCCAGTCTGACCGGCCGGTCCTGGCAGCGCACCCTGGCTGAGTCGACGTCATGTTCGGACGGTTTGAACGGAGCAGCGCCGGCAAGTTCGAAATGATGCTTATGCATGTATAATCAAACCGCTGGTCTTATTTCAATCCAATATTTCCACACTCAACAGGACAAAATCATGGCCGAGACAGTGATCAAAGCAAGCCCCAAAAAAGCGGTAGCCAAGCCGGTTGTCAAAGCAGCAGCCGCCAAACCGGCAGCCTCGGCCAAACCGGCGAAAGCTGCGGCCAACGCCAAACCCGCAGCAGCCAAACCGGCAGCGACCAAACCCGCGGCAAAGAAGCCGGCAGCCGTCAAGCCTGCTGCCGTCAAGAAGCCGGCGGTCGCCAAGGCGGCAAAGCCGGCGGCTCAGACCGTGGTGAAAGTGATCGTCCTGAGCGATGAACAGCGTTATCGCATGGTTGCCGAAGCCGCCTACTATCGCGCTGAAAGCAACCAGTTCAAGAGCGACCCGTTACGCGACTGGATCGACGCCGAAATCGACATCGACCGGCTGCTCAGCGGCAACAACTAGCACGGCCAGCGCGAGTCCGCTTGCGCTGCTCAGGCAGCGGGCTCGTCGCCAACAGTCGATCACAGGCTGCGGTAGAGCGACTCGTAATGGGCAGCTGAATCGTCCCACGAGAAATCCTGGAGCATCGCGCGGCGCTGGACTTGCTGCCAGGCGCGCCGATCGCGATAAAGCGCACAGGCCTCGCGGATACGCTTGCCGATGGCCTGGCTCGCGGCGTCGGCAAAGACGAAACCGGTGGCTCGATCGGCGGCCAGATTTTCGGCGCTCGCGTCGATCACCGTATCGGCCAGACCACCGACCCGGCGCACCAGCGGCAACGTTCCGTAACGCAAGGCATAGAGTTGCGTCAGTCCGCAAGGCTCGAAGCGCGACGGCACCAGCAGGACATCGCCGCCGGCGATGAAGCGATGGGCCATCGCCTCGTCATAGCCGACAAAGACCGCGACCTGTTCCGGATTGACCGCCGCCGCCCGGCGGAAACCGGTTTCCAGGTCGTCGTCGCCGGTGCCGAGGACGGCGAGCTGGGCGCCTTCGCCGATCAGCTCAGGCAATGCAGCGAGCAGCAGATCCATGCCTTTTTGCACGAACAGCCGGCTGACGACGACAAAGAGCGGCCCGGCCGCCTCGCTGGACAATCCCAACTCGCTTTGCAGTGCAAGCTTGCAGGCAAGCTTTCCCGCCAGATCGTCGGCGCGATAGGCGCTGGCGATGTCGGGGTCAGCGGGATTCCAGACCGCGTAATCGACGCCGTTGAGAATTCCCGACAAGTCCGTCCCCCGATCGCGCAAGACCCCCTCCAGGCCATAGCCGAATTCGGCCGTACGAACTTCCCTGGCGTAGGTTGGACTGACCGTCGTGATTCTATTTGCATAGACGAGGCCGGCTTTCATGAACGATATCCCGCCGTGGAACTCGATTCCCGGCGGGGTCAGCTGGCCCACCGGCAAAGCCAGTTCGGCCAGGCAATCATTCGAAAAACGCCCCTGGAAGGCGAGGTTGTGGACGGTGAACACCGTCGCCGTCTTCAGTCCGGGGTTCTGGGCGATATAAAGCGGCGCCAGGCCGGCATGCCAATCGTGCGCATGGATCACGTCGGGACGCCAGGCGGCGTCGAGTTCGCCGCAGGCCAGATGCGCGGCGACCCAGCCGAGTAAACCGAAACGGCGATGATTGTCGCTCCAGTCACGGCCATCGGGACCGACATAGGTATTGCCTTCGCGCCGAAAGAGAAACGGCGCATCGATCACATAGGCCGACAGGCCACTATCCGGCAGGCGACCGCGAAGCAGCGTGACGACGGCTGCGCCGAACACCGGGCCAATCTGGAAGACCGGCTCAAGTCCGGTCATGCCGTTGAGAATACCTGGCAGGCCGGGCAACAAGATGCGGACGTCGAGGCCGCGTTTGACCAGCGCCGCAGGAAGCGCGGCGACGACGTCGGCCAGACCGCCGGTTTTGACCAGCGGATAGATTTCAGCGGCGACGTGGAGTATGCGCATCGTATTAGCCCGGATTGCCAAATGAACGCCGCTCGGGCAACTCGACAAGCCCTGCTCGAGCATAAGAAAAGGGAGCGGTCGCGAGAGCGCCCCGGACGCCGCCAAAGACCTGCATGCGTCGCCCGGGATCCCGCCCCAGGACTAGGCTGGAATCCGGTCGAGCATCTGCCGGGTGACCAGCGTGATGCCATTGTCGGTCCGCCGGAAGCGACGGGCATCGTCGTCGGGATCCTCGCCGATCACCATCCCCGCAGGAATGCTCACGCCGTGGTCGATGATGCAACGGTTGAGTCTTGCGCCACGACCGATTTCGACGTCGGGCAGCAGCACCGACCAATTGACCTTGGCATGCGAGTGCACGCGGCACGACGTAAACAACAGCGAGCGGTTCATCTCCCCCGAAATGATGCAACCGCCGGAAACCGTGGACTCGATGGCGATGCCGTGGCGATCGATCTGGTTGTGTACGAACTTGGCGGGCGGCAACTGCGCCTGGTAGGTCCAGATCGGCCAGTTGCGATCGTAAAGGTTGAGCGCCGGAAGCGTTGCCGTCAAATCGACGTTGGCTTCCCAATACGCATCGACGGTACCGGCGTCGCGCCAGTAATCTTCCATTCCCGGTCTTTCCTCGGGCGCGTGAACACAGCTGCGGTCGAAGGAATGAGACATCGCGCAACCGTTTTTGACGGCGCGCGGAATGATGTCCTTGCCAAAATCGTGGCTCGAGGTCGGGTCGGCGATATCGCGCAACAACTCAGCGTACAGATACTTGGCGTTGAAGATGTAAATCCCCATGCTGCACAGCGAGACATCCGGTTTGCCGATCACTGCCGGCGGATCGGCGGGCTTCTCGACGAAATCGGTGATCCGCCCGCTGGCATCGACCGCCATCACGCCAAAACCACTGGCATCCTTGCGCGGCACTTCGATACAGGCGACCGTACACTCGGCATTGCTTTCAACGTGATCGACCAGCATCGCCGCGTAGTTCATTTTGTAGACGTGATCACCGGCGAGAATCACGACGTACTCGGGTGCCGGCCGGTAGTTCTCGAGAATATCGATGTTCTGGTAGACCGCATCGGCCGTTCCGCGATACCAGGACTCTTCATCGACACGCTGCTGCGCCGGCATCAGATCGACGAACTCGTTGACTTCGCCGCGCAGAAAGCCCCAGCCGCGCTGCAGGTGGCGCAGCAGGCTATGCGACTTGTACTGCGTGACGACGCCGATACGACGGATGCCGGAATTGACGCAATTGGACATGGCAAAGTCGATGATCCGGTACTTGCCGCCGAAATAAACCGCCGGTTTGGCCCGGTTGTCGGTCAACTCGAACAAGCGGCTACCGCGCCCCCCTGCAAGTACCAGTGCAACGGCCCTGCCGGGCAACTGAAAACTTCGCCTCTCAATCATTTTGCCATGCTCCCCAAAAAAAACCGAATGACTCTCCAGCAGCCGCTGGCCTCTATTAGCTCATTACATCCGGGACGTTTCTCCCGGTGATTGCGGCGATACGCGCGACCTGCTCGGCGATTGCCACCAGCGGCGCCAGCGCCTGCTGCAAAGGAACCTCGTGGCGCGCCGGGTCAGCGACGTAGCGTTCGAGGTAGACGCGCAGCGTGGCGCCCTCGGTACCGGTTCCCGACAACCTGAAGACGACACGCGATCCGTCGTCGAGCAGAATTCTGACGCCCTGCTGCTCACTGCGCGACCCGTCGACCGGATCGATGTAGCAGAAATCGTCGGCCGCCTTGACGCGCAGGCCGTCGAACGTCGTTCCGGGCAGCGTCGGCAGCTTCTGACGAAGCTCGGCGAACAGCGTCGCCGCCAGGTCGCTGGCGATCCCCTCGTAGTCGTGCCGTGAGTAGACGTTGCGACCGAAATGACGCCAGTGCTCGCGGACGATCTGCTCGACCGATTCGTTGCGCACGGCAAGGATGTTGAGCCAGTAAAGGATCGCCCACAACCCGTCTTTTTCGCGCACATGATTGGAACCGGTACCGGCGCTCTCTTCGCCGCACAGCGTCGCCATTCCGGCATCGAGCAGCGTGCCGAAGTACTTCCAGCCGGTCGGCGTTTCGTAACACGGAATGCCGAGTTCGGCGGCGACACGGTCGACCGCGCAGCTCGTCGGCATCGACCGCGCGACGCCGGCGAGTCCCTTGGCGTAAGCCGGAATCAGCTTGTAGTTGGCGGCGATCACCGCCAGGCTGTCGCTCGGGCTGACGATGAAGTTGCGGCCGACGATCATGTTGCGGTCGCCGTCGCCATCGGACGCCGCGCCGAAAGACAGCCCGGACGTCGGATCGGCGAGCGCCGACACCAGCTCGGCGGCATAAACTGGATTGGGGTCGGGATGACCGCCGCCGAAATCGGGCAGCGGCGTCCCATTGACCACGGTGCCGAGCGGAGCGCCCAGCCGCTGCTCGAGAATCGCGTGACCGTAAGGTCCGTTGACCGCGTGCATGGCGTCAAAGCGCATGCGAAAATCGGGCCGTGCCAGGAGCTTCTTGATCGCAGCGAAGTCGAACAGCGACTCGAGCAGCTCGAGATAATCGGCGACCGGGTCGATGACGCAAACGATCATCTCGCCGATTCGCGTCTCGCCGAGACGGCCAAGGTCGATGTCGGCCGCTTCGACGAGGTGATAGGCGCTGATTTCCTGAGTCCGCTTGAAAACGGCGTCGGTAAAGGTTTCGTTGGCCGGCCCGCCGTTGCCGAGGTTGTACTTGATTCCGAAATCGTCGTCCGGACCGCCCGGGTTGTGGCTCGCCGACAGGATGATGCCGCCGAAAGCGCGCTGCTTGCGGATCACCGCGCTGGCCGCCGGCGTCGACAGGATTCCCTGGCGGCCGACCAGCACGCGGCCAAAACCCGCGGCTGCCGCCATGCGCAGGATGATCTGGATCGCCACGTCGTTGAAATAGCGGCCGTCGCCGCCAAGCACCAGCGTCTTTCCCTGTTGCCCCTCGAGCTGGTCGAAAATGGACTGAACGAAATTTTCGAGATAGCCAGGCTGAGTGAAAACGCGGACCTTCTTGCGCAGTCCTGAGGTTCCCGGCTTTTGCCCGGAAAATGGCGTCGTGCCGACAGTGGTAATCTTCATGTCATTTCTCGTTGGTAAGCATTGAGGGAAATAAAAACCGGGACGACGACTCAATCACTTGAGATGCTTGCGACTGAAAGACAGCAGCCGCTGCGTCGAGGCATCGAGAGAACTCGCCAGTTTCTGATCGTAGAGCGCGGGAAGAACGCGACTGGCCATCGCCTTGCCCAGTTCGACGCCCCACTGATCGAACGAGTTGATTCCCCAGATGATTCCCTGGACGAATACCTTGTGTTCGTAGAGCGCAATCAGCGAACCGAGCGTTGCCGGATCGAGGCTGGTGAGCAGCAGCGTCGACGACGGCTGGTTGCCGGCGAAAACGCGGTGCGGCAACAGCTCGGCAATCGCCTGCGGGGCCACGCCTTCCTGCGCCATGCCGGCGCGCACTTCGCCTTCGTTGCGACCGAAAGCGAGCGCCGCGCTCTGCGCGAAGCAGTTGGCGAGCAGCGCCTCCTGATGCGCCGGCAGCGGATAGTCGGAACGCACGGCGGCCAGAAAATCGCAGTGAACCAGGCGTCCGCCCTGGTGCAGCAACTGGAAGAAAGCGTGCTGGCCGTTGTTGCCCAACTCGCCCCAGACGATCGGCGCGGTGGCATAGTCGAGCGCTTGCCCGCCGAAGCTCACCGACTTGCCGTTGCTCTCCATTTCGAGCTGCTGCAGGAAAGACGGCAAGTACTTGAGCGACTCGTTGTAAGGCAGTACGGCATTGGTCTGCGCGCCCAGGAAATTGGTATTCCAGATGCCGACCAGCGCCATGATCACCGGCAGGTTGCGTTCGAGCGGCGTCGTGCGGAAATGCTCGTCCATGCGCTCGGCGCCGCGCAGCATTTCGTTGAAGGCGTGCGGGCCGATGGCGATCATCAGCGCCAGCCCGACCGCCGACCACAAGGAATAGCGGCCGCCGACCCAGTCCCAGATCGGGAAGACGCGATCGCTAGCCACGCCAAAATCGACCGCGCGTTCGGGTTTGCTGGAGACCGCCGCGAAATGGTTCTCCGAAACCAGATCGTCGCCGAGATTGGCGCGCAGCCAGTCGCGCGCCGTCTTGGCGTTGAACATCGTTTCCTGCGTGGTGAAGGTCTTGGAAACGACGATGAACAGCGTCGTTCGCGGATCGAGCGTCTGCAGCAGCGGCGCCAGTTGCGCGCCGTCAAGGTTCGACACGTAGTGCACGCCGAGCGTCGGATGGCTGATCGCGCGCAGCGCCTGACCCATCATTTTGGGCCCCAGGTCGGAGCCGCCGATGCCGATATTGACGACGTCGCGAATCGGCATTCCCTGATGCCCGGTACACTTTCCATCGCGCAAACGAGTCGCGAAGTCAGTCATCTTCTGCCGCGTCGCTGCGACTTCCGGCATCACGTCAAACGAACTGCTCGGAAAGGGTCCGGCGGAACGGCGCAAAGCCACGTGCAACACCGAACGATCCTCGCTCGAATTGATTCGCTCGCCGGCGAACATCCGCTCGGTCTGCTCTGCGACCTTGGCCTGCCTGGCCAGTTCAAGCAGCAGGCCGAGCGTTTCGGCGGTCAGGCGCTGTTTGGAGAAATCGTAGAAGATGCCGTCGAACGACAGAGAGAGCGACTCGGCACGCTGTGGATCGCGGCCAAACAAGTCTCGGAGATGGGTATCTGCGCAAGCCTGGCGATGCGCATCGAGGGCCGCCCAGGCGGGGGAAGCAGTGATCGTCATTTCGTTAATACCCTTTCTTGTTGGTTCGCGTTCTCGTGCTGGAAAGCACTGCAGCACCTAAGGTATTCAAGACCGATGAGCCTATTCTATGCGAAATATTTACCGTTCCGCGAGGCCCACCTCACAAAAAATCCTGGCCCGACATGGCCACGCAAAACACCGGGCGCGAACCGCGAGCATGGCGACCGACCGATGAACACCCGCGACCAGCAGCGACTTCGAGCCCGCCAGCGAGTTTTGATTTTCCTACGCACCAAGCTTGCACGATATAATTTCGCCAACGGCGCCACGCCGAATTATCTCTTTGTCATTATCGGCGATAAAGCATGGCCGGCGCTCTCCAGGTGGTTTTCAGCAATGCAAACAAGGGGTAATTAAAATGCGCGTTCTGTTGATGACTAACGAGTTCCCGCCGAACATCTACGGCGGCGCGGGTGTACACGTGGAGTACCTGTCTCGTGAATTGTCGCGGCTGACGCCGGTCGAGGTGCGCAGTTTTCAAGAGCAGGCGTTTACCAAGGACCAGCTCAAGGTGCTCGGTACCAAGCTCGACGCCGCGGATTACGATTGCCCGAAGGAGTTGGTCTCGCCGCTCAAGGCACTGGCCACCTGCCTGGCTTTCAACACCCAGGGAATCGACGCTGACGTCGTGCACTGCCACACCTGGTACGCTCACTTTGGCGGCATCGTTGCCAAGCTGCTCTACGGCATCCCGCTGGTGATCACGGTGCACTCGCTCGAACCGTTGCGCCCCTGGAAACGCGAACAGATCGGCCGCGGTTACGACTTGTCGAAGTGGGTCGAAAAAACTGCGCTGGAGATGGCCGACGCCGTGATCGCCGTGTCGACCAGCACGCGCGATGACATCCTGCGGCTTTTCGACGTCGATCCGGCCAAGGTTCCAGTGATCCCCAACGGCATCGACACCGACGAATATACGCAGACGATCGATCGATCGGTGCTGGCCAAATACGCGATCGACCCGGATCAGCCTTACGTGCTGTTCGTCGGCCGAATGACTCGGCAAAAGGGCCTGCTCTACCTGTTGCAGGCAATTGGCCAGCTCGATAGCGACACCCAGGTGGTACTGTGCGCCGGCGAGTCCGACACGCCTGAGCTGCAGCAGGAGTTGGAGAGCCTGATTGCCGAGCTGCGCGCACACCGCCAGGGAATCGTCTGGATTCCCGAAATGGTCAGCCGGCAGACGACGATCGCGCTCTATTCGCAAGCCGCGGTGTTCTGTTGCCCATCGATCTACGAGCCCTTCGGCATCATCAACCTCGAAGCCATGGCCTGCGGTACGGCGGTGGTCGGCAGCCGGGTCGGCGGCATCGCCGAGGTGGTCGTCGATGGCGAAACGGGGCTGTTGATCGACGCTGACATTTCGCCGGACATGCCGCACGACCCGGTCGATCCCGAAGGCTTCTCGGCACGGCTTGCCGCAGGCATCAACCGGCTGGTGCGCGACCCCGAGTTGCGCCGCAGGATGGGCGAAGCCGGCCGCCAGCGCGTGCTCGACAATTATTCCTGGCACAGCATCGCCGAAAAGACGCTGAGCTTGTACAAGAACCTGCCGCGCGACCAGTAAGCGGCAAGTCAGAAAGGCTCTGGGATGACTTGCGGACCACGCATCTACAACCTCTTCCCGCTGCTCTGCGGGTCGATCCGGCAGTGGGAAGATCATCTGCCGCGCATCGCGGCGATGGGCTTCGATTGGGTCTATCTCAACCCGTTTCACTACCCCGGTTTTTCGGGCAGCCTTTACGCGGTCAAGGACTATTACCGCATCAACGACCTGCTGTGGGATGGCGAGAATTCGCTCGAGGACCTGCTCGGTTCTTTTTGCAGCAAAGCGCGTGAACTGGGTATCTCGGTGATCATGGACCTGGTCATCAATCACACGGCAAAGGACTCGTTGCTCGCCGCCGAGCATCCCGAATGGTTCCTGCACGAGGCTGACGGATCGCTGCGCTCGCCGCGCGCCATCGACCCGGCCGACGCGCGCCAAGTCACCGTCTGGGGCGACCTCGCCGAGATCAATTATCACGACCCGGCGCAGCACGCGGGACTCGCCGCCTATTTCGGCGACATGATGGCGCACTTTGTCGCTTGCGGGATTCGCGGCTTCCGCTGCGACGCGGCGTATCTGGTGCCGCCCGAGGTCTGGTCGCGGCTGATTGCGCGCGCGCGCGCCGAGCGCGATGACGCCGTTTTCTTCGCCGAAACGCTGGGCTGCCGACTCGAGCAAGTCAGCGCGCTGCGCTCGGCCGGCTTCGATTACCTGTTCAACAGCGCGCGCTGGTGGGATTTCAAATCGCCGTGGCTGCTCGAGCAGTACAACGCGTTCCGCACCATCGCGCCGTCGATCGCCTTTCCCGAAAGCCACGACACCGAACGCCTGGCGACCGAACTGGCGCCCGCCGGCTGTCACCGCGACGACGCGGTGCTGGTCGAGCGCGCGTACCGCCTGCGTTATCTGTTTTCCGCCATCTTCTCGACCGGCGTGATGATTCCGGTCGGCTTCGAATACGGTTTTCGCGGCCGGCTCGACGTCGTGCGCACCCGCCCACAACACTGGGAACAAGCGCTGATCGACATCAGCGCGTTCATCGCCGCGGTCAACTGCATGCGCGCAAGCATCCCGGCGGTCAACGAAGAAGGCGCACAACGCCAGATCCAGTCCGGCGATCCAGCCGTCGTCTGCCTGCTGCGCCGGTCGCTGGCCGGACCGTCGTGGGTGCTGTCGGTGATCAACACCGACCTGCACCAGCCGCATCAAGCCCATCTTGCCGGACTCGATGCGGATATTTTATCGGCGCGAGAAGTCACCCCGGGCAGCCCGGGACAAACGCTCTCGATAGGCGACGCCCTGCTGCTGGCGCCGGCTGAGGCGCGCGTTTTCGTCAATGCTTGAAGACAGGAAATCCAATGAAAAAGGCCGCATCAACCCTCCCGCACCACCACGCACAGACGGTCAGTTCCACCTTGACCGCCGGGCTCAGGAGCCGCCCGATCGTGATCACCAGCGTCACGCCCGAAGTCGATGGCGGTCGCTATGCGATCAAACGCGAGGTCGGCGACGAGCTCGTCGTGCACGCCGACGTCTTCAAGGATGGTCATGACAAGCTCTCGGTGATGCTGATGCTGCGCCGCCGTGACGAGACGGCGTGGCAAGAGGTACCGATGAGCTGCATCAACGCTGGCCTCGACCGCTGGCGCGGACAAATCACGCTGACCGAGAACACGGCGTATTTCTACACCATCGAGGCATGGACCGACGTCTTCGAGAGCTGGCGTGACGAGGTCGGCAAGAAGCTCGGCGCCGGCGTCGACGTCACGCTCGAACTGATCGAAGGCGCGGGCCTCGTCGAAGAAGCAGCGGGCCGCGCCGACGCTGCCGAAAAACAGTATTTCGACGACGTCATCGAACGCTTGGCGACGATCGATTATGCGGCGCGCTGCACGCTGCTGATGTCAGCAGAATTGAGCCAGCGCATGGCCCGCTGGCCGGACCGCGGCACGGCCAGTCGCTATGATCTCGAACTCGAGGTCTTCGTCGACCGCGTCGCCGCGCGCTACGCCGCCTGGTACGAAATGTTCCACCGCTCGCAAGGTACGGTGCCGGGCCGCCCCGCGACGCTCAAGGATTGCGAGCGCCGCCTGCCGGAAATCCGCGACCTGGGCTTCGACGTGATCTATTTCGTCCCGGTTCATCCGATCGGCCGCTCGCACCGCAAGGGGCCCGACAACACGCTCAACGCCGGCCCCAACGACCCGGGCAGCCCCTACGCCATCGGCTCGGAAGAAGGCGGGCACATGGCCTTGCACAAGGACCTGGGAACGCTCGACGACTTCCGGCACTTCGTCGCTGCGGCAGCGTCGCACGGCATGGAAGTGGCGCTTGACTTCGCGATCCAGTGCTCACCCGACCATCCGTGGATCAAGGATCACCCCGACTGGTTCAAGTTCCGCCCTGACGGCACCATCAAGTACGCCGAGAACCCGCCCAAGAAATACCAGGACATCGTCAACGTCGACTTTTACACCGTCGATCAGGAAGGCCTGTGGAAAGAAATCCTGCGCTCGGTACTGTTCTGGGTCGATCTGGGCGTCAAGATCTTCCGCGTCGACAATCCGCACACCAAGCCGGTGCCGTTCTGGGAATGGCTGATCCGCGAAGTTCGCGCGGACCACCCCGACGTCATTTTCCTGGCCGAAGCCTTCACCCGGCCGCCGATGATGCGCATGCTGGCCAAGGTCGGCTACAGCCAGTCGTACAGCTACTTCACCTGGCGCAATTTCAAGCACGAGATCGCCGAGTACCTGACCGAACTCACGCAGTCGCCGGTCGCCGAATACATGCGTCCCAACTTCTTCCCGACGACACCGGACATCCTGCCCGAATTCCTGCAACACGGCGGGCGCCCCGCTTTTGCCACACGCTTTGTTCTTGCCGCCACGCTGTCGAGCGTATACGGCATCTACAACGGTTACGAATTGTGCGAGAACGCTGCCGTCCCGGGCAAGGAAGAATACCTGCACTCGGAAAAATACGACTACAAGGTGTGGGACTGGGATCGCCCGGGCAACATCAAGGCGCTGATTGCCACCGTCAACCGCATCCGGCGCGAAAACAAGGCCTTGCAGGAATTGACCAACCTGCGTTTCTACCGAACCAGCGACCACAACATCCTCTTTTACGGCAAGATGACTCCCGATCGATCGAACATGATCCTGATCGCCGTCAACCTCGACCCCTACGATTCGCACGGCACCGACCTAGAGGTTCCGCTCTGGGATCTGGGACTCTCCGACCACGAAGACTATATCGTCGAAGACCTGATCACCGGCAATCGGCATTTGTGGAGCGGCGCCTGGCACCACTGGCACCTTGGCCCCGACAACAACCAGACGATGATCCTGCGCGTCCTGCCCTGGCATCACGTCGACTTCGAGAGCCCGAGCTTCTGAGCGCGCTTGGCCGGCGTCAGCGTGGTGCTGGCGTCGACCAGCCCGGACAAGCCATCGGGCCGCTGTCGTCGGCGACCTTCGGCGTCGCCTTGGCCGTTCCGGCAAAGCCCTCCCCGTCAATTCCAACGGCATTTTCCTGTCCGAACAGCTGGCGGCGGAGGGTAGCGCGCGAAAAAACGTCCGGCCGCTCCGATGCCAGCGACGTATTGCATTGCCGGCACTGGAAAAATCCCCTGATATAGCGGATAATCATGCCTCTTGCTGGATCGCAAGGACCTTGGCGCTCAACAACGCATCTCTTGTCGCCCTTCGACCAGCGGTTGGTGCCATAGGATCGGACCAACCCCAGCTGCACGTTTTTTCGCGACGAACATGATGGCTCGCTGTGGTCGCAAGCAAATACATTGATTACCCAAGTGCGATTTTTTATAAGGAAAGTGAATCATGACTATCAAAGTAGGTATCAACGGTTTTGGTCGTATCGGACGCATGGTTTTCCGTGCCGCAGTGCAAAACTTCAGCGACATCGAGATCGTCGGCATCAACGACCTGCTCGAGCCTGATTATGTTGCCTACATGCTCTCCTACGACTCGGTCCATGGTCGTTTCAAGGGTACCGTTTCGGTCGAAGGCAGCACGCTGATCGTCAATGGCAAGAAGATCCGCCTGACCGCCGTCAAGGATCCGGCCGAACTCAAGTGGAACGAAGTCGGCGCCGACATCATCGTCGAATCGACCGGCCTCTTCCTGACCAAAGAAACCTGCCAGAAGCACATCACCGCCGGTGCCAAGAAGGTCATCCAGAGCGCGCCGTCGAAGGACGACACCCCGATGTTCGTGTATGGCGTCAACCACAAGGCCTACGCTGGCGAAACGATCATCTCGAACGCTTCGTGCACGACCAACTGCCTGGCGCCTCTCGCCAAGGTCATCAACGACACCTTCGGCATCAAGCGCGGCCTGATGACCACGGTGCACGCCGCCACCAACACCCAGAAGACCGTCGACGCACCGTCGAACAAGGACTGGCGCGGTGGCCGTGGCATCCTGGAAAACATCATCCCGTCGTCGACCGGCGCCGCCAAGGCCGTCGGCAAGGTTATTCCCGAACTCAACAAGAAGCTCACCGGCATGGCCTTCCGCGTGCCGACCTCGGACGTGTCGGTGGTCGACCTGACCGTTGAGCTCAACAAGTCAGCGACCTACGAAGAAATCTGCGCCGCCGTCAAGGCCGCTTCCGAGGGCCCGATGAAGGGTGTTCTGGGCTACACGACGGACAAGGTCGTATCGACCGATTTCCGCGGCGAAACGCAAACGTCGGTGTTCGATGCCGACGCTGGTATCGCGCTCGACGGCACCTTCGTCAAGCTGGTGTCGTGGTACGACAACGAATGGGGCTACTCCAACAAGGTTCTGGAAATGGTCCGCGTAATGTCCAAGTAATACCCGAACAAAGGGCACTTCCGGGTGCCCTTTTTTTTCAACACCGCTTTGAATCGAGTACTGCCATGACCTTCAAACGCCTTACCGACCTCGACGTCTCCGGCAAGCGTGTTTTCATCCGCGCCGACCTCAACGTCCCCCAGGACGACAAACTCGCCATCACCGATGACACCCGCATCCGCGCCGCCCTCCCCGGCATCCAATACGCGCTGGGCAAGGGTGCCGCAGTAATGGTCACCTCCCACCTTGGCCGCCCGACCGAAGGCGAGTTCAAGCCTGAAGACTCGCTGGCGCCGGTCGCCAAACGCATGTCCGAACTGCTCGGCAAGCCCGTTCGCCTGGTCCAGAACTGGGTCGACGGCGGCTTTGAAGTCAAAGCCGGCGAAGTGGTCATGCTTGAGAACGCCCGCTGCAACAAGGGCGAAAAGAAATGCAACGACGAACTGTCGCAAAAGATGGCAGCGCTCTGCGACGTCTGGGTGATGGACGCGTTCGGCACGGCGCACCGCGCTGAAGCGACCACCTACGGCATCGGCAAGTACGCCAAGATCGCCTGCGCCGGCCCCTGCGTCGCCTCCGAACTCGAAGCGCTGACCAAGGCGCTGGCCCATCCGGCACGCCCGATGGTGGCGATTGTCGGCGGCTCCAAGGTGTCGACCAAACTGACCGTACTCGAAAGCCTTTCCGCCAAGGTCGACCAACTGGTCGTCGGCGGCGGCATCGCCAACACCTTCCTGCTCGCTGCGGGCAAGAAGATCGGCAAATCGCTCGCCGAGCGCGACCTCGTCGATCAGGCCAAGGCGGTGATGGCCAAGGTCAAAGTACCGCTGCCGACCGACGTGGTCTGCGCCAAGGAATTCTCGGCAAGCGCGGTCGCCACCGTCAAGAGCGTCGATGACGTCGCTGACGACGACATGATCCTCGACATCGGCCCGGATTCAGCCAAGGCGCTCGCCCAGATCATCGCCAACGCCGGAACGGTCGTCTGGAACGGTCCGGTCGGCGTTTTCGAAATGGACTCTTTCGCCAACGGGACCAAGGCGCTGGCCGCTGCAGTCGCCAGCTCCAAGGCCTTCACGCTGGCTGGCGGTGGCGATACCGTCTCGGCGATCAACGTCTTCAAGATCCAGGACAAGGTCGGCTACATCTCGACCGCTGGCGGCGCCTTCCTCGAGTTCCTCGAGGGCAAGCGGCTCCCCGCTGTCGATATCCTCGAATCGCGCTTCAAGGACTAAATTGAACGCAGGCCGCCCTAGGGCGGCCTTTTTCATGCACCACCTCGCAAGCTGCACCGGTAACGAATGCAATACCGCGCTGGCGGACAAAGACCCACGCCTTGACCAGTTGACTGTCACGGCATCCACCCCGACCATGCCAAACGAGTACCCATCACGAACACCACCTGGCAAAGGCTAACATGACGATCAAACCTGAACTGATGGAAACCTTGCGCAAGAAACGCGCAAAGATTTCCCAACACATTGCCCCGGAAAAGCTCTCGACCATGCACGCCAAAGGCATGCTCTCGGCGCGCGAACGCATCGACGCGCTGTTTGACGCGGGAACTTTTCAGGAAGTCGGAATGCATGCACGGCACAACGCCGTGCATTTCGGAATGGAAGGAAAAGACCTGCCGGCGGACGGCGTGATCACCGGCTCGGGCTATCTGGGCAACCAGCAGATTGCCGCTTTTTGCCAGGACTTCAGCGTCATGGCTGGATCGCTGGGCAAGATGCAGGCGCGCAAAATCTCGCGCGCCATGCGCTATGCATTGAAGACCGGAATTCCGGTCGTCGCCTTCAAGGACTCCGGTGGCGCGCGAATTCAGGAGGGCGTCGACGCGCTGTCCGGCTACGGCGACGTCTTTTACGCCAACGTCCTGCTGTCCGGTGTCGTTCCGCAGATCGCCGTGGTATGCGGTCCCTGCGCCGGTGGCGCAGCGTACTCGCCAGCGCTGATGGACTTTGTCATCATGACGCGCAACAACTCGTACATGTGCCTGACCGGCCCCGAAGTCATCAAGGCGGTGACCGGCCGCACGACGACGATGAACGAAATCGGCAGCGCCGAAATGCATGCCGCGGTCAGCGGCAACGCTCACTTTGTCGCCGAAGACGACCAGCATGCCATCGATCTGGTCAAGCATATCCTCTCCTACCTGCCGTCGAACAATACCGAGGACCCCCCGCACGACCTGTCGACGGCCATCGAAGAGACCACCGACCACGGGATGAACGACCTCATCCCGGCCGATCCGTCGGAGCCGCTTGAGATGTATGCCGTCATCCGGCGCCTGGTGGACAATGGCGAACTGCTCGAAGTGCATGCCAGCTTCGCGCGCAACGTCATCGTCGGCTTCGCGCGTTTTTCCGGCGTCGTCGTCGGCATCGTCGCCAATCAGCCGATGGTCATGGCCGGCGCGCTCGACCTCAACGCCGCCGACAAGGTCGCACGTTTTGTCCGCACCTGCAATGTCTTCAACATCCCGCTGGTCACGCTGGTCGATGTTCCCGGCTTCCTGCCCGGCGTCGAGGAAGAGCGTGGCGGCATCATTCGTCACGGCGCCAAGATGCTGTTCGCCTTCGCATCCTGTACCACACCGAAGATCACCGTCATCCTGCGCAAGGCGTATGGCGGATCGTACCTGGCGATGTGCAGCCAGGAACTCGGCGCCGACATGGTGTTTGCCTGGCCGACCGCCGAAATCGCCGTCATGGGCGCCGACGCTGCCGTCAAGATGCTCTACCGGAAGGATCTCGACAAGGCCGAAGACCGCGCTGCGCGCGCCGCTGAACTGGCGCAGGAATACCGCGATGAGTTCGCTTCGCCGTACGAGGCGGCAGCCAATTTCTACATCACCGATGTCATCGAACCCGGCGAGACGCGATCGATGATCTCGCTCGCGCTACGCAAGACGCTCGGCAAGCGCGAACTGCGCCCGAGCAAAAAGCACGGCAACATGCCGATGTAACCCGGAGAAACGACATCCATGTTTAGCTTAGCGGTAATAAAATCGTTACAGGTTTACGGCATCGCCATCGTCGTTTCGTTGGTTGTCGCCGTACTGATCAAGCTGCTGGTCGTTCTGACGAGCCAGGTCAAGCCGGCGGCCAAGGTGGCGACCGTCGAGAAACCGGTCGAAAAACTCATTGCACCGGGCGTTCCCGACGACGTGGTCGCCGCGATCACGGCAGCGGTTGCGGTCGTTTGCGGACCGTACCGCGTTCTGCACATCGGCGAATCCAAGCGCTCGTGGGCCAGCCAAGGCCGCATCGCCCAACACTCTCATCAGCCAAGACACTAACCAGGGAAATATCATGTCCAGAAATTTCAAGATCACCGTCAACGGGACCGAATACGACGTCGCTGTCGAAGAACTCACCGACGGCGCCACGCAGATCATGCCGCGCTATACGCCGGCGCCGGTCGCTGCAGTCAGCGCGGCTCCCGCCGCAATCGCCGTCCCCAAGGCTGCGCCCGCTGCCGGCGGCGGTGCCCAGGTCGCGCAGATGGGTGGCGTCGTCACCCAGATCCTCGTCAAAGCGGGACAAAGCGTCAATGAGGGCGACAAGATCGCCGAACTCGAAGCGATGAAGATGAAAGTTCCGGTGACCGCCACCTGCTCGGGGACGGTGTCGGCCATCCACGTCGCCGTCGGCGACGCCGTCGAAGGCGGACAAGCGCTGCTGACCATCGCCTGAGGCGCTCGGGCCAAGGCCTGAAACCTTTCGTAATTTCACACAATCAGGCGGCCAAGGCCGCCTGACAACTGGTCAATCTCAAATGGAAAGCATCAGTTTTCTCGATCTCTTTCAGGGTATAGCCACCCTGGTTGCTTCCGAGCCGAAGATCATGATTGGTCGCATCGTCCTGATGCTGCTCGGCTTTCTGCTAATTTATCTCGGTTCGCGCAACGTCCTCGAACCGCTGTTGATGATCCCGATGGGTCTCGGCATGTCGTCGATCAACGCCGGCGTGATGTTCCTCGAAGGCGGCAAGATCGGCACGCTGTTCGTCGACCCTTTGATGTCCGACCCGACCGATCTCGTCAACATCATGCAGATCAACTGGCTGCAGCCGATCTACACGCTGACCTTCAGCAACGGTCTGATCGCCTGCCTGGTGTTTATGGGCATCGGTGTGCTGCTCGACGTCGGTTACGTGATGGCCCGACCGTTCCAGAGCATGTTCATCGCGCTCTTTGCCGAACTCGGCACCATCGTCGTCTACCCGATCGCCGTCGCGCTCGGTCTCACTCCGCAGGAAGCCGCTTCCGTCGCGACGATCGGCGGCGCCGACGGTCCGATGGTGTTGTTCACCTCGTTGGTTCTGGCCAAGCATCTGTTTGTGGCGATCACCGTCGTCGGCTACCTCTACCTCGGGCTGACCTACGGCTGCTACCCGTATCTCATCAAATGGCTGATTCCCGAGAGACTGCGCGGCATCAATATGTCAGACCAACGCGGACCGACGATCACTCGCTCGCAGAAGCTGATCTTCGCAGTCGTCGCCTGCACGTTGCTGTGCCTGCTGTTCCCGGTCGCCGCGCCGCTGTTTTTCTCGCTCTTCGTCGGTGTCGCGGTACGTGAAAGCGGCCTGGAAAACTTCTCCAACCTGATCGGCGAGACCTTCCTCTACGGCGCGACCTTCTTCCTCGGACTGACGCTCGGCGTGCTCTGCGAAGCGAGCACGCTGCTCGACCCGACGGTGCTCAAGCTGCTGCTGCTCGGCATGCTGGCGCTGTTGATTTCGGCGCTCGGCGGAATCGCCGGCGGCTACGTGATGTACTTCGCGACCGGCGGCAAATTCAACCCGATGATCGGCATCGCCGGCGTCAGCTGCGTACCGACGACCGCCAAGGTGGTCCAGAAGATCGCCACCGCCGCCAATCCGTCGGCGATCATTCTGCCGCAAGCACTGGGTGCCAACATCAGCGGCGTCATCACCTCGGCCATCATTGCCGGCGCTTTCATCGCCATGTTGCGCTGACAATACGTCAACAGCAGGGCGGTCAGCCGCCCTGCACCACTCCAGCCGGCGATCACTGCCCGAAGTCCGCTAACCCAAGCGCTCGCCAGTTCTTCGTGCCGCCAATGACATTGGCGCAAGCTCGCCCTATAATTGGCGCGCCAACCTACCTGCAGGCGGTGGGTTGAGCTATATTCCCAGGGACCGATTTACCTAATTGGTGTGATTGTCGATAACTTTATCGTGGGAAGGTTGGATTGCCATGACCGTTTATCTTTATTTTTCTCTGATTCCAGAAGCACTGATTGCGTCCAACCTTCCGCCGGAAAAATTCGGGCAGTATTACGCCACCGGAAGCGGATACAAATCCAAGGGACAGTGCATCTTCTTCGAAGTCGACGCCAACTTCCGCAGCGATTACTTCGATATCCAGGCCGCCATCGAGCGCTGCGTGCCGACCGCCGACGGGACGCCCAAGCACTCGGTCTATATTTCCGTCTACCGGGTACTCGAGCACATCCCGGTCAGCGCGCTCAACAAGCTCTACCTATCGACCGCCTACGGCCACACGCTGGGTCTCGAACGCGGCGAGCTGTCGGCGAAAATGGAGCAAGGCCTGCATCTCTATCAGGACCTGGCGCCGGTCAACAGCCTGGTGGTCAGCAATCTCGACCCGGCGTCCTTCTATGAAAGCGTCACCTCAAAGCCGACCAAGTACATCCGTTTTCCAGGACTCGTCTTCGTCGAACTCGAACTCGATGAATTGGCCAAAGATCCGGAAAACGGCCTGGCCAACGATCTGCCCTACCCCTACCTTCACCATTTGCGCGAGGCCTTGCTGGTTCTCAAGCCGAGGACCGATGAAAAGCCGAGCACCAAAGACAGCAAGATGGTCCATCGGGTCCATTCGCTCGAATTCCCGTACCGCATGATCAAAAAAGGTTTCTACGTCGGCAACGGTCCCGAGCTGGTCTTTTATCCGATGCTCAGCGCGCGCGAGCTACGCGAAAACCATAACCAGTGGTGGCGTTCGGCCAACCTCTGAGCGGCACTCCCGCGCACAAGTCAAACGCCGGCACTTGCGCCGGCGTTTGCGTTTCGATTGAGCCCCCCCCTGGCGCCGTAATGTGCGTGCAACAGATCAAGAACAAAATCGCCGTTTGCCGGCAACGCAAGGCCTTTCAACCACCGGACAGACGGCATTGAGTCGCGAAAACGGCCTCTACGGCGCAGCCTCGGCGGGCCGCCGCGGCGCAGCCGCCCGATATACGTTAAAATTGCACCTTGTAAGCCAATTTTTCACCAAAAACAGCCGGATTACACGGTTAGATCACAAAGGAAGTTCATGCCCCGCCATACCAAGATCGTCGCTACCCTCGGCCCCGCCTCGCGCGACCCGCTCGTCCTCGAAACGCTGATCCGCGCCGGCGTCGACGTCGTTCGCCTCAACTTCTCGCACGGCAAGGCGGAAGACCACATCGCGCTGGCCGCCAGCGTGCGTGCCATCGCGGCCAAGGTCGGTCGTCCGGTCGGCATTTTGGCCGACCTGCAGGGTCCGAAGATTCGCGTTGGCAAATTCGCTGAAGGCAAGATCACGCTCGAAGTCGGCGATCGCTTCATTCTCGACGCCCAATGCGAACTCGGCGATCAAGAGCGCGTCGGCCTCGACTACAAGGACCTGCCGAGCGACGTGAGTTCAGGCAACGTGCTGCTGCTCGACGACGGGCGCATCGTGCTCGAAGTCGACCAGGTCATCGGCCAGGAAATCTATACCACGGTACGCGTCGGTGGCATTCTCTCGAACAACAAGGGGATCAACCGCCAGGGCGGCGGTCTGTCGGCGCCGGCGCTGACCGCCAAGGACATGGACGACATCCGCACGGCGGCACAGATCGGCGCCGATTTTCTCGCTGTCTCGTTCCCCAAGAGCGCCTCCGACATGTATATGGCGCGTCAGCTGATGCTCGCCTGCGGCGGCCACGCGCTGACCATCGCCAAGATCGAGCGCGTCGAGGCGGTCGCCGCACTCGAGGAAATCCTCGACGCTTCGGACGGGCTGATGGTCGCGCGCGGTGACCTGGCGGTCGAAGTCGGCGACGCCGCAGTCCCGGCGCTGCAAAAACGCATGATTCGCATGGCGCGCGAAAAGAACAAGCTGGCGATCACCGCGACGCAGATGATGGAATCGATGATCCTGGCGCCGACGCCGACCCGCGCCGAAGTCTCCGACGTCGCCAACGCCGTGCTCGACGGCACCGACGCGGTGATGCTCTCGGCCGAAACGGCGGCCGGCAGCTATCCGCTGCAGACCGTCGAATCGATGGCACGAATCTGCCTGGCCGCCGAAAAATCGATCATGATCACGCTCGACCGCGAATTCCTCGATCGCCACTTCACGCGCATCGACCAATCGATCGCCATGGCTTCGCTGTTCGCCGCGTACCACCTCGACGTCAAGGCGGTCGCCGCGCTCACCACCTCGGGCTCGACCGCGCTGTGGATGAGCCGCCTCAACTGCGGCATCCCGATCTACGCGCTGACCCAGGAACCCAAGGCGCAATCGAAGATGACGCTTTACCGCGAGGTGTACCCGCTGCTCATGAAAGAAATGCCCAATGACCGCGACGTGCAGCGCTACGAAGCCGAGCAGCGGCTGCTTGAGGCCGGCGTCGTCGCCAAGGGCGATCTGATCGTGCTGACCTATGGCGACCAGATGGGACTCACCGGCGGAACCAATACGCTGACCATCGTCCGCGTCGGCGACCGGGCGGCGCCTACGCGTTAATTGCAGATGCCGTGGCACGACGAGCCGCGCCACGGCCAACAGCAACATCAAGGCTATTCGACAGCCGGCCGACCGGCTATCAGAACGGCGGAACCGACCGAGGCCATTGGCCAGTGATCGCGCCAAACCTGGCGGCGTCACCCGCAGCATTTGCCCTGGCCGACCAGGCGATGGGAAGTCATCATTTTTCGGAGCATCCATGCACGCCAGGATCAACTTTACCGAAATCGAAGAACACCCGCTGCGCGATCATCTCAATAACGAATTCCACGCGCAGGCGGCGATCCCGCTGACCAGCCCGGTGCTGGTTTCGCACCTGGCCTTTCACCACGAGGGATTGCCGACGCACGACGAGCGCGAAAACGTCTTGCGGCTGTGCCAGACCAGCGCCTGCCGCTTCATCGAAAACTCGGCGACGCATCTGATGTTCGACGCCGGCAACTTCCAGATGCGCTGGGAGCTGCACACCGAATACTCAAGCTATACCTTCTTTCGCCCGCTGCTTGCCGGCGAAGCGCTGCACCCCGACGCGACCGCGCTCGACGCGGTCTTTTCCGACTGGCTGACGGCGATTCCGGGCAAGCTGATCGTCGCCACCCACGTCGAGTTGCGCTCGACTTCCGACGTCTCGCCCGAATCGGTGCTGGCCGGTCTGTCGCCGACTTCGGGACGGCCGATGGTCGTCTCGCGAGTCGCCAACGGTGCAGCCTGGGTTTTTACCGATTTCGTTTTCGACAACGGTTTCTCGCGCTTCCTGCTGCTCGACGACACGATGGCCGGCCGCCAGCCCGGACGCGCCGTTCAGCGTCTGTTCGAGATCGAAACGTATCGCATGATGGCGCTGCTCGGTCTGCCGGTCGCCACCGAGGTCGGGCACTGGCTCAACGGCGCCGAGAGCCGCCTCGCCGAATTGATGGATCATATCGGCCAGGCCAACTCGCCCGAAGACGAACGCGCCGTCCTCGCTGATCTCTCGAAGATGGCCGCCGAAGTCGAGCATTCGGTGGCGCGCACCACCTTCCGTTTCAGCGCCACGCGCGCCTACAACAGCTTGGTGCAACAACGCATCGACGAGCTGCGCGAAATCCGCGTCCCGGGCTACCAGAAGCTTGCCGAATTCATGCAGCGTCGCTTCCAGCCGGCGATGAACACCTGCGCCGCGATGGCCAGCCGCCAGGACGACCTGTCCGGCCGCGTCGCACGCAACAGCCAACTGCTGCGCACGCGCGTCGACATCGAACTCGAGCGGCAGAACCAGGAACTGCTGGCGCAGATGAACAACCGCGCCAAGGTCCAGCTGCGCTTGCAGGAGACCGTCGAGGGCCTGTCGATCGCCGCCATCACCTATTACGGCTCGCAACTCGTCCAATACCTGACCAAGGGCGCCAAATACCTGTTCCCCATCCTTTCACCGGAAATCGCCACCGCCGTCTCGATTCCGCTGATTGCCGTCCTCGCGCTGTTCGGCATCAAGCGCATGCGCAAGGCGCTGGCGCTCGAAGCCGAAGAGACCCATTGAAACGCGATCTGACCTATAATTTCCCGCCGCCTTATTCCCGCCCACTTTCCCTTTTTCCGGACCCAGAACCATGACCCAAGCAATTTTCGAATCGAACATCAAGAGCCTTAAACTGCTCGGCCGCGGCAAGGTGCGCGACATTTACGCGGTTGACGCTGACAAACTGCTGATCGTCACCAGCGACCGCCTGTCCGCCTTCGACGTCATCCTGCCCACGCCGATTCCGAGCAAGGGCAAGGTCCTGACGCAGATGGCCAATTTCTGGTTCGACCGGCTCGCCTACATCCTGCCCAACCAGCTCACCGGGATCGACCCGGAAAGCGTCGTACTGCCCAGCGAGCGCGAGCAGGTGCGCGGTCGCGGGCTGGTCGTCAAACGCCTCAAGCCGTTGCCGATCGAAGCCGTCGTCCGCGGCTACCTGATCGGCTCCGGCTGGAAGGACTATCAGGACACCGGCGCGGTGTGCGGCATCAAGCTGCCGGCCGGTCTCAAGCTGGCCGCCAAGCTGCCGGCGCCGATCTTCACGCCGGCGAGCAAGGCCGAACAGGGCGATCACGACGAGAACATCTCGTACGAACAGGCCCAGGCCGACTGCGGCGCGGCGCTCGCCGAAGCGCTGCAAGGCACCGGCAAGAACGGTGCCGAACTCGTGACGCAGACGCGCGACGCGGCCATCGCGCTGTACTCGGCCGCGGCCGATTACGCGACGACGCGCGGCATCATCATCGCCGACACCAAGTTCGAATTCGGCATCGACGCGGCCGGCACGCTACACCTGATCGACGAAGCGCTGACCCCCGACTCGTCGCGCTTCTGGCCGGCCGACAGCTACCAGGAGGGCAAGAACCCGCCGTCGTACGACAAGCAGTTCGTTCGCGACCACCTCGAAACGCTAACCTGGAACAAGACGGCGCCGGGACCGGCGCTGCCCGCCGAAGTCATCGCGCGCACGCGCGACAAATACGTTGAAGCCTACGAAGCGCTGACCGGACTCAGACTGGTCGATTGAGAACCTTAGTCCCTCAGTCGGGTCGAACCGTACCTATTCGGCAAGACAGAGGGACCATGAGTGATTCATCGACCGGGAGTGACCGGCCCTGGCCGACGGTGCGTCGCATCGGCCGCTATCGCCCGCTGGCCTGGCTCAGGGCGGGCGGCGGCGATCTGCGCGCCAACCCGATCGCCAGCCTGGCCTATGGCCTGCTTTTCGCCATCGCCGGCGACGTCATCCTGATCTTCTCTTGGCGCAACGCCTACCTGTTCACCGCCGCGCTTTCCGGTTTCTTCCTGATCGCTCCGCTGCTCGCTGGCGGACTCTACGAGATCAGCCGGCGGCACGCCGCCGGATTGCGCAGCACGTTTTTCGATTCGCTCGCCGGCTGGCGCCGCAACGGCGAGTCGATGGCGATGTTCGGTTTGCTGCTGGCGCTCGCGGCGATCGTCTGGGAGCGGACCTCGGCGGTGCTCTTCGCGCTGTTCGTCCCGAGCCTGACCCCTGACGTCGCTTTCTTCGTCTCAGAAGTCCTGCTCAACCCCGATTATCGCGGCCTGACCTTCGTCTGGATTCTGTCGGGCGGCATGCTGGCGCTGCTTGTTTTCGCCGTCAGCGCCGTGTCGATTCCGATGCTGGTCGACCGCGAGGTGGACTTTGTCACCGCGATGATCACCAGCCTGCGCGCCGTCGCCAAAAATCCGCCCCCCTTGCTGCTGTGGGCGGCGCTGGTGGCCGTCCTGACGCTGATCGGTTTCGCGACGCTGCTCTTTGGGCTGGTCATCTTGATGCCGCTGCTTGGCCATGCCTCGTGGCATGCCTATCGCGACCTTGTAGAATAGCGGCTGCCGATCGTCGGCGTCCGACGCCGCCCCCTTATATTGCCCCCTAGAGAATCCATGAAAACCAACGCCTTGCTCGATTTTTCCGGCCTGCCCCGCTTCGACCTTATTACCCCGGACGACGTCAAGCCGGCGATCGGCGAACTGCTCGCGCGCAGCCGCGAACTCGTCGAACGCCTTTGCGCCGACACTGCGCCGGCGAGCTGGAACGGTTTCGCCGCGCCGCTCGCCGACGGCATCGAGCAATTCTCGCGCGCCTGGGGAATCGTCGGCCACCTGCACTCGGTCAACGACGTCCCGCCCTGGCGCGATGCGTACAACGCCATGCTGCCTGAAGTCTCGCGCTTCTTTGCCGAACTCGGCCAGAATCTGCAGCTCTTCGCCAAATACAAGGCGATCCGCGCAAGCAGCGAGTACGCCACCCTGTCGGCGGCGCAGCGCAAGATCATCGACAACGAAATCCGCGACTTCCGCCTCTCCGGTGCCGAACTGCCGGATGCCCAGAAGCCTCGCTTCCAGGAAATATCAGAAGAACTCGCGAGCCTCTCGGCCAAGTTCTCCGAAAACCTGCTCGACGCGACCAACGCGTTTGCCGAGATCGTTAGCGACGACGCCGAGCTTGCCGGACTGCCCGACGACGTCAAACAGGCGGCGCGTGAAGCGGCAGAGAAAGACGGCCAGCCGGGCTGGAAATTCACGCTGCACATGCCGTCTTACCTGCCGGTGATGCAATATGCGGACAGCCAGCGCCTGCGCGCCGCGATGTATCGCGCCTACGCCACCCGCGCTTCGGAATTCGGCCCCACTGAGCTCGACAATACGCCGCTGATCCGGCGCATCCTCGAACTGCGCCGCGAAGAGGCGCAGTTGCTCGGCTACGCCAATTATGCCGAGGTCTCGCTGGTTCCCAAGATGGCCGAATCGGTCGGGCAGGTCCTCGCTTTCCTGCGCGACCTCGCCGTCAAGGCCAGGCCCTTCGCGCAAAAGGACATCGCCGAACTCACCGACTTCGCGCGCGCCGAACTTAAGATCGAAGCGCTCGAGCCGTGGGACATCGGCTACGCGTCGGAGAAACTGCGGCAAGCGCGCTACGCTTTCTCCGAACAGGACGTCAAACAGTACTTCGTCGAAGACAAGGTGCTGGCCGGTCTTTTCCACGTCGTCGAGACGCTGTTCGGCGTTCGCCTCAAGCCCGATAACGCGCCGACCTGGAACGACGATGTGCGCTTCTTCCGCATCGAGACGCAGAGCGGCGAGTTGATCGGCCAGTTCTACCTCGACCTTTATGCGCGCGACACCAAGCGCGGCGGCGCCTGGATGGACGAGGCGATCACCCGGCGCCAGACGGCGGGCGGCATGCAGAAGCCGGTTGCTTACCTCAACTGCAACTTCTCGCGCCCGGTCGGCGACAAGCCGGCGACTTTCACGCACGACGAAGTGACGACGCTCTTTCACGAAACCGGCCACGGCCTGCACCACTTGCTGACCCGCGTCGACGAACTCGGCGTTTCCGGAATCCACGGCGTCGAGTGGGACGCCGTCGAACTGCCTTCGCAATTCATGGAAAACTACTGCTGGGAATGGAGCGTGCTGCAACAGATGACCGCGCACGTCGACACCGGCGCCGCGCTGCCGCGCGAGCTGTTCGACAAGATGGTCGCGGCCCGCAACTTCCAGAGCGGCCTGCAAAATGTCAGGCAGATCGAGTTCTCGCTGTTCGACATGCTGCTGCATGCCGACTTCGATCCGGCCGGGAAAATTGACGTACTTGACCTGCTGGCCGAAGTGCGGCGCGAAGTCGCGGTGATCATCCCGCCGGCTTGGCATCGCTTCCCCAACAGCTTTTCGCATATCTTCGCCGGCGGCTACGGCGCCGGTTACTTCAGCTACAAATGGGCCGAAGTGCTTTCAGCCGACTGCTACGCCGCCTTCGAGGAAGCCGGCGATCCCTTCGACGCGGCGACCGGCAGGCGTTTCCTTGACGAAATCATCGCCGCCGGCGGCGTGCGAGCGGCGCTCGACAACTTCCGCGCCTTCCGCGGCCGCGACCCTCGGGTCGATGCCTTGCTGCGCCACAGTGGTATGATAACGGCGTAAATTGGAGGATCGTGCCATGTCCGCCAGACCCCTATTTCGCCTCGCTCTGCTCAGCGCCGCGCTGCTCGCATCAACGCTCGCCAGCGCCCAAACCACCTACCGCTGGGTCGACCAGGACACGGGGAAAACCGTTTTCTCCGACCTGCCGCCGCCGCGCGGCGCCAAACAGGTCGTCAAGCAGACCGGCGCAGCACCGGCTGAAGACCAGCAACTGCCTTACGCGACGCGCCAGGCGGCGGAAAAATTCCCGGTCATTCTCTATACGACAGCCAACTGCGTCGAAGCCTGCCAGCAGGCACGCAGCCTGCTCAACGGCCGCGGCGTCCCATTCGCTGAAAAGATGCTCAAGAGCGACGAGGAACTCGCAGAATTGGCCAAGATCCTGGGCAGCGAGGCGGGCGTTCCCAGTCTCTCGGTCGGACAACAGAGCATACGCGGCCTCTCCGACGATGCCTGGAACAACCTGCTCGACCTTGCCGGCTATCCAAAATCTGCCGCCTACGGCGCCAGGCCGTCGGGGGCATTCGCCAAATGAAGCTTGCCGCCTGGAACGTCAACTCGCTCAAGGTTCGCCTGCCGCAGTTGCTCGAATGGCTCGCCGCGACGCAACCCGACGTCGTCTGCCTGCAGGAGACCAAGCTTGAGGATCACAACTTCCCGCAGCAGGAAATCGAAGCCGCCGGTTACCAGGTCGTTTTCAGCGGCCAGAAGACGTACAACGGCGTCGCGCTGCTGGCGCGCGGAACGATCAGCGACGTCGTCTGCGGCAACCCGCTTTTTCCCGACCCGCAAAAGCGCCTGATCGCCGCGAGCGTCGGCGGCGTGCGCGTGATCTGCGCCTACGTTCCCAACGGCCAGGCGGTCGGCAGCGACAAATACGCGTACAAGCTGGCCTGGCTCGACGCGCTGCATACCTGGATCGGCGAGCAGCTCGCAGAAAACCCGCGACTGGCGCTGGCCGGCGACTTCAACATCGCCCCAGAAGACCGCGACGTCCATGACCCGGCGGCGTGGGCCGGGCAGATCCTGTGCTCGGACGACGAACGCGCGGCCTTTCAGCGGCTGCTGGCGCTCGGACTCAAGGACAGCTTCAGGCTCTTCGCACAGCCCGAAAAAAGTTTCTCGTGGTGGGATTACCGGATGCTCGGCTTCCAGCGCAACCAGGGGCTGCGCATCGACCACATCCTGCTCTCGGCACCGCTCGCCGAACGCTGCGGCGCCGCCGCAATCGACCGCGCGATGCGCAAGCGCGAACGCCCGTCCGACCACGCGCCGGTGATCGCGGAAATATCCTGACTAATCCTGAAAACACCAGAATTAACCACGGCGACACAGAGAACACAGCGAGAGACAAAAAATATTTCGCCGTGCCCGCCGTGTCGCCGTGGTAGGCAGTTTTTTTGCGATCTTCGCGCCGTTGCGGTAGGCTTTTGGGGTTGAAGGATACGCTCCCGGCGTGACCGTCTCGCCCCTTCCGCTACTCCTTGGGAAAATCGGCGCCGCGCGCGACGCTTTCCCAGGCCGCGAACTCGCGGCTCAGCTCGGCGACCTTGGCGGTCGCCAGTTCGTACGCCGCGTTGCCGAGCAGCAGGCGGTGCGGCGGATTGGCCGACTCAACCGCCTTGACGATCGCCTGCACGGCGCGCGCCGGGTCGCCCGGCTGCTTGCCCGAAACGGTGCGCAACTGACTGCGCTTCTCGCCGGCGGTGGCCGCATAATCGGCGATCTGCTGTGCGCTCTCGTTGGCTGAACGCCCGGCCCAGTCGGTGCGAAAACCGCTCGGTTCGACGATCATCACCTTGATGCCGAGCGGCTCGACTTCCTGCCACAGCGCTTCGGACAGCCCTTCGACCGCATGTTTCGTCGCGTTGTAGTAGCCCAGTCCCGGGAACGAACGAATCCCGGCGATCGACGACAGATTGACGATGAAGCCGCTGTGCCGCTTGCGCATTCCGGGCAGTACGGCGCTGGTCATGCGGCCCAGGCCGAAGACATTGACGTCGAACATCCAGCGCACCTCGTCGTCTTCGCTCTCCTCGACCGCAGCGAAATAGCCCAGGCCGGCGTTGTTGACCAGCACGTCGATGCGCCCAAAATGCTCTTCGGCCGCCTTGACGGCAGCGTCGATCTGGCCCTGGTCGGTGACGTCGAGCTTGAGCACCAGCGCGTTCTGGTGGCCGCCCAGGTCC
This sequence comes from Pseudomonadota bacterium, assembly GCA_018262095.1. Lineage (GTDB taxonomy): Bacteria > Pseudomonadota > Gammaproteobacteria > Burkholderiales > Rhodocyclaceae > Propionivibrio. Next base: position 51,124 of record JAGTRW010000027.1, read on the forward strand.
TTGAGCGAGTCGGGATTGCGCGCCGTCACCACCGTACGGTAGCCCGCGTCGAGAAGATGGCGGGCGAGCTCTCGACCGAAGCCGGTCGAGCAACCGGTAATGAACCAGACGGGTTTTTCGCTCATCGCAGATTTTTCGTTCGACATTCTTTCAACTCCTTCGGTGGTTTCGGGACGCCTGCTCAGTGCAGCGAGTTGGCGATGCGGATGTAGTCGGCGACCGACAATTCCTCGGCGCGCGCCGTCGGCGCGATGCCCAGTTGCGCAAAGCCCGAATCGCCGAGAATTCCCTTGAGGTTGTTGCGCAGCATCTTGCGCCGCTGCGCGAACGCTGCCGAAACGAGCGCTGCAAAGCGCGCTTCGTCCCGGGCAGAAAGCTCGTCGGGGGGGCGCGGAATCAGGCGAACCACCGCCGAATCGACCTTCGGCGCCGGCGAGAAGCACTCGGGCGGAACGTCGAGCAGTTGGTCCATCACGAAGCGGTACTGCAGCATCACCGACAGGCGGCCGAAATCCGAGGTCCCCGGCTCGGCGACCAGGCGCTCGACGACTTCCTTCTGCAGCATGAAGTGCATGTCATAGACGCAACCGGCAAAACCAGCCAGGTGAAAAAGCAAGGGCGTCGAGATGTTGTACGGCAGATTGCCGACCACGTGCAATTTTCTGCCCGACCCATCGACCAGCGACGAGAAATCGAAATCGAGCGCGTCGCCTTCGTGAATCGTGAGCTTTTGCGGCGAGTAGCGCGGCCGCAGCCGGGCGACGATGTCGCGGTCGATCTCGACGACGTGCAGATGATCGAGCCGTTGCAGCAGAGGATCGGTGAGCGCGCCGAGCCCCGGACCGATCTCGACGACACAATCGTCGCGCTTGGGCGCCACCGCACTGACGATGTCGGAGATCACCTGCCGATCGACCAGGAAGTTCTGCCCAAAACGCTTGCGCGCAATATGCATGCTCATTGCACCGACCTCAATACAAGCGTTTCAGTGCAGGCTAACTCGCGCCAGCGAGTTACGCCGGAACTAAAGCACCCATCAACGACGTGTTGGCTCATACCACGACCTTAAACGCAAACGTTTCAGTGGAGGCTAACCTGCGAAAGCAGGTTATGCCGAAACTAAAACGCCCATCAGCGACATGCAAACTCATTTGATGACCTTTAACGCAAGCGTTTCAGTGCAGGCTAACTCGCGCCAGCGAGTTACGCCGGAGCTAAAGCGTTTGCGCGCGACGTGCTGGCTCATCAAAACGCTCCCGCACGGCTCGCCATTTCGACCGCCTGGTCGACGGCGACGAACAGGCTGCCCGGGTCGGCGCGACCGGTGCCCGCGAGCTCAAGCGCAGTACCGTGGTCGACCGAGGTACGGATGATCGGCAGGCCAAGCGTCACGTTGATTCCCTGCCCGAAGCTCGCGTACTTGAGCGCGGTCAATCCCTGGTCGTGGTACATGGCCAGCACGCAATCACCCTGCGCCAGCAGCGGCGGGGTGAACATCGTATCGGCGGGCAACGGGCCGATCAGCGTCATTCCTTCGCCGCGCAGCCGGTCGAGCACCGGCGTAATGACGTCGATTTCCTCGCGCCCCAGATAGCCGCCCTCGCCGGCGTGCGGGTTGAGCCCGGCGACCAGAATGCGTGGACTCTCGACGCCGTACTTGCGTCCCATCTCGGCATGCAGGATGCGCAGCGTCTGTTCGAGCGATTGCTGGGTGACCGCCGCCGGGACGTCCTTGAGCGGCAGATGAGTGGTCGCCAGCGCGACTCGCAAACCGCCGCCGGCGAGCATCATCACCACCTGCGCCGTCGCGGTTTTTTCGGCGAGGTACTCGGTGTGTCCGGTAAAGGCGACGCCGCCATCGTTGATCACGCCCTTATGCACCGGCGCCGTGACCATCGCGGCGAACTCGCCGCGGCAACAGCCAGCGACCGCCCGGTCGAGCAAAGCCAGCACGTAGCTGGCGTTGGCCGGATCGAGTCGGCCCGGATGCGCAGCGCGCGCCAGCGGAAGGTGCAGCACGTCGAGCACGCCCGGCGACGGTGATGCACCAGGCGTCCAGTCGCGCAACTGAACTGAGGAATTGAGCGCCCGAGCGCGTTCGGCGAGCAGCTCGCGATCGGCCAGAATCACCAGCTGAGCGCTCCCTGCATGATGCTCAGTCAGGCGCAGGCAGAGCTCGGGGCCAATTCCGGCCGGCTCACCCGAAGTTACGGCAATCAGCGGCATCATGGCTCAACGCTCCTCGAGACGAAGCTCGACGTAAGCGCGATCGCGCGCCTGGCGCAACCAGTCCTGATAGGCCTCGTCCATCTTGCGGTCGCGCAGGATCTGGCGCGCCGCCGCGCGCTGACGATCGGACGAGACGTCCTGAACGCGTCGCTCGAGCACCTCGATCAGGTGAAAGCCAAAGGGCGACTGGATCGGCTTGCTGACTTCGCCGGGCTTGAGCTCATTCATCGCGCGCTCGAAATCGGGCACCGTATCGCCCGGATAGATCCAGCCCAGATCGCCGCCCTTGGACGCCGAACCATCCTGCGAAAAGAGCCTGGCCAGTTCGGCGAAGTTGCCGCCGTTCTTGATTCGCTCGTAGAGACCCTCGAGCTTGTGTTTGGCATCAGCCTCCGAAACTACTTCGTTGACCTTGATCAGGATATGCCGGGCATGCGTCTGCTGGACCGTCGCCGCCGCCGCGCCACCGCGCTTGGCAACCAGCTTGATGATATGGAAGCCGTTGGGACTGCGCAGCACAGGCGCCACTTCGCCGACCTTGAGTTTGACCACCACGTCCGAAAAAATCGCCGGTAATCGCTCGCTAGGACGCCAGCCCAGATTGCCGCCCTGCAATCCATCGGGCGCATCCGAAAACGACGCCGCCAGTTGTGAAAAATCTTCGCCCTTGCCAACCCGCTCAAAGACCTGATCGGCCTTGGCCTTGATCCGCTGGATCTGCTCCGGGCTCGCCGACTCGGGGGTACGCAGCAGGATGTGAGCAACTTCGTACTCTTCGCTCCCACCGTTCTTGGCCGAATCGTCGGCCAGATAATTGTCGATCTCGCCTTCCGAGATGGTGATCTTGTTCTCGACTTCACGCTCGCGGACTCGTGCGATGGTCATCTCGTCACGAATTTCCTCACGGAATTTCGGATACGCAATGCCGTCCTTTTTCAGCGCTTCGCGCAGCTGAGCAAGCGACATCTTGTTGCTGGTGGCAATGCGCTGCAGCGCCTGTTCGAGCTGGGCATCGTCAACCTTGATCCCGGTTTCCTTGGCATGTTGCAACTGAACCTTGTCCATCACCAGACGCTCAAGCATCTGCTTCTCGAGAACGTCGCGCGCCGGTAGAGGCGTACCCTGCTTCTGCAACTGCCTGACGGCCAGATCGAGCCGCGTACGCAACTCGTAAAGCGTCACGACTTCTTCATTGACGACGGCGACGATGCGATCGGCGGGCAACGGATCGGCGGACTGACGCCGCGGCGCTTGCGCCGCCGCCAGGCCAACGCAGCAACAGGACAGGATCAGGACTCGAAGCAGTAGCATCATGCGTAACACCTTCTATTGACCAATGACAGCGTTGGCTGTCGGCTGATTGATCAGGCTGTAACCCTGAATATTGCGGCTCAGAACGCTCAGCGGACTCGAACCGATGCGCGAGAAACCGGAAAGTTCAAGCTGCAGGAAAAATCCCGTCGAAGTCGTCGCTTCGGTCAGCGCGATGCGCTGGACGACGCCGCGAACGAGCCAGCAACCGCCATTGTATTCCAGGCCGCCGACCGCCTCGATCATCCGCCCACTGGTGGTCGTCGTCGAGACGTTGCTGGCGTCATCCTTGAACGAGTAGTTGATGCGGCCAACGCCATACCAGCCGCCGCCCAGCGGCCACTGCCCGGAGAAGTCGACCTGGTCGATCGGCGCGCTCGAATCGCGGTTGTAGCGGTAGGCGGCGTTGAGCACCTTGCCCGGCTCGGGCTGATAACGCGTGCCGATCGAAAAACGATCGACCTGCCGGTCGGCGCCGTTGTATTGTATCGCAGTATCGGCATAGACCCTGGGCAAGACCTGACCGCTGAACGCGGCGAGCCAGGCGGATTTCTCCCATTCGCCGGTGGCCAGCGTACCGCCGGGCAGCAGCACCTTGTTCTGCTCGAAATAGTAACGCTGACCGAACATCGCGCGCATGATCTCGTTGCCGGTATCGGGCTCGAGCAGGCGGGTCGTCGCCGCCGCCGTGAGCTGGTTGGCGTTGCTGACGCGGTCCCAACTGGAAAACTGGTTCTCGGAGAAAATCGTCGCAAAATTGAAGTCGGCAAGGCCCGTATCGAAAACCGGGATCTGGCTCTGGTCCTTGTACGGCACGTTGAGGTAGTAAAGCCGCGGCTCGAGCGTCTGCGTGTAATCGCGACCAAACCAGTTGCTTGAGCGCTCAAAGGTCATTCCCGAATCGATGCTGACGATCGGCAGCGTGCGGCTGATCGAACTGGGGATGGTCGCTGCCTGATCGGTAAGCGCGTAATTGGTGACATTGACGCCGACCTTGGGCGTCACGTACCAGCCCGGTGTCACGTAAGGCAGTGCGAGCTGCGGATAAGCCACAGTGCGTTGTCCGTTCGGATAGGGATCGCCGTTGGCCAGCGTTAACGCAGCGCCATTGTACGTTTGCTCGGGCTTGGTGAAATTGGTGTACTGCCCAAGGAAGGTCGCATCGGCACCCCAGATATCGTATTTTCGCGCGTTCAACGAGATCTGCGGCAGCATCCGGTACGGATTGACATTCACTGTCGACGAATCGGGCTGCAGCGTCTGGTACGACAGGAAATTGACGTTCGCGTCCCACCACCCGGCGCTGTAAGCCAAGCTGGCCTGTTGCGTAAGATTGACCTGCGAGGTACTGGCAATGCTGCTCGACAGATCGGTGTAATAGGTGTCGTCGGACACCTTGGTGTAGTTGATCGACCCGGAAAAACCGTTGGCCGTCGTCTGCGTATGCAGTATCGAGACAGCATAGCGATTGTCGCCGTTCTGCAGTTTGTCGTTGGGCAGGACTTCGAGGCCCAGCGTCGACGTGTACGAACCGCCGAACGCCGTATTGAGATAGCGCGCCTCGCCGCTGAGCAGTATGCCGCGCTTGGTGAGCTCGCGCGGCGTAATCGTCGCGTCCATATTGGGCGCGATATTCCAATAGTAAGGCAGCGCGAACATGACGCCATTATTGGTGCTGGTCCCGAAGCTCGGCGCCAGGAAACCCGATTTGCGTTCGTTGTTGAGCGAGAACGACATCCACGGCGAATAGAGGATCGGCACATCCTTGAAATAGAGGGTGCCGTCGCTGCCGTCTGCGACTTCGCGGTCGTAGTCGAGCTTGAGGTCGGTGGTCTTGAGATACCAGTCGTCGTTTCCCGGCGCGCAGGTGGTGTAGGTCGAGTTGCTCATGCGGTACTGGTTCTCGCCCTCGAAATCGAGACGATCGGCGTCGCCACGCCCCTCGGTCATCCCCTTGGGCATACCGGTCGTATCAATCGACGTCTGGCCGGCGGCGATATTGAGGACAGTCGGCGAGGCGAAGCCGGAGTTCCACAACGACTTGTCGGCGCGCAGTTTTTCCGAAGATTCCGCGGCATAGGCCTTGTCGGCGGCGGCCTGGCTGCCGGCTTGCGGTTGTCGCTTGATGGTGTAGGAAGGTTGCTCGAAGTAGCCGACCTGGTCTTCGAGTTTAAGTCGCATCTTCGGGCCGGTCATCAGGTCGGCGCCCTGTTCGAGACGAACGTTACCCTCAGCCTCCATCTCGTCGTCGATCGGCCAGTAGGTCAAGCGATCGGCATTGAGGACGGTACCGATCTTGCGCAACTCGGCATCGCCCTCGGCGATGAACTCACGATCGACATCGCCGCCCATTCGTAGCGCGCTGATAAACGTGGGACGTGGCACCGCACTGTCTTTCGGCGGCATCACCATGGCTTTCGCGCTGCGCAGGGCGAGCGGCGGCTGCGCATCGGGAACAGCGTCCGCGTCGCGCGAAGCGGCGGCCGGCAGCTGCTGAGCAACGGTTTGCGCGGGCGCGCCGGGGCCAGCGGCAATCCCCCCCCCCGGCGCCGTGCCCGGACCGGCTCCCAGCGCCTGGGCGGAACCGGTCTCCAGCGCCGGGCCGTAGGGTACGCGCTGCGCCAGCGGCGTCGCCGGGACGGGATTGGCGATTTCGATCGGCGCCGGACGCGCCGGCGTGCCGACGGCTTCTCCGGTCTTGCCCAACTCCCATTTGGCCCAGAAGAAGAGGACGTTGCCGGCATCACCCGACGGCGGAACGTACGTCCCTTCCAAACTGAAGTTCTTGTACGACACCGACGCCATCGGCAAGATGACCGGGAAGGGAAAATAGTTGATGGTGTCCGAGCGCATCATCAGGCCGCCCATATAGCCCAGGCCGACGCGAACATCTTGGGCCGGGCGCCAGATCGCTTTCCAACTGTAACCCGCGGTATACGAGGGCTTGAAGTGCGAATCCTGGAAGGCCATCGCAAAGACGCCCTGCCAGTTGCCGTACTCGTTGTACAAGCCTTTGCCGACACCGAAACCCACCGGGTTTTCCTGATAGTCGGCAATTTGCTCCGCGGAATAGCTGCTGCGCGAGTGGTAGGTCTTGAACGGCAGATAGAATTCCCAGGCACCGTTGTCGTAGGCGTTGGCGACCGGATCCCATAAGCGTTGGTACCACGGCTTCTTGACACCCGACTTGGCGGTGCTCGGCGCGCTTGCCGCGGCTGGACCTGGCGCGCTACCGACGACGACCGGACTCGGCGCTGCGGCGGTTTGCGGCGACAATGAAACGACGATCGGTGCAGCAACAGCAGTCCCGGCACTGGCGCTCGGCGCAACGACGACCGGCGAAACGGTGACCGCGACCGGCGCCGGTGTCGCCACGGGAACTGGCGCGACGGCGGGGCGCGCCAGCAGCGCCGGATCGACGCGCAAGGCCTGCATAGCGGAAGAAGTCACTGGCGAGAGCGCCGCCGACCTTGCTGCGACCGGCGCGGCCTGAGCCTGAGCCTGAGCCTGAGCCTGAGCCTGAGCCTGAGCCTGAGCCTGAGCCTGAGCCTGAGCCTGAGCCTGAGCCTGAGCCTGAGCCTGAGCCGCTACGCGGCGTGCGCAGCGGCAGTGCAGGCAGCGGCGCTGCCGCTGCGGCTGGAAGCGGAGCGGGAGACGACGTCACCGCGGGCGTCACGGCGGCCGGAGCGACCGCGCGTGCCGGAATTTCCTGCGCCGACGCGGCCGGTTCGACGACCGGCGGCTCGGCCGGGCGCTCTTCAACGACCGGCGGTTCAGCCGGGCGCTCCTCAACGACCGGGGCGGCGACCGGCACGACTTCACTGCGCGCAGCCGCAGCAGGAGCGGGTGCTTCGGCAGGCTTGATCGGCGGCAAGCCGAGCAGCGTCGGATCAACGCGCAGCGGCGTCTGGGCTTGAGCCTCGACGCCATACGCGCCGACAACGACGCTGACAAAACCGCAATAAAGCAGCAGCGCGAGTGGTTTGCGCCGGGAAGGAAAATTCATCCTGAACCATCAGTAAAAAAATGCAGCTGACTCGGGTTGTTTCCGATGGCGCGGCGACCAGCGGGACGAGTGTTAAAATCGTCGCATTTTAGCACCTAAGCACAAGGAGAAGCGGCATGCCGCGTACCGTCCTGCTGCGCGACTGGCTCGATCGCCACTTCTCGCCCCAGTACCCAGATCAGCAACTCGCATTGGCGCCGGCGTCGGCCGACGCCAGTTTCCGGCGCTACTTCCGCGTCACCCTGCCCGATGAGAGCACCCGCATCGTGATGGACGCGCCGCCCGAGCACGAGGACTGTCGCCCGTTCGTCAAGGTCGCAGCGCTCTTGCGCGACGCCGGCGTGCATGTTCCCGAAGTCTATGCGCAGGATCTCGCGCAGGGCTTTTTGCTGCTCTCCGACCTCGGCAACACGACCTACCTCGAAGTACTCGACGCCAGTACCGCCCCCGCGCTTTACCGCGACGCCAACGCGGCGCTGGTTGCCATCCAGCGCGCCAGCCGGCGCGGCGTGCTGCCCGACTACGACCGCGCGCTGCTGGCGCGCGAACTCGACCTGTTCCCCGACTGGTACGTCGCGCGCCACCTCGGCGTCGTTCTCGATGACGATCAGCAGGCGACGCTACGTGCGGTGTTCGCCAAGATTCTCGACAACAACCTGGCGCAGCCGCAAGTCTTCGTGCACCGCGACTACCACTCGCGCAACCTGATGGTCTCGGGGAAGGAGCATCCGGCCAACCCCGGAATCATCGACTTCCAGGACGCGGTCTATGGCCCGATCACCTATGACCTCGCTTCGCTCTACCGCGACGCCTACATCCATTGGGAAGAAGCTCAGGAACTCGACTTCGTGATCCGCTACTGGGAGATGGCGCGCGCCGCCGGCCTGCCGGTGCATGACGACTTCCACGACTTTTACCGCGATTACGAGTGGATGGGCGCGCAGCGCCAGATCAAGGTGCTCGGCATTTTCGCACGCTTGAGTGCGCGCGACGGCAAGCACGGCTACCTCAAGGACATGCCGACGGTGATGGCCTATCTGCGCCGAACCTGCGAACGCTACCTCGAACTGCGGCCGCTGGCGCGATTGCTCGACCAGCTCGAAAAGAAACCGGTCGATACCGCGTTTACCTTCTGATGACCTGCGGAATGAAAGCCTTCATTCTCGCCGCCGGCCGTGGCGAACGCATGCGACCGCTGACCGACCACACGCCCAAGCCGCTGCTTTGCGCCGGCGGCAAACCGCTGATCGTCTGGCATCTCGAACGATTGCAAGCCTGCGGCTTTCGCGAGGTGGTGATCAACCACGCGCACCTGGGCGAGCAGATCGAGGCCGCGCTCGGCGACGGTTCCCGCTTCGGGCTTTCGATCCGCTATTCACCCGAACCGCCCGGCGCGCTCGAGACTGCCGGCGGCATCGCCAACGCGCAGGGCCTCTTGGGTGACCAGCCATTCCTGGTGGTCAACGGCGACGTCTGGTGCGACTGGGATTTCAAACGTGCGCTGGCACTGGCCGGGCGCGCGCAGACGCCGCTGGCGCACCTGGTCTTCGTCGACAACCCGCCGCAGCACGCGACCGGCGATTTCTGCCTCGACGGACAGACCGTCAGATACGCCAGCAGCGGCAGCGGACCGACGCTGACCTACGCCGGCACCGGCGTTTTCTCGCCGTCTTTCTTCGCCGACGTTCCCGTTGGCGCCGTCATGAAAATGCGCCCGCTGCTCGACGCGGCGATCGCGCGCGGCATCGTGACCGGGGAACATCACGCTGGCCGCTGGGTCGACGTAGGAACGCCCGAACGCCTCGCCGAACTCGACGCCCAACTGAAAGCACAGCAATGAACCTGGAAAAGGCAGTCAACCACGGCGAACACGGCGAAACCACAATAGCTTACGAGCTTGTTTGGACTCACCTTTTCGGTGAGCGATTAAATTCTGAACAATTAAGGATTTTCGCCGTTCCCGCTGTGTCGCCGTGGTTTGAACTGAGGGCTTTAGTATGAAACACCAACCCTTCTCGACGCGCCGCAATGCGCTCTTCGAACTGATCGGCGACGGCGTCGCGGTGATCCCGACCGCGCCTGAGCGCGTTCGCAATCGCGACTCGCACCACCCCTACCGTTTCGACAGTTACTTCTGGTACCTCTCGGGCTTTCCCGAGCCCGAAGCGGTGATCGTTCTGGTCGGCGGCAAGGAAGCCCGAGCCATCCTCTTTTGCCGCGCCAAGAATGAAGAGCGCGAAGTCTGGGACGGTTTCCGCTACGGTCCCGACGCCGCGCGCGACGCCTTCGGTTTTGACGAAGCGCACGATTTTGCCGAGTTCGAACAGCGACTGCCTGAACTGATCGCCAATCGCAGCGCGCTATGGCACGCGCTCGGTCACGACCCGATATGGGACGCGAAAATCGTCGGCGCGCTCAACACCGTTCGCGCGCAATCGCGTTCCGGCCAGCGCGCGCCGGGCCAACTCTACGACCTGCACGGCCCGCTCGACCGCATGCGCCTGCTCAAGGACGCTCACGAAACCGCGATCATGCGCCGCGCCGCGGCGATCGCCTCGGCCGGCCACGTGCGCGCGATGCGCGCCTGCCGCCCCGGAATCGCCGAATACGAACTCGAAGCCGAACTCGGCTACGAATTTCGCAAACGCGGCGCCGATGGCCACGCCTATTCGCCGATCGTCGCTGGCGGTCACCACGGCTGCGTGCTGCACTATATCGAGAACAACACGTTGCTGGCCGACCACACGCTGGTGCTGATCGACGCCGGCTGCGAGCTGCAAGGCTACGCCTCGGACATCACGCGAACCTTCCCGGTGAGCGGCCGTTTTTCCGGCGTACAGCGCGACGCCTACGAAGTCGTGCTGGCAGCGCAGCGCGCGGCGATCGCCGAAATCAAACCCGGCACGCCGTTCATCGCCTACCATGAAGCGGCGCTGCGCGTGCTGGTGCAAGGGATGATCGACCTCAAACTGCTCGCCGGCAGCCTCGACGGAATCATCGAAAGCGAAGCCTACAAGCCCTATTACATGCACCGCACCGGGCACTGGCTCGGACTCGACGTGCACGACGCCGGCGACTACAAGGCGGGCGACGACTGGATCGCTCTCGCGCCCGGCATGGCGCTGACCGTCGAACCGGGACTCTATATCCGCCCCGGCGCCGGCGTTCCCGAACACCTGCACGGCATCGGCATCCGCATCGAGGACGACGTCTTCGTCACCGAAACGGGCTGCGAAGTCTATACCAGCGCGCCGAAGACCGTCGCCGACATCGAGGAAGTGATGCGCCGTGACTGATCAACACGCACTTCACACCGACGTCGCGATCATCGGCGCCGGCCCGGTCGGCATGGCGCTGGCCTTATCGCTCGAAGGCAGCGGTCGGCGCGTGCTGCTGCTCGACGCGCGGCCACCCAAGGCCTGGGCTAACGACCCGCGCGCGCTGGCGCTAGCGCACGGCAGCCGGCAGCTGCTCGAACGGCTGCAGGCGTGGGACGCTGGCGCGGCAACCGCAATCGACGAAATCCACGTCTCGCAGCGCGGCGGTTTCGGCCGCACGCTGCTCACCGCAGCCGACTACGGCGCACCGGCGCTCGGTTACGTGATGCGCTACAAAGACCTGGCCGCAGCGCTCGCGGCGCGAATCGCGCCTGCGCAACTGCGCTGCGAGTGCGCCGTCGACGCCATCGAAATTACGCCAGAGCAGGCCACGCTGACGCTGGCCGGAACGACGCAACGCGTCACCGCCGGCCTCGTCGTCCATGCCGAAGGAACGCCGGCGAGCGACCCCGACGTTCGCGTTCGCGACTACCGCCAGCACGCGATCATCGCCCAGGTCAAGCCAGCCGCACCGCACAAGCATCGCGCCTGGGAGCGCTTTACGCCCGACGGGCCGCTGGCGCTGCTGCCGCTCGGCGACGACTACTCGGTGGTATTCACCGTGCCGTCGGAAAAAGTATCAGCGCTGCTCGAACTCGATGACGACGATTTTCTCGCGACGCTGCGCGAGCAGTTCGGCCGCCGCGTCGATTTTGTCAGTTGCGGTGCGCGCTCGAGCTTCCCGCTCGCGCTGCGCGTGCGTTCGCCGATCATTCAGCAACGGCAGGTCTGGATCGGCAACAGCGCGCAGACGCTGCACCCGGTTTCCGGCCAGGGCTTCAACCTCGGCCTGCGCGACGCCGCCGAGCTCGCGACCGCGCTGCTCGACCACGCGGCTGCTGACTGCGGCGCGGCGCTCGCCGCCTACGCGCGCGGCCGCCAGACCGACCGGCGCTTCGGCATGGGCTTTACCGACAGCATCGTCCGCGTGTTCTCCAACGACCTCGCGCCGCTGCGCTGCGCGCGCGGCATCGGCCTGCTCGCGCTCGACCTCGCGCCACCGCTGCGCCATTTCGTCGCCAAGCGAATGATCTGGGGCGCACGCGCCTGGCCGTAAGTCGAGATTCAAGCTTTCTAACGCAGAAGGAATCGTCATGACATTGACCGAGCAAATGATCAAAGCCTTCGCTCCGACCGGCAAGCTGCGCGCGTCGATCAACACCGGCAACCCGGTGCTGGCCCGCAAGGACGCCGCAGGCGGCCGGCCGACCGGCGTCTCGATCGACTTGGCGCAGGCTTTTGCCGACCAGCTCGGCGCCGCACTCGAACTCGCCGTTTTCGACACCGCGGCCAAATCGGTCGACGCACTGGAATCGGGACTCGCCGACATCGGCTTTTTCGCAATCGACCCGCTGCGCGGCGAGGAGATCGCTTTCACCGCGCCCTACGTGCTGATCGAGGGCAGCTATCTGGTGCGCAGCGACTCGCCGATCAAGTCCAACGACGAGGTCGACTGCGCCGGATACCGCGTCGCGGTCGGCCAGGGCAGCGCCTACGACCTTTATCTAACGCGAGAGCTCAAGCACGCGCAAATCGTTCGCGCACCTTCAGCGCCGGCGGTCATCGACCTGTTCATCGAACAGCAGCTCGAAGTCGCTGCCGGCGTTCGCCAGATGCTGGTCGCCGACGCCCAGCGCTTGCCCGGTCTGCGCCTGTTGCCCGGCCGCTTCATGGTGATCCGCCAGGCGATGGCAACGCCCAAGGAACGCGGCGAAGCGGCAGCCGCGACGCTGTGCCAGTTTGTCGAGCAGATGAAGGGCAACGGCTTTGTCGAAAAAGCACTGGCGCGCCACGGCGTCGCTGGTGCGGTGGTCGCCCCGGCGGCATAGCGCTGCTGCCAAGCATGCTCCCATTTCGCCGAACGCTTCGTTTTTTTGGCAGACTCGGCTAGACTTTGCCGCCTCCCGAGCGCGTCTCGCACCATCTTGTCAAAACCATGCCCAGAACCGAAAAGAAAAAACAGCTGATCGAATTCAAGGGAACCACCATGCCGGTCGTCACCGTCAGCCTGCGCTCGCTGCAAGCCGACGCGCTCGCTATCGCGGCCAAGGTGCTGTTCGGCGATGATCAATTCTTCGACGGCGACGCCGCACTCTTTGAATTGTCGCACCTGGAAGACGTACAGAGCGCCGACTGGTCGGCGGTGAAAAAAGTATTCGAGGCGCACGGACTGCATGTCGTCGGCGTTCGCGGTGGCAGCGACGAACTGCGGCAGAGCGCCGCCGCTGCCGGACTGCCGGGCTTTGCCGCCAGCGAACGCGCGCCGCGCGCCGCGCCGGCCACCAAGACAGCCGAGCCACCACCCGCCGTCGAGATCGCACCAGCGACTGCGCCGACGCAAATGGCGATCGAGCTGGCACCCGCCCCCGCCGTTGACATCGCGCCACCGCCACCGGCCGTGCCGACGCTGGTCGTCGACCGCCCGTTGCGTTCGGGCCAACAGGTCTATGCGCGCGGCGGCGACCTCGTCGTACTGGCGGCGGTCAATGCCGGCGCCGAAGTCATCGCCGACGGCAGCATCCACATCTATGCGCCGCTACGCGGCCGCGCACTGGCTGGCGCCAGCGGCGCGACCGGCGCGCGCATTTTCACCACGCGTTTCGAAGCCGAACTGGTCTCGATCGCCGGAGTCTACCGCACCTTCGACGCCGGCGTTCCGAACGATCTGGCCGGCAAACCGGCGCAGGTAAAGCTCACCGACAGCCCGACCCGAAAGCCAGGCGAGGCAAGCAACACGCTGGCAATCGAGCCGCTGCAAACGAGCTGATGCTCAAGCCGGATAAAATATTGCGGCAGCGCAACATCGTATCCGCATGTAAAATCACCTTTTTTTGATGGAGCAAGCACCTTGACTCGTATCGTCGTCGTAACCTCGGGCAAAGGTGGCGTGGGGAAAACCACCACCAGCGCCAGTTTCTCCTCTGGCCTCGCGCTGCGCGGCTTCAAGACCGCGGTCATCGACTTCGACGTCGGCCTGCGCAACCTCGACCTGATCATGGGCTGCGAGCGCCGCGTCGTCTATGACCTGATCAACGTGCTCAACGGCGAAGCGACGCTGACGCAGGCGCTGATCAAGGACAAGCACTGCGGCAACGACAATCTTTTTGTTCTCCCCGCGTCGCAGACGCGCGACAAGGACGCGCTCACCGAAGACGGCGTCGAGAAGGTGCTCAAGGAACTCGAGCACATGGGTTTTGACTACATCGTCTGCGACTCGCCGGCGGGAATCGAGCACGGCGCAGTGATGGCGTTGACCTTCGCCGACGAGGCGGTGGTTGTGACCAACCCGGAGGTTTCGTCGGTGCGCGATTCAGACCGTATCCTGGGAATCATCCAGGCCAAGTCGCGGCGCGCGATTTCCGGCGGCGAGCCGGTCAAGGAGCACCTGCTGATCACGCGCTACTCGGCCAAGCGCGTCGAAGACGGCGAAATGCTCTCGTACAAGGACATTCAGGAAATCCTGCGGATCCCGATCATCGGCGTCATTCCCGAGTCGGAAATCGTTCTGCAGTCTTCGAACCAGGGATCGCCGGCGATCCACCTCTCGGGCACCGACGTCTCCGAAGCCTATCTCGACGTCGTCGACCGCTTCCTCGGCGAGGCATTGCCGTTGCGCTTCGTCGATTACGAACGCCCCGGTCTGCTGCAGCGACTGTTCGGAGGGAAATAGGCATGTCCCTGCTCTCGCTGATCTTCGGCAACAAGCCGAAAACCGCCACCATCGCCAAGGAAAGATTGCAGCTGATCATTGCCCACGAGCGCAACGGTCTGTCGAGCCAGCCCGATTTCCTGCCGGCGCTGCAGCAGGAACTGATCGCGGTCATCTCGAAGTATGTCGCGGTCAACCCTGACGACATCAAGGTCATGCTCGAAAAACAGGGCAACTACGAAGTGCTCGAAGTCAATATCGTGTTGCCGGAGCCGAATCCGACGCGTTAAGCGCCAAGTAGTACAGGCTCAAGCGCTTCCCCCGGTCGGCCGAATAATTTCCCGACCGGGCGCGCTGTTGTTTTTCGTCGACTGACGATCACTCAGCTCGGCAATTGACTATTTTTTAGGCGGCGATCAGGGTAAAATTCGCCCCTTCCCCTACGCTCTGCCCCCCATGGAATTCGTCGGCTTTTCACTGCGCAACAATCTGTTCGTCGCCCCGATGGCCGGCGTGACCGACCGCCCCTTCCGCCAGTTGTGCAAGAAGATGGGCGCCGGACTCGCCGTTTCCGAGATGGTGACGTCCAACTCGCTGCTCTACGGCAGCGCCAAGACGCAGCGTCGCGCCAACCACGACGGCGAGGTGGCGCCGATCTCGGTGCAGATCGCCGGATCGGTCCCCGAGATGATGGCGCAGGCGGCGCGCCACAACGTCGATCGCGGCGCGCAGATCATCGACATCAACATGGGCTGCCCGGCCAAGAAAATCTGCAACGTAATGGCCGGTTCGGCGTTGCTGCGCGACGAACCGCTGGTCGGCCGCATTCTCGCCGCGGTCGTCGCTGCGGTACCCGATACGCCGGTCACGCTCAAGATCCGTACCGGCTGGGACAAGAGCAACCGCAACGCGCTTTCCATCCTCAAAATCGCCGAGCAGTCGGGAATCCGCGCGCTGGCGATGCACGGCCGCACACGCGCCTGCGGCTACTCGGGCGACGCCGAATACGAGACGATCGCCGCGGTCAAGGCACAGGCGAGAATCCCGATCATCGCCAACGGCGACATCACCTCGCCCGAAAAGGCCAGAGCGGTGCTCGACGCGACCGGCGCCGACGCGCTGATGATCGGCCGCGCGGCGCAGGGCCGCCCGTGGCTCTTTCGCGAGATCGAGCACTTCCTGGCGACCGGTACGCACCTGCTGCCGCCGCGCGTCGCCGAAATCCACCAGATCCTGCTCGCGCACCTCGAAGACCTCTACGATTTCTACGGGATAGAGACCGGCGTTCGCGTCGCGCGCAAGCACATTTCCTGGTACACGAAGGGGCTCACCGGTTCGGCAGCTTTCCGGCACGGGATGAACCTGTTGCCCGACGTCGCGACGCAACAACAGGCGGTCAATGATTTCTTTTGCACGCTCGCCGAACACAGCGAACACCTGAGCTATGCCCAGACTGAAAACAACAACGAGGGACTCGCCGCATGAAACGAAGCAACGATATTTCAGCCTGCATCTACGGTGCGCTGGAAACCTACTTCCGGGACCTCGACGGCGAAACGCCCGGCCCCATCTACGAGATGGTGCTCAAAAGCGTCGAACGTCCGATGTTCGAACTGATCCTGCAGCAGGCCGGCGGCAACCAGACACTGGCCGCGACGATGCTCGGAATCAACCGCAACACGCTGCGCAAGAAGCTTGTCGATTACAAGCTGGTGTGACTCCTTTTTGAACTCATAGAAACCCATCATGAAAATCCGCCAAGCATTGATCAGCCTTTCCGACAAGCGCGGTGCGCTTGAATTTGCCCAGGGCCTTGCCGCCCAGGGCGTCAAGCTGCTGTCCACCGGCGGCACCGCCAAGCTGTTGCGCGACGCCGGCCTTGCCGTCACCGAGATCGGCGACTACACGGGGTTCCCCGAAATGCTCGACGGCCGCGTCAAAACGCTGCACCCGAAAGTCCATGGCGGCATCCTGGCGCGCCGCGACCTGCCGGCGCACCTCGCAACGATCGCTGCGCACGACATCCCGCTGATCGACCTCGTTTGCGTCAACCTCTACCCGTTCCGTGAAACGATCGCCAAGCCCGACGTCACGCTTGAAGACGCGATCGAGAACATCGACATCGGCGGCCCGGCGATGGTGCGTTCGGCGGCCAAGAACTACACGGGCGTCGCGATCGTCACCGATCCCGAAGACTATTCGACGCTGCTCGCCGAAATGAAGGCCAACGACGGCGCGCTGACGCTTAGCACACGCTTCGGCCTGGCCAAGAAGGCGTTCACCCATACCGCGCGCTACGACGCTGCGATCGCCAACTGGCTCACGTCGCTCGACGAAACGAACAACCCGCAAGCGCTGGCGGCCTTCCCGCAAAAGCTGCAGCTGGCGTTTGACCGCGTCGAAACGCTACGCTACGGCGAGAACCCGCACCAGCAAGCCGCCTTCTACCGCGACCCGACGCCGCTGCCGGGTTCGATCGCCGCTTACACGCAACTGCAGGGCAAGGAACTCTCGTACAACAATATCGCCGACGCCGACGCCGCCTGGGAGTGTGTCAAAAGCTTCAGCGCGCCGGCGTGCGTCATCATCAAGCACGCCAACCCGTGTGGCGTGGCGATCGACGGCACGCTGCTGGCGGCCTACGAGAAGGCCTTCCAGACCGACTCGACGTCGGCTTTTGGCGGAATCATCGCCTTCAACGGCGTCGTCGATACCGACGTCGTCGCGGCGATGAGCGCGCGCAAGCACTTCGTCGAAGTGCTGATCGCGCCGGCCTATACCGATGCGGCCAAACAGCTGCTGGCGGCCAAGCAGAACCTGCGCGTTCTCGAACTGCCGTTCGACGCCAACTCGCCGAATCGCTACAACGATTTTGAAATGAAGCGCGTCGGCGGCGGCCTGCTGGTGCAGACGCCCGACACCTTCGCCGTCAAGGCCGCCGACCTCAAGGTGGTGACCAAGATCGCGCCGACTGCCGCGCAGATCGACGACCTGCTGTTTGCCTGGCGCGTCGCCAAGTACGTCAAGTCGAACGCCATCGTCTTCTGCGCCGGCGGCATGACGCTCGGCGTCGGTGCCGGCCAGATGAACCGCGCCGACTCGACGCGCATCGCTGTGCTCAAGGCCGCCAACGCCGGACTCGCGGTCGCCGGCGCCTGCGTCGCTTCGGATGCCTTCTTCCCGTTCCGCGACGGCCTCGACATCCTGGCCGAAGCCGGCGCCAAGGCGGTCATTCAGCCCGGCGGATCGATCCGCGACGACGAAGTCATCAAAGCTGCCGACGAACACGGAATCGCCATGGTCTATACCGGCGCCCGCCATTTCCGACACTAAGAACTGCTCCCATGAAACTACTCGTTATCGGTTCCGGCGGCCGCGAACACGCGCTGGCCTGGCATCTGGCCAAAACTTCGGGCCTGCAGAAAATCTACGTCGCGCCCGGCAACGCCGGCACCGCGCACGAAGCCGAGCTTGAGAATCTCAACCTCAGCGATCCGGTCGAACTCGCCGATTTCGCCGAACGCGAAAACATTCACCTGACCATCGTCGGTCCGGAAGCGCCGCTCGCCGCCGGCGTCGTCAATGTTTTCCGCGCGCGCGGCCTCAAGATCTTCGGCCCGACGCGCGAAGCTGCTCAGCTCGAAAGCTCGAAGGATTTCGCCAAGCGCTTCATGGCGCGGCACCACATCCCGACCGCCGCCTTTGAGACGTTTTCCGACAAGACGCAGGCGCACGCTTACGTCGAGCGCCAGGGCGCGCCGATCGTCGTCAAGGCCGACGGTCTGGCCGCCGGCAAGGGCGTCGTCGTCGCCACGACACTCGCAGAAGCGCACGACGCGATCGAGCACATGCTCGCCGGCCCCGGCGCGCGCGTCGTCATCGAGGAATTCCTCGACGGCGAGGAAGCCAGCTTCATCGTCATGGTCGACGGCAAGAACGTTCTGGCGCTCGCATCGAGCCAGGATCACAAGCGCATCTTTGACGGCGACACCGGCCCCAACACCGGCGGCATGGGCGCCTACTCACCGGCGCCGGTGGTCACCCCGGCGGTGCACGCCAAGGCGATGCGCGAGATCATCCTGCCGACGGTGCGCGGCATGGTCGCCGACGGCATTCCCTACACCGGCTTCCTTTACGCCGGACTGATGATCGGCAAGGACGGTTCGGTCAAAACCGTCGAATTCAACTGCCGCATGGGCGACCCGGAAACTCAGCCGATCATGATGCGCCTCAAGTCCGACCTGCTGATGCTGCTCGAACACGCGGTCGCCGGCAAGCTCGACCAGATCGAAGCCGAATGGGACCGCCGCGTCGCGCTCGGCGTCGTGCTGGCGGCGGCCAACTATCCGGCCAGGCCGCGCCTGGGCGACGTGGTCAGCGGACTGCCGGAGAACACGCCCGACATGCACGTCTTCCACGCCGGGACCGCTTTGCACGAAGGCCGCGTCGTCACCTCGGGCGGCCGCGTGCTGTGCGTCACGGCGCTCGGCGACAACGTCAAACAGGCGCAGAAGCACGCCTACGACGCGCTGGTCGGAATCCACTTCGACGGCATGCAATACCGCCGCGACATCGGTTACCGCGCGATCAAATGATCCAACCACCGTCGGAACCACAACGACACAACGGGCACAACGATGTAATTCAATGTTTTTCCGTCGTGTTCGTCGTGGCCGTTGTGGTTAATTTGTTTTTCGCATGATCGACACGGCGACGCTCGAGGCCTACTTCAGCGGTCTGCAGGCGCGCCTGGTCGCCGCCGCGCAAGCGCTTGAGGGCGGCGGTCGTTTCCGCAACGATCCCTGGCGCAAGGAACAAGGCGCGCCGCTCGGTGGCCATGGGCTGACCAGCATCATCGAGGGCGGCCGCGTTTTCGAACGCGGCGGCGTCGCCTTCTCGCACGTCACGGGTCCGGCGCTGCCCGCGTCGGCGACCGCCAAACGCCCCGAGCTCGCCGGGCGCGCTTTCGAAGCGCTGGGCGTATCCTTGGTGCTGCACCCGCTGAACCCCTACTGCCCGACGGCGCACATGAACGTCCGCGCGCTGATCGCCAGCAGCGCCGGCGGCGGCGACCAATCCGCACCGGTCGGCTGGTTCGGCGGTGGCATGGACCTGACGCCCTACTATCCGTACGCAGAAGATATCCGCCACTTCCATGGCGCCTGCAAGCGCGCGCTCGCGCCTTTCGGCGACGAACTGCACGCGCGCTACAAGGACTGGTGCGACGAGTATTTCTATCTGCCGCACCGCCAAGAGCCGCGCGGTGTCGGCGGGATTTTCTATGACGACCTGTACGAAAGCGGCGAAGGCTGGGACGATCCTTTCGCGCGCAGCTTTGCGCTGACACAGGCCGTTGGCGACGCCTTCGCCGGCGCCTATCTGCCGCTCGTCGAAAAACGCCACGGCACGCCCTACGGCGAACGCGAACGCGATTTTCAGGCCTACCGCCGCGGACGCTACGTCGAGTTCAATCTGGTCTGCGATCGCGGAACGCTGTTCGGCCTGCAATCGGGCGGGCGCACCGAAGCTATCCTGATGTCGCTGCCGCCGGTCGTCAAATGGCGCTACGACTGGCACCCGGAGCCCGGAAGCCCCGAAGCGCAGATCTACGCAATGCTGGCGCCGCGCGACTGGGTTTAATCGTTCGGCAACCCTGCGGCGGCGCGGTAATGCGCCATCGCCTCGGCGGCGCGATCGGTCTGCTCGAACAGGCGCGCGAGTTCAAGGCGTAGTTCGCGGTTGTCGGCGATCGACAGCGCCGCCTCAAGATAGGTCTGCGCCTTGCCCCATAGACGCTGCGCCAGGCACAAGCGGCCGAGCGCCAGCAGCAACTGCGAATCGTCGCGATGCTCGAGCAGCCAGCGATCGGCGCAGGCGATTCGCGCCGTCAGTTCGCCGCCGGCAATGCGCCCGTAGAGCGCGACGAGATGCGAATCCCATTCGCGGTCAAGCTGCGCTTCGATGAACGACAGCGCCTGCGCGTCGGCGCCAAGTTCGAGCAGCGCTTCGGCGTAGCGGTAAGCGAGCCGTGGGCTCGCTTCGCGCGCCGGCATCGACCGCTGATACGCCTGCAACTCGACCAGATCGCTGCATCGCAGGCGAATGTTCTCCTGATGCGCCTTGAGCTTGATCTCGTGCGCCAGTTCGGGCAACAGCGCATGGCGTTTCTCGAGCAAGCGAGCGATGCGCAACACCTCGTCCCAGTGGCCGCAGCCCTGCTGCGCGCGCAATTCGAGGCGCAGCGCCGCGATGTGCCGACCGGAAGCCTGCTGCAGACGCTTCAGGGCAGCGACGGCGGCGTCGAAACGCTGCATCTCCAGATGCATTTCGGCTTCGAGCATCAGGCACGCTGACTGCATTTTCGGATCGTCCTGCGCCGCCAGGTCGAGCCAGGCTTGCAGCTTGTCGGGCTCGTGCAAGCGCTGCGCCGAGCGCGCGGCGAGCAAGGCGGCGAGCGCCGGCGACGCGGACTCGGCATGGGCGTCGCCGGCCTTTTTGAGCGCCTGGCTGTAGCGGCCTTCAAACAGCAGACGGACGACGTCGTAGAGCGTCCCGGCGGCCTTTTCGCGCCGCCGGCGCTCACGGAACTCGCGTACGCGGCGCGGCAGCGAGAGCGTCAGCGCCGCCGTCCGCAACACCGCGTAGAGCAGCACAAAACCGCCCAGCATCAGCAGCATGGCGAAGTTGAGCGAGATCTCGGCACGATACGGCGGCAACACCAGCAGCAGGTAGCCGTCGTTGAAATGCGCCGCCAGCGCGGTGCCGACGGCCAGCGCAAAGAGCGTCAGCAGCCACAACAGGCCTCTCATTTACGTTCCTTGCCGAGCTTGAAACTCTTGATCGCCGACAGGCTCTCGTTGAGGTTGGGCAATTCGATGTTGATCTCGGCCGCCGCAAGCTGCTTGAGCGATCGCTGGGCGGCCTGCACCGACGGGTCACGGCCGTCAAAATAGCGATCGACCCAGACGCGCGCCTGCGCCAGTTCGTTGCGGAAAGTCCATTGATCGTGCGCGAGCAGCGCCAGACGCGCGTTGAGCAGACGCAGCTTGAGATTCTCGCGCAGGAAGAAGACCTGCTGCGGCGCGAGCAGCGCGGGTTCGTCGCGGTCGAAACGCTGGATGCGGATCAGGCCGCGCAGCTCGCCCCAGAATTCCAGCGCCAGCTGCTGCCAGAAGGCCAGCGAATCAGGGGGCGCCGCCGGGGCCGCCGGCTGGCGCTCGTCGCGCGGGCGGACATCGACCGCCAGCGGCAGCGTATCGACCGCCGAGATCACGCTTTCGAGCTGCAGGTTCATCCCCGGCAGATCGATCTGCGGCAGCGCGCGTAGCCGGTCGAGATCGCGCGCCAGCACCTTGCGCAGGCCGATGAACTGCGGCCGGCTACTGCCGGCCAGACGCGCGTCGGCCGACTGTAGCGCCAACACCGCGCCCTGCACGTTGGCGGCCAGCTGCAGCTGCTGCGCGGCCAGCGTCACGCCCTGCTCGACTTCGGCCAGCGCCCACTCGTCGCGACCGCGCGCCAGATCCTGATAGAGGCTTTCGAGCGTCGTCTGCTGGCTCTTCGATTCGGCGATCTTCGCTTCGAGTTCGCCGAATTTCCCCTGCAGCACGGCGAGCTGCTCCTGCGCCTGCTTGGCCAGCATTCGACTCTCGCGCGCCAGCGTATCGCTCTCGGACAGGCGGCGCGCCAGTTCCTGCTGGGTGTCGGCGAGACGCAACCGCGTCTCGACCCACTGCCAGCCGGCCAAAGCGAGCGCCAGCAAGGCGATGATCAGCCACGGATTTTTCCACGCGCCGCTCGCCGGCGGTGAAGTGGGGGCCGGCGGTGGCGCGGCAGACGGCTGGTCAGCAATATCATTCATGGGCAAACCAATTATAGGAGCACAGGCTCTCGATGATGCCGGCATCGGCCGGCGCGCTCAACACGACGCGCGACAGGCCGAGTTCCGCGGCCACTTGCGCGATACGCTGATGCGGAACGAAGAGCGGCAGACGGCACAACTGCGTAAAGGCGTCAGTATCGAGCAAAGCCAGAAGGTTGCGCAAACCTTCGCTCGACGAAATGGTCAGCGCGTCGAGCTGCCTGTTGTTGAGCAGCGACACGAGCGGCGCACCGTCGGCCGGTGGCGAACGGTGATAGCAGCTCACCGCGCAGACCTGCGCGCCGCGCTGGCGCAGCGTCTCGGCAAGCAGTTCGCGCCCGCCGTTGCCGCGCAGGATCAACACGCGCTTGCCGGCGAGCGCTTTGGCGGCAAAAGCCGGCAGTTCGAGCAGCGCTTCGGAATCGAAACGATCGGCCGGCGAGATGACGTTCGCAATACCCTGCGCCGCCAACTGCTGCGCGGTACTCGGCCCGATCGCCGCGGCCAGCAGGTGGGCCGGCCAGCGGCGCGCTGCCAGGATCTGCGGCAAGGCGAAAGCGACCGCATTGGGGCTGATGAAAATCGCCAACGCATAATCGTCGAGCTGCTCGATGGCGCGCTGCAAGGGCGCCGGATCGTCCGCCGCGCCGATCTCGAGCAGCGGAAAAATCACCGCCTGACCGCCCTGCGCGGTGATTATCTGTGCGAGCTTTGCGGCCTGCTCGGCCGGACGCGTCACCAGAATACGCCTGCCCTGCAAGCTCATTGAGCCGCCGCAAGCGAGTCCAGGATTTGCTGCGCGCCCTGCTCGCGTAGCCGCTGCGCCAGTGTCCGGCCGATCGAATCGGCATCGCCCGGCGCGCCGCGCAGCTCGCCGCTGATCATTTGCCGGCCGTCGGGCGTCGCGACAAAACCGCGCAGCCACAGCTCGCCTTGTTCAAAAATGGCGTAGCCGCCCAGCGGCACCTGGCAGCTGCCGCCGAGCGCGCGTGAAAAAGCGCGTTCGGCACCAACGCAGGCCATCGTCTCTTGGTCGTTGAGCGGCGCGACCCACGCCAAGGCATCGCGATTGGCGGACAGCACCTCGATGCCGAGCGCGCCCTGCCCGGGCGCCGGCAGCGACTGCTCGGGAGTGAGCAGCGACTTGATTCGCGCGGCGAGGCCGAGGCGGATCAGCCCCGCCGCGGCGAGAATGATCGCGTCGTATTGCCCGTCGTCGAGCTTGCGCAGGCGGGTATCGAGGTTGCCGCGCAGCGCTTCGATTTTGAGCTGCGGATAGGCAGCGCGCAGGATCGCCTCGCGCCGCAGGCTCGAGGTGCCGACCACGGCGCCGGCCGGCAGCGCCGAGAGTTCATCGTAGCGGTTCGAAACGAAGGCATCGCGCGGGTTCTCGCGCGCCGTGATGGCGGCCAGCGCAAAACCTGCGGGCATTTCCATCGGCACGTCCTTGAGCGAATGCACCGCGAGATCGGCGCGCCCCTCGAGCATCGCCACTTCGAGTTCCTTGATGAACAAGCCCTTGCCGCCGATCTGCGCGAGCGGCCGGTCGAGGATCTGGTCGCCGCGCGTGCTCATTGCGAGAATCGTCACCGTCCGCTGCGAATAAAGTTCGGCGAGCCGCGCCTGGATGTGCCTGGCCTGCCACAGCGCCAGGCGCGACTCGCGCGAAGCGATGACGATGGGTGACGCGGCGGGCTTGTTGTTCAAGGCAAGATCCTGGAAGAAGGCGCAACAGCGGCGGCTGCAAACGGCTGCGATTTTAGCATGCCGCCATCGCGCTTCTTCGCCGCCGCGCCGCGGTTGGCGATCGGCTAGGCGCCTTTGGCATACGACTTGACCAGCGGCCACTGCCGCCGGCTGACCGGCAATCGCTCGGGAATGCCGCGCAGAATCGCCTGCCATTGCGTTTCGGCATCTTCGGCGTCGCTCTTCTCGAAACCGGCGATGGCATCGCGCGCGACCAGCGCGCTGCGGTGCAGACGGATGAAGCGCTTGGAAAACTCTTCTTCGAGGCGAGTCAGCGATTCGTCGAGCAGGTATTCGCGGCTGACGGTGCGCGCCGTGACGTACTTGAGTTCGGCGCGAAGATAAAGAATGTCGGCCAGCGGGATGAGCAGCAAGCGCCCGCGCTCGTGGCAGGAAAGGTGGGTGCGCGCGCCCTGCGGCAGCTCGGCGAGCAGCTGCGGCGCCGGCACCGAGCGCCCCTGACGAACCTTCTGCAGCGCCGCCGCCAGCCGCTGCGCACGCACCGGTTTGACCAGATAGTCGATGGCGTTGAGCTCGAAGGCATGCACCGCGTAGTTGTCGTAGGCGGTGACGAAAATGATTCCCGGCGGCTTCTCGAGCTGGGCGAGATGGCGCGCGAGCTCGATGCCGTCCATCGTCGGCATGCGGATATCGACCAAGGCCACGTCGAGGCATGAGCCGGTTCCGGCCAGCGCGGCGACCGCCTCAAGCGCGAGCAGCCCGTTGGCCGCCTCGACGACGACGCTGTTCGGCTGCTCACTACCGATGTCGGCGAGCAGGTCGCGCAAGCGCGCGCGCGCCGGTGCCTCGTCGTCGACGATCATCACCGACAGCGTCGCAGGAGCATTCACGCTTGAGCCCTCCGACAAGGCAAAACGATATGCACCTGGTATTGATGCTGGCCGTTTTCAAGAACCACTTCTTTCGCTTCCAGACTTGCCTCAAGATCGTAGTAGAGCGCCAGGCGCTCGCGGATATTGGCCAGCGCCAGGTGGTTGCCGCCCTGCGCCGCGTCACCGCCGCGGCAGGGATTGGCGAGGTCGACGTGCAGTTCGTCGCCGCTGCGCGCAAAGCGAATATGTACCGTTGCCGGCTCGCCCGACGGCTCGACGCCATGATAAACGGCATTCTCGAGCAGCGGCTGCAACATCAGCGACGGCACCTTGAGATCGGCGGGAACGTCGACGATTTCCCACTCGACGTTGAGCCGATCGCCAAGGCGCAGTTTTTCGAGGTTGAGGTACTGCCGGCACAGTGAAATCTCGTCGGCCAGCGGCAAGAGGTCGCGATGGTCGCGCATCAGCACGCGGAAGAGCTCGGCGAGCTCTTCGAGCGCGGTCTCGGCGCGCCTGGGCTCGGCCCGGATCAGCGAAAGAATGGCGTTCAAGCTGTTGAACAGGAAATGCGGGCGGATGCGCGCCGTCAGCGCCTGTAGACGCGCCTCGGCGAGCGCCGGCGAAAAGGCCTGGGCGCGCAGCGCGAAATAGAAGAGCAGGCTCGCGGCGACCAGCGCACCGAGCAGCGCCGCGCGTGCCAGACGCGACCAGCCGCCATCGTCGATCCCCATGAAACGCCAGAAATCGAGCAGCAACACCGACGAGGTGGCGGCGAGCAGGACCACCAGCGCCTGCCCGAGTCGCGGCGGCAAACGGCGCAGCACATTGCCGGCGAACGCCAGCAGCGCGAGGTTGAAGAGCAGCAGCGGCTGCACCCAGGCCGCCAGATCGACGTAGCGCTGCAGCGCGTCGCCAAGCCCGGCGCTCTGCACCAGCGCCGCAGCCCCCGCCAGCAGGTTGACGCCAAGCAGAACGCGCAGCATCACGCCGCAGTTGCGAAAGTCCGGCAGCGGCAAGCCCGCGGGGTTTTGCTTTATACTCGACATCTTTGTGGGGCCTGTCCGGGGTTCCATGAGCCATTCTAGCCCACGAACCTGCTTTGATCATGAACCCAGCGCAGCCAAAAACTCCTCCAGCCGCCGCCGCGGCAACCCAATACACCTGGGCCGGCCGCTTCTCCGAGCCGATGTCGGAACTCGTCAAGCGCTATACGGCGTCGGTCGGCTTCGACCAACGCATGTGGCGCCAGGACATTCGCGGTTCGCTGGCGCACGCCAGGATGCTCGCCCGCCAGCAGATCATCTCGGCCGCCGATCTGGCCGACATCGAACGCGGCATGGCGCAGGTCGCAGCCGAGATCGAAAGAGGGGAATTCGAGTGGTCGCTCGACCTCGAGGACGTCCACCTCAACATCGAAAAACGCCTGACGAGCCTGGTCGGCGACGCCGGCAAGCGATTGCATACCGGCCGCTCGCGCAACGATCAGGTGGCGACCGACATCCGCCTCTACCTGCGCGACGCGATCGACGACATTCTGCTGTTGCTCAGAGAATTCCAGAACAACCTGCTCGACCTCGCCGAGCGCGAAGCGGCGACACCGATGCCCGGCTTCACGCACCTGCAGGTCGCGCAGCCGATCACCTTCGGCCACCACCTGCTGGCCTGGTTCGAGATGACGCGGCGCGACGCCGAGCGCTTTGTCGACGTTCGCCGGCGAACCAATCGCTTGCCGCTCGGCGCCGCGGCGCTCGCCGGAACGACGTACCCGATCGACCGCGAATACGTCGCGGCGCAGCTTGACTTCGACGGCGTCTGCGAAAATTCGCTCGACGCGGTTTCCGACCGCGATTTCGCGATCGAATTCTGCGCCGCCAGCGCGCTCCTGATGATGCACTTCTCGCGCATGTCCGAAGAGCTGGTGCTGTGGATGAACCCGCGCTTCGCCTTCGTCAAGATCGCCGACCGCTTCTGCACCGGCAGTTCGATCATGCCGCAGAAGAAAAACCCCGACGTCGCCGAACTCGCGCGCGGCAAGACCGGTCGCGTCTATGGCCACCTGACCGCACTGCTGACGCTGATGAAAGGCCAGCCGCTGGCCTACAACAAGGACAACCAGGAAGACAAGGAGCCGCTGTTCGACGCCGTCGACACGGTTTCCGACACGCTGCGCATCTACGCTGAAATGATTTCGGGGATCAGTTCGCGCCCCGACAATATGCGCGATGCGCTGCGCCAGGGCTTCGCCACAGCGACCGACCTGGCCGACTACCTGACGCGCAAGGGATTGCCTTTCCGCGACGCGCACGAGGCGGTCGGTCTCGCGGTGCGCCGCGCCGAGGAGTTGGGCGTCGATCTGCCGCAACTCTCGCTCGCCGAGCTCAAAACGTTCTCGCCGCTGATCGACGAAGACATCTTCGCGGTGCTCACCGTCGAGGGTTCGCTAAGTTCGCGCAACCACCTGGGCGGCACGTCGCCAGAACAGGTACGCGCCGCCGTCGCGCGCGCGCGTTCCCGTCAGCCGGGCGCCTGAGAAGACTCGTCAGCAGCCGATCCGACGAACTGGTCAGCCGCCGGCCAGCGAAATATTTCAGCGCGAGCAGCCCGGGGCCCGACCGTCAGGCCCTCTGAGGTCGGAGCGCTGGTAGCTCGAGCGAACGACTCCCGTCGTCGCGTCGAAGAGCACGTCAAAGAATGCCAGGGCGTTCCAGCTGTCGCAGAACCGCCATTCCCAGACGAGCTCGTCGCGCGCCTTGAAATACGCGGTCCACTGCGGCTGCGACGGCCCGAGCAGACGCAGCACCGCCGCCTGGTCGCTCTTGCCGGGTTCGATGCGCGCGAAGTGTGCCATGTCGAGAACGCCTTCGATGCGCTCCAGGCGGCCATCGGCAGCGATAAATGCCATGAACGTCTGGGTGCCTTCGGGTCCGCGCGGATACGCCAATTGCTCGCGCCCGTCAGCGTCCTTCCAGCGCATCGCCGGCTCGCCCATGCTGGCGACCACCTCGGACAACGTCGCGACGCCCGGCTTGAGATTGCTGCCGCTGTAACCGGCGCACGCTGAAAGAACGAGCACACTGCCGAGCAGCGCCAGACGAACCAGGAAACTTGGCTTCATTTCATCCTCCACGATTCAAGGGCCGTTGCGCCTGCCCGGAACGCTCAGTCTGGCGCGGCGATGCCTTCGAGCAGCGCCTTGAGTTCGCCGCTCTGATACATCTCTTTCATGATATCGCAACCGCCGACGAATTCGCCGCGAATATAGAGCTGCGGAACCGTCGGCCAATCGGAGAAGATCTTGACGCCATCGCGGATCGCCGGTTCCTCGAGCACATTGACGCTATAGAAGAGCGGCAGATTGCAGGCCTGCAGGATCTGCACCGCAGTCGCCGAAAAACCGCACATCGGCGCCTTCGGCGTTCCCTTCATGTACAGCACGACCGGGTTGGTGGTGACTTGTTCCTTGATCAGCTGTTGCACGTCCATTGAAAGCCTCTATATCGTTAAGTGGTGAAAGTTGGTAAATTTGAAACAGGAGCACCAGCCCGGCTCAATACGGATTTTGTCCGCCGCTGACGCGTGCTATCGATGCTTCGTCGCGCCAGGAATCGACTTTCAAAAACCCTGCCGCCGCCATCGACTCGCGAGCTTTGACCGCCTGATCGTAGCCGTGTTCAATCAACAGCCAGCCGCCGGGCAGTAAATGGTCGCGCGCGCCGGCGACGATGGCGTCGATGCACGCCATGCCGTCGCCGCCGGCGACGCCGTCGGTGAGCGCCACCTGCGGCTCGAACGGTAGTCCGTCGTTCGCCAGATGCGGGTCGCCCGCGGCGACGTAGGGCGGATTGGACACAATCAGGTCAAAGCGTTCGTCGCCGAGCGGTCGATACCAGTCGCCTTCGACAAAGCGCAGCGACGTGCCGTGTCGCTGCGCGTTGGCGCGCGCCACGGCGAGCGCCGCTGGCGACAGATCGACGGCGGTCACCAGAGCCGAAGGCAAGCGCAGCGCCAGCACGACGGCGACGATTCCCGAACCAGTTCCCAGATCGACGATGCGCGGCGCGCGCCAAGCTGACGCCCGCCGACACGCCTCATCGACCAGCACTTCGGTATCCGGCCGCGGGATCAGTACCGCCTTTGACACGGCAAACTCGAGTCCGCAAAAAAAAGCGCTGCCAAGCAGATAGGCCAGCGGCTCACCGGCCTCGCGCCGCGCGACCAGCGCCGCGTATTGGGCGATCTGCGCGTCCGCGAGTTCGCGCTCGGGATGCGCAATGAGATCGGCATGACTGCAGCGACCGACGTGCTGCAGCAGCGCCCGCGCCTCCTGCCGGTCGATGCGCGAGCAAGCCTGCCGCCAGAGCGCGCCGATCGCGCGCGACGCCTCGCTCATCGCTTATTGCGGCTCGGCCAGCGCCGCCAACTGCTCGGCCTGATGTTCGTTGGCCAGCGCGCCGACCAGTTCGTCGAGATCGCCGTCCATGATCGAATCGATCTTGTACAAGGTCAGGTTGATGCGGTGATCGGTGATCCGCCCCTGCGGAAAATTGTAGGTGCGGATGCGCTCTGATCGATCGCCGCTGCCGACCAGGCTCTTGCGCTCGGAAGCTATCTTGGCGTGCTGTTCGCGCTCCTGTGCGTCCTTGATTCGCGCCACCAGCACCGACAGCGCCTGCGCCTTGTTCTTGTGCTGCGAGCGCCCGTCCTGGCATTCGACGACGATGCCGGTCGGCAGGTGCACGATGCGCACCGCCGAATCGGTCTTGTTGATATGCTGGCCGCCAGCGCCCGAAGCGCGGAAGGTGTCGATGCGAATTTCGGCCGGGTTGATCTGCACGTCTTCGAGTTCGTCGGCTTCGGCCATCACCGCGACGGTACATGCCGAGGTATGGATGCGGCCCTGCGTTTCGGTTTCCGGAACGCGCTGCACGCGGTGCGCGCCCGACTCGAACTTGAGTTTCGAATAGACGCCGTTGCCGATGATTCGCGCGATCACTTCCTTGTAACCGCCGACGTCGGACGCGCTCGACGAGACGATCTCGACCTGCCAGCGCTGGCGCTCGGCAAAACGCGAATACATGCGAAAGAGGTTACCGGCGAACAACGCTGACTCGTCGCCGCCGGTTCCGGCGCGAATTTCGAGAAAGACGTTGCGCTCGTCGTTGGCGTCCTTGGGCAGCAGCAAGCGCTGCAACTCGCTCTCGATCTGCGGCAAGCGTTCTTTGGCGGACAGCATTTCGGCTTCGGCGAGTTCCTTCATTTCCGGGTCGCCCATCATCTCCTGCGCCGACGCGAGGTCGTCGTCGGCCTGCCGCCACTGCGCGTAGAGCGCGACCACCGGGCCGAGTTCGGCGTGCTCGCGCGAGAGCTTGCGGTACTGATCCATGTCGCGCGTCGCCTCGCCGCTGGCCAGGATGCGGTCGAGCTCGTCGAGCCGGCCGACGAGGTTTTCAAGTTTGTCGCGTATGCTCTGTTTCATAGTCATTCGATCAAAAGCTACTGTTCTGACCACAACGACACGACGGTCACAACGAAAAAGCCCAACAATTTGAATTTTTCGTAAGTTACGTTGTGCTCGCTGTGCCCGTTGTGGTTAACGTCTTTCATGGCCCTACTCGTGATGCAGGTTGAACAGCCGCGTCGCCAGCGCCTGCAGTTCGCTGCGGTCGCCTTCGGCTTGATTCAAGGCCTGCGTCGGCGCGTGCAGGAACTTGTTGGTCAGCCGCTGCGACAGCTGATCGAGAACGCTCGCCGGATCGTCACCCTTGGCCAGCGCCTTGAGCGCGTGCTCCATTTCGTGGCGCCGCGCGCGTTCGGCCGAATCGCGTAGCGAGCGGATCACCGGAACGGTTTCACGCGTTTTGAGCCAGAGCACGAAGCTATCGACGCGCGCGGCGATGATCGCTTCGGCGTCGACCACCGCCGACTGTCTCGACTCGAGACCCGACTCGACAACCTGTGCGAGATCATCGACGGTGTAGAGAAAAACGTCGTCGAGTTCGCCAACCTCAAGCTCGACGTCGCGCGGTACCGCCAGATCGACCATGAAAATCGGCCGGTGACGGCGCGCGCGAATCGCGCGCTCGACCAGCCCCAGGCCAATGATCGGCAACTGGCTGGCGGTGCAGGAAACGACGATGTCGAACTCCGGCAAGCGCTCGCCGACTTCTTCGAGGCGGATCGCGGTCGCACCGAAACGCTCGGCGAGTTCGCGGCCACGGTCGATCGTGCGGTTGGCGATGACGATCTGCCTGGGCTTTTTCGCCGCGAAGTGCGTCGCGCACAATTCGATCATTTCGCCGGCGCCGATGAACAGCACGCGCTGATCGGCGATGCGCTCGAAGATGCGCTCGGCGAGCCGCACCGCGGCGGCCGCCATCGACACGATATTGCTGCCGATGGCGGTGGTCGAACGCACGTCCTTGGCCACCGCGAACGAATTCTGGAACAGCTTGTTGAGCGTCACGCCAAGCGTCCCGGCCTCCCTGGCGATACGCACCGCTTCCTTCATCTGGCCGAGGATCTGCGGCTCGCCAAGCACCATCGAATCGAGTCCGCTGGCGACGCGAAAAGCGTGGCGCACCGCGTCGCGATCCGGATGCGTGTAGAGATACGGTTCAAGATCGTGGCCGGACAGACGCCGGTAGTCGCCGAGCCAGGCGATCACCGCTTGCGGCGACTGCGCCTCAAGGTAAAGCTCGGTGCGATTGCAGGTCGACAGGATCGCCGCCTCGTGCACGCGTCCGCCGCTCGCCAGATCGGCGAGCGCGCGGCGCAACTCTTCGGCATGAAACGCCAGCTGCTCGCGTACCGAGAGCGGCGCCGTGCGGTGATTGATGCCGAGAGTAAAAAGCGCCATGCGATGAGCGTCGGTTAGGGTTGGCTGTCGGCACGAAAGAAGACCGAAACGGCGGCAAATGGAACCGGCGATTATAGCACCCGCTCCGGCGCTCCCCGGAATAACGCTGATCGCGCCGGTCATTCATCGATCAACAACCCATGTCGCGAGCATGGTAAGCAACGCCCTGCTGTCTCTCAGAACGCCGACCGGATCGGCGTTAGGAGACCGTTCGACGGCCCCAGGGCGTGTCGGAGGAAGCCTGAGCCGACCGCTCGAGTACTGAAAAATACCGCGAGCGGCGTAGCAAGAATTCCCGCCCCGGTACGTTCGGACACCCGAGCGGAGCGCTTCATTACCCGAGGGACCATTTCTCATGTCTTGGTGAATTCTTATCATGCGTGAAGCTTGGATCGACGGGATATGATTTGCGCTGATGCATGGATGTCTGTCCGAAACACCAAGATTGCAGCGAGAGATCGCTCAACGCACATACGAAAGGATCCACAATGAAATCTCATACCGGAGTTGGCCAGCGGACTGCAGTAGTCACAGGATGTGCCGCGCCTCGCGGGATCGGTTTGGCAGTAGCACGCCGATATGCTCAAGAAGGATGGGCGGTCGCAATGCTCGATATCGATGAAGTTGCTCTGAAGATTGCCGCAGAGAAAGTGAAATCCGAGTTCGGCCAACCCGTTCTCGCAATACACTGCAACATTGGCGACAAAAAGTCGGTCGATGCAGCGGCTCAGACCGTCAAGGAATCCAATATGCCCGCCGTCGGTGCCGTTGCCAACGTCGCCGGTATTGCTTCCCCATCGTCTTTCCTGGAACTCTCCTTGGACGAATGGAACCGGGTCTACGCCATCAACTGCACCGGTTCGTTCCTCGTTTGCCAGGCATTTATCCCGCAGATGATCGCCGGCGGCTACGGACGCGTCGTCAATATGTCCTCGGTCACCGCACAGCACGGCGGGGGTGTATTTTCGAAGACGTCCTATGCAGCTGCGAAGGCGGGCGTTATCGGCCTGACGCGAGGCCTGGCCCGGGAGTTCGCACAATACGGCATCACCGCAAACGCGATCTGCCCGGGTGTTGTCGATACCGACATCCGCGTCGGCTCAACACCTGAAAATGAGGCGAAGCTGTCCGAAGCGGTCCCGATGAGACGCCAGTGCAAGCCGGAAGAGGTCGCGGCACTGTACGTATGGCTTTCCAGTGGAGACGCCGGATACATCACCGGGACGACGCAGAATATTAACGGAGGGGCTTATATCGCCTAACCCGGCTCAAGACTCGAACAGCTCGGTCGCCGGCCGGAAAATGTCGAACAGCAGGACCGTCGAGAACGGTCCCCAAACGATGATCCGGGCGGTGTTCTGAGAGACAGCAGGGCGTTGCTTAACATGCTTGCGACTGATTTCTTTCGCTGAAGAACGGAACGCCACCGCACGATACGTTTGGCGCGGTCTTTCGGGTCCTGGATGCCAAGGTATTCGAGCGTTGTTTTCGGCAGTGGGTAGCCAGCCTTGTCGGCGTGGCCGAAGGGGTCGTGGCGCTCGACGGCAAGACGGTGAGAGGATCGAAGGACGGCGCGAATACGGCGCTGCGTCTGGTTAGCGCTTACGCTTCGGCGCGGGGCGTCTGGCTGGGGCAGGAAGGCGGCACGGGGTTCTTGATGTCACTTTCCGCGCGGACGACTGCCGCGTCAGCAAAGGTCATGCCGCGCAAAATCTCAGTGCCATCCGCAAGTTCGCGCTCGCCGCCTTGCGTACCGACACCCAGCACCCAACCATCAACCTGCGTCGCCGTCGAAAATTCGCCGACCGTCGCGCTGACTATCGCGCAACACGCATCGGAATCAAACTTCAACAAACCGCAGCACCTTCTGCGTCATGACGTTTGCGTGTGCGATTGCCGTGTGACCGCGCCAGGCCTCGCCGCCGCCGCGATCGATGCCAGGCGACCCGCCTCAAACGCCCTGCCCCGCTGCGACCTCGGCGCGGAACCAGGCGACGAATTGCGTGACTTCGACGCGGCTCGCATGCCGCTCCGGATAGACGATGAAATGCGCGCGCACTGGCAGCGACCAGGCCGGATGAAAAACCGGGCGCAAAGCTCCGCTGGCAATGTGCTGCGCTGCGATCCGCTCGCTTTCGAGCGCAATTCCCAGCCCCTGCACGGCGGCTTCAAGCGACAGGTTGGCACGGTCGAAACGAAAGGCAAAACGCTCCGGCGTGCCGATCAGGCCCTGGCTGGCAAACCATGCTGGCCATTGCACGACGCTCACGGTCGATTGAATCAAGGGGCTATTGAGCATATCGGCCGGCACCTGAATCGGCTGGCGCGCCAGCAGCTCGGGACTGGCCAGCGGCAGGATGCGTTCCTCGAAGACCGGTTCGACGAGCAGATTGGGCCAGTCCGGGATGCCGTAACGGATGTCGATATCGACCTGACCGAGAGCAAAATCCGAATGGTTGGGCGAGGCCGAGAGCGAAAACGAGATTCCCGGATAGCTGCGCGCAAAGCCGCTCAAGCGCGGCATCAACCACAGACTGGCGAAGCTCGGACTCGAATGCACGTGCAAGGTGTTACGCACGCCCTTACGCACATCGTTGGTGGCGCTGCCGATCGCGCCGATCGCCCCGGCAACGCGCTTGAGATAAGCCTCGCCGGCATCGGACAGAACGATCCCGCGCGAAGTGCGCTCGAACAACAGCACGCCGAGGAATTGTTCGAGATTGGCGATCTGATGGCTGACCGCCGAAGGCGTCAAATTGAGCTCATCGGCGGCGCGTGCGAAGCTCAAGCGGCGCGCGACGGTCTCGAAACTGAGCAGTGCCGAAAGCTGCGGCAGGTCGGATCTCATGCCGAGTTACCGCATGAAGAAATTTCACTCGCGAATGAATTTATAGCGTTTGCGCTCATGTAAATCATCGCCGAATATTACCCTCGAATTCTCCCCAACGTCGACAAGGACTACTCAAATGTTACTTGCAGATCGCGTAGCAATCATCACCGGCGGCGCCTGCGTCTTCCTCGCCGGCAACCTGGCCAAGTACCGCCTATACCGAGCCTTTCGACGAGAGCGCGTTCACCGCCGCCCAAGCCCAGCAATTCGCCCGCTGGCTCGCCGACAGCGGGCTGGGCTGTTACGCCTTCTCGTCGCACATCGACCTCGGCCGCGACGACGCGATCAGCGTTTTCTGCGGCCGCATGGACTTTGCCGCGCGGCTCGGCGCCAAGGTGATCAATACCAACGCCGCGGCGCGCCGCAACGCCACCGGCTTCTTCAACAATATCAAGGCGCTGGCGCGCCATGCCGAACAGCTGGGAATGATCATCGGCCTTGAGAACCCGGGCGACGGCAGCGACAACCTGTTCAACACCGCGAGCGACGGGATTCTGCTGCTCGACGCGGTCGGCAATGCCAACGTTCGCCTCAACTACGACGCCGGCAACACCATCTCGCACCGCCCGCAGAAGAACATCGGCGGCGTCGTTCCGGCGACCGACGCGCTGCTGGCGATGCCCGCTTGCGCGCACGTTCATATCAAGGACGTTCGCGTCACCGACGACGGCTATTTCTTCACGCCGATCGGCCAGGGCGACATCGACTGCGCGGCGATCCTGAACGCGCTGGCGGCGACCGACCTCAATTGCTCGATCGAAATGCCGCTGCGCCTGCATCGCGCGCCCAACGCCCAGCCGCAACGCAAGCCCGAACCGGTGCCACTGGCCGTGCTCGAGACGGCGATCGGCGAATCGCTGGCCTTCGTCAAGCGCCAGCTCGGCATCACCAAGGAGAACGCATGAACCGCGTCATCAACGATCCCGACCAGGTGGTCGAAGACATGCTCAAGGGACTGCTGCGCGCCCACCCCGAACTTGAGGCGACGATCGGCAATCCGCGCGTGATCAAGCACCGCGACGCGCCGCAGGCAGGCAAGGTGGGCATCGTCACCGGCGGCGGTTCGGGCCACGAACCGGCGTTTCTCGGCTACGTCGGCGCAAACCTGGTCGATGCGGTCGCCGTCGGCGAGATCTTCTCGTCGCCGACCGCCAAGAGCTTCTTCGACGCGATCAAGGCCGCCGACGGCGGCGCCGGCGTCGCCTGCCTTTACGGCAACTACGCCGGCGACAACATGAACGTCAAGATGGCGCTCAAGATGGCCGAGCGTGCCGGAATCCGCGTCATGACCGTGGTCGCCAACGACGACGTCGCTTCGGCACCCAAGGGCGACGAAGCGCGCCGGCGCGGGGTGGCCGGTGAAATCCTGATGTGGAAGACCGCCGCCGCGTGCGCCGCACAGGGCGGCACGCTCGAGCAGGTGATCGACGTCGCGCAGCGCACCATCGCACAGACGCGCAGCATCGGCATCGGCCTGTCGTCGTGCACCATCCCGGCGGTCGGCAAGGCCAATTTTCATATCGAAGACGGCAGCATGGAAGTCGGCATCGGCCACCACGGCGAGCCGGGAATTTCGGTCAGCGCGATCACGCCCGCCGCAACCATGGCCAGGACCATGGTCGAGGCGATCGTCGGCGACCTGCCGTTCGGTCGCGGCGACCGCGTCGCCGTGCTGATCTCGGGGCTCGGTGCGACGCCGCTGATGGAGCAGTACATCCTCTACGGCAGCGTCGCCGAACTGCTCGCCGACGCCGGCATCGAAGTCGTCGTTCCACTCGTCGGCAACTTCTTCACTTCGCTCGAGATGATGGGCGTCACGCTGTCGGTACTCAAGCTCGACGACGAGCTCGAAAGCGCCATGCGCTACCCGTGCGTGGCTATCGGTCTAACGGTCAGCAAGGAGCCTCTATGAAAACCGAGATCGAACTGGGAAGCGCCGGCGCGGTGGTGCTCGACCTGATCGCGACGATCAACGAGAACCGCGCCTACCTCTCCGAAATCGACGGCGCGATCGGCGACGGCGACCACGGCATCAATATGAGCAAGGGCTTCTCGCAGTGCCGCGATGCGTTGCTCGCGCAACCGACGCTGCCTGGCCTGGCCGAATCCTTCGACGCGCTGGCGATGACGCTGCTCGACGGCATCGGCGGCTCGATGGGGCCGCTCTACGGCAGCGTCTTCATGGGCTTTGCCGAAACGCTCGCCGGTCACCAGCGGCTGGACGCGCAGCTCTTCGGCCAGGCGCTGGCGCAAGCCGTCGCCGACGTGCAATCGGTCGGCAACGCCCAGGTCGGCGACAAGACGCTGATGGATACGCTGATTCCGGCGCGCGACGCCTACCTGGCCGCGCTGTCGCAAGGCGAAGATTTTCACACGGCGCTTGGCGGGATGGTCGCCGCAGCCGAAGCCGGCTGGCAATCGACCAAGGCGCTGCAGGCGCGAATCGGACGTGCCGCGCGCCTGGGCGAGCGTTCGATCGGCGTTCTCGACGCCGGAGCGACCTCGTGCTTCCTGCTGCTGCGCACGCTGGGCAGTTCGCTGCAAAGCCGCCTGGTTTAGCAGCGCGCCGATGAGCTACCCTGTCCGTCGTGCCGATGCCATCCTGTTCTTTGCAACCCGGCGGTCAGCGTATGCCATGGGACCGTAACCAAACTCAACGAGGGGGATGCTGATTTACTGCTAGCAAGCTGTTTTGCGTCGCGTAGTGCCGTAGTTCTTTCAAAAAAACCTAGGAGGGTATTATGAATGACAACTTCAAGATGAATCGCCGCTCGTTCCTGCACACTGCAGGTGCTGTTGGTGCCGCCACGCTCTTGGGCGGCGCCCCGACGATCCTGCGCGCTGCGCCGCTCAAGATGATGTTCGGTCACGGTGCGGCGCCAGGCAATCCGCGCTCGGTCGCTGCCGACAAGTTCGCCGCACTGGTCAATGCCAGGACCGGCGGCGCGATCGAGGTCAAGGTCGCCGGCGCGGCAATGCTCGGCGATGACTCCGCGATGCTCACCAGCCTGCGTACGGGAACGCTGGCGTTCTCGGCCAACAGCCAGGGCGCGATGTCATCGATCGTACCCGAGCTCGCCGCGCTGGGTCTGCCTTTCCTGTTCACCAAGAGCTCCGACGGCGTCAAAGTCCTTTCCGGCAAAATCGGCGACCAGCTCAAGCCGAAGTTCGAAGCCGTCGGCCTGGTCCCCATCGGCTGGTGGGACAACGGCATCCGTCACATCACCAACAGCAAGCGCGCGATCGTCGTTCCGGACGACCTCAAGGGCCTTAAGTTCCGCACCCCGCCCGACCCGGCAACGATCGACATTTTCCAGGCGCTCGGCGCGGCGACCACGCAGATCGCCTTCTCCGAGCTGTACGTCGCGCTGCAGCAGAAAGTCGTCGACGGCCAGGAAAATCCGCTGACCAACATCGCCAGCGCCAAGATCTATGAGGTCAATCCGTTCATCAGCCTCACCGCGCACAAGTGGGAGTGCAC
The DNA here is from genome assembly GCA_018262095.1 of Pseudomonadota bacterium. GTDB lineage: Bacteria > Pseudomonadota > Gammaproteobacteria > Burkholderiales > Rhodocyclaceae > Propionivibrio. The sequence continues at coordinate 89,366 of JAGTRW010000027.1, forward strand.
CCCGGTGCTGGTCTCCAAGATGGCGTGGGGCCGGCTCGACGCCAAGACCAAGGACATCATCATGGAGTCGATGGCCGAAGCAACGGCCTTGCAGTTGAGCCTGTCGGATGAATCGGGCCTCAAGCTCGAGAAGGACTTCCGGGCGAATCCGGCGCTGACCGTGAGCGACGTCAATCTCGATGCTTTCCGCAAACAGACCGCATCGGTCTTCGACAAATGGGCTGACAAGCCTTTCGGCGGTTTCGTCAAGGATCTGCGCAAGACGGTTCTGGGATAAACGACTATGGCCGAACTTCAACAATCGGCCAGTGAACGCTCCGGCGCCATCCGCTTCCTGGATGGCCTGGACCGCTTCATCGGTCTAATCTGCCGGTCGGCTGTACTGACGACTGGTTCTGCGCTGCTCGTTTCGATCATCGTCACCGTGATCGCCCGCTACGTGATCGACGTCGGCGGAATCGACTGGTCTGAGGAACTGCCGCGACAGCTCTTCTCGTGGTTCATCATGGCCGGCGTGGTGCTGGCGCTGCAATCGGGCAACCACATCGCCGTCGACCTGATCATGAACTTTTTGGCCGCGCCGGCGAAGCGCATTCTGGTCAGCTTCACGAATCTGCTGATCTGCGTCGGCTACGTCTACCTGTTCTTTACCGCACTCGAAGTCGCCGACATCGCCGCAGCGGAAATGAATCCCATGCTCGGAACGCCCAACAGCCTGCCGTTCTACGCGCTGGCTGCCGGGTCGCTGCTGACGGCGATCGGCGCCTTGTCTATTTCAGTCCGTGTTTTCCTGCTCGGCGCCGACGCCAGGCCCCAAGGAAGCGCCGAGGAGAGTGTCGTATGATCACCATTCTGATTGTTGCTTTCTTCGTTCTGCTGGCGCTGGCAGTCCCCGTCGGCCACGTGCTGGTCATCGCGTCGGGCGCCGCGATCCTGATCGGACAGGAGTTCCCGGTGATGCTGGTGGCGCAGCAGATGGTCAACCAGACGCTCTCGTTCCCGATGCTGGCGCTGCCGTTTTTCATCCTCTCGGGCAGCCTGATGATGAGCGGCCGGCTCGGCGAAAAGCTGATCGGCTTCGCCACCGAACTGGTACAGCGCTACCGCGGCGGCCTCGGGTCGGTGACCGTGCTCGGCAGTTGCGTCTTTGGCGGCGTATCGGGATCGGCCGTCGCCGACGCGACGGCGCTCGGCGGCATGCTGATCCCCTGGCAGGTGCGCGAGGGCTATCCGCGCGGTTTCGCAGCGGCGAACAATTCGGCCGCGGCGACGATCGCCATTCTGATCCCGCCGTCGATCCCGTTCATCCTCTACTCGTTGGTCTCCAACGCGTCGATCGCCGACATGTTCGTCGCCGGCGTCCTGCCCGGGTTGATGCTGACCGCGGGTTTCGTCACGGTCTGCAACGTCTCGGCGCGCGTGCGCGGTTTCCCGATGACCAAGACGCCGTTCGACGGCGCGAAGTGCCGCAAGCTGTTCGTCGAGGCGCTGCCGGCGCTGCTCATGCCGTTCATGATCCTGGTGCTGCTGCGCTTCGGCTTCGCGACGCCGACCGAAGTCTCGGTCGTCGCCGTGTTCTACGCCGTACTGGCTGGCCGCTTCATCTACAAAGACATGACGATGAAGCGCTTTTTCGATGCTTTGCTGGCTGCCGGCGTCGCCACCGGCGTGGTGATGCTGGTGATCATGGGCTCGGCGGTGGTCGGCTGGATGATGACCTACGCCCAGGTTCCGCAGTTGTTCGCCGAGTGGTGCCTGACGACGCTCAAGGATCCGTGGCTGATCATCATGGCGATGATCGTCATCATGCTGATCGCCGGGATGTTCATCGATCTGCCGGCAGCGATTCTACTGCTCGGGCCGATTTTCGTTCCGCTCGCCGAGACGATCCATCTCGATCTGGTTCAAATGGGGCTGATGATGGTGCTGACGCTGGCCATCGGCCTCTACACGCCGCCGGTCGGAACGACGCTGTTCATCAGCAGCTCGATCGCCCGCGTGTCGATCCTCAAGGCTTCGAAGGAACTCATTCCCTTCTATATCGTGGCGCTGGCAATCGCGCTCGCCTTCTCGTACATCCCGGCGCTGACCTTGTAAGCCATCAACTGCGGATGCGGCGGGCCGGAATTGCCGCACCCGAACGGATTTTTGAATAACCAAGGACTGAATGAAAATGGAACGAACTGCGTTAATCAAATCAATATCACAGGCGGCCTACCGTATTCGTCGCTACGCCTTGCGCATGGGTGAAGTCCAGGGCCAAGGCTACGTCGGGCAGGCGTTGGGCTTGGCCGACATGCTCGCTGTCGCTTACACCCATGCGCTCAACTACCAGCCGCAAGACCCCGAGTGGGAAGGCCGTGACCGCTTTCTGTTGTCGCATGGCCACTTTGCGATTGCCCATTACGCGGCGCTGATCGAAGCCGGAATCATCCCGCAAGACGAACTGGAAACCTACGGTTCGGATGACAGCCGCCTGCCGATGTCCGGCATGGCGTCTTATACCCCGGGAATGGAAATGTCCGGCGGCTCGCTCGGCCAGGGGCTGGTGATCGCCGTCGGCATGGCGCTGGGCCTGCGTCTCAAGAAGAATCCGGCCTTCGTCTACAACTCGATGTCCGACGGCGAACTCGACGAAGGATCGACTTGGGAAGCGGCGATGTCGGCGGCCCATCACGGGCTCGCCAACCTGATTTGCCTGGTCGATATCAACAACCAGCAGGCCGATGGCAATTCCAACAAGATCCTTGGCTTCGAACCGATCGCCGACAAATGGCAAGCCTTTGGTTGGCACGTGCAGCGCGTCAACGGCAACGACATCGAGGCCGTGCTCAACGCCTTCGACATTGCCCGCAAGCTGCCTGATGCCAAGCCGCGCGTGATCATCCTCGATACCTTGATGGGTACGGGCGTGCCTTTCCTGGAGACGCGCGACAAAAACCACTTTATTCGCGTCGACGCTGCTGAGTGGCAGCAAGCGCTCGCCATTCTCGACGCTTCGCAAACGACAGGAGCCGCACAATGAGCACTGCTACCAAAAAGCCCCGGTTGACCACCTCGGCGATGATCGCCTCGATTGCCGGAGAAGGACAGCGCACCAAAGCCGCGCCGTTTGGACACGCGCTGGCCAAATTGGCCGAGACCCGACCGGAGATCGTCGGCATGACCGCCGACCTGTCCAAGTACACCGACCTGCATATCTTCGCCCAGGCGCATCCGGATCGTTTCTTCCAGATGGGGATGGCCGAGCAGCTGCTGATGGGTGCCGCCGGTGGCATGGCCAAGGAAGGCTTTACCCCATTTGCCACGACCTACGCCACCTTCGCTTCGCGCCGCGCCTTCGATTTCGTTCATCAGGTGATCTGCGAAGAGCACCTCAATGTCAAGATCGTCTGCGGCTTGCCGGGACTGACGACCGGCTATGGTCCGAGCCATCAGGCGACCGAGGATGTGGCGATGTTCCGTGGCATTCCTGGGCTGACGATCGTCGATCCGTGCGATGCACTCGATATCGAACAGGCGGTGCCGGCCATCGCCGAGCACAAAGGCCCAGTCTACATGCGTCTGCTGCGTGGCAATGTGCCGCTGGTGCTCGATGAATACGATTACAAGTTCGAACTCGGCAAAGCCAAACTGCTGCGCGACGGCAAGGATGTGTTGTTCATCTCGACCGGGCTGATGACCATGCGCGCACTCGAAACGGCCAAGGCACTGGCGGCCGACCAGATCGATGTCGCCGTACTGCACGTTCCGACGATCAAGCCGCTTGACGTGGCCACTATTTTGCGTGAGGCGGGGCGTTCCGGCCGACTGGTCGTCGTCGCTGAAAACCACACGGTGATCGGCGGGCTCGGAGAAGCGGTGGCGACGCTTCTTTTGAGCAATGGCGTGACGCCGTCTTTCCGTCAGATGGCGCTGCCCGACGAGTTTCTCGCTGCCGGGGCGTTGCCCACATTGCACGATCGCTACGGCATCTCGAGCGCGGTGATGGCTACACGCATCAAAGGCTGGCTCGACTGATCAGGATGTGCTCACGCTGAATCCGCTTGCCGCGGGTTCAGCAGCATCCGACGATCATCGACACGCGAAGTCCCGGCGCACACCACGACTCGCGCCCCCTTGCGCCAGACTAATTTTCGCCGAAGTCATGCGGCCAACGACTAAATAATGTTGCCAGGCCAAAGCAATTTGACGACACAAACGCATTTAGGGTTAGGCGTGACGGCGTCGATCGGCGATCAATCACGAGGCTTGCCAGCCCGGCGCGTACCCGATGGTTACCGCTCAGATTCCCGAACCGTGCTCCTCGAGTGCCGCCTCGGCGACCGAAAAGACCTTGACCTGGCGCGGCTTGAGCCAGACCCGTTGCCCCTTGTTCAACTCAAGTACGGTGGCGCGCTCGCGCGTCAGCTCGACCTCGATCAGCTCTGAATCGTGGGCCAGCTCGACGCGCACCAGCGGCCCGATGGCATGGACGTCCTGGACCGTCGCTTCGAGGCCGCCGACAACCGGACCACGTTCGATGTCGATGTCGTGCGGACGAACGAAAGCCATCGCCTCGCCGTCGGCCGGTGTTTTCGCAGCACCGTCGCCAGCGACGTCGCGACCGACGTCGGCCCAGTGGCCATGCAGCCGGCTGTGGAAGACATTGACGTTGCCCAGGAACTGATAGACGAAGGGCGACGCCGGATTCGAATAGACCTCGTCGGGCGTTCCGATCTGCTCGACGCGGCCCTGGTTCATCACCACCACGCGGTCGGCGACTTCGAGCGCCTCTTCCTGGTCGTGCGTGACAAAAACGCTCGAGATGTGCATTTCGTCGTGCAGGCGGCGCAGCCAGCGGCGCAGTTCCTTGCGGACCTTGGTGTCAAGCGCGCCGAACGGCTCGTCGAGCAGCAGCACCTTGGGCTCGACGGCAAGCGCGCGCGCCAGCGCGATGCGCTGGCGCTGGCCGCCGGAGAGCTGCGACGGGAAGCGTTCGGCGAGCCAGTCGAGCTGGACGAGCTTAAGCAGGTCCATCACGCGGCGGCGGATCTCGGCTTCCGGCGGACGCTCGCTGCGCGGCTTGACGCGCAGGCCGAAGGCGACGTTCTCGAATACCGACATGTGGCGGAACAGCGCGTAATGCTGAAAGACGAAGCCGACCTGGCGCTCGCGCGCGTGCAGGTGCGTCGCTTCCTCGCCGGCGAACTTGACGTGGCCCGAATCGGCAGTCTCCATTCCGGCGATGATTCGCAGCAGTGTCGTCTTGCCGCAGCCCGAAGGCCCAAGCAGCGCGACGAGCTCGCCGGTCGGGATGTCGAGTTCGATATTGTCGAGCGCGACGAAGTTGCCGAATTTTTTGCCGACGCCGCAGATTTGTATGCTCATGATGGGATTCCGCTTTCCTGGTTTACTTTTTCCGGCAGCAGCGCCGTGTCGAGCATTTCGGTCTCGCGCCGCATCTGCCACTCGACCAGCGTCTTGGCGACCAGCGTCACCAGCGCCAGCAGCGCCAGCACCGACGCCGAGGCGAAGGCACCGACCGCGTTGTACTCGTTGTAGAGGATCTCGACGTGCAGCGGCAGCGTGTTGGTCTGCCCGCGGATGTGGCCGGAAACGACCGATACCGCGCCGAATTCTCCCATCGCGCGCGCGTTGGCGAGGATCACGCCGTAGAGCAGCCCCCACTTGATGTTGGGCAACGTGACGCGCAGGAACATCTGCCAGCCGGTCGCACCAAGCGAAATCGCCGCCTCTTCCTCGTCCTTGCCCTGCGCCTGCATCAGCGGAATGAGCTCGCGCGCAACAAACGGAAAAGTGATGAACAGCGTCACCAGCACCATTCCGGGCAAAGCGAAGACGATCTTGATGTCGTGCGCCGACAGCCACTGCCCGAACAGCCCTTGGGCGCCGAAGATGAGCAGGAAAACCAGGCCGACGACGACCGGCGAAACCGCGAAAGGCAGGTCGATCAGCGTGATCAGCAGGCTCTTGCCGCGGAAGTCGAACTTGGCGATCGCCCACGCCGCGCAGATGCCGATCGCGACGTTGAACGGCAGAACGAAGATGGCGATGAACAGCGTCAGTCCGATCGCCGACAGCGCCTCGGGATCAGCGAGCGCAGCGAAGAAGGCCGACCCGCCGCCGGCGAACGCCTCGGCGAAGACCGCCAGCAGCGGCAGCGCGAGAAACAGGAAGAGGAAGGCCAGCGCGATCGCGGTCAGCGTATAACGCAGCCAGCGCGGCTCGGCGTTGGCCATGCGCTGCGTACTCACAGGCTCACCGCGTGTTTGCCGTGATGGCGGTTGGCCGCCCACCACTGCAGCGCATTGACGCCGAGCAGCAGCGCGAAGGAAATCACCAGCATGACGCCGGCCAGCGCGGTCGCGCCGACGACGTCGTACTGCTCGAGCTTGGAAATGATGAGCAGCGGCGTGATCTCGGAAATCAGCGGCATGTTGCCGGCGATGAAGATCACCGAACCGTACTCGCCGACGGCGCGCGAGAAGGCCAGCGTCGATCCGGTGAGCAGCGCCGGGAAGACGCCGGGCAGGATCACCCGCATGAAGGTCTGCAAGCGCGAGGCGCCGAGCGTCGCCGCCGCTTCCTCGATCTCCGGCTCGATGTCCTCGATCACCGGCTGCAGCGTGCGAACGACGAACGGCAGGCTGATGAAGGTGAGCGCGACGACGATGCCGAGCGGGGTGAAGGCGACCTTGATACCGAGCGGTTCGAGGTGACGGCCGACCCAGCCGTTGCCGGCGTAGAGCGTCGCCAGCGTGATCCCGGCGACGGCGGTCGGCAGTGCGAAAGGCAGATCGACCAGCGAATCGACCAGGCGCTTGCCGGGAAAACGGTAGCGCACCAACACCCAGGCGACGATCAGCCCGAACAGCGCGTTGATCAAGGCCGCCAATAGCGAAGCGCCAAAAGTCACGCGGTAAGAAGCGAGCGCACGCTCGCCGCTGGCGATAGCCCACAACTGCGACCAATCGAGCGAGCTCGACTTGAACGCCAGCCCGGAGAGCGGCAGCAGAACGAGCAGCGACAGATAGACGATGGTGCAGCCGAGCGAGAGGCCGAAACCGGGGAGGACGCGTTTCATTGGGACGCGCGCCTCACTTGCTCTGATAGATCTGGTCGAAGGACCCGCCGTCCTTGAAGTGCGCGGGATAGGCCTTGGCCCAGCCGCCGAAGACCTCGTCGACAGTAAAGGTCTTGATCGCCGGGAACTGCGCCGCGTACTTCTTGAGCAGCTCGGCGTCGCGCGGCCGCAGATAGTTCTGCGCGGCAATCTCCTGGCCTTCCTTCGACCACAGATAGTCGAGATATTCCTGCGCGAGCTTGCGCGTTGCGCGCTTGTCGACGACCTTATCGACGATCGCGACCGGGAACTCGGTGAGGATAGACAGCGACGGGTAGACAACGTCGAACTCGCCCTTGCCGAATTCCTTGGCGATCAGCTCGGCCTCGCTCTCGAACGAAACCAGCACGTCGCCGATCTTGCGCTGCATGAAGGTCGTCGTCGCGTCGCGGCCGCCGGAGGCGAACAGCGGCGCGTTCTTGAGCAGCTTGCCGACGAAGTCCTGCGCGCTCTTGTCGTTGCCGCCCGGTTGCTTGAGCGCGTAGCCCCACGCCGCGAGGTAGGAATAGCGCCCGTTGCCGGTGCTCTTGGGGTGCGGCAGGATGACCTGGACACCGGCCTTGACGAGATCCGGCCAGTCCTTGAGCGATTTAGGATTGCCCTTGCGAACGATGAACACCATCGTCGACGTGTAGGGCGACGCGTTGTTCGGGAATTTCTTCGTATAGTCCTTGGCGACCAGCCCTTTTTCGGCCAGGAAATCGACGTCGGACGCCTGATTCATCGTCACCACGTCGGCCTCCAGCCCGTCGGCGACGGCACGAACCTGCTTGCTCGACCCGGCATGCGACTGCTTGAGCTCGACCGACTCGCCGCTCTTGGCCTTCCAGTGCTTCTGGAACAGCGGGTTGTAGTCCTTGTAGAAGTCGCGCGACACATCGTACGAGACGTTGAGCAGACTGCTCTGCGCGAACGACGACGAGGCCGCGACGGCGAGCAGGGCAAACGATAAACTGTGAATCAATCGGGACATCGTGATCTCCTTGGCGTCTTGGCAAAAGCGCTGATGGCAGCGTCGAGGGCTCCACTATAGGCAAAGCCTATAGAACCTCAAAGTCTGTTTGTTTATTTAGTTATTCCGATAACGAATAACCATCAAACACCTATTCGTTGTGCTCGCAGCGCCGTTGTGGTTAATTGCTGTTTTTGATCCGGGCCTTTCCCAAACATGAGCACTCTCGAAGCCAGTCTGGCGCGCTTTAACGGCCGCCGTTACCATGTCTATAACGACTGGATCAAGCTCGAACACGGCGGGCGGCTGCAAAAGGTGTCGATCGACGCCGGCTTCACCTGTCCCAACCGCGACGGCGCGCTCGGTGTCGGCGGCTGCAGCTTCTGCAACAACGAGGGTTTTTCGCCGAGCTATCTGCGCGACGAGCGCGACATCACGCGTCAGATCGATACCGGGATCGCCTTCATGCGGCGGCGTTACCCCAAGACGCAGAGTTTCCTCGCGTATTTCCAGAGCTATTCGAACACCTACGACGATCTCGACAAACTAAAGGCGATCTACGCGGTCGCGCTGGCGCACCCGGCGATCGAAGGGATCGTCATCGGCACGCGCCCGGATTGCCTGCCCGACGCGACGCTCGACTACCTCGCCGAACTGGCGACACGCACCATGGTCGAACTTGAGATCGGCATCGAATCGTGCGCTGATGACGTTCTGCGCGAATGCCTGCGCGGCCACGACTTCGCCTGCACGCAGGACGCCATCCGGCGCGCCGCAGCGCGCGGCCTGTTCGTCACCGGTCACCTGTTGCTCGGCCTGCCGCTCGAAACCAGCGCAACATTGATCAGCGGCGCTAGGGCGCTCGCCGAACTGCCGCTCGACGCCATGAAGTTCCACCAGTTGCAGATCGTCCGCAACACGCGCCTCGCCAACCAGTATCGCGCCGCGCCCGAGAGCCTCGCGCTGCTCGACCCGGCAAGCTACCTCGATGCCGTGATCGACGTGCTCGAATACCTGCCGCCATCGATCAAGATCCAGCGCCTCGGTAGCGAGGTGCCGCCCGACGTGCTGGTCTCACCCGACTGGGGAATGCGCTTGCACAAATTCCCGGCGCGCCTCGAAGCGCGCCTGCAGCAGCGCGACACCTGGCAGGGACGGCTGTTCGCCGGTTAGGCTGCAGGCCTGGCCGGGGTAGCGCCCGCGTGTCGCCGCGGGAGCGTTTACCCACCGCAGAGACACGCAAAAGCCGTCAAGCCACCACCCAGAATACTCATTGGGCATACGCGCAGGGCAAAAAAAGCTATCATGGAATTTCGTTACGACGAAACCCGGTCAACGAGGGGAACGAAGCATCGCCATGAAGACTCCGCGCAGCAAATATCAGCTCCATGCCGAACTCCATCGCCGCGGCGTCGCGGCGATGGAGTTCGATGATGCGCACGCCGGCTATCCCTTGGCGCGACGCCTCAATCGCATCGAGCGGGTCGCCGCCGCCTACCGTGGCAGCATCGAGCAATCGTTCGACAATGGCCTGCTGATCACCTTCGCGAGCGCCGATGCGGCGCTGCTCGGCGCCTGCGAAATGCAGCAGCGCTGCTCGGGCTTGCCGCAGGCCTCAGGACAGCGATTGGCCTTGCGCATCGGGATCCATCAGGGCGCCTTGCGGCAACGCGCGCAGGACGAGGTCGATGGCACAGAGGAAACGGCAGCGAAGCTTGCCGTCGTCGACGAGGGCATCGTCGCATCTGACGCCGTGGTCGCCGAGCTCAACCATGATCTGCGCCTGCTGGCCAGCCGGTTCGCCGATTCACCGATCGAACGGGCGACGTACCAGGTCAATTGGCACAGCGAGATTCCTGCGACCGCCTACGGAGGAGAGGCGATGTGGCCGACCGCCAACGGCGCCCGCGCGAGCGGCCCGCATCTGATTCTGCACCAGGGTCTCAAGACGCTTCAATTGACTCAGGACGGCCCGCTGATCACCGTCGGTCGCGCGCCATCAAACGACCTGGTGGTCAACGAAATTTTCGTCTCGCGCAAACATTGCCGCATCGAAAGACAAGCGGACTGCATCGTGCTCACCGACTGGAGCACCAACGGCACCTGCATCATGCCGGACCAGGGCGGGCAGCGCCTGATCAAGAACGACTCGATCCATCTCGAAGGCAAAGGACTGCTGTTCTTCGGACGTCTTTGCAACGGCGAACGGCGCGGCGGCGTACGCTTCGAAACAAGCTGACGCCTGGCGAAAAAAAGGCCTGCGTCGCTGCAGGCCTTGTTCACTACGCTTTGGCGAACTTGTCGATCGCTTCCCACAGGCCGTTGATATAGACGGCGCCGAGCGCGCGGTCGTAGAGGCCGTAGCCGGGCTTGCCGGTCTCGCCCCAGATCATGCGGCCGTGGTCGGGACGGATATAGCCGTCAAAACCGACGTCGTGGTAAGCCTTCATGATCGCCGCTAGGTCGAGCGAGCCTTCGCACGAGCGGTGTCCCGACTCGTAGAAGGTGCCGTCGGGTTCGACCTTGACGTTGCGCACGTGACCGAAGTGGATGCGGCCGCGG
>JAGTRW010000068.1 GCA_018262095.1 Pseudomonadota bacterium
ACCGCGCCGAACTACGAAGACATGGACTGGAGCGGTTCCGACTTCACCAAGGAACAGTTCGCCAACGTCACCAAGCTCGACAAGACCACCTGGCTCGCCGAACTCGAAGGCGTCAAGGAATGGTTCGCCAAGATGGGCGACAAGCTGCCGGCCAAGCTGGCTGCAATCCGCGACGAATACGAAGCCAAGTTCAAGGCTTAAGCCGCGTTTAAAGCAAGCAAAGCCGCCTTCGGGCGGCTTTTTTTTCACACCCCTTTCCGACCCGAGCGTCGCGAGACCACCATGCCCAGTTTTCCCGCCAGCCGCCTGCAGAAAATCGCCCCCTTCCACGTCATGGAGTTGCTGGCGCGCGCCAAAGCGCTGGAAGCCGAAGGCCGCGACATCATCCACATGGAAGTCGGCGAACCCGACTTCACCACACCGCCAACGATCATCGCCGCCGCGCAAGCGCACCTGGCCACCGGCCGCGTGTTCTACACGCCGGCGCTCGGCCTGCCCGAACTGCGCAGCGCCATCGCCGATTTCTATGGCTCGCGCTATGGACTCAGCGTCCCGGCCTCACGCATCGTCGTCACCGCCGGCGCCTCGGGCGCGCTGCTGCTGGCGCTGGCCTGCCTGTGCGAACCGGGCAGCGAATGGCTGCTCACCGACCCGGGCTACCCGTGCAACGCCAACTTCGTTCGCAGCTTCGACGGCGTACCGATCGGCATTCCGGTTGATGGCCAAAACAAGTTTCAGCCGACGCTCGCCGACGTCAAGCAGCACTGGAACGAGCGCACCGCCGGCGCGCTCTTCGCGTCGCCCGCCAATCCTACCGGAACGCTGCTCGACGACGACGTGCTGGCGGCCATCGCGGGCTATGTGCGCGGCCAGGGCGGGCAACTGATCGTCGACGAGATTTACCACGGTCTGACTTACGAACGCGACGCGACGACGGCCTTGCAGTTTGGCGACGACATCTTCGTCGTGCAGAGCTTCTCGAAGTACTTCAACATGACCGGTTGGCGCCTGGGCTGGCTGGTCGTTCCAGAGCGTTTTGTGCGCGCCGTCGAGAGACTCGCGCAGAACCTTTTCATCGCCCCATCGACGCCCGCACAGCACGCCGCATTGGCGGCATTCCACCCGGACACGCTGGCGCTGCTAGAGATGCGGCGCGCCGAGTTTGGCCGGCGGCGCGACTTCTTGGTGCCCGAGATCGAAAAGCTGGGTTTCAAGATCAGCGCCAGACCGGAAGGCGCCTTCTACCTCTATGCCGACTGCAGCGCATTGACCTCCGACAGCGAGCGCTTCGCGCACGACCTCCTCGAAACCGCCGGTGTGGCACTCACCCCGGGAATCGACTTCGGCAGCAATGCGCCAAAATCGCACGTACGCCTGGCCTACACGACCAACACCGAACGCCTGGCCGAAGCCGTCGATCGCCTTCGCCGCTATCTTCGCTGATTCATAATTCGCTGACGCGCGACAAGCGTCGAGCGCTTGAAAACGGGCGGGGCCAGCGCCCCACCCCGCAGAACGATCTACTTCGGCCGCGAACCCGTCGGGAACGGCCAGGCACCCGTCGGATTGAGTGCCGACTTCAGCCCCGGAGTCGCTGCCGTTGACGGTGCCGCAGCGGGCGCGGGTTGGGACGCCGGGACCGCCTTTTTAACCGCCGCCTTTTTCACCGCCGGTTTGGCCGCAGGCTTGACGGCAACCTTGGCTGCGGGCTTGACGGCGGCGACCGGCTTGGCCGCGGCCTTGACGACCGGCTTGGACACCGGTTTGGCAACGGCTTTTTTGGCCGCGGCCTTGGCTACAGGTTTCGCTGCGGCTTTCTTGGCGACGGGTTTGGCAGCCGCTTTGGCGACGACCTTTTTCACTGCGGCCTTGGCGACCGGTTTGGCGGCGGCCTTTTTGACAGCGGCCTTCGCCGGCTTGGCAGCTGGCTTCGCCGCAGCCTTCTTGGCTACCGGCTTCGCTGCTGGCTTGGCGACGACCTTGGCGGCGGGTTTCGCTGCAGCTTTCTTGACAACCGGCTTGGCCGCCGGTTTGGCAACCGCCTTGGGCGCCGCTTTCTTGACCGCCGGTTTCGCTGCGACTTTCTTGACGACCGGCTTCGCTACCGGTTTGGCGACGACCTTGGCAGCCGCCTTCTTGGCCACCGGTTTGGCCGCCGTCTTCGGCGCTACCTTTGTGGCGGCCGGCTTCGCAGCCGCCGCGGGTTTCTTCGCACTTGTTGCCATGTCAACCTCCTTCTCTGATTTCAAGGGAAACATCTAGCTCGGGCACTGAAAAAAACGATCCGTAAACACTGGACCATTCAACGGGCGCATCAGTAATGCGCAGATCGAATCCATACGCGGCAACAGCCGCCGAAAGACGTTGGCATTTACCCAAAAGGACAGGGAACAAGCGGGAACCGAAGGGGCGTGCAATGTCCGCCGGAATGGTCCATATCCTGAGCCACCACCAACAGACTTCGCGGCAAGCGACTCGGCGACGGGACGAAGCAGAAGAGATGCAGACAGCCGCGCAAAACCGGAAGCCTCCGGTAAGCACGCTACGTAGACAAGAGATCCTTGAGCCTGTAGTCCGTTCACATCCATCACAATCTGCATTGAGGCCCTGGCGAACCAGAGCAACCCGCTCATGTCAGAAAGTCGGTGACAACAAAAACTACTAGATGTTGTGCCGCCCTTGCCAATCGCGACTAATTCTAGTAGCGAGGAACACTTGACGCAAGAAGTTTATTGTGAACGACGAAAACCAGCGACTGAATCAGCCCGCCGCACAATACCCCATTGACATTATTCAGGGGTTGCCGACAGCGCGGTCACCCGACGACACAGCCAATGACCATCGGGATAATGCGACGGCTCGGTGACCGCGACAGGCTCACGCCTGATGCTGCAAGCCAACGCGCCGCCAGTCAAAGCACGGCCCCGGATCGGTCTTGCGCCCTGGCGCAATATCGGCATGGCCGACGACAGCAACAACGGGATAGATCGTTCGCAGCGACTCGATCAGCGCAGTGAGCTGAAGGTACTGGGCGTCCTCGAAAGGCAACTCGTCGCAGCCCTCAAGCTCAATGCCGATCGAAAAATCATTGCAGCGCGAACGGCCGTTCCAGGATGACGCGCCGGCATGCCAGGCACGCTGCTGACAGCTCACGAATTGAAGCAGCGCGCCGTCGCGACGAATCAAAAAATGGGCGGAAACACGCACCGCGCTGATCGCTGAAAAATAAGGATGCGCATGCGGATCGAGCGTGTTGGTGAACAGCCGCGAAATATCGTCGCTGCCAAATTTCGACGGCGGCAAGCTGATGGCATGCACCACAACCAGCGAGACGGATTCCCCCTCGGGCCGATCGTCAAAGTTTGGCGAGTCGATCCGCTGAGCGGCGCCAAACCACCCATCGTCCCATACGCCGCAGAGCGCCGCTGGGCTCGTTCGGTCGCCCGCGCTCACTCTTCGATCCCCAGCCGTTCGATGCGGTAGCGCAGCGAGCGGAAAGTGACGCCGAGCAATCTGGCCGCCGCAGTCCGGTTGAAACCGGTTTTCGCCAGCGCCTCAAGGATCAGCTGCCGCTCGACGCGATTCATGTGATCATCGAGCGTCTCTCCGTCATGCCCGGCGCCGCCCTCGACCGCCGACTCGGCAGCCAGTTGCAGATCGTCGAGCAGCACCTTGCCGCCGGCGCACAAGGCCCATGCGCGCTCAAGGATATTCTCGAGTTCGCGCACGTTCCCCGGGTAGCTGTAGGCGCCCAGCGCACGCATCGCCTCGACCGACAACTCGGGGGGCGGCCGATCCCCGCAAATGCGTGCGAGCAGCGTCTCGATCAGCAGCGGGATGTCCTCCTGACGCTCGCGCAGACTCGGCATCTTGAGCTCAATCACATTGAGCCGGTAGTAAAGATCCTGACGAAAGTTGCCGGCATCGACGCAGTCCTTGAGCTTGCGGTGCGTCGCCGAAACGATGCGCACATCGACCGGATCTTCGGTGGCAAAGCCCACCTTGCGTACCCGTTTTTCCTGGATCGCACGCAGCAGCTTGACCTGCATGGCGAGCGGCAAATCGGCGACCTCGTCGAGAAACAGCGTGCCGCCGTTGGCCGCCTGAAAGAAGCCATCGCGATCGCTGTCGGCCCCGGTAAAGGCGCCTTTGCGGTAGCCGAAAAATTCGCTCTCCATGAGGTTTTCGGGGATGGCGCCACAGTTGACCGGAACGAAGGGCGCGCCATGGCGTGCGCTCTGGCGGTGAATCAGACGCGCCGCGAGTTCCTTGCCGCTGCCCGATTCTCCGGAGATATAAACAGGCGCCTGGCTGCGTGCCAGCTTCCCGATCATTTCGCGGGCCGTGGCGATCGACGGCGAGTCGCCGATCAGCTGCCCGGCCATTCCGTCAGTGGTAGCGGCCGCGACCGACAAGTCACCGCGCAGCGGCAAATTGAGCGCCGACTTGATCAGCGAACGCAGCTGATCGAGTGCCACGGGTTTGGCCAGATAATCGAAAGCGCCCGCCTTCAACGCCGCCACCGCGTTGTCGGCGCTGCCGAAAGCCGTAATCACCGCCACCGGCGTTTCACCATACTGCGCGCCGATCAAACGCACGATGTCCAAGCCCTCACCATCGGGAAGGCGCATGTCGGTGAGGCACAAGCCGTAATGCTCGCGTTCGAGATATTTCTTCGCTTCGGCAACGGTAGCGGCGCAGTCCGCCGACAGCCCCATGCGCGCCAGCGTCAGGTCGAGCAGTTCGCGAATATCCGCCTCGTCATCGACGACCAACACGCGTGCCTTCTCGCCGCGCGGACGGCGATCGCTTTTGCTCACTGACACGGCTCACTCCTCCCGGAAATACGAAAGTCCGCACCCGACTCGCTGTGCATCAACTCGAGCCGCGCCCCGTTGGCGTCGCAAAGCTCTCGCGCGATATAAAGCCCCAGGCCGGTACCGCGATTGTGCGTGGTAAAGAAAGGCTCGAAGATCTGCTCGCTATAGCGCTCGTCGACCCCCTCGCCATCATCGATCACATGCAAATCAACCCATCCGTCGCGGCTGCCGTCACGTACCTGCAAGCGAATGCTGCCAGCCACCCCGCGGCAATGACGCAAAGCGTTGCCCAGAAGATTCCACAGCACCTGATGAAAATGCGAGCGATCGAAGAAAATCGTCGCGCGCCCCAAAAACTCCAAGCCGACGACGCCTGCCGACGCTTTTTCCTTGAGAGTATATTCATCGACCAGGATCGGCAAGGTTTGGCGCAAATCGATAAGCTCCCGATGAGCGCGATCGCGCCGCCCCAGTTCGAGCACATCGCTGACGATGCGTTCGACCCGCTGCGTGTTGTCGAGAACGATGCGCAGCAGCCGGTCATTGGTCGAGCCCAGGCTCTCTTCGGCCATCAACTCGCCGGCATGATTGATCGCCGACAGCGGATTGCGGATCTCGTGCGCGATGTTCGCCGTCAGGCGGCCGAGCGCGGCCAACTTGATCTGCCGCGCCTGCTCCTGCAAGCGCCCCATGTCCTCAAGAAAAACCAGCACGTCGCACTCCGAGCTCGTCGTCGTCACGAAGCGCGCACGCAACTGCATGCCGCTGGCCGGCGCTCTGACCAACACCGGCTCGCCACTGGCGCGCGCACACCAGTCGGAAAAAGCGCGCGCCAGTTCGGTCGAGTAATTGACCAGCCGGCGCTCCGACGGGTCGCCCAAGCCAAGCAATTGTTCGGCGCGCGGATTATGCTGTTTGACCCATCCATCGCGGTCGAGCACCAGCACCCCATCCTGCATTTCCTCGATGATGCGCTGACTGACCAGCGTCTGGTTTTTGAGATCGACGCCGCGCCGGCGCGCCAATTCTTCGTTGCTGATGATCCGGCGCGCCAGCAAGCGCGCCGAAATGGCAACGGCAAAGAAACCGGCGCAGAACAGCCCCGCCTGAAAGAAATCGGTCATTTCGACATCGACGACCATCGCCCGATAGGCCTGTTCGAAAAGGACCGCGAGCGTCGCCGTCGCCGCAAAAAAAAGAACGAGGCGCCCCTGTCCGACGACTCCCGCACCAGCCAGGGTGACCAGCAGCAGCGCGCCCAAGCCGCTGTGCAAGCCGCCGCCGGAATGCATCAGCAGCGTCAACACCAAGATGTCGACCAGCACATGCAGCGTCAGCTGCACGTTGAAACACCGACGATAGTAGTGCAGTCCGAGCAAGGACGAGATGGTTGCCAGCAGGTACAGACCGGTCGCCGCCAGATGAAAAGATCCGGCATGCGGACTAAGGATCGAGAAAGCCGACGGGTGCAGCAGCGACGAGGCGAACAACAGGCAGGCGATGCAGCACCGATAGAGAACAAAATAGTGCAGCGACTTCCAATGCATCTCGGAGAACTGCTCTGCCTTGCCGTCGAAAATATCCCGCATCAGCAATCAGCCATCGCGTGATTCGGCTTCAAGCCGATGGGCGCTGCAGCAGTAGTAACGCCCGTGCGTCAAAATACTCTCGCTGACCGGCTGGTTAACGCCGCAATACGCGCACTTGACCATCCGCTCAGGCGCCCGCGCCGGCCGCGGCGAACGCTCTGCCGAACGCGCAGCCCGTGCCTTGCGCAGCAGCCAAAACACCGCCAGAAACAGCGCCACCAGCAGCAGGAATTTCATTTTGATCAAGCCCTTGTTCTGAGCAGCAAAGCATAGCAGAAGCGCCCGAGGCAGGCGATCGGAAAGCATGCGGTACCACGCTGAGTTCGGCATAATGCGGCATGCGCATTTTCACCATCACCAGCACCAGCCTCGACGAATCGGCCGCACTCGACCAGGCGATCGACAAGGCGCGCCAGGCTTATCTTTGGATCGCCTGCAGCCGCGACGACTTCGCGACCAGGCAAAACGAGATTCAGGCGGCCTTGCAGGCACTGTGCGGAATGCAACTCGTTGACCTGCACGTATCGGACCTGCTCAACAGTTTCATCCCCTCGCACTACGACTACACCTCGCAGTACGACCTGCTCGTTTTTCGGCGGCTGGCAGCGGCAAGCGGCGAGCGAGCGGCGGGCAGCGATCCACAGGAGCGCCCAGCGCTGCGCAGTGGGCCGCCGATCCTGCGACGCATCGATACCGGTGCGGTCGGCTTTGCGCTGTTCGACCATGTGCTGCTGACTGTTCATCCGAGCGAGTGCGCGATCCGCGACGCCTACGCCGCCAAGCTCTTCGTCGCCGCCTCAGCCGAATCGCGGGCGGCCGGCGCCCGCCTGCCGACCTGTCCGGCCGACCTGATGCTGCGCATCATCAACCAGATGGTCGATGGCTTTCTCGAATTGCGCCGCGAGTTGACCCATCAGCTCGACCATTGGCAATCCCGGCTACTCGACCCCAAGAGCCGCTTCAATGACTGGGCGACGCTGCTCGACGCACGCCTGACGCTGCATTACCTCGACGAAATCTGCGAAGACCAGCGCACCGCGATCCAGGACTGGATCGACGCCATCAAGACCTGGCCCGAACCGCCGACCGCGCAAGCACAACGCGAGCGAGACCTGCTCAGCGTGCGCAGTCGCGACGTCCAGGAGCACATCGAGCGCGTCGTGCACCACGTCCGTCGCCTGGAGCAGAGCGTCGAAAGCTCGGTGCAGATGCATTTCAACGCCCAGGGTCAGCGCACCAACGACATCATGCGCACGCTGACCGCGCTGACCGCGATTTTCCTGCCGCTCAACCTGATCGCCGCGATCTTTGGCATGAACTTCGACTTCATTCCGCTGATCCACCAGCACCTCGGATTCTGGTGGGCAATGGGCACCATGACCAGCATCGCGCTCTGCCTGGGCGTGCTGTTCTGGCGCAAGCGCTACCTCGCCCGAACTGGGCGCTAGGCGCCCGGCAGGCGCTACTTCCCGGAGAACTGCGGCTGGCGCTTGGCGCGGAAGGCGTCGAGCCCCTCCTGGTAGTCATCGCTGTCATAGACGATACGGCGCGCGCCCTGCATCCGCTCGAAGAGCTCAGGGGAAATCGCATGGGCACTCGACAGCAGGCGCAATTCTTCCTTCATCACCGCGATGCTCAGCGGCGAGTTGGCGCTGATGCGTGCCGTCATCGCCAAGACGAAGGCCTCGATCTGCGCCGCCGGCTGGATGTAGTTGATGATTCCCAGATTGAGCGCCTGCTCGGCTGGAATCGGCTGCGCCGTGAATAGCATTTCCTTGGCCACCGGCAGGGGAATCATGTTGAGCAGCGTGAGCACCCCGCCCAGGTTGTAGGGAATGCCGAGTTTCGCTGGCGTAATGGCAAACGTCGCTTCGGGCGTGGCGACCAGCATGTCGCAAGCCATCGCCACTTCGCAGCCGCCGCCCCAGACGCCGCCTTCGATCAGTGCGATGACCGGCGCCGGAAATTCCTGAATGGCGCGAATCAGGATGCGCAGCGGATCGTTGAAGCCCAGCGGATCGCGGCCGCGGTCGGGCAACTCGGAGATGTCGTGCCCCGCCGACCAGACCTTGACGCCGGGCGGCGCGCGCAACACCACCGCACGGATATTCAAGGCGCGAAAGCCATTCAAGGCCGCCGTGATTTCACTGATCAAGGCTTCGCTCAGCGCATTGCGCTTGGCAATGTTGTTGAGCGTGATGATGCCCGTCGTATCTCTTTTTTCGGTCAATACCAGCGACATTGCGGACTTTCTTCAGGCACCAGGGAATGGACGGAAAGCTGCTCTGTGCCGAGGAGAGCAGGCCTTCGCCTAAAGACGGCGAAAGCCATCATAGCGAAAAGCCGTGCCGATTTGTGGACGAAAAAAAAGGACTGGGCAATTTGCCAAATCCTTTATTTCACTGCTTGTAAATGTGGTCGGGGCGAGAGGATTCGAACCTCCGACTCCTGCGTCCCGAACGCAGTACTCTACCAGGCTGAGCTACGCCCCGACCGAAACTACGAGGCGCTAAGCACCGCCAGGAAGTCGTCGCGACCGCCGTTCTCGATCGCCAGGCGAACGCAGGCGGCCTGCTCGGCGGTGCCGTGCTGCATCACGTAGATCAGCGGCAGCGTCGGCTTGCCCTCGGCCAGATCGTCGCCAAGATGCTTGCCGGTCTCGACCTCGGCGCCCGAGTAATCGAGCACATCGTCGATCAGCTGGAAGGCGGTTCCCAGATGCATGCCGTACTCGGCCAGACGCTGCTCGACCTGATGCGAAGCGCCGCCGATGATCGCGCCGATTTGCGCCGCGGCCTCGAACAATTTGGCGGTCTTGTAGCGGATCACCTGCAGATAACGCGCCTCATCGACGTTTGCATCGTGGCAGTTCATCAGCTGCAGCACTTCGCCTTCGGCGATGATATTGGTCGCGTCCGACAGCACGCGCATCACGCGCATGTCGCCGACGTCGACCATCATCTGGAAAGTTCGTGAATACAGAAAGTCGCCGACCAGCACGCTGGCGGCGTTGCCGAACAGCGCATTGGCGGTTTCACGGCCGCGCCGCAGATCGGATTCGTCGACCACGTCGTCGTGCAACAGCGTCGACGTATGGATCAGCTCGACAATGGCGGCAAGCTCATGGTGCTGCGTACCGCGATAACCGAGCGCGCCGGCTGCAAGCAGCACCAGCGAGGGGCGCAGGCGCTTGCCACCGGCGTTGATGATGTACTCGGCGACCTGCTGCACCAGCGCCACATCGGAATGAAGACGCGAACGAATCACCGCGTCAACGGCCTTCATGTCAGGGCCAATCAGGTTGTCGAGCTGTTCCAGCTTCACCGTAGAGCACCTTCGAAAAATCCGTTAATGCTATGCGCTGTACCCTTGCTCAGTCAAGGCAAACGCTGGAGCGACAAACGATCCGGCCGGATCTTGCGCAAAAAACCGCCAGGACGCCGGCCGCCCCGCCGTCCCAAGGCACGGCCTGCGCGCGCAGCGGGCTAGCGGACGGCGCCGGGGCCCGACGCCACTGCTGCGCGAACCCTTTGACTTGGAAAGAAATTTCCGTATAATGCGCGGTTCTTCTCAACACTTTGTTCTTTGGAGTTCCAACAATGCATGCGGTCATAAAAACCGGGGGCAAGCAATATCGCGTTGTCACCGGCGAAAAATTGAAAATAGAACAGATACCGGCAGACGTTGGCACAGAAATCACCCTTGACCAGATTCTCATGGTTGGCGAAGGCGAGTCCGTACAAATCGGCACGCCCTTCCTGGCTGGAGCGACCGTCAAGGCGACTGTGCTTTCACAAGGCCGTCACGACAAGGTCATGATCTTCAAAATGCGTCGTCGCAAGCATTATCAGAAGCATCAGGGCCATCGTCAAAACTACACCGAAATCCGCATCGACGACATCGTCGCGGCCTAACCGAAAGGAAACTGACTCATGGCACACAAAAAAGCAGGCGGCAGTGTCCGTAACGGTCGCGACTCTGAATCGAAGCGCCTCGGCGTAAAGCGCTACGGCGGCCAGCTGGTGGTCCCGGGCAACATCATCATTCGCCAGCGCGGTACCGAGTTCCACCCGGGTGAGAACGTCGGCATGGGCAAGGATCACACCTTGTTCGCCCTGGTCGAAGGCCTGGTCCAATTCACCATCCGAGGCCCCAGGCGCCGGCGCACGATCAGCATCGCGCCGGTTGCTGCCTGATCACACCGCAAGGCACCCCAAAAGCCCTATCCTGGTGGTAGGGCTTTTTAATTTTTCAGACCGAATTCACACGATTCACGACGGGACCGCCCCATGAAATTCATCGACGAAGCCAAGATCTACGTTGCAGCCGGCGACGGCGGCAACGGCGCGGCGACGTTCCGGCGCGAGAAATACGAGCCCGAGGGCGGCCCCAATGGCGGCGACGGCGGACGCGGCGGCAATGTCTATGTGGTCGCCGACCGCAACCTCAACACGCTGATCGAATTCCGCTACTCGCGAAAATTCCTTGCACCGCGCGGCGGCAACGGCGCATCGAGCGACTGTTACGGCAAGGGCGGCGACGACATCACGCTGCACGTCCCGGTCGGCACGGTGATCGCCGACGTCAATAGCGAGCAGATCGTCGCCGACCTCGACGTCGACGGCAAGAAGGTACTGATCGCCAAGGGCGGTCGCGGCGGCCTCGGCAACATCCATTTCAAGTCGAGCATCAACCGTGCGCCGCGCCAATTCACCAAGGGCGAACCCGGCGAAGAGCGCGACCTGCGTATGGAACTGCGCGTGCTCGCCGACGTCGGCCTGCTCGGCCTGCCCAATGCCGGCAAGAGCACCTTCATCCGCGCCGTTTCGGCGGCGCGACCGAAGGTTGCCGATTACCCGTTCACGACCATGCACCCGAACCTCGGCGTCGTTCGCGTCAGCGAGAACAAGAGCTTCGTGATCGCCGACGTTCCCGGGCTGATCGAAGGCGCCGCCGAAGGCGCCGGCCTGGGAATCCGCTTTCTCAAGCACCTGGCGCGAACGCGCGTGTTGCTGCACATCGTCGACCTGGCGCCGCCCGACCCCGACGCCGACCCGGTGCATGACGCCAAGGCGATCGTCGGCGAACTCGAGAAGTACAGCCCCGAGCTCGCCGCCAAACCGCGCTGGCTGATTCTCAACAAGCTCGACCTGATCCCCGAGGATGAGCGCGAACAGCGCGTCGCCGATTTTCTCAAGGCCTATGCCGCAGACGCCGACACGCCCGTTTTTCAGATCAGCGCGATCAACGGCGAAGGCTGCCGCCCGGTGATCTACAAGCTGCAGGAAGCACTCGACAGCCTGGCGCCACCGCTGCCAATGAACGATGCCGCACTTGACGAGCACTTTCTCGACGATTCAGAAAGTGGTGCCGACACCGAGTAGTTCGTTGCGTAAAAAGCCATACCGCTCGCGGTGAGCTTGTCGAACCGCTGCCGCTCGCCATCACTGGCCTTCGACAAGCTCAGGCCGAACGGTTATTTATCATCATTCTGCCAAAATAGACTAGTAGCCATGACCCCGACCCGCATTGCCGAAGCGAAACGACTTGTCATCAAGGTAGGCTCAGCTCTCGTCACCAACAATGGTCAGGGCCTCGATCTGGCCGCCATCGACGAATGGGCGAAGCAGATTGCGCAACTGCGGCAGAGCGGCCGGCAGGTCGTACTGGTCTCCTCGGGCGCCATCGCCTGCGGCATGCAGCGCCTGGGCTGGAGCAAGCGCCCGCGCGCCGTCCATGAACTGCAGGCCTGCGCAGCCGTCGGCCAAATGGGGCTGGCCCAGGTCTACGAGAGCGCCTTCGGCAGCCACGGGCTGCACACCGCGCAGATTCTGCTGACCCACGACGACCTCGCCGACCGCAAGCGCTACCTCAACGCGCGCTCGACGCTCTCCACGCTGCTCGAACTCGGCGTGGTGCCGATCATCAACGAGAACGACACGGTGATCACCGACGAAATCAAGTTCGGCGACAACGACACGCTCGGCGCGCTGGTCGCCAATCTGATCGACGCCGACTGCCTGGTCATTCTCACCGACCAACCCGGGCTATTCACCGCCGACCCGCGCAAGGATCCGGCCGCGACGCTGATTTCCGAAGCACGCGCCGGCGACCCGGCGCTCGAAGCGATGGCCGGCGGCGTCGGAACGCAATACGGCAGCGGTGGAATGATCACCAAGGTGATCGCCGCCAAACGCGCGGCGAGCAGCGGAACGCATACCGTGATTGCCAGCGGGCGCGAGCCGGACGTCATGATGCGCCTGGCACGCGGCGAAGCGGTGGGCACCCTGCTCGTCTCCGAAACCGCGCCGCTCAACGCGCGCAAGCAATGGCTCGCCGACCACCTGCTGCTGGCCGGCCAACTGCTGCTCGACGAAGGCGCGGTCGCCGCGCTGAACGCCGGCAAAAGCCTGCTGCCGATCGGCGTGGTCGAGGTTCAGGGCGAATTCGAACGCGGCGCCGCGGTCGCCTGCCTGTCGCCAGATGGTGTCGAGGTCGCGCGCGGCCTCTCCAACTACAGCAGCAGCGACGCGCGCCGGATTGCGCGCCACGCCAGCCAGGATATCGAAGCGATCCTCGGCTATCTCGACGAGCCTGAAATCGTCCACCGCGACAATCTGATTCTGCGCTGATCGGCGGCGGCCGATCGCGGCTTGACGCCGCGATCAGGACCTAGTGCTTACTTTGACACCTTGCGGACCTTGTCGACCTCGGCATAGAAACGCTTGACGAAGTCGGCACCGATGCTCGTCGAGAATTTTTCAATCACAGGACGCACCGCTGCGCGCATCTTGTCGAGTTCCTGCGGCGACAGCTCGGTGACGGCCATGCCGTTGGCCTTGAGCTTATCGACGGCTTCCTTGGCCTGGCGAATTTCCTCGGAGCGTTCAAAATCGCGCGCGATGGCCGCCGCTTTTCTGATTCCCGCCTGCTGATCCGCCGGCAAAGCGGAGAACCATTTGTTGGAAACAACCAGCGCCACCGGCGTATAGACGTGGTTGGTGATCGCCAGGTACTTCTGGACCTCGTAGATCTTGTTCTGGAACATATCCACCGGAGGATGCTCAAGACCGTCGAGCGCGTGGATCTCCAGCGCGGTAAACACTTCCGCATAAGCCATCGGCGTGGCGTTGATTCCCATTGCCTTGAAGCTCTCGATCGCCACCGGGCTTTGCATCACGCGAATCTTGAGCCCCTTGAGATCCTCGAACTTGTTGATCGGACGCTTGCCATTGGCGATATTGCGGAAGGCGCCGCCGGCCCAGGTCAGGCCAATCGCGCCGGTATCGCCGAGGTCATCGAGCATCTTCTGCCCGACCGGGCCGTCGAGCACTTTGGCCACTTCACTATCGTTGGCGAAAATGAATGGGAAGTCGAAAATCTGCAGTTCTTTCTTGCGCACCGAGAAGGGGACCAGCGACCCCAGATAGAACTCCTGCACGCCCCCCTGGATCGCCTGCAGCATTTTTTCCTCGGAACCGAGCACCGAGTTGGCAAAGACCTTGATCTTGACCTGACCATTGGTTGCCTTGTCGACTTCGCTGGCGAAACGGATCATCGCCTGGCCGCGCGGGTGTTGTTCGGTAAACCCGTGCCCAAGGCGAACGTCAAGTGCCAGGGCATGACTCGACAGCAGCAGGCAGGCGCTTCCCAACACGGTCGCCAGGGGTTTGGTGAGACAACGGAACGACATTGCTTTCATGAAATTCTCCTATCAAAAACACGTCTGATCGACGCGATAAGCGGGTGCAGCAGAACGTTCTCGGGAAGAAACTCAGCGCGTCATCCACTGCAGCGGCAGCATGATGATCTCGGGAAAAGCGACGAGCAGGAACATCACGATGGTCTGCGCGATCATGAACGGGACGACGCCGCGGATGGCGCCGCTCATCGGAATTCGCGCCACGCCGCAGACGACGTTGAGCACCGTGCCGACCGGCGGCGTCACCAGGCCGATGGCGTTGTTCATGATGAACAGCACGCCGAAGTAGACCGGGTCGATT
>JAGTRW010000069.1 GCA_018262095.1 Pseudomonadota bacterium
GGGTTGGGGAGGGGTTGGGGGCAAGGGGGGTTAGACGGTTTGAGGAGCGGTTAAAGTACCTCCCCTACGACAAGCGCCTGACTGCTCTCGCGCGTCAAAACCGCCACAACCCGACGCCTGCCGAAAGCCTGCTCTGGAACAAGGTGCTGCGCGGCAAACAATTCGAGCAGCACAAATTCCTGCGCCAAAAGCCGATCGGCGACTACGTCGTCGACTTCTACTGCGCTCGGCTGCGCCTGGTGATCGAAATCGATGGCGACAGTCACGCCGAGCAGGTCGACTACGATGACCGGCGTACACGCTTCCTCAACAGCCTCGGCTTGCGCGTCTGGCGCTATTCCAATCGGGATGCGCTCGGCAACTTGCCCGGTCTCTATGACGATCTTTTAACTTTTATCGCGAGCACAACTCATGACCACTAATTCCCCACTGCGCGTCGGTATCGGCGGCCCCGTCGGTTCAGGCAAGACCGCGCTCACTCTCGCGCTGTGCCAGGCGCTGCGCGATCAAATCGACATGGCGGTGGTGACCAACGACATCTACACGGCCGAAGACGCCAAGTTCCTGGTCAGTCACGCGGCGCTCGACCCGGAGCGGATCATCGGCGTCGAAACCGGCGGCTGTCCGCATACCGCGATCCGCGAGGATGCGTCGATCAACCTCGAGGCGATCGACCGGCTGCAGCGCGCTTTTCCGCAGGTGCAGCTGATCCTCGTCGAATCGGGCGGCGACAACCTGGCGGCGACCTTTTCACCGGAACTCTCGGACCTCACGCTCTACGTCATCGACGTCGCCGCCGGCGAAAAGATACCGCGCAAGGGCGGACCGGGGATCACCAAGTCTGACCTCTTGATCATCAACAAGATCGACCTGGCGCCAATGGTCGGCGCTTCGCTCGAGGTGATGGCGAATGACGCCAAGGTTCAGCGCGGCGAGCGCCCTTTTGTCTTCTCCAACCTCAAGACCGGAGAGGGGCTGGCACAGATCATCGCCTTCGTTCGCGAACGCGGCATGCTCGGCTGAGCGGGCGCCGGCTAAAACCCGTAGGGCCGATGCAACCAGTCCTTGATGACCGTCACGTCGCGCTCGGGCAGATAGCTGAAACCGGACTGGACGTCGTCGACCACGGCGTTGGCCACGGCGTAGGGAACGACCTTGGTCGTCAGCATGTGGAAGAACCACGCCATCGGATAGCCCATGGCGCGGTCGAAGCGCTGCAAGGCTTCGTACAGCGCCAGTCCGCGCGCGCCATAAACGCTGTCGAACTTGGCCGGCAGGCCATTGACCGCAGCCACCGGGGTGGCCTGCAGGATCGGCTGGCGAAAGCGATCGAGATACTCGCGAACGGCGAGAACCCAGTGATTGCTGAAGGTCGTCGCCGAACCTGCGCTCGACGACTGCCAGGAATCGACAAAGCGTTGCACGTTTTGCGCCTCGGGCTTTTGCTGCGCCATTCGCCACAGAAAATCGGCCACATCGGTCACCCGGCGCAAGGCGTAAAACGGCGCGCCGAGCGGGACCACCGGCCCCTTGCCGCTGCCTGCGCGCGGCGGCGCGGCGAGTTCTTCGAGGCCGCCCGGAAGCTCGCCGGCAAACAGTTCGTGACTGACGACTTCCTGCAGCTCCTCGATTTCGACCTGCAAGAACTCGTCGGCCAACGACCCCGTCGAGGCCACCAGATAATGCGTCTTGCCGGTCAGCCGCGTCGCCCGCAGCCCGCTTTCTGCGTAGTCATCGACCAGCGCGTGCAGATCGTCGCCGCGCAACGCGAGCTCGCTCTCGAGCCAGCGGACCAGGTCGTCGGCAACGCGATCGCCCTGCGCATCGATGACGCTGCCGAGACGATACCAGCCGCCGCGGCTGAGCACGTCGCGGAAGAAGAGACGCGGCGACAGGCGCGCCAGATCCTTGGCCAATCCCGCCGCACCGGCGGATACCGGAACGCGCCCGCACATCGTCGCGACGGCGCGATGAAAATCGCCAGGATTCGGGAAGCTCTCGTCAAAAGTTGCTTCGCCTGCAGGATTGACGCTCGTCATGATTCATCCCGATCGATCAGGGCCACCACCAGCCCGCTCGCCGCGTCGGCATCGCCGGTCAGCTGCAGGCAGTGGCCACCCGATTCAACGTAATAGAGTCGGCAAAATTCGTTGCCGGCGGCCGGGCTCAGTCTCGCCGGCATGTCGTCGTCGTTGCACACCGAGAAATGAACACCGGGAAACAGGCCGCGCAGATCGCTCAGCAGTTCGTCCTCAGACCGATCGGCGCGCTCGATCACCTGATCGATGACGCGGCCGAGCAGAGCGTTTTCTATCATCGCCGCATCACTCCTCGACCGTCTCGGCGAATTTTGCCAGCGACTCGGCTTTGACGCCCATCGTCTTGGCGAGCCAGGGCGGCGGTTTGATCAGCGTCTGCTGCAGGCGGGCGAGAACATCGCGCGCTGCGGCGCCGTCGGCGATCTTGACCGGATGCGCACCGGCGCGAACGACCTTGGCGGCAGCCGGGCCGCCGATCGACTGCACATAGACGACCTGGCAATCGGCAATGAGCTTGGCGCGCGCGGCATTGCGGTCCTCGTCGTGATCGGCCTCGAGCGTCGACCGCATGGCCAGCAGGCGCGATCCGCCCGGCGCCACCTGATAGACCAGGAAGCGCTCGCAGGAACCGAAATGACCGTCGATTTTCTCGCCGTTGTTCGAAGCGCAGGCGACGCGAATCGATCCTGGCAGGTCGCCTTCGGCGTAGGCATCGAGCGCCGGCAGGTCGCTGCCATCGACGCCCTCGCCCCAGAGCAGGCGAACGGCGCGCTTGAGCCTCTCCTGATCGAAACCCACGTGGCAGTCGGCGTCGGCGAAGTTACCGGCGAGGATCTCGCGCAGATCGTCGGCAGCGATTCCGGCGAGCTTGGTCTCGGTGAGCGGCAGACCTAGCGTTGCGGCCAGCGCCTTGACCAGCCCGGTCACGTTGGCTCCGTCGAGTTCCCGCGCGGCCAGACCGATGCGCAAGGCCGCCTCACGGGTCATCGACTGGGACATGAATTGCGACATGACAGTTCTCCCGGTTGGCCGGTGACCGTACGGCCACCGGCACGCCTGCGGTTAGAGATAGACGATGCAGGATTCGCCTGCCGGACAGGTATCGACGCACTTGGGCGAATCAGCCTCGTTTTCGCATTCGGTGCACGTCTCCTTGTTGATCTTGAAAATTCCGCCCTTGTCGGTAATCGACTTGGTCGGACAGACCGGAACGCAGTCGCCGCACGACGTGCATTCGGCTTGGGTGATCTTCATTGCCATGCTGTTTCTCCTTTCGTAAAAACTGTTCTAACCACGACGGGCACAACGAGCACAACGCCAATTCACAAATACGAAATTCAGATTCTTCGTTGTGTACGCCGTGTCGTTGTGGTTAATCGCTCTTTTCAAAACCACTTCTCACTCGACGCCGTCGATCCGCCGCGCGCGCACTGAATACGGCAGCCGCGCCGGCGCCGCCTGCGGTTCGATGTGGTAGATGCCGCCGTTGCCGAGCCTGATTTCGCCGCCCCACTTCTCCGGGGTGTCGAATTCGATCGAAACGATGCTGTCCTCGATGTCGCGCTTGGGCATGTAGAACACGTAGCCCTGGTCGCCCCGGCGGATCATGATGTTGGCCATAAAATCTCCTCAGGTGCAGGACCGAGCAACCGGTCCGAGTAGGCAGTCATCCTAAAAACAATGGATAGCCACGTCATTCCGGCGAAAGCGCCCCGAAGGAAGCACCCTTGGGGTGCCGGAATCCAGTAGCGCACCACTGGATTCCGGGTCAAGCCCGGAATGACACAATTTCCCATATCGCAGCGATTCAGCATGACTGCCTACTAGCGCACCAGGTCGTGGTTGTAGTCGGTGGTTCCCATCGCGCGCGTCTTGTCGTCGAGGTTTTCCAGGACGGCGTTGGTCAGCGTCGTCAGGATGTACATCGCGCCTTCGTAGCCGAGCGTCGTCATGCGGTGCAGGTGGTGACGGTCGAAGATCGGGAAGCCGATGCGGATCAGCGGCACCTCGAACTCGGGGCCCTTGTGCAGCGTATCGCGCTGGATGTACTTGCCGTAGCTGTTGCCGATCAGGAAGTCAGGCTTGTCGGTGAAGCACAGGCTGCGCAGGTGCCACAGGTCGGCGCCCGGATAGACCTTGCCCGAGGCGCCGTAGGGCGAGGTCGCGAGCAGCGCTTCCATCGCCTTCTTCCACTTCTTGCTGCCGTTGTTGCAGACGATGTGCGTCGGCTCGATGCCGAATTCCATCAGGATCTTGGTCATCCCCAGGCAGTAATCGGGATCGCCGTAGAGCGCCATCTTCTTGCCGTGCAGCCAGGCGTGCGAGTCGGTCATCATGTCGACCAGACGGCCGCGTTCGAGCGTCAGCGACGGCGCGATCGGCTTGCCGGTCACTTCGGCGACCTTCATCAGCCAGGCGTCGGTCCATTCGACGCCCATCGGGATGTCGAGCTTGGGAACTTCGTGATTCCAGGTGCCTTCGACGAATTTACGCGTCTTGTCGAGCTCGAGCGGGTGCAGCAGGAAGGTGGTGATGGCGTTCGGCGCATCCTTGACCTCGTCCTGCGTGGTACCGCCGGCGTACATGCTGAAGCTGCCGTCGGCGGGCGTGTCGAGCACTTCCTCGGGATCGGAGAGCAGGGTGAAATCGACATCCATCTCTTTGAGCATGCGCTTGATCACGCGGAAGTTGCCGAGGTAGGTCTCGAAGCCAGGAACGATGTTGATCTTGCCGTTCTTGCCGACCACCTTGTCTTCCATCGTGTTGAGCGTGAAGTAGCGCAGGATTCCCTCCTCCATGTTGTCCCAGCCGGTGACGTGAGAACCGACGAAGGACGGCGTATGGGCGAACGGGATCGGGAAGTCCTCGGGCACCGTCCCTTCCTTGCGCGCGTTGCCGATGAAGGCGTTGAGGTCGTCGCCGATGACTTCGGCGATACAGGTCGTCGACATCACGATCATCTCGGCGCCATAGAGCGCCTTGGCGTTGGCCAGGCCCTCATGGACGTTCTTCTGGCCGCCGAAGACCGCCGCGTCCTCGGTCATCGAGTCGGCGATGATGGCCACCGGCTCCTTGAAGTGGCGGTTGAAGTAGGTACGAAAGTAGGCGATACAGCCCTGCGAGCCGTGGATATAGACCAGCGTCTTGTGGAAACCCAGTCCGCACAGCGCCGAGCCGAGCGGCTGGCAGGCCTTGGCCGGGTTGATGGTCAGCGCCTCGCGCTTGAAGTTGAGCTCCTGATACTCCATCGACGTGGTCCACGCGAAGGTCTCGGCGATCTTGTCGGGGCTGTGGGTTTCCTCGAATTGTTCGCGCTTGTTGGCGATCGACGCCTTGTAGTTGTCGTCGCGAAAGAGCGGAAAACACGGTTTGATCTTTTCTACGGTTTGCATCTTCATCTCCTTTGCCCGGCCGCCAATCTGCGGACGCGGACACAAGTTGAGGGGGAATCGTTTTTTAACCACGGCGACACGGCGGGCACGGCGAAAAACAAGAAACAACACCGTTTTTCCGCTTTTGAATCTCGCCGTGCTCGCTGTGCACGCCGTGGTTAATCGCTCTTATGCGGCCTGCGGCTCCTCGGCGACCTCGGCGGGCTGCAGCCAGGGCGCCTTGATCATCGACCAGCACGGGTTGTTGATGGTCAGGTCCATGTCCTTGGCGAAGACGGCGAAACCGTCGTAGCCGTGATAAGGGCCCGAGTAATCCCACGAGTGCATCTGGCGGAAGGGGAAGCCCATCTTGTGGAAAACGTACTTTTCCTTGATCCCCGAGCCGATCAGGTCGGGCTTGAGCGTCTTGACGAATTCGTCGAGCTCGTGTCCGGTCGCATCGTCATAGATCAGCGTCGTATCGCCCATCTCCTTGATCGTGCGGTCGTAGTCGTCGTTGTGCGCGAACTCGTAGCCGGTGCCGACGACCTCCATGCCGAGGTCCTCGTAGGCGCCGACGACGTGGCGCGGACGCAGCCCGCCGACGTAGAGCATGACCTTCTTGCCCTGCAGGCGCGGCTTGTACTTGGCGATCACCGCTTCCATCGCCGGCGTGTATTTCTCGATCACGCGCTCGGCGCCTGCCTTGATCGTGTCGTCGAAGTACGAGGCGATCTTGCGCAACGACTCCTTGATCTTGGTCGGGCCGAAGAAGTTGTATTCCATCCACGGAATGCCGTACTTCTCTTCCATGTGCCGGCTGATGTAGTTCATCGAACGGTAGCAGTGCCGCAGGTTGAGCTTGCCGGGCGGCGGGTTCACCATCTCCGCCAGCGTGCCGTCGCCCGACCACTGGGCGACGACGCGCAAGCCCATTTCCTCGAGCAGGATGCGCGACGCCCAGGCGTCGCCGCCGATGTTGTAGTCGCCGAGGATGGCGACGTCGTACGGCGTCTTTTCGAAGGGTTTGCCGTCACGATTGGAGATGATCCAGTCGCGCACCGAGTCGTTGGCGATGTGATGGCCGAGCGACTGCGAGACGCCACGGAACCCCTCGCAGCGCACCGGAACGACCGGCTTGCCGAGCTCAAGAGCCGACTTCTTGGCGACCGCTTCGATGTCGTCGCCGATCAGCCCGATCGGGCACTCGGACTGGATCGAGACGCCCTTGGAGAGCGGAAACAGCGTCTCGATCTCGCGGATCAGCTTGGCCAGCTTCTTGTCGCCGCCGAAGACGATGTCCTTTTCCTGGAAGTCCGAGGTGAAGTTGATTTCGCAGAAGCTATCGACGCCGGTCGTGCCGACGTAATAGTTGCGGCGTCCGGCGCGCGCATACTGACCACAGCCGATCGGGCCGTGCGAGATGCTGATGATGTCCTTGATTGGCCCCCAGACGACGCCCTTCGATCCGGCGTAGGCGCAGCCGCGCATGGTCATGACGCCGGGCAGCGACTTGCGGTTGGAGGTGATGCACTTCTTCGACGACTCGAGTTCCTTGTCGTTGACCATCAAGTGCTTGGCGCGATCCTTCTTGGCCTTCTCGGGATAGACCTCGAGGACCTCCTGGATCAGCGATTCGGTTTCTTCGCGGGTTAGCGCAGCCATTTGCGACTCCTTTTCGGACGCGGCACCAATCTGTGCACGACGCCCCGTTGGATTGAATTCTTGAAGTTGAGCCGACTACGCGGCCAAAGCTTCGGCAGCCAATTCGGCAGCGGTCTTGCCGATGATGGCGGTGTTTTCGACTTCCATGATGCCGAACTCCATCAACAGCGCTTCGAGTTCGTCCATGCTGACCGGCGTCGGGATCACGAACTTCTTGTTGTCGATGATCTTTTTCGCCAGCGTGCGGTACTCGTTGGCCTGGTTGGCCGTCGGGTCGTATTCGATCACCGTCATGCGGCGGATTTCGGCGTGCTGAACGACGTTGTCGCGCGGAACGAAGTGGATCATCTGCGTTCCCATGGCGGCGGCCAGCGCTTCGATCAACTCGTCTTCGCGGTCGGTATTGCGCGAATTGCAGATCAGGCCGGCGAGGCGAACGCTGCCCGAGTTGGCGGTCGCAGCCGACGATCATCACCTTCTGACCCGCCTCGGCGAGCGCGGCAACCAGATTCTGGGTGGTGGTCGACTTGCCGATGCCGCCCTTGCCGTAAATCGCCGCTTGACGTAGTTTTTTTGCCATGATGCAATCTCCTATCTGAATTTCGCTCGGGTTAAAGACTTGCTCCCGACCTGGATTTCGCAAAGACCGTGCCAAGCGGCTAAACATTCGGTAAGCAATTGATATGACTGACGTTATTCGGATCGACCGCGATCTTGACGAGGCGCCGGAATCCGACAATGACGCAGCCGTTTGTCGCGCTACCGACAATGACAGCGCCTCGCTGCCGCGCTATGCGCGACTGCCGATCAACCGCTGCAGCGTCCCGGCGATCATCCTCGGCAGCCTGACCTTTCAACGCTTTCCGACCGCGCTGCAGCTCGACAACGTCGCCGAACTGCACGCCGACCTCTTCCGCCGCCTCGACCGCATCGACGACGCGCCGCTGCGCGCCGCCGCCTTTGTCGATTACCTGACGGTGCACTTCTGCCTTGAAGAACTCGAAAAAGCAGGATTGAGCGAGCGTTCGAAGCAGCGCGCCAACGCCAACTGGAAACGCGTGCTGCGCGGCTGGAGCTTCGATTCCGACGGCCGCGAAGGCGCCATCCTCAAGGGCTGGGTCGAATCGCGCTTCGGCCTGCTGCCGCGCTTTCACGGCCAGCCGCTGCGCGATTTTTGCGGGCCGGCCTACCTGCGCTATCAGGAGATGCGCTCAGCCGGCCTCTACGGCACCAACGCGCTCGAAAGCCAGCTCGACCTTGTTTATGCGTACAGCCAGTACGAATTCGGGCGCAGCGCGCCGGCCCGCACCCACCTTGAGCTCTATCGCGGAATCAATCGCCTGGCCGAGCATGAAGTGCTGACCGGCAGCAAGACGCGCCAGATCGTCCTCTTCAACAACCTGGTTTCGTTCACCGCCTCGCGTGAGCGCGCCGGCGAGTTCGGCGACTACATCCTGACGACCCGCGTCCCGACCGCCAAGATCTTCTTCAATTGCGGCCTGCTGCCGGGCGTCCTCAAAGGCGAGGACGAATACATCGCCGTCGGTGGCGTATACGACATCGCCATCGGAACGCTCTGATTTGTCGCAAACGCGACAGCGACAAATCGCCCGAAAACCAACGACACCGGGAAATGACGACGCGGCGCGCTTCTTGCGAGTGAAAGACCATCTTCACTGCCAGGACCGCCATGGACTCCCAACTGCGCACGCAACTGCTGGCCGGTCTTAAGGACGGCAGCATCGTTCCCTACCTCGGTCCCGGCGTCCTCGCCGACGTCGTATCTCAAAGCACCGGCGAGCCGATGCCGGCGACCAGCGACCAGTTGATCCTGGCGATGAACGGCGGCAAGCCGATGGCGGCCAAGCTGATGTACGAATTCCCGCGCGCGGCGATGAACGTCGAGCTCAAGCGCGGCCGCGGTGCGGTGACGCGCTTTCTCGACACCACCTACGGCGCCACGCAGTGGAGCCGGTCGGCGGTGCATGACTGGCTGCAGGCGATCAACCCGCCGTACGTCATCGACATCAACCGCGACCGCCAACTGATCGACAGCTATTCCGGCCGCCCCCACCTGCTGATCGTCGGCTGCGCGCGACTGGGCGGTTCCGACTACCGCTTCAGGCTGCATTCGCATGACGGCAGCAACTATACGGAAATTACCCCGGAGCAGGCCGATCCCTCGCTGCCGCTACTGTTCAAGCCGATGGGCGCGCCCGCGCCCAAGCCCTGCTATATCGCGTCGGATGCCGACTACGTCGATTACCTCACCGAGCTGATGGGCGGCTTCGCCGTTCCCGCTTTCGTCAAGACGCGCCGACGCGACAAGCGCTACCTGCTGCTCGGCATGCGTCTATCCCGCGACAGCGAACGCATGGTTCTCGCCGATTTGATCTACGGCGCCGCGTCGCCCGCCGGCTGGGCATTGATCGAGCAGCCGAACGACAAGGAGCGACGCTTTTTGAAGAAACTCGGAATCGAACTGATCGAAGCGGATCTGCACGAGCTGCTGAGCGAATCAGCCGCCGACGCCGCTTCCTGTTGATTCGCAACCAGGCGGCTACCGCCGCCGATCGGGTCGCGGATTTCTCCGCATCGTGAGCGACGCGGAGAAATCCGAAACAAGGCTCAGGCTTCCATCAATAATCGGTGTAGCCTTTTTCGCCCGGCGTATAGAAGGTCGCTGAATCGGGCGCCACCAGCGCCTGGCCCGACCTGAGCTTGGCGACCAGATCCGGGTTCGAGATGAACGGACGACCGAGAGCCACCAGGTCGCCGCGCTGCGCGTCGAGGTCGGCATTGGCTCGCGCGACATCGTAACCACCGGAGAGAATGTACTTCCCGTTGAACGCAGCGCGGATCTTGGCCTTCAGAACGGGGCTGACTTCAGGCGCCCCCATGGCGCTGTGATCGACGACGTGGATGTAGAGCAGACCGAGCGCATTCAACTCGTCGATCAAACGCAGGTACAGCGCATCCA
This sequence comes from Pseudomonadota bacterium, assembly GCA_018262095.1. Lineage (GTDB taxonomy): Bacteria > Pseudomonadota > Gammaproteobacteria > Burkholderiales > Rhodocyclaceae > Propionivibrio. Next base: position 10,056 of record JAGTRW010000069.1, read on the forward strand.
TCTCATCATCCGGCACTTGGCCGTTGAACACGCCATACGGCGAGATCCGCATGCCGACGCGCTCGGCGCCAATGGCCGCGACGCTTGCCTTGGCGACTTCGACGGCGAAGCGGATGCGGTTGTCGACGGTGCCGCCCCAGCGGTCGTCGCGCTGGTTGGACGCGGTGTTGAGAAACTGGTCGATCAGATAGCCGTTCGCCGCATGCAGTTCGACCCCATCGAAACCGGCCTGCATGGCCAGTTTGGCCGCGGCCGCATATTCGGCGATGCTCTGCGCGATGTCGGCCTCGCTCATTTCGCGCGGCACGGGATGCGGCTGCAAGCCGCCGGCGTCGGTCCACATCTCGCCGGGCGCGGCGACCGCCGACGGGGCGAGAACGCTGGCGCCGGCCGGCAGGTTGGCGGGATGGCCGACCCGCCCGGTATGCATCAGTTGCACAAAAATCCGGCCGCCGGCCTGATGGACGCCGTCGGTCACGCTTTTCCAGCCCTGCACCTGCTCGTCGTTGAACAGTCCGGGGATGCGTGCGTAGCCCAGGCCGTTGGGCGACGGCGAGGTGCCTTCGGTGATGATCAGCCCGGCATCCGCCCGCAGGCGGTAATACTGTTCCATCAGGGCATTGGGGACGTTGCCGATGGCGCGGCTGCGCGTCAGCGGCGCCATGACGATGCGGTTCTTCAGCGGCAAGCTGCCGAGTTGGGTCGAGGTGAATAATGCGTTGCTCATGGAGATCTCCTGGTGTCGAGTGGTCGTGTTGTAGAACTCGCGTCAAATCGGATTGAATCAAGTGCTCAGGCTTGTGGCTGATAGCGCTCCGCCGCATGGGTTTGTCGAATGTCCGATAGCAGCGCCTGGCGCGCACCGTCCAGCGCATCCCAGCGCTGGGCCGCATGCAGCGGCGGGATCGTGACCAGCTCGCGACGGTCGAAGCCGACCAGTGCGGCATCGACCAGTTCCCCCACTTCCATCACCTCGGGGAGGGTGTTGACGTCAATGCCGGCCCGCTCCCAAATCTCGGTGCGGGTCGATGCCGGCAGCACCGCCTGGACATAGACGCCCTTGGGCGCCAGCTCAACGTTCAGACCCTGCGACAGAAACAGCACGAAGGCTTTGGTGGCACCGTAGATCGACATGCCGAACTCGGGCGCGAAACCCACCACCGAGCCAATGTTGACGATGGCGCCCGTTCCGGACTGCGCGAAGCGCGGCGCGACCGCGGCAGCGAGCCGCGTTGGTGCAGTGGTGTTGAGCGCGATCAGGCGTTCGATGGCCTCGGCGGATTGCGCCAAAAAACCGCCCGATTGAGCCATTCCCGCGTTGTTGATCAAGACGCCGATACGCGCGTCGTCGCGCAGTCGAGTTTCAAGCGCGGACAGGTCGGCCGGGCTGGTCAGGTCGGCCTGCAGCACGTCAACGGCCACCTGGCTTTCCGCACGCAGACGCACGGCCAAGGCGTCCAGGCGCGACTTGTCGCGCGCCACCAGGACGAGGTTGTGGCCGCGGCGGGCGAAACGCTCGGCGTAGGTGGCGCCGATGCCGCTGGAGGCACCGGTGATGAAGACAGTCGGAAGCGTGGTCATGAATTTTTTCCTTTGCATGAGTCGTTCTGGTGGGGGGGTAAATACGGGCAGCACTACATCTTGATCACGACCTTGCCCCTGGATCGTCCCTGGGCGAGGTAATCAAGCGCGTCCTTCGCCTGCACGAACGCAAACACCTTGTCGATCACCGGCCGGATGCGCTCCGCTTCAAGGAGTTTGCCGATTTCGGCAAGCGCTACGCCATCGGGGCGCGCAAAGAGGAATGAGTAAGTGACGTCCCGTTTTTTCGCCAGGCGCATGATCTTGCGGCTCATCAAGCCGAAGACGAAGGTCAGGACGAAGTTGAGCCGCCTGGCGCGAGCAAACGCTACGTCGAGCGGGCCGACCAGAGAGACGATCGCCCCCCCTGGCTTGAGGATGGCGAGGGACTTCTCGATCGCGTCACCCCTGACGGTGCCGAGCACCGCGTCGTAGCCGCGCAGCGCGGTCTCGAATTCCTGCTCCTTGTAGTCGACCACCTCGTCGGCGCCAAGCTTGCGAACCAGTTCGACATTGCCCGTGCTGGTGGTCGTTCCGACCTTGGCACCCAGGTGCTTGGCGAGCTGGATCGCAAACGTGCCAATGCCGCCTGAGCCTGCCGGGATAAAAACCTTGTGACCGGCCCGAAGATTCGCGCGTTCCTTGAGCGCCTGCCACGAGGTGAGCCCGACCATCGGGATCGATGCCGCCTCAACGAAGTCCAGATTGGCTGGTTTCAACGCGGCAAGGCGCTCCGGTACCACCGCGAACTCGGCGATAGCGCCGGTCCCCAGGTCGAAGATGTTGGCGAAGACGGCATCGCCCGACTTGAAACGGGTCACATTGCTGCCGACCTCGACCACCACGCCGGCCAGATCGCTGCCCAGCGTCGCCGGCAGTTGGAAGTGCAGAATCGGTTTGAATATTCCCGTCACGATCATGTTGTCGACCGGGTTCACGCTGGCAGCGTGGACCTGTACGAGCAATTCGTCGGCCTTGAGCGTGGGGCGGGGAACGTCGGCGAACCCGATCTCGGGCGACTTGCCGTAGCGCTTGAAGGTCAGTGCTTTCATGGTTTGATGATTCATTTGTGGCCTTTCATTGCTATCGATCAGTTGGCGAGGAAATCCAGCACCGCCGGCACGAAGGTCCGGTGGTGCTGAAAGACGCCACCGTGGCCGGAATCCGGATAGATCGTGAGTTGGGAATTCGGCAGACGGCGCGCCATGTCAGCTGAATGACGGCTATCGACCATCAGGTCACGATCGCCGTTGGCGATGAAAACCGGTTGGGTAATCACCGAGAGATCGTCGGGCGCGCTCAGGCCCGCGTTCTTGATGGCCTTCAGTTGGGCGCGCCGGGCCTGCAGCGAAATCGGCTGGTCACGGTTTCCCGTGCGCTCGTCCAGCCGCGAGAAGTAATCTTTCGCGGCACGCTTGCCTTCCGGCGTGCGAGGGAAGAACAGGAAATTCCTGGGATCGCTCAGCGTGAGCGCCGCTTTGAGGTAAGCGATGACGGCGATTTTGTTGATCTCGTCGATACCGCCGCCGCCCCGAGGCCCCGTTCCGGCAATGACCATCCGACGCACCAGGTCGGGAGCCTGCAAGGCAATCATTTGCGCGACGCCGCCGCCCAACGAGAAGCCGAGCAGGTCGACCTGCTTGAATCCCAAGGCGTGAATGAAGGCGATGGCATCGCGCCCCATTGCTTCGATGCTGTGCGGTACCGACCCGCCCGACGCGCCGACCCCGCGGTTGTCGAAGGCGATCACCCGGCGCTGCGCGGCGATGCCGTCGATCACCCGCGGGTCCCAGTCATCGAGCACGGCCATCAAGTGGTGCAGGAAGATCACCGGAACGCCGGAATCAGGGCCGAGCTCCCGATAGGCGAAAGGCACGCCGCCCACGGCTATCGTGCGAGTCGGCACATCGGCCCATTTCACATTGCTCATCTATGAATTCTCCTTGCGGGGTAGATTGCTGGTCGTCGAGGTGTTACTATCAAATTGAAACGAACGATACTACCAATTTGAAAGCAAGTCACTACCAAAACAGTATGAACGACGAAAATAATCGCAATGAACCCTGCCCGATCGCCCGCAGCCTGGCTTTCGCCGGTGATGCATGGAGCCTGTTGATCCTGCGCGACGCCCATGCCGGCCTGACGCGCTTCGACCAATTCCGCAAAAGTCTGGGCATCGCCCCGACGATGCTGACCCGACGGCTGGCGACGCTGACCGAGGAAGGATTACTCGAAAAGCAGCGCTACTCGGAGCACCCGCCGCGCGAGGAATATCTGCTGACCGCTGCCGGGCGCGATTTTCTGCCGGTGCTCTTCATGATCGGCGAGTGGGGACGCCAATACCGCGGCGGCGGCAAATTGGTCCGTTTCTTCGACGCTGAAAACGGAACGGAAATCAGGGCGGTGGCCGTGGACGAAGTCACCGGGGCGAAGATCGGGACTCGCCCGATACGCATGGTCGCGCCAGACGAAAGCTGAGTGATGGACCGGCAGGATCGTTCCCTGCCCGACGGCGACCAAAGCCGAACGACGGCAAACCGGCTGACCGCACCGTCGACGGCCGTTCAGCCCCGCCAACGTCTCGCGCCGTACATTCCGTTACCGAAGCACTGAAAAGTTGCCACAGACACGCGGGCTCAATATTTCCTACTATGGCCACGTTGCTTCAGCGTCCCCCGCTGGCAATGTTTGACCCCTCCTTGATCCATCGCAACGATGAGATCTTTAATCCCGAGCCTAACGGCTTGTTCTCCCCGGATTTCATGGCTGAAGGTCGTGGCGATCAGCAGCAAGCCGAAAGGGATTCGCTGTAATGCCACGCTACCTGCTCGACACGAATATGTGCATCTACCTGATGAAGAATCAACCGGAGGAAATCGCTCAGCGCTTTGCACAGTGCTACGTCGGTGATGTGGTGATGTCTTCGATCACCTATGCAGAATTGGCGTATGGCGTTGCCGTGTCGGCCAATCCAGAACGGGAGAAGATTAATCTTGCCAGTCTGATTGAAGACATCCAGGTGATCCCGTTTGATTCCGCCGCCGGGGAAGCCTACGGCCCGATCAGGCAGGCAACCCGTGCGGCAAAAAAAGATGCGCTCGATAAATTGATCGCCGCACATGCAGTTTCGCTCAATGCAACCGTCGTGACCAACAATACCAAGGACTTTGCCAAATACCCTGGCTTGGTCGTCGAGAACTGGATCGAATCACCGAGCCACTGAGCAGTTCGACAGAAGGGCTTATAGGGTTGGCATTAGGCAGAGTTCGGCCGTAGCGACCCAGAAAATTTTAGTCGCCCGAGCGACAGGTCACTGATCCGAAACCGGTCGATTGACCCTGTCAGCCCATAGGCCCGCTCGTCGGCCTTAGCCGGCATTCACGAACCTGATCGTCTCGGTCAGCAATCCGCCGGTTACCTGCCGCCCAGTCGAGAATTACCTTGAACAGCAGCTTCCTCATCCGGCGAACTCACGCTGCCGAGCCATTTCGGCCCATCAGTTTTCCACAAAGCCGCCAGTCAGCCAAACCGAGGTTCCGCGAGTAGAATGCTCCGAAGCCGCCGTTGCTGACCTCAGACTCCCGGCCAGGAGCGGCCAATAACCTACCCAATCTATTTGCCTTTTTTCTGGCTGGTGGTTGCGTAAAACCAGTCATTGATTAGCCCTAGCAGCCTCCCAGGCAAGCATCGCGAGCTTGCGCTCTGCTCCCCAGCGATAGCTGCCCGCATCGCCGCTTTCGCGGATCACACGGTGGCATGGAATCAGGTAGCCGATATGATTTGCGGCCAAAGCCGTTCCAACAGCACGTTGCGCACGCGGGCATCCGGCACGTTCAGCGAGTTGTTGATATGAAGTCACGCGCCCGAAATCAGTATGTACCAGTGCCTCCCATACCTTGATCTGAAAGTTGGTTCCGCGCAAGACCAGATGTACCCTGCCACGGGAAGGCGTGGTAGGGAAAATGTCTTGCAACCGGTGCTGAGCCTGAGAATCGTCCTGACTGAATCTGGCGTTCGGCCAATACGAAACAAGCTCCGCCAGCATCGCTTCGTGGTTTGCCATGGAGAAAGCGAAATGACAAATTCCCCGCTTCGTCCAAGCAACAATTGCTTCACCAAAAGGGGAGAAGGCAAAGCCGTAGATGATTTCCATACCCGCGTAACCTGCCTTAATCTCTCCAGGCGTCATTGCTTCGCAGGTCACCATCAAATCGTGCAAGCGGCTGGTACTGCTTAACCCAGCACCTTCGGTCACGGTCAAAACATCGTGCGACGACATCAGCTTCTGTTTCGCATACTCCTTGGTCAGATACTGAAGGAACCGCTTTGGTGAGATTCCAGCCCATTCAGCAAACAGTCTTTGCAGATGAAACGGGCTGACATGGGTCGCTACTGCGACCTGCTCCAAGCTTGGCTGCTGTTTGGCATTGTCTTGAATAAAAGAGATCGCGCGGGCGACGAGCACATACTGCCGCGCCTGTTCTGGGTTGTCAGGCCGCATGGCGCACTCTTCTTAGCAGGACTGTCGAAATGGAAAAACTAGTCACCAAAGCAGTACCTGTCAGAATGATCAGGCTACCTACTAGCGTATGCCAGCCGACATGTTCACCGAGAAACACGGTACCCCAAAGAATGCCAAACACCGGGATAAGGAACGTAACGGAGAGGGCAGATGCAGCACCGATGTCAGCGATCAGTCGGAAGTAGAGCAGATACGCAACGCCACTGCATACGATGCCGAGGGCGGTTACCGAAAGAATGAGATGCAGCGGGAGCATGGTCGGTATTGCTTCCGCTTGCAGGGCGAATGGGGCTAGCATCAACGTTGCAGCCCACATGCTGCCGTGCGCGTTGGCAAATGGCTCAACGGATTTTGCGGATTTTGTATAGGTGGTGGCAATTCCATATGAAAACGCTGCTCCTAGACCAGCGACAATCGCCAGAGTACCTCCTTCAGGCAGCGTGACTGTTTCAATGCCGACTAACAGACTGACTCCGACCATACCGAGCAGCGTCCCGAAAAGCGCTTTGGGCGAAGGGCGGGATCGTAGCCAGATCGCCCCGATAGCGGTTGCCCAGATAGGGGCCGTTGCATTCAGGATGGAAAGCAACGACGCAGAAACAGTTTGTGCGGCATATGCAAACAATAGAAAGGGCAGTGCCGAGTTGAATAGCCCAAGTATGAGGTAATGTTTCCAGTAGCGAGGCGTATTCAGGGGCTTCCTGAGGTAGAAGGCAATCATCAGCAAAAACAGTGCTGCCAGTCCGACACGAGCGAAGATCAACAGCGATGGCCCCAGAGCAGGGGCACCAATTCGCATGAACAGAAATGAAGCGCCCCATACGGCGGACAGCAGTAACAAGCGTGCAAGGCTAGCAGTATTCATGGCGACATCCAGTGGCGAAGGTGCCGACACAATAGGCGATCGATTGGTTCTACATCAATCCGATTCTTGCGCACTTCACTGCGATCGGAAAGATGTCCTTTGACATTATTGCAAGCGGCAGATGTACCTTGTTACCCGTCACTCGAAATACGGCGAACAGAGAGTCGGGATTGGGGCGCGACGCGACCGCCATCTCTTCGAATTCATCGCCGGAAAGCAGTCGATGAAATTTCGCGCCATGAAAGCGGCCTGACGTCACTGAGTATTTTTGACCCAATGCGGCCGGACAGCCTTCCACACAGCCGCCGATCAGCCAAACCCAGGTTCCGCGAAGTAGAATGCGCCCAGGCCGCCGCTGCCAACCTCACACTCCCGGCCACGAGCCGACTTACGGAATTGCCAGACCCCGGCCATTCGGATGACTGCTCTGCGTCTAAAATCTGCCGCACCGGTTACGCGTGCGACTCGGCCATTGTCAGCATTCGCCTGCATGACCTTCTCGGTCAGCAATGCGTCGGTTACGACTAGAGCAGCAGTCGCCTTGTTATCATCTAGTCATTATCCCGCCAAGCCGTCGGCGAGCCTCCGCAAAATTTTCGGAAGGCAAAGCAAAAATGCGCTTGGCTGCAAAACCCGGTACTCAACGCCACGTCGAGTATCGTCAAATTCGGCCGGATACTCAGCAGTTGCTTTGCTCTCGCCAGGCGCTTGAGCATCACGTAACGATGGGGGGATTCGCCGTACGCCACAGGAAAGACGCGAGAAAAGAGGCGAGGACTCATGCGAACTTGCGCTGCCATGCACTCAATCGAAATGTTTTGATCGAGATGGCTGTCGATGAACTCTTCGATTCTTGCTTGTTGTGCGGCCGAAAGCCCCCGCTTTGGTGAGGCAGTTCCCGGCGACTTGGCTGCATAGTGAGTCATCAACCAACCCACAATCGAGATTGACAGCCCTTCCGCATAGAGTCTTCCGTTCTGAAATCCGCACTGCATCTCCTCGGCCAAGGCGGTGATCGCATTGCGTAGCGTCGGATCTACGTTGTTGAAACGGGTGTCGAACCGATAACGGTCGTCCTGACCGTATCGGTTTAAGACGCTGGTTGGCAAGCTCAGCGTAATCGACTCGCCCGGCTCGCCATCCCAGCGACCGTGATCGCGCTCAAACGTTTCTCCGTAGATCAGAATGTTGGGCGGCGCGGTGTAAAACTCCTGGATCGTCGATCCGCTGCGGAAGCGTCTTTTTCCATGACCGCGCAGCGGAACAATAACCATCGGCATTCCGCTGTATTGCGCTCCGCATTCCAGCGCGCCTGGAATCTCCTTGCGTTCCAACAGCGGACCATTCCAATCAGGCGGGCAGGTCAATAAGGGCTTGCCGTCAACCCCGACGATGGTTGAACAATGACGACCGACCGGGAGTCTTGTTTCACCCATGCGATTCCAGAAAACGCTAAAGACTGGCCGGCGGACGCAGGTCCGCCCGGTCGCTTGCCGATGCGACGCAATTGTAGCGACTTTGCCGGAAAACTATAATGCGGCGAAAGGAGTCCCTTAAGCGATCAACGCTATTTTTTCGTTTGCCAGCGCCGAACAAGCCGCCCTGCATCGCGCTACGATCTTGGCCGCTTTCGTCTCCGCGATGGCGTACGCCGCATCGACCAGGCTCACTCGATCAATCAGGCAAATGCGCGACTCGCGGGTCCCGGCGGGCGCGATCAACCAAGCGCACGAGGTCTTCCTCAAGCAGAAAGCCGTCGTCGCGCAGGCTGCGGCCAGCAGCTGCGAATTGCTCGACGTAGGCGCCCTTGGTTTGATAGCGCTCGGCGATTGAGGCTCTTGGATCATTCCGGCGTGCTCGTTCGGCGGCATCTTGGGCGAACGGTAGGTACGTGCCGCTAATACCGCAAAGCTGACCTTCGGCGAAACCCGCTTTTCTCAATCCCCAGCCGGTATGCGTCGCCAGCGGCACCTCGATCTCCGGAAGGCGAACGCCGTCAAGGTCATTCCCGTTCTTGTCGGTGCGCGGCAGGAGCAGCGCATAAGGCTTGTCGAAGGCGACCGCGGGCGGAATCGCGCCGTAGTCGACGAGCTTGAGGTCATTGAACGCCGCGGGAAACGCGACGCCGATGCTGCCCAGGTTGGGGAAACCAATCGCCGCCTGGCGCGGTTCGACGAGCCCTTTCTCGAGCGTGGGGAAACGGCTCGCTGGCGGCGTTTTGCCGTCTCGCGCCCAGTCGATCAGGCGTGCCATGGCCGCGCGCACCAATGGCGCTTGCGCCGCCGGGTTGCTCAGTTGCTGGCAGACGCCGTATTCCGGCTTGGCCGCCGGCCCATGCTGCGTGCCGGCCATCAGATAGAAGCGCACGTTCTCCGGTACCGGAAGCGAACGGCCTTGACCGTCGGCGACGAGCAAGGAAGAACGCGCCTGCCAGAACTCCATGCTGCTATCCAGATGCATCAGCTTCGGACACGTAGCGTTCTTTTCGCAGCGCGAGAAAATCCCGTCGGTCTTCGCGCTCACCGGGTCCTTGGTGGTGGCATAGGTGAACGGGAACTGATCGCCGTAATAAAGGTGATCCTCGTGCTGGCGCGAGTATCGGCCGGGCTGTGCGAATCGCGCGTTGACATAGCTCTTGCGCGAGCCGGCAATAATCGGCATGGCCGCCTCAAACACTTCCTTGCCGTCGGCCGATTCGTTGAATCCGTACCAAATGAAATCGCGCAGGAACCGGCCCGACTGGGAGATGCCGACCAAGACCGCCAGGTTCGGATTGATATCGGCGACCGGATTGGGCTGGCTGCTGGCGTCACGTCCGCCCGCTTTGAGGAAGGTGGTGACATCGCGCAAGGCCACCATGCCGAGCCCCATGACCTTGGGGTCGCGCGCTTCATAGGTCATCTGGTAAATGGCTCCGGCATCGAATTCCGGCGGGCGCGTGATCTCGATCTTGCTCGCGTCGACGTAACGCCAAGCAGTCTGGGGAAGCGTCTTGGGCGGCGCGCTGGTCGTCGCCCGGACGGTCAGCGTGGCCTTCGCGGTGTCGGTATTGGCTGCCGGATAGGTCAGCATGCCAACGCTCTTGGCTTCCGCTTTGTCGAAGATGAATTCCTCAATCGCCGGCCCGGTGATGGCGGCCGTCGCGTTCTTGATTGTCGGCAGCCGGGTTCCAATCAATTGCCCTTGGTTTCCCAGCGGCACGTCACCCTGCCATCCGATCCAGGCGAAAGTATGACCTTGCCGCATCGGCCAGCCGTTACCGGCCTGTGCGGCATTCTCATACTGGTTGCCGCCGTCGGCGAGCCGAGCCAGGGCCAGCTTGTTCCCTCGGTTGGGGATATCGACGATCAGTACGCGCGATGCTTTTTCGGCCGCCACCGGGCGCAAGATTGCCACGTCAGTCTGGAACCTGACAAATCCGTCGGGCTCGACCGCCTTATCCAAGTCGACGACGGTTTGATTGGCCGGATGCTTCGGATCAACGCGCACCGTGGCTACCCCCGCGACGAATTCGTATGGCCCGACGCCGGCGAAGGATTGGCCGGCGAAAGCGGGTCTGCGCGACGTGATATCGAGCCGCTCGACGATAGACGGGGCCGCCGCCGGCGATTTGGCGCTATTCGGCGCCATCCCCGAACAGGCGGTTAACGCCGCCAGCAACAGCGTCACCAGTTGAGCCGACCAATGACCCCTTGCCTGATCCATTTTCATTTTCCCCCTGTCCCTCGGTGAAGACTAATTCCGTGTTTTAGCGCTCGCCGGCGCCCGGCGTTGTTTCTCCGAGCAATCTATCAAACATCGGAAAATTCGCATTTCAAAAACGTGCCCAAGTTTCATAAAACGGCACGTCGGTATCGCATACCTGAAAATTCTGCTGCAGAGACAAGCAGAAACATCAAGAACAACATCGGGTTAATAACAACGACAAGGTAAGCGACGGCTTCGGCCAGACTTTTGTCCGAGAGTGCCGAGAGTAGCCTTGTCGGGCGACTGCTCGACTCATTTAGCTGCCGTAGATCGCGCGGAGACCCGAACGGCTGCAGAGGGTCTATTGTGTTGAAGAACTCGCTTTTCAACGAACCGGGGAGAATTTAAGGCCCGTAGGTGAATGTCAATTTCAAATGGGCACCCGGGATTGGCTAAAGCCTGATTGGTCGTTGTAGATCGCTGGCATGGCCTTGTGGCTCGAAGCTGGGTGGCTTTTTCAGGTGCGATAACATCGAGCCGAATTTTCTCTTTCCGCCAATTTGGAGTTTTTCAACACAATAGGTCGAAAATACTCAGTGACGTCAGGCCGCTTTCAGGGAGCGAAATTTCATCGACTGCTTTCCGGCGATGAATTCGAAGAGATGATGGTCGCGTCGTGCCCCCAAACGGCCGGTGAGCTTTCTCCAGAACGGTCGTTCCACCAAACGCCATTCCCGCGAAATTGACCTCTACGAAACAGCCGTTGGCGGCCTCACCCTACCGGCCAAGAGGCCCTGCAGTTTCTATCACAAAGGCTTCTGATGATCTCGCTGGATGTTTAACGGTCCGGAAAATTTCTCAGAAATTCGTTTTTCCACACCCTGAATCATGCTTGCGCTGATTTTTCGTGCCACCTTTGAGTTTTTCAACCGAATAGCGTCGTACAGCTTTCTATGCTGGTTGATTGTGATTTCACGGGTTGTGTGGTCGGGAAAGTAAGTCACATCGAACACGGCGCGTTGCAGCGTGCTGATGGCTTCGCCAAGTTGCTCGATGACAAAATTGTGGGCTGATGTAATCAAAGCCTGATGGAAGCGGACGTCGGCCAAATTGAATGCGTCCTTGTCCTCGTAAAACTTGTCCATGTCATTTAAGGCCGATTCCAGATCAACCAGATCGGCGGCAGAGGCCCTCTGGGCAGCCCACTCGGCAATGGCGGGTTCGACCACGCAGCGGGTTTCCAACAAGACGTGGATGAATTCATAACTCTCCCCGTTCTTCAATACCCATCTGAGCACATCACCGTCGAGATAATTCCATTTCTCCCTGGGCATGACAAACAGGCCCCGGTGCTGCAGGACATTGATCAATTTCTTGGCGGCCAGGACTTTAACGACCTCGCGCAGCGTTGCGCGTGACAGCTCGTAGGTTTTGCACAACTCGGCCTCGGCAGGCAAAGCCGATCCCGGCGAATAGTCCCCCTGAACAATCTGGGCGCCAAACAACTCGACGACACGATCCAATTTTGTAACTACGTTCTTCATAAGCAACCTTTTCAAGCAGGATCTACCATACCACCAAACGCTCGATCCCTTGTGCCGCTCGAGGCAGGATGACCGTGCGTCATGCCGTACAGAGAGTAGTTTAATCGCTCTCTGCACCTGTTTTTTGGCCCCGGCGGCACCATCGTAACGGGTAGCGCTCTGTATCGTTGTATTGATCGTGCATCGGTTTATTCGTGCTTTGAAACTCCTGAAGTTCTCCAGCCGCCCCTGTGGCCTCGGCAATTTTGAGAGTTGAGCAGGCCGCATCCGGCCGGCCTAAGACCAACGAGTTTTGTGAGAACCATTCTTTAATTGTCAGACAATAATAATAATATCGTTTGACAACTAACGAAAGCCATTGCTAGTATGGTAGTCGGCAGATGTGATGGTGATTGAACTCGGCTGGCCATCAAACCTTTAGGAGAAATGATGAAAATTGTGAGTGCTGAAGTGATTGTTTGTTGCCCGGGGCGCAACTTCGTCACGCTGAAAATCACGACCGATGACGGAGTGACCGGCATTGGCGATGGCACGCTCAACGGTCGCGAATTGGCGGTGGCGTCGTACCTCAAGGATCACGTGTGCCCGCTGCTG